>JBBRMA010000153.1:0-1050 GCA_038231075.1 Myxococcales bacterium | reverse complement strand
TGCAGCTGCGGCTGCGAGCATCAGGTCGCGCAGCTTTTGTTTGACGGGCTCGGGCTCGTCGAGCGCCTCCAGCCACGCGCGCCGCTCGGCGGGCGCCATTGCCAGGGCTTCGTCGAGGCGTCGGCTGACGGCGGGCCACGCTTCGGCGGAAATCTTCAGCTGCGTCACGATGACGGCCGCTCCGGGGCGCGGGCGCTTCCGGCGCAGTGCGATCCCAGCGCTCGTGCGCTTGATCGACGCCTCAGCGCCTGAAGCTCCAGGCGCTGGCGAGATTGCGCCACGCTGCCGAGGCCGCCGGATCTTCGCCGCGCACGAGCGCGACGTAGCGACCGACCACCACCCACACGCAGACCAGCAGGAACGCGATCAGCGTGCTCGCCAGGACGATGAGCGCGCGCGACGGCTTCGACTTGTAGTCGGGCGGAAGGGCGATATCCACCTGCTGCAGGGCCGGGCCCTCCTTGGCCTCGTCGAGCTTGGCGATCTCGTACTGGCGGACCATGCTTTCCAGCAGCGTCTCCTGCAGCTTGAGCTCGCGGCGAGCGCGCACGTAGTCGATGGCGGCTTCCGGGATGCGGCCGACCGGCATGTCGGCGGCGCTGCCGGCGGCGCCGCCCTGCGCCGACTCCATCCGCGACAGCTCGCCGCGCAGCGCCCGCAGCTCGGAGCCGAGGCGCATGACGTCGGGGTTCTGCTCGGTGGCCGAGGTGCGCAGCACCTTCAGCTGAACTTCGCGTTCGGTGATCTGCGCCCGGACCAGCGCGGCGCCGGCGATGAGCGCCTCGGCCTGCTTGTCGAGAACGATCACGCCCGACTTCTCCTGCACTGTGCGCAGGCCCTGCTCGGCCTTGACCAGGTTCTCCTTGGTGTCCTTCAATTGCTTCTCGAAGAAGGCCCGCCGCAGCTGCGCCTCCGAAACGGCGAGCCGGCCGAGCAGCTTCGTGATCTCGACCTCGTGGGCGTTGGCCAGGTCGGCGGCGAACTGGCGGTCCTTGTCGTCGACCTCGACGCTGATGACGCCGCTCTTCTTGTCCGAGGTGACCCGGATGT
>JBBRMA010000152.1:0-1083 GCA_038231075.1 Myxococcales bacterium | reverse complement strand
GAACCGCTCCGGTGCCTTCAAGGCCGTCGACGCGCTCCTGACCTCGATGGAGACCGAGAGCGTCGACGCGTACCGCAAGGTCGAGAACGAGCGCCTCGATCGCCTGCTCATCACGCACGCCGAGCTCGCCGCGCAGGGCGATACCCAGGCCGCCCAGGTGGTGCTCGGCATCACGAAGGAGCGCGCCAAGCTCAACGGCCTCTACGCCCCCGTCGAGACCAAGCTCTCCGGCGGCCTGGGCGTGACCCTCGACGACATCGACGACGCCAAGCGCGCCGCCCGCGCCAACGACCCCGAATGCAAGATGCCGCCGCCCTCGCAGCCTTCGCCCGACAGGGGGCCGCCGACGCCGCCGAGCGACGAGAGTTCCTCGCCTACGGGCTGAGCCGCTTCGAGCGCTTCGCCGGCCTCTGCGACATCGTCCCGAAGGCGGGCCCGCGCATCAAGCTGCGCCTGAACGCCATCCAGCGCGAGTACTGCGCCCGCAGGACCCCGCGCGACATCGTCCTGAAGCCCCGCCAGATCGGCCTCACCACGATGGAGCAGGCGCGGGACGTCTTCCACTTCCTGACCGTCCCCGGCGCGCGCGTCGTCGCGACCTGCCAGTCGATCACCGACCACACCCCGCAGAAGCTCCTCGCCAAGAACTACCGCGTCATCTTCCAGTCGCTCGCGCGGCTCGGCCTGCAGCTGAACTTCCGAACCGAGACGGCGAGCGAGTGGACGCTCGCGGACCGCGACGCCTCTCTCCGCATCGTGGAAGCCGGCGCCAGCGAGGCTGCGGCCGAGAAGAAGGGCAGGGCCGGCACGATCTCGCGCCTGCACCTCACCGAGACGGCGTACTACGAGTACGCGGAGGAGACCTTGAACGCGCTCCTCGAGTGCGTCCCGTCGCCGGAAGCGGGCTCGGAGATCGTGAGCGAGTCGACGCCGAACGGCGCGGCGGGCACCTACTTCGGGCAGTACCGCGCGGCCGCCGAGGGCCGGAGCGGGTACACCGCGCACTTCTACCCGTGGTTTCAGCAGACCGAGTACCGCGCCGCGCTCCGGCCCGGCGAGGTCATCGAGCCCGAGGACGAGCGG
>JBBRMA010000151.1:0-1131 GCA_038231075.1 Myxococcales bacterium | reverse complement strand
GCGCCCAGCCAAAGCAGATCGCGGGAACCCGCCGCGCAGGCAGCGGGGAGAGGCCGAGCCGATGGAGCTCGCGCCCCGGCCAGGCGTCCTTGACCAGCACCCCGCGCCGGCACACGCGCCGCGCCGCCGCCAGGTCCTCGAGCTGCAGGGGCGCGTGGTCGGCGTGCTCGCGCAGCAGCGCGAAGACGGGCGCCGAGTCGATGGGCGCGCGAAACATCGGGTCGAAGAGCACCACGTCGAAGGACCGCGGAGGCAGCGCGCGCAGCTCGAGGCGGTGATCGCCAGGCGCACCTCGACAGACGCGGCCGGGCCGGCTGCGGGCGGCGGCAGGCGGCGCAGGCCGGCGAGCGTGAAGGCCGCGAGCAGGGCGCTCGCCTCCAGGCCCACCACCGAGCCAGAAGGCGAGACCGCCTGCGCGGCCACCAGCGCGTCGCCGCCGAGGCCCAAGGTGCAGTCGAGCACGCGCTCACCCGGGCGCAGGTTTGCGGCGCGCACCAGCGGATCCACCTCGCCCTTGGCGGCGCGCAGGACGCGCAGGAACGCCATGCCCGCGCCGGCGCGAAAGCGCTTCCCGCCGGCGTAGAGCTCGGCGCCGCTGCCGGCCAGGATCAGCACCGGCGCACCAGCGGCCGCGGCCGCGAGCTCGGGGATGGTCCGCCCGGCGCGCGCCTGCGCCTCGAGCCCGAAGCGCAGGGCGAGGTCGCGGGCCTCGTCGTCGTCGCCGCTCGGCGAGGTGGTCACGAGGCAGTGCACGGCACGGTCTAGCACCAATGTCAGTCAGATAGGCGCCGGGGAGTACCGGCCGCGGGCAGGCGGGAACCCGCCGCTCGGAACGGGCGCCCACCGGCACATCTGCACCAATTTCAATGCAAGGTTGCCGGAGCCCTTGATCCTCCCGACGGGTTCCCGCCTGCCCGCTGCCTATCTGCCAGACTTTGGGAGAATTGGAAAAAGAAACCCAGTGAGTCAGCTTGAGTCTTCAAACGCGACCACCTGACGTCTCTTTCACACTTTCTCCCAATGTCAGGCAAATAGGCAAATAGGCCGCCGGCAGGCAGAGGCCCGTCGCGCGGCTTAAGGGCTCGCGCGGCAAGAAATCCGATCGATGCGAGCGCAGCGAGCCTCAGTACG
>JBBRMA010000150.1:0-1134 GCA_038231075.1 Myxococcales bacterium | reverse complement strand
GGTGAACGCGGGAAGCGTCGCCTTGGAGTGGAGCGTGGCGGTGACGGTCCGATCGAAGAACAGCCGCCCCGAGACGAGGAAGCAGGTCGCCGGGTCGGAGGGGTACTCCTGATCGACGAGGTCCTGCCCCTTCTCAGCGACCTTCTGCTGGTACCACTTCAGCTGCTCAGGCGAGATGCCGTGCCGCTCGACGAGCTTCTCCTGCCGCTCGTCCTCGGGCTCGATGACCTCGCCCGGCCGGAGCGCGGCGCGGTACTCGGCTTGCTGAAACCACGGGTAGAAGTGCGCGGTGTACCCGCTCCGCCCCTCGGCGGCCGCGCGGTACTGCTCGAAGTAGGTGCCCGCCGCGCCATTCGGCGTCGACTCGCTCACGATCTCCGAGCCCGCTTCCGGCGACGGCACGCACTCGAGGAGCGCGTTCAAGGTCTCCTCGGCGTACTCGTAGAACGCCGTCTCGGTGAGATGCAGGCGGCTGATGGTGCCGGCGCGGCCCTTCTTCTCGGCCGCGGCCTCGCTCGCGCCGGCCTCGACGATGCGGAGGGAGGCGTCGCGGTCGGCGAGCGTCCACTCGCTGGCTGTCTCGGTGCGGAAGTTCAGCTGGAGACCGAGCCGCGCGAGCGACTGGAAGATGACGCGGTAGTTCTTGGCGAGAAGCTTCTGCGGGGTGTGGTCGGTGATCGACTGGCAGGTCGCCACGACGCGCGCGCCGGGGACGGTCAGGAAGTGGAAGACGTCCCGCGCCTGCTCCATCGTGGTGAAGCCGATCTGGCGAGGCTTCAGGACGATGTCGCGCGGCGTCCGGCGGGCGCAGTACGCGCGCTGGATCGGGTTCAGCCGCAGCTTGATGCGCGGCCCCGCCTTCGGGACGATGTCGCAGAGGCCGGCGAAGCGCTCGAACCGGCTCAGCCCGTAGGCGAGGAACTCTCGTCGCTCGGCGGCGTCGGCGGCCCCCTGTCGGGCAAGGAGGGCGAGGGCGCTGGCGTCTTGCATTCGAGATCGTTGGCGCGGGCGGCGCGCTTGGCGTCGTCGATGTCGTCGAGGGTCACGCCGAGGCCACCGGAGAGCTTCGTCTCGACGGGGGCGTAGAGGCCGTTCAGCTTGGCGCGCTCCTTCGTGATGCCGAGCACCACCTGG
>JBBRMA010000149.1:0-1146 GCA_038231075.1 Myxococcales bacterium | reverse complement strand
GGCCGCAGCGCGGCCTGCTCCTCGGCCAGCCGCTCGGCGACCGGGAAACGGCCGGTCGCGTGCAGCCTGCGGTTGCAGACGCGGTCGCGCCAGTCGCTGTACTGCGCGTCGAGCTCGTACAGATCAGCGAAGCGGCGCACGGGCCAGAAGCCGCTCTTGAGAAACCGAACCGCCGCTTCGACCGAGCCCTTCTCGCGCGGCGTCGCCGGCGTGCACGCCGTCGCGTGGAAGCCGTAGTGGCCGCGCAGGTGCAGGAAACGCCGATTCCAGACGACCTCGTCGCGCTCCCGTCGGGCGACGACCGCCCGCAGATTGTCGTAGACGCACTCGCGCGGCACACCACCCAACCACTCGAACGCGCGCGCATGCCCCTCCAGGAACGACTCGATCGTCATGTCCAGCGAGAAGAAGGCAGTCTGCGCGCCCGAGTACGGCAGGCTGGCAACAAGCGCGTACACCCGGCGCTCGCGCCCCGCGAGCGCCGGCCGGGTCGGCATCTCCGCCCAGTCGAGCTGCAACACCTGGCCCGGCCGGTAGCCCGTCCGCTGCGCCGGCCGCACCGTCGGCGACCGCAGCCGCTGCAGCCGCGCCTGCACCAGCCGTAGCGAGCCCGTGTAGCCGTAGTCGCAGCGCAGGATCTCCGTCAGCCGCGGCGCCTTGATCTGCGGCCACTCCTCCAGCAACCGCCGCAGCACCGGCTCCAACGAATCAAGCTGCGAGCCGGACGCGGCGCGCCGGTAGCGCGGCGGCTCCTCGCTCCGCGCCAGCCGAGCCACCGTCCGCCGATTCATACCCAGCCGTCGCGCGATCTCCCGCTCCGAGATCCCGTCCACCACCGACGCCCGCACCTGTGCCCACTCCAACGCGCTCCGCACCTCCGCACCTCTCGCTCGACATCACCGACCAGTCGAGCCTCAAAGACGAGGCGGACGCGATCAGCGACCCCGCAAGTGGTGCACTTTTCGATTGCAGATCCCGGTGCAGTATTGGACTGCGCGCGACAGCCGTGGCTCTTCGAGTCAGTGGACCTTCGCGTCTTCGAGTCGAAGGTCCACCCGTGACTCTTCAAGCCGGGGTCCGCCCTCGCCTCTTCGAGTCGTTGGTCAGCGCGTTCGTCCGGTCTCAGCTTGCTCGAACTTGGCGGTT
>JBBRMA010000148.1:0-1157 GCA_038231075.1 Myxococcales bacterium | reverse complement strand
GATTGCCGAAGCCCAAAAAGTAATTGCCGAAGGGCTCGCCGTGGAGGCGGCCTCTGCAACCAGTACGAGGGACGAGGCGGAGTCCGATCAACGCAGCAACAGCCAACTCGGCGAAGCCCGCGTATCGCAGCTGCCTCTGGCCCGCGAGTGGCTCCGCCGCGTTCTGCACGAGCGTTTGTTCCCGCTGCTCGCCTCGCGCTTCGGCACGCCGGCCGCGGACTTGACGCTCCACGACGGCCTCGTGATCGGCTACGGCTACTTTGGCGGTGGCGCCCGGTCGCAGCCGGTCCACCGCGACTCGTGCCTCGTGTCGCTCACCGTGGCGCTCTCGCCGTGTAGCGACTACCAGGGCGGTGGTGGCACCTACTTTGAAGGATTGGACGTTGCCTCTGGTAATGGCGGCGGCGTGCTGATGAGCGAGCGCGGCCACGGCACGTGCCACGCGGGGGGGACGCCGCACGCGGGTCGGGGCATTGCGCGCGGCGAGCGCTGGGTCCTCGTCCTCTTTTGCCTCGCGCGGCACCATCCCGAATTGGCCCGCCGGTGCCACGCCCGGGGCATGGCGGAGCGGAGCGATAGTGGCGGCGGTGGCGCGAATGATGATGCTGGTGGCACCGCCGGCGCGGACCGAGCCCAGGCCACGTTTCGCGCCGGCCTGAGCGTGGCGCCGCGCGATCACTTGCTCCACACGAGCCTCGGGGGCCTTTACATGGCGCGGGGGAACGAAGCGGCGGCGCGGGGCTGTTTGGCCCTGGCCGCCGTGGGGTACGACCACTGCCCCAAGGCCAACCTGGCGCTCGGCCGCCTGCTGCTCGCCAACCGCAGGCCCCGCGCCGCCCTGCGCCGCTTTGACGCGGTCCTCGCCTGGCTGCGCGACCGCGACTTGATTGCGGAGGAAGAGGGCGCGGCGGCGGCGGTGTGGGATCCCCACCTCCGCGCCGTGGGCTTCGACGCGCGCCTGTACGGCGCGCAAGCCGCTCTCGTGTGCGCCCGCGAGGCCAAGCGCCGGGGCGGCACCGATTTTGCGTGGCGCGAGCAGGTGGAGCGGGCGGTGGAGCGATCACACGTTGCCTTACGTTCCGCACCGGACGACCAGAGGATAGTGGGCATGTTGGGATTTGCAGAGGGTCTACTGAATGAATAAAACTTTAAGTCTG
>JBBRMA010000147.1:0-1171 GCA_038231075.1 Myxococcales bacterium | reverse complement strand
CATGCATGTAAAGCCCGGCCCCAAAGGGGCGGGCGCAGAGCATGCGCAGTACATCGAGCGCGGTGGGCGTTTTAAGACCGAGCGGTATGGGGAGATTGGCGAGCACGAGCGCGGGAATCTGCCTGATTGGGCGAAGGGGTCAGCGGCGCGCTTCTTTGCGGCGGCTGATAGCCAAGAGCGAGCCAATGGCAATGCCTATCGGGAGTTCGAGCTGGCGCTGCCGGTGGAGCTCTCGGATATCGAGCGTGGGGCGTTAGTGCGTGAGTTCGTCGCCGAGCAGATTGGCGATCGACATGCCTATGCGTGGGCGATCCATGAGCCGCGCGGTCACAACCCGCATGTGCATGTGATGTTTTCGGAGCGCTTGCGGGATGGAATCGAGCGGGGGCCAGACCAGTATTTTAAGCGCGCCAACAGCAAAGCGCCGGAGCGTGGGGGCCACGCGAAATCGGATCGGTTCACGAGCTCGCGCGGACCGGAGGAGGTATTAGCCTTGCGGGCGCGCTGGGCGGAGCTTCAAAACCAGGCCTTGGAACGAGCCGGGGTAGAGGCGCGGGTCGATCACCGGAGTTTGGCGGCGCAAGGGATTGATCGGGAAGCGATGCAGCACCGGGGGCCGGCGATCAGCGGGATCGAGGCGCGGGGACATGTGTCAGAAGTGGGACAGCGGCGCGAGGATGAGCGCGCCGAGCGCGCCCACGCGCGGGAAGCTTTGGTCGCGGAGGTGCGGGTGGTGACGCGCCAGGAAATGGCGCTCGAGCGGGTCGCGGTGCGGGAGCGGCGAGAACTGGCGCAGGAGGTCACGGGACCGGAGCGAGCCGTGGTGCTGCCGCGGGTGGAGGCAGATCGACGGGAGCAGATCGGGCGCGCTCAGGCGACGGCCGAGCGGCGGGTGGAGCGACGGCAGAGTTTGGGCGGACGGCTGGGCCAGAAGCTGGTTAGCCAAGCCCGGGCGCTGCGTGACCGGATCGGGCAGCAGCTCGGGCGGGTCAAGGAGTGGGTACGGGAGCGATTCCCAGAGCCGTTCAAACAGATCAAAGATCGCGCACGGGAACTGTTTGGGGCGGCCCCAGAGCGGGCAACGGCGGCGCCCAAGGAGGCTGCGCCGCTGGATCTTGCGGCGCTCAAAGCCCAAGGGCGGGCGGCGAGTGAGGGTTGGCGACAGACGCTG
>JBBRMA010000146.1:0-1207 GCA_038231075.1 Myxococcales bacterium | reverse complement strand
GTCGCAGGAGGCAGCCGCCTCCTTCTCGTCGCCGGTGGCAACGGCGCGCAGCAGCTCGGCGTGCAGGCGGGCGACCTCGGGCAGGTTGTCGAGCTCCTTGTGGTGCATGAAGTAGAAGCGCCGCGACAGGGTGTAGAGCGGCGCGATCGCCTGCTCGGAGAAGCGGTTGCCGGCGCAATGCGCCATGAAGCTCTTGGCGACGAAGTACTGGCGCAGCATCTCGACGATGTCGCCGGCGTTGCCCGCTTTCAACAACGCCTGCGCCATCGCCGCGAGCCGCCGTTTCTCCTCGGCCGAGGCGCGCCGCGCCGCGCGCGCCGCAATCAACCGCTCGAGCTCGCGCCGGGTTTCCAGGACCAGGAGCTGGCCTTGCTCGTCGACGTCGGCGATCTGGATGCCGTGCCGCCGCAGGACGACCACCAGGTGATATTCGGCCAGCCGCTGCACCGCCTCGCGCACGGGGGTGCGGCCGATGCCCAGGGTGTCGCTCAGCGTCGCCTCCGACCACAGCGAGCCGGGCGGCAGCTGCAGGGTGACGATCATCTCCTCGAGCATGGCGAAGGCCTGGTCGGACAGGCTGCTCTTGGCGACCGGTTCCTTCGGCTTGGCGGTCTTCTTCTTTGCGGTGGCCATGCGGGTCAGCGGTCCTTTGCCATGGTATCAATATATTTACCTATTGCGGCACGCATTGACAGGTGCCCCAATGCGTCGACACGTTGCCAGGGAAACCCAACATCAAAGGGGAGACGACCATGGACAGACGAATCTTCGTGAGCGGTGCGGCCGCCACCGGCGCGGCGCTGATCGGCAGCCCCGCCGTCGTTCGCGCCCAGCAGACGACCAAGTGGAAAGTGCAGTCGCTGTGGAGCTCCGCCGAGCTCACCTACAAGGCGTTCGAGGACCTCTGCACCCACATCAACCAGCGCTCGGGCGGGCGCCTCGAGATCACGCCCTTTGCCGCCGGCGCGGTGACCGGCGTCTTCGAGACGCTCGACGCGGTCTCGGCCGGCGTGCTGCAGGGTCAGTCGACGTGGCCGGGCTATTTCTCGGGCAAGGATCCGGGCCTGGCGGTGATCAGCGACTTCGTCTTCGGCTACCAGCATCCGTGGCAGGCCGAGGCCTGGTTCTATCAAAAGGGCGGCCTCGACATGCT
Organism: Myxococcales bacterium; assembly: GCA_038231075.1. GTDB lineage: Bacteria > Myxococcota > Myxococcia > Myxococcales > 40CM-4-68-19 > JBBRMA01. Next base: position 54 of record JBBRMA010000146.1, on the reverse strand, counting down.
GCGCGAGGCCTACGCCAAGTACAACGCCTATCCGGTCGGCGTCACCTGGTGGGG
>JBBRMA010000145.1:0-1216 GCA_038231075.1 Myxococcales bacterium | reverse complement strand
GGAGGGCGCAGGCGGCGGTCGCGGCCTCGAGCGAGTCGAAGGCGTCGTGGGTGCCGAAGGCGTCGACGACGCAGGGGCGACCGGCGCGGTTGGTGGCGACGTGGAAGGCGGCAGGGGCGGTGGCGCGGACGGTCACGAGGAGGCAAGCGCGTGTGAGGCGGACCGCTCCGACAGCGCGGCACGGAACGCGCCCGTGATCTCCGCGGGCAGGGTCGGCGTCGCTCCGTGCGATGCGCAGACATGGGCCGCGGCGCGCGAGGCGAGGTCGTGCAGACGTGCGAGCGGCATGCCGAGCAGCAGGGGCGCAGCGGTAGTACTGGTGGTGGTGGTGGCGGATGCGTTCATGGGAATCCCCTGGTGCTGATGGGTTGGTGGTGTCGGTTGGCGGTTGAGGATTAGGATTAGGGAAGCTGCGCAGCCGCGACGCGCCGCGGCGCCACCGCCTCGTCGGGCACCAGGATCAGCGCGTCCTTGAGCGGCCCGACGACCAGCTCCCGCGCCTCCTCAGCGAACCGCCGGCGCTCGCGCAGCATCCTCCGCCAGGCGCCGACGCGGCCAGCGATGTCGCCGCTGGCGCTGGCCGGCGGGTCGTTCGGGGTGCGCTCGGGGAGCGGCGCGAGATAGTTGCGGTCCGGGTCGACCTCCTCGTGGTCGTCGCTGGGCGTCAGGTCCGGGTCGCGCGCCTGCTTGGGCGTGCCGGTGACCACGGCGACCAGCCGGTCGTGCGCGTCGGCCAGGTCGATCTTGCGGGCGGCGACGACGGCCTTGGCGCGCTCGACGGCGGACTCGCACCGCTCGACCTCGGCCGCAGCCTCGCGCTTGGTGGCGACTTGGTGGGCATAGGCCGCGTTCTCGGCGCGCAGCTGCCGGATGGTGGCCTCTGCCTCTGCGAGGCGCTCGCCCAGGGTGGGCACGGGCACGCTCTGGTACTTATCGGGATTGGCCTCGGCGACGCTGGCGCCGGTGAGCATTTCGGGTTCGTTCATGGCGATCTTTCGGACGCGGTGCGGCGTCAGAGGGTGAACAGCGGGATGACCTCGATCCGGACCACGACAACGCCGCCGCGGTGGATCGTTTTCCTGGAGAAGGTGAGCACGTCGATCTGGGAATCGTCGGCCCACACGCGCGCCTTGGTCAGCGCGTCGAGCAGGGCCTTGCCGAGGTTGTCGAGGTCGCGCTTGCGGCGGTCGGGCGGGTAGACCAGCACGTCGACGCG
>JBBRMA010000144.1:0-1254 GCA_038231075.1 Myxococcales bacterium | reverse complement strand
TGGCTCTCCAGCCGGGCGAAGGCGTCCGCGCGGCCTTGCTCGGTGCCTTGCAGCCAGGCGTCGAGCACCAGGGTGGAGAACTCCCCCTCCTCATCGACCTCGCCGAGGATCGCGCCCACTTCGCCGACGACAAGCTCGAACATGTTGATCTTCTCATCGAGGATGCGCAGCACCGCGTCCTCGATCGTGCCGGCGCTGACGAGGTTGAAGATGAACACCTCACGCGCCTGGCCGATGCGGTCAATGCGCCCGATGCGCTGCTCGATGGCCATCGGGTTCCACGGGATGTCGAAGTTGACCAGCGTGTTGCAGAACTGCAGGTTGCGCCCCTCGCCGCCGGACTCCGTGCACAGCAGCAGGGGCACCTGGTCGCGGAACGCCTCGACCGCCGCGTCCTTCGCCGGGCCGGACATGTCGCCCGAGAACGTCGCGAACGCCATGCCCTCGCGACGCAGCCGGTCGGCCAGGTGCGTCAGGCTGTCGCGGTGGTGGACGAACACGAGCTTCTTCTCGGCCGGGTTCTGCGCCAGCAGCCGCATGAGCGCCGCCTCCTTGGCGCCGGCGGCGATGGCCCGGGTGCGGGTGAGCAGGGCCGTCCAACGCGCGTCCTTTGGGTGGCGTTCGGCAAAGCGCGCGATGGCCGCGGCCGACGCCGCCGGCGAGGAACCCGCGGCAGTCAGCAGGTGCTGCAGCGACAAGCGGTGCGGCGCCTGGTTGCTGGAGGCTTCCCCGCCGGCCGCCATCCCGCGCACCAGCGCAGTCAGCTCGGCGTAGCAGGCCGCCTCCGCCGCGTCCGGGACGGCGCGCAGCGTGGAGGCGTGCCGCCGCGGCATGCGCAATGCGGCCAGCGCGCGGGTGTTGCGCACCATGACGCCCCGCATCAGGTCGCGCAGCCGCTCGCGGTTGGCCGGCTCGCGCGGCTTGCCCGCGACCATGTAGGCGGCGCGGAACTCCTTGGGTGTCTTGAAGATGCCGGGCTGCAGCAGGGTGAGCAGGTTGTAGAGCTCGATCAGGCTGTTCTGCACCGGCGTCGCCGACAGCAGCAGCAGGAAGCGCTTCTGCAGGCTGTTCACCAGGCGGTAGCTGGCGCTCCCCTGGTCGCGCAGGTGGTGCGCCTCATCGACCACCACCACGTCGTAGCCCAGCCTTGCCAGCAGTTCGGCATGCTCCTTGCGGCGAGCCGCCGCGATCGAGGCGATCACCCGCGGCTGCGCCCAGAAGCGCTCCGGGTCGCTGCGGAGCAGGGGATCGTGG
>JBBRMA010000143.1:0-1302 GCA_038231075.1 Myxococcales bacterium | reverse complement strand
TTGGGCCCGTCCAGGCGCCGCGCCAGCTCGACACGCGACTCGGCGAGCGGCAACGCACTCGCATCGTTGTCCATCTTGTCATAGAGCGTGGCCAGCACGCCGCTGAGCAACGCCTTGAGCCTCGGCTGGTCGTTCAGCTTCACCTGGACGGCGCGTTGGCCGCGCTCCAGCATCTGCTGCGCGGTGAGTTGCTGGCCCTGCGCCTTGACCGGATCGACCTGTTCGAAGAGGCCGATCAGGAAATCCTGCACGGCCTGGGCGCGCTCGGCTTGCTGCGTCGCGCGCCGTGCCTCCCAGACCGTGGCGACCAGACCCACTCCCAGCGACAGGGCGATCACCGCCGCCGCAGCGACGCCCAAGCGGTGCCGGCGCATGAGCTTGCCCCATCGATAGACCAACGAATCGGGCCGCGCGGATACCGGCGCGCCGTCGAGGAAGCTCTGCAGGTCGCGATTGAAGGCGTCGGCGGTCGCATAGCGCCCAGCCGGATCCTTCTTCAGCGCCTTGAGGACGATCGTGTCGAGATCGCCGCGCAGCGCTCGCGCCGTCGTCGGGTCGCCAAGGCTGCGCGCAACCGAGCTCGGGCTCGCCACGTAGACGTCTTCGATGGATTGTGTCAGCGCGGCCGGGCCGCGGCCGAGCAGGCGATAGGGACGAGCACCGGCAAGGAGCTCGAACAGGAGGACGCCGAGCGAATAGACGTCGCTCGCCGTCGTCACGGCGCGGCCCGCGATCTGCTCGGGCGAGGCGTAGTCGGGCGTCAGGGCCTGGCCAGCGCCGAGCGTCAGATCGGTGACCTCGGCCTGGCCGTCGACGAGGAGCTTGGCGATGCCGAAATCGAGCAGGTGCGCGTGGCCCGCGTCGTCGACCAGCACGTTCGACGGCTTGAGATCGCGGTGGATGACAAGGTGCATGTGCGCGAATTGCACCGCGCCAAGGACCTGCTGGAACAGGGCGATGCGCTGGCGCAAATCGAGGCGCCGGTTCTGGCAGTGCTCGATCAATGTCAGTCCCTGCACGTATTCGAGCGCCATGTAGGGCTGACCGTCTTCCGTCACTCCTGCGTCGTACAGCCGGGCGATGTTCGGGTGGGCGAGCGACGCCAAGATGTTGCGCTCGCGCTTGAGGCGCTCGGCGAACGCGCGCGTCGCGAGGCCCGGATGCGGCAGCTTTAGCGCCACCTCGCGCGTCAGCAGTCCGTCGGACCGGTCGGCGAGCCAGACGCTGCCCATCCCGCCGCGACCGAGCTCGCGCTGCAGCCGGTAGGGGCCGACCCGGCCGCCGTTCTCCGCGGAACCGAGC
>JBBRMA010000142.1:0-1312 GCA_038231075.1 Myxococcales bacterium | reverse complement strand
CCCGGCGTCGTAGAGGCGCGCGATGTTCGGATGCGAAAGCGCGGCCAGGATGGCGCGTTCGCGCGCGAACCGTTCCGCGAGCCGCGCCGGTGCCGGCCCTTGCAGCGGCAGCTTGAGCGCCACCTCCCGTTCGAACGCGCCATCGCAACGCTCGGCGCGCCACACCACGCCCATGCCGCCGCGGCCCAGCAGCGAGAGCAGCCGCCAGGGGCCGATGCGCTGCCCTTCCGCGGGCTCGGCCGCGTGGGCGCGCTGCATGACATCCAGGGCTTGGCCGGCCGCCTGGCGCCAGAGCGTATCGAGCGGCTCCGCGCAGTCCGCCGAGGCGTCGTCGATCGACGTCGTGGCGGCGTCGTCGTCGCACAGGGCCTGCAGGTGCAAGCGCAGGTCGGCGTCCTCGTTGTCCAGGCGGTCCATCCAGGCGGCGCGCGACGACAACGGCAGCGCCTGCAATTCGTCGATCAGCAGCGCCAGCCGGGCCAGGCGTTCGGGTGGCAGGGGCATGCTCGGTCGCGAAGGACTTTCTGTTCCAGCGCCGCTTTCAGCCTCGCTCGGCCCGCGTAGCAGCGCATCTCGCCAGAGAGCCGAGGCGCTCGTCGATCTGGGCCAGATCCTCCAGCGCCTCGGGCAGGCGGATCATATTCGCGTCGTCGAGCCGTCAGAGACATGGCGAGAACGGTGTCCAGCTTGATTTGCATGCGATGGCCGCCCGGCGACCGGCGTGCGGGCGACGGATGAGTCCACACGGTGCGAGGCAGCGCCAAAGGCGGCACGGAAGCCGGCGCGGTCGATCGCCGCCGCGTCGCTAGAATTTCCTCCGCGCTTAAGGGTGCATGACAATGGGCGGAGTCTTTTCCTCGTGGCAGTTCTATGTGGCGGTCATCGTCCTCATAGTTGCCGTCGCGTGGAATTTCTTCAGGCAGCGAGCCCTCGATCGGAGGCACTCGAGACGGGCCGCGGAAACAAGGGTGACGACCGAGGAGCAGGTCCGCGTGGCGCGCGACGCAAGCGACACGGCGATATCTGATATCCGGACGCTCGATGGCCAAAAGAAGCCCCGGGACGGCGAGGAATAGCTCGCGCGCCCTCCACCTGACAGCGCGCCTGACGATTCGATCACCCGCTTGCAGCGCGTATCTGCTTCGCGTCGTGCACGATGCAGCAGATTGTCCTGGCGGAGCCGGAGGGATTCGAACCCTCGATGCAGGTTTTGCCCACATACTCCCTTAGCAGGGGAGCACCTTCGGCCACTCGGTCACAGCTCCGTTGGGGGCGGATTCTAGCGGCCCATCCTCGCCGCGAAGCCGCTGCT
>JBBRMA010000141.1:0-1328 GCA_038231075.1 Myxococcales bacterium | reverse complement strand
GGATCGTCTCCAGCAGGTGCAGGGGATTGCCGCCGATGCGCCGCATCAGGGCCGCCGCCACCGAGCGAGCATCGACCATCGGCAGGTGCAGCGACTCGACGAAGGGCTGCAGGTCGTCCGCATCGAGCGGCAGCAAGGGCAGTGTCACGACGTCGCCGCGGCCGCCGAGTGCGGCCAGGCGGAGGGCGGCGGACTCGCCCTGTGGCCTTGAAGCGAAGGCGAAGCGTAGGCCGCCGAGGCTGGGTCGGTCGAGCAGCTCCTGCCAGAGGTCGAAGCTGGCGTCGTCGGCAAACTGCAGGTCGTCGAGGACGAGGGCGGCGAGGCCCTGGCTCTCCGCCGCCGCGAGCAGCTCGGTGACGACGGGCAGCGCTGATTGCACGTTCGGCGCCTGGCCTTCGCGCGGCGCGCTCATGCGCGCGAGGAAGCGCCGGTACGCGGCGGTCGCACCGACCGCGGGCCAGCGCTCGCGCAACCGGTGCACGAGACGATGGACGGTCGCCAGCGGCACCTTGTCGTCGCCGGGCCGGGCGCGCAGGGTCAGGCGGCTCGGCTCGCCTTCGCACAAGGCATCGAGGAGCCGGCTCTTGCCCGCGCCGGCCTCGCCGGTGAGGACGAACACGCGTTGTGCGGCCCAGGTCGTCGCCAGCTCCGCGAGGACCCGGTCGCGGCCGACCAGCACCGGTGGCCGCAGCGCCGACGCGGGCAACGGCTGACCGGCGATCCAGGTGTGCGGGCGTGCCTGCTCCACGGTGTTCAGCAGGGCTATCGTTTCCGCCGAAGGCCGCGTTCCGATCTCGTCCTTGAGCGTTCGCTCGCAGTGGTCGAAGGCGAGCAGCGCCGCCGATCGATCGCCGCGAAGATAGTGCAAGCGCATGACGTGGCGATGCGCCGCTTCGCTCAGGGGGTCGAGCTGCAGCAGGGCCCGCGCCACGGGCAGCGCGGCAGCGAGCTCGCCGGCGCTTTCGAGGGCGCGGACCTGCGCTTCGAGGTCGCGCCGCTGGCCCGTGAGGCGACGCTCGCGCTGCTCAAGCAGCCAGCGATTCAGGTCGGGCGCGTCGGGAAACTGCAGGTCGCCGAGCACGCCGGCGTCGGCGCCCAGATCGTGCTCAACGGCTTCGCCGAGGCGCAGCGCGCTGCCGCCGCTGACCAGCTCGCCGCAATGCTTCTTGAGGTGAAAGAGGCGCTGTCGCAGCGTGTTGCGCGCCGCCTCGGGCTCGCTGGCCGGCCAGAGCAGCTCAGCCAGCCGGGCCCGCGGCGTCGGACCCTCGAGCGCCAGCCAGGCGAGCAGCGCCGCGTCGCGCGGCGCGAGCGCGCTGTTCGAGCCGTCG
>JBBRMA010000140.1:0-1365 GCA_038231075.1 Myxococcales bacterium | reverse complement strand
CCGAGTGAGTCGCGCTTGTCCATGAACCCGTACTCAATGCGTTTCGCGTAAACGACATCGGTCCCGACAGCGACAGCAACCGAAAGGCGGCTGCTCTCGATGATCTCTGGGTGGATCGACTTGCGAAGGTTCCCGGTCTTAACCGGACATTTCTCCTTCGCAGCATTCACGATCTTGAGCGCAGCTGCGTACCCGGCCGCCTCCAGCACCCGCGCCCCTCGCGGCGGCATTCGCGGCGGCCCGTGCCGTTACCTTATGCTCAATCCGTAGCAGCGCGGTTTCACTCGCGGCCTCCGCGGCCCTCGCGGCGGCCCACGCGGCGGCACTCGCGGCCCCCGCGGCACCCGCGGCCCTCGCGGCGGCTGCTCGCGGTCGGGCAGCGTCCAGCGGATCAGGAGCGGCGCCTGGCGGTCCTCCTTCAGCGCGTGGAGGGCGAGTAGGGCGCGCTCTTTCGCCGGCAGCGCCGCGTAGAGCCCTTGCAGCCGCTTCGCTCCGCTACTCACCGGCGCTGGTCCTTGATCAGGCGGGGGCCGAGCACCCTTCGGAACTGCTCAACCAGCTCCTCCAGGTCGCCTGTTTCCAGCAGTCTGCTCAGTGCTTGGGCGGCGGCGATCAGCAGCCGCACGCGGGCGACGCCGTTCTCCATCCCGAGGGCGTCCAGGACGGCGATCTCGAGGAGGCGACGGATGCCCGAGACGGTGTCGAGCGGGCCGAGCTCGTAGGCGCCGACCAGCGTCGATTCGCGCCGCCGCCGTTGGCCACCGAGCTTCCGCGCCGCGGCCGCTTCCTCCGCGTGTTCCGGCGAGTGCCAGAAGCAGACGCCGCTCTCGTGCAGGGGTGTAGCGCCGCAGCGTTCACCGCTCTTGGTAGTCGCGGAACAGGCGCGAGACCCTACCATTCCCTACCTCTGCTAGGCACCAGCGTTGCTAGGCAACCGTTACCATCTACCCATCGTGTCCGTCCGCGTCGCCGCCCATTGGTGGCAGGATGATCAGCGGGATCGGTCGTGAGTCGTCGTTCACAGCGGTCGGTGGGAGCCGGTTGCGGGCGGCGATCAGGTGCAACGAGAGCAGGCCGCTTTCGCGACCCGCTGCTCTGACGAGGAGGAGATAGGTTAGGTGGTGTGCGTCAGCGCGTGGGCGATCGCCGCCTTCTGCGAACCGAAGGTCGCGCCGCAGGCGCCGCAGCCGTATGAAGGAACGTCCGTCGGCTTCGCTCTGGTCGCCTTCTGCTTCGTGTTCGCCTTGGACTTTTTTGTCCCACCCTTCTTCGGCGCCGGCTTCTTCGTCTCGGCCTTCGCGCTCTTGGCCTTCGGCTCCCGCTTCAGCGGCTCCGTCCCCTGGATGCTCCAGAAGACCCAGCCGT
>JBBRMA010000139.1:0-1429 GCA_038231075.1 Myxococcales bacterium | reverse complement strand
CCAACCACGCTACAGATAAGTGTTCTAATCTGTAGTGTTATTTTTGATGACAAAACAGGGGGGTCTGAATTGCAAGGGTCCCCACGCCTCTGAAAACCGCCCAGCTCAGCCTCGCGCTCCAGGCGCCCAGCCGGCTCGATCTGGCCACGCTCGGCCGTCGGCTCGGCACGCACGAGTTCGCCTACCTGCGCTCGATCGCCGAGGGGCTGGATCGCGACGCGGCGGCGCGGCGGTACTTGAGCGTCGGCCACGCCGCCGAGATCCCCGGCGCCCACCGCCTTGTCGTCGACCGCATCCGCGCGGCAGCGCGCCGCCGACCCGGCAAGGGGGCCGACCCCGCATGGCGGCTGCTGGGCATTGCGCTGGAGCCGCGCGAGAGCGCGTCAGCCGATGCGATGTCAACGCCGCCGACTCTGGAGCGCTGGGCCGAAGAGCAAGGGCTCGACGGCTGGTCGCAGAGCGAGTTGATCGAGATGCATGCCGCGCGCTTCGGCTCGGCCGACCCCGCCGCACAACGGCGCTCGCGCAGGGCAGGGCGCCTGCGCAAGCGCTGCCTGGCCCTCCTGCGCGAGCTCGAGACCGCCCTGGCCCTGCCCGCGGCCGCCACCGACTTGCTCGACGGCTGGATTCCCGACGCGCTCGCCGCAAGCCTGAAATCGGTGGGCGTGCTCACGCTGGCGGATCTGCGCGAGCGGATCCGCAGGGGAGGGCGCTGGTGGGGCGGGGTCCGAGCCCTGGGTCCCCTGAAAGCCGAGCGGCTGCAGCGGCATCTCGACACGCTCATCGGGGCGGCGCCGGCCAGAGCGTGGACCACGGGTGCGACCTTGGTGCGTCCGAACTTGCGGCCGAACTTGCAACTCAACGTACAACCCGACTTGCAATCCAGCATGCCACCCGCGCCTGCACCGTGGGCGATGAGGGCCGGCAACGGCATGCCGACTGGTGCTGTGGCTGTAGGTTTCGGCGACGAGAACCAGGCCGGCTTGAGCGGGCGACAGCGCAGCAATCGGCCGGGCACGGGCATCCCGGCTTCCTTGAGCGCCCAGGACGACCGCCAGGCCGTGCAGGCCTGGATCGCGGCGCGTTCGGGCTCAGCGCACACCGCGCGTCAGTACGAGCGCGAGGCCGAGCGTTTTATGCTCTGGTGTCTGCTCGAGCGCCGGGTCTCGCTGGCCGACGCGACCGCCGAAGACTGCCGGGCGTACATGGATTTCATCGCAGACGTGCCTCTAGCGTGGATCAGTCGCTCCAAAGCGGCTCGAATGGCCCCGGGCTGGGCGCCCTTCAAGGGCCCCTTGTCGCTCGCATCTCGCAAGCTCGCTGTCTCGGTGCTCAGCTCGCTCTATGCGTGGCTGTGCCAGGCCAACTATCTCCAGAGTTCACCCTGGGCGCTGGTGAACACGAGGCTCGGCGACGACCCGCGGGTCAT
>JBBRMA010000138.1:0-1458 GCA_038231075.1 Myxococcales bacterium | reverse complement strand
CTTGGACAGTGGGGCCGCACCGCCCGCTCGCCAAGGGTTCTACGATCTGCACAACGTCGTCACCCCCTAGCGGCTCAGCCTCCCAGGGACGAGTTGCTCTGCTAATGAGTGGCTCGTCCTGTCAAGCGCAGCCGAATAGTGCACCAGTTTGCGCAGTTGAAAAGTGCACCACTGATCCGGCTGGCTTGAAGCGGTAGCCGCCGCTCAGGCGGAGTCGCGTAGCGACGGAGCCTGAGCGGCGGGTGTGACGTCGAGGCCGCGTTCGCGCAGGCGGTAGCTTTTGCCTTTGAGGGTGATCATGGTGGCGTGGTGGACGAGCCGGTCGATTAGGGCGGCGGCGACCATCGCGTCGCCGAGGATCTCGCCCCATTGCTCGAAGCCGCGATTGCTGGTAACGATGATCGAGCCGCGTTCGTAGCGGCGGGAGACCAAGGCGAAGAGCAGGTTGGCGGCTTGGCGTTCGAGCGGCAGGTAGCCGACCTCGTCGACGACGAGCAGGTGGTAGCGCTCCAGCCGGCGCAGCTCGGCCTCGAGTTGGTTGCGGTCCTGTGCTTGCTCGAGCCGCGAGACCCATTCTTGCGCGGTCGCGAAGGCGACGCGGTGGCCGCGTTCGCAGGCTTTCAGGCCGAGCGCAATCGCGAGGTGTGTTTTGCCGGTGCCGGGAGGGCCGAAGAAGCAGACGTTGGCGGCCTCCTCGATCCAGGAGAGCTGCGCCAGGTGCAACACGAGCGGCTTCTCGGCGCTCGGTTGCGCGCTCCAGTCGAAGTCCTCGAGCGTTTTGATCGCTGTGAAGGCGGCGTTGCGGATGCGTGTGCGGGCGCCGGAGGCGTCGCGGGCGAAGACCTCGGCCTCGAGCAGGCTTTCGAGGAACTGCTCGTAGGGCCACTCCTGCTCGCGCGCCAGCGCCGCCGTCTGCTCGAGCCGCTCCAAGACGCGCGGCGCCTTCAGCTTCGAGAGGAGATATGGGAGCCGCTCGCCGGCCTTCGTCTTGCTCACGCGCACAGCTCCGCGTAGTCGGCCAGCTCGGGCGGCGCGACCATGATCTGCGGCAGCACGAGCGGCGGCGGCGGCGCCGGCGGCTCGGGCCGCATGAGCGGCGGCGGCAACCAGACGCCCTGCTCGTAGCTGCGCGGGTAGCGCGCGACCTCGCTGCCGCGGTGGACGATCCAGACCTGGTCGCGGTCGAAGCCAAGCTCGACGCGCTCGTGCACGAGCCGCTCCGGCGCGCGGTAGAAGCAGCGGCCGTGGCGCAGGTAGCCGTCGATTGGCACCCGCGTCGAGCGGTGCCCCGACCAGTCGAAGCGCGTCGGGGTGAGTGGCCGCAGCGCGGCCTGCTCCTCGGCCAGCCGCTCGGCGACCGGGAAACGGCCGGTCGCGTGCAGCCTGCGGTTGCAGACGCGGTCGCGCCAGTCGCTGTACTGCGCGTCGAGCTCGTACAGATCAGCGAAGCGGCGCACG
>JBBRMA010000137.1:0-1474 GCA_038231075.1 Myxococcales bacterium | reverse complement strand
GTGCCGCGCGAGTGCGTCTACGACAACCTGCGCTCGGTCGTCGGCCGCCGCGAGCGCGACGCGGTGATCTGGAATCGGCGCTTCCTGCACCTGCGCGGCCACTACGGCTTCCACGCGACGGCGTGCACGCCGGCGACGCCGCGCGAGAAGGGCTCGGTGGAGGCGGCGGTGCGCTACCTCAAGAGCGGCTTCTGGCCGGCACGCCGGTTTGGTTCGCTCGGCGAGCTCGACGAGCGCTACGACGACTGGCGCGACGGCGTCTGCAACCGCAGGCTGCACGCGACCGGCCGTTTCCCCGTCGACGAGCGGCTGGCCGAGGAGCAGGCCGCGCTGCGGCCGCTCACACCGGCGCGCTTCGACTGGTCAGGACACCGCTCGAGTCGGGTGCCGATCGACGGCTACCTGCGCCATGGCCGCTGCTTCTACCGGGCGCCGGAGCGGCTCGTGCACGAGCGCGTCGAGCTTGGCTTCGACCGCGACCAAGTCTGGATCTGCCACCGTGGCGCCGAGGTCGCCCGCTACCCGCGCAGCTACGAGCAAGGCCTCTGGCTGCCGCCAGCGATCATGCGCGCCGAGCCGCCGGCCGCGGCGGCTCCCGTGGTCCTGCCGCGGCTCGAGGTCGCGCCGCCCGAGCTCGCCGACTACGCAGAGCTCTGCGCATGAGCAAGACCAAGGTCGGTGAGCGGCTCCCCTACCTCCTCGGCAAGCTGAAAGCGCCGCGGTGCTCGAGCGGCTCGAGCAGACGGCCGAGCGTGCCCGCGCCGAAGAGTGGCCCTACGAGCAGTTCCTCGAAAGCCTGCTCGAGGCCGAGGTCTTTGCCCGCGACGCCTCCGGCGCCCGCACACGCATCCGCAACGCCGCCTTCACAGCGATCAAAACGCTCGAGGACTTCGACTGGAGCGCACAGCCCTTCGCCGAGCGGCCACTCGTGCTGCACCTCGCCCAGCTCTCCTGGATCGAGGAGGCCGCCAACGTCTGCTTCCTCGGCCCGCCCGGCACCGGCAAAACACACCTCGCGATCGCGCTCGGACTCAAAGCCTGCGAACGCGGCCACCGCGTCGCCTTCGCCACCGCCCAAGAGTGGGTCTCCCGCCTCGAGCAAGCACAGGACCGAAACCAGCTCGAGGCCGAGCTACGCCGGCTCGAGCGCTACCACCTGCTGATCGTCGACGAGGTCGGCTACCTGCCCCTCGAACGCCAGGCCGCCAACCTGCTCTTCGCCTTGGTCTCCCGCCGCTACGAACGCGGCTCGATCATCATCACCAGCAACCGCGGCTTCGAGCAATGGGGCGAGATCCTCGGCGACGCGATGGTCGCCGCCGCCCTAATCGACCGGCTCGTCCACCACGCCACCATGATCACCCTCAAAGGCAAAAGCTACCGCCTCCGCGAACGCGGCCTCAACGTCACCCCCGCCGCTCAGGCTCCCTCGCTCCGCGACTCCGCCTGACCGGCGGTGATCACCTCAAGCCGC
>JBBRMA010000136.1:0-1510 GCA_038231075.1 Myxococcales bacterium | reverse complement strand
GTATCTATCCGCCCGGGCGTACGCTGACGTAGGCGGCAAGCTGCCGCAGAATCTGTTGCGCGCCGAGGGTGTGCGCAACGGAGGACATGATGGAGAAGCGGGAGCCCGAGGAGCGGTGGGCGCAGCTGCTTGAACGGCGACGGTGGACGGCGAGGGACGCGAGTTGGGCGCTCCAGCAGTGGGAGGCGAGCGGCGGTGCGGTGTCGAGGTTCGCGCGGCGCCATGGGATCGACCCGAATCGGCTGCTGCGGTGGCGGGCGCGGCTGGAACCACGCCGACGAGCTGCAGGCGAATCACGGCAGGCGCGTGTGATCCCTCAGACGACGCTGGTGCCGATGGCGGTGCGCCCGTCGTCGAGAATGGAGGAAGCGCGGTCAGCGGGCGACTGCGCAGCGGTGGTTTCGACGGGCGGCGTGCGGATCGAAGTGCGCGAGCTGAACGCGACGTCGCGAAGCTGGGTGGCGGAGCTGCTTGGGCTCGGGTGTAGGTCGTGATCCTGTTGCCCGAGGCGGTGCGCATCTACGTGGCGACGCAGCCGGTGAGCCTGCGGCGGTCGTTCGAGGGGCTGTCGAACGAAGTGCGGTCGGTGCTGGCGCGCGATCCGCTGACGGGGCACCTCTTCCTGTTTCTCAACAAGACGCGCTCGCAGGTGAAGATTCTGATGTGGACCCGCGGCGGCTTCACCATCGTGCACAAGCGCCTTGAGCGCGGGCGCTTCAGCTTTCCCGAGCGGGTGGTCGATGGCGCGCTCAGCGTCGAGATCGACGCGCACGAGCTGTCGATGCTGCTCGAGGGATTGGAGGTCGCGCGCGCGCGTTCGGCTCAGCGCTGGAGCCCCGAAGCGCCCGCGTGATCGTTTTTCGGAAAAATCGAATCGCAAACGATTGACTTTGCGATCTGGAGGATCATTGTAGCGCTCGTGCCTTGCGCTGCCGCCAGCACCGACGGGAAACAGGAGCTATCAGGTCCGGTGCTCGAGGTGCTGCGCGAGTTGCTCGCCGGTGGGAACACGGACGAGGTGATGGCGCTGGTTGCCAAGCTGGTCGCGCGCAACCGAGAGCTGGAGCTGCTCTTGGCGAAGGTGCGCGAGAGCCGCAACCGGGGCGAGCACCTGACGGCGGGGCAGCTTGATCTCTTTCTCGAGCAGGCCCGGAACGAAGCGAACCCAGATCGAGCGGAGGCGAATCGCAAGCTCGAAGAGGCGGCCGAGGAGCACGGCGGCCGGCCGGAGAAGACCAAGCCACCCAAGCAGCCGGCGGTGCGCCGGTCGCCACCGCCGGGGCTGCGGCGCGTCGAGAATCCGATCCTGGTGCCGGCCGAGGAGCGCGCGTGCCCGAGCTGCGGCGCCGAGCGGCGCTGCGTGTTTCACGAGACCACCGATGTCATCGACCTCATCCCCGCCGAGGTGATCGTCCGGCTCGACCAGCGCGAGGTGCTGCAGTGCGGCAACTGCGACGGTGAGATGGAGCGCGCGCCGCTCGGAGACAAGGTCGTCGACGGCGGCGCGTAC
>JBBRMA010000135.1:0-1641 GCA_038231075.1 Myxococcales bacterium | reverse complement strand
TGTCTTCGAGCAGGGGCGTGAGGCGGTCGTCGCGGTGCTCGTGGCGTTGTCGGAGCGGATCGCTGCTCAGGAGGCCCAGATCGAGAGGCTGACGGCTCGGTTGGAGGATCTTGAGCGGCGGGTGAACCGGACGTCGCGGAACTCGTCGCTGCCGCCGAGTCAGGATCCGCCGGGTGCGCCGGGGCGGAAGCGGCGCTCGTCGGGGCGGGACTCGGGGGGTCAGGAGGGTCATCCCGGTCACGGCCGCCGGTTCCAGCCGCTGGAGCGCGTCGATGAGTTGGTCGAGCATTGGCCTGAACGGTGCGGATGCGGTCATGTGTTCAGCGAGCGGGATCGGGTGGCGGCTGGGGAGCCTGCGCGCCACCAGGTCAGCGAGTTGCCGCCGATCAGCGTGGTGGTGACCGAGCATCGCCTCCATCGGGTGAGCTGCCCCTGCTGCGGCAAGACGGTCCGCGCCGATCTCCCCGGCGGCGTCCCGGCCGGCGCGTTCGGGCCGCGGCTGGAGGCGGCGGTCGCGACGCTCTCGGTGCGCAACCGCGTCTCCAGACGCGACCTGGTCGAGCTGGCCGGAGAGTTGTTCGGCGTGAGCTTGTCAATCGGCACCGTCGATGCGATCGTGCAGCGCACCGGCGAGGCGCTCGAGTCGCCCTACCAGGGTCTGCTCGATCACATCCGGGCCGCGCCAGCGGTCAATCTCGACGAGACAGGGTGGCGACTCCGCGGCGGCAAACGAACTCTCTGGGGAGCGTTCACCCAGAAGGCGGCGCTGCTACGGATCGCCCCGGATCGGCACGAGCGCGAGCTCGACGCGCTAATCGGCGAGCAGTTCGCCGGGATCGCCTGCTCGGACCGGTGGTGGGCCTACAACAAGCTCGCCCCCGACAGGCGCCAGGTCTGCTGGAGCCACCTCGTCCGCGACTTCACCGCGCACGCCGAGGGGATGGCCGCCCGCAAGGAGCTCGGCGAGACCGGCCTCCGCATCGCCGAACGAGTCTTCGATGCCTGGAACGCCTTCAAGCGCGACGGCGACCGGCGAGCGCTCAAACGCCGCGTCGCGCCACTCAAGCGAGAACTGCACACACTGCTCGAAACCAACGCGATCAAGCACGCGCGCAACCGCTACACCAAGACGATCGCCGGCAACCTGCTCAAGCTCTGGCCCGCGCTCTGGACATTCACAGAGATCGACGGCGTCGAGCCGACCAATAACCATGCCGAGCGCGGCCTCCGCGGCGCGGTCATCTACCGCAAGCTCTCACTCGGCAGCCAATCCAACCAAGGCGAACACACCATCGAACGGCTCCTCTCCGCCTCGATCACGTGCCGCCTCCAAAAACGATCGCTCTTCGCCTACCTCACCGAACTCCTCGCCACCAAGCCACGCGGCGACCCCGCGCCCACGCTCATCTGAGCGTCGAAAGCGACTGAACGCGTACTAGAAAAGTACTATTTGCAGGGATAATCTCGGTGCGGGCGGCGCGGGCACCCGATCCGGTGTGGTCCTGGCGGCGGGCGAGCCCTGGGTGTCTGGCTGCTACCAAGCAGGCATGGCTCCGTCCCCCCTAGAACGCTTCCAGTATCCCGAGACCGGGCCGGTGTGGGCAGAGATTGAGCTGCTCGATGAGCGTCTACAGCGGCAAC
>JBBRMA010000134.1:0-1651 GCA_038231075.1 Myxococcales bacterium | reverse complement strand
CTAGCCCGGATCGTTCATCAGTCGGGTGGGGGCCTGCGGGTGGCGTTGTCGGCCGAGTTGGGCGTGCGGCGTGTTCTTCTGAGCGGGCGCTCGACGTTCTCCGTCGGCTCGGTACGGGGCAGGGCCAGCGCGGGCGACGTTTGCGAGCAGGCCAAGGCCGGCCGGTCTTGGTGATGACGTTCCCGAACTGACTCGCGCAACCTACGGCGCCTGCGGGAGCGCGCGCAGGCGCTGGAAGGCCTGGAGGAGCGTCTCGCCCCAGGCCCAGCCGCGCGGCAGGTGCAGGCGTAGCCGGCGGGCATGTTGGGTGAGCCGGCCGGCGACGTGGAGGGGCCGGTAGCGCAGCCGCTTCGGCTCGCAGCGGGCGAGCTCGCCCTCGAGCAGCAGCCGCTGTGTCCAGGCGAGCAGGTCCTGCGCGGTGAGGGCGAGCTCGAGCCAGGCGGCGTTTGGTTGGAAGCCGCGGAAGGGCAGGTTGCGCAGGCCGGTGTCCTTGCCGCAGCGGATCCGGTCCTCGACGACGGCGTGCTGGCGGTGCAGCTGCTCGAGCCGGGCGATCCGTTTGCCCTGCTGGTTGGTGATGAAGACCTGGAAGCGGTAGCCGTGATCGTCTGTGAAGGAGAGCTGCGCACCGGGGTGCGGCCGCTCCCTGCGGCAGACGGCGCGTGTCCCGGCCGGCCAGCGCGCAAGGTCGAGCGCGAGCTCGGCCACTGCCGCGCCGTCGCGCGGCTCGCCCGCCTGGGTCAGCGCCGGCCGCCAGGCCCGCTCCGGCAGGACAAGGATCGCCTCCCGCCCAGGCTCGGTCAGGTCGAAGCCGACCGAGAAACGCAGGCCGAGCGAGGCGATCTGGTCGAGGAAGGCGTGCGTCGCCCCGCCGGAGTCGGCGCGGACGAGCAGCCCCGGGCTGCGGATCTGCGCTGGCAGTTGCGCCAGCGCGAGCTCGAGCACCTCGACGTGGTCGCAAGCCGTGTTCGCGCCCGCGTTGCCGGGCCGCAGGACGCCGGCCAGCGCCTCCCGCGTCTGCGCCTCGTAGCAAAGCAGCGGATGGAAACCGAAGCCGTGCTTGTAGGTGCCCGCCGCCTGCTCCTTCTCTGAGTGGGCAGTCAGAAGCGTCGCGTCGAGGTCGAGGATAACCCGGCGGGGCGCCCCCGCCAACTCCCAGACACGCGCCCTTGCCTGCGCCCGCGCGTCTCGCACCGCCGCCAGACGCTCGCCGTCCAACGCGGCCAACGCCCGCCAAGCCGTCGCGTCGGAGGGCACGTCGCCGAACAGGGACGGCTGGTCGCGCAGCGCGCTCAGATCAGCCAGACAGTCGCCGCCGTCGGCGAGCATCACCGCCAGATCGCGCAACGTCCGCCCCGGATCGTGACGCGAGCGCCGCTGGCGCAGCCCGCCCATCGCCTCCGACAGCGCCCCCGTCAGACCAACACGGTCGGCCAGACCAACCAGCAACGCCGTCCCCGCCCGCGAGGTCAAACAGTCGGCGTCCACCACGATTTGCAGGCTCTCGATCGCACTGTTCGGTTTCACCTGCATGGTGATCCTCCTGGGCAGGGAGACGCGGCCTCGACACCCCCAATCCTCCCTGCTCAGGCGGACATCACCAGCCCACGCGAACGCGCAGCCAAACCTCTTACTGAACGATCCGGGCTAG
>JBBRMA010000133.1:0-1658 GCA_038231075.1 Myxococcales bacterium | reverse complement strand
TTGCTGAGTGTCCCGGCCGCCTCGCTGCTGAGCGAGGCCAACGCCTGGGCCAGCGGCTCGAGCATCGCGCTCAGCTCCTCGACGCTCTGCGCCTTGGCGTCGCGGATCGTCTGGACCTGCTCGGCCAGCTGATCCAGGTTGTTCCTGTTCTTCTCGATCGCGGACTGCCGCAGCGTCTCGGCCTTGCTCATAGCTCACTCCTCGTTTGGCGAGCCCGGCCGGGCTGTAGCCCTTGCCGAGGTCGCTGCCTTTCATGGTCACGTTGTCGAGGCGGTAGATCAGGCCAGAGAGCCTGGCGCCATCCTTTTGCAGGATGGGCACGAGCTCGACGCCGGCAGCCTCGAGGTGCTCGCGGTACTCGGTGTAGCTGCTGGACCGGGCCACCGCAGCATCGGCGAGCTGCTGCAGCTGCACGCGGGTGGAGACGTCTTGCGTGCGGATCTGCTTTTCGATCTCGCCGCGGGTGGGCGCGCGCCGCTCCGACTCCCGGCTCGGCGCGAGCTGCTGCAGGCCGAACTCGCGTTCGATGGCGCGCATGAGGACTTCTTGCCTCTGGTAGTCCTGGGAGTCGCTGACGACCTGGCCGGCATGCGTGATGCGGTTGGCCAGAATGTGGATGTGCTCGTGCTCGGTGTCGGTATGGCGGGTGATGAGGTATTGGTTGTCCGTAAAACCCATGCCCTGCAGATATTGGCGGCCAATGGCCTGCCATTGGGCATCGCTGAGGTTTTCTACGGGAGCCGCGGATAGCGAGACGTGCAGGACGGCGCGCTCGAGATTGGGACGGAGTTTGCGGATGGCGCCGAATTCGGCCGACAACTCGCGCACGGACTCGCCGGCCATGTTGGTGTCAAGGATTCGGCCCTCGTCTTTGCTTAAGTCATAGGCGAGCGCGCCCCGGAAGCCCCGGCCTTTGACGGCCTTGGCGATCATGGGGTATCGCTTTCTGAGGCACCAGTTTCTGCCGCGCCGATTAATTCCAGGCGCAGGCGGCTGAGTTCGGTCTTGATCTTGGCGAGTAAGGCGGTCGCGACCGTGACGCGGTCGCCTTCGTTGGTCAGGCGGGTCAATTGGTTCAGATTCGCGGCCAGGCGGGCGAGCTCGGCATATTGCTCGCGGTTGATGGCCGATACCGGAGGGGCGGGAAGGCGCCGAGTTAGAGCGGCCTCGCGCAACCATTGCGCGGGGGTCATGGCCATGGCCTCGGCCTTGGCGCGCAGGGCGACATATTCGGCAGCAGAAACGCGCACGCCAATGGTCGCGGTGCGGACGTCGGCGGCCGCGCCTCGAGGACGGCCGCCGCGGCGCTTGGGGCGCGGTGAGGCAGGTACCGGTGGGTCTTCAGGCATCACAGGCAGCACTAGTCAACGCCGCGGTCAGCGGACGCAAGGACCGAAGGGACCAGGCTTCGGAGGCCGCCGGCCGACGCTCCGCTCGGGCACAGCGAATGCGGAGTCTTGGGCCAGCGAAGCGACGCCCGGGCGAGCGCAGCGAGCTACCGAGCGCAGCGAGGCAAGCGTTTGAGCGAAGCGAAAACATGGCTTGCTTCTAATCGTGCTACTTTGGTGGTCTTCGGATTTTTGGCGTGCTCGCCGCAGGTCTTTGGCAACTCGGCGGCGCCCACCGCTCATCGTAGCTCGGAGGCCACGGCGGTGCAA
>JBBRMA010000132.1:0-1660 GCA_038231075.1 Myxococcales bacterium | reverse complement strand
GGAGTGCGGAGCGATATGATAGTGCGCGTCCAGATATGCCCAGAGACGGACGTTGATATCGTGCAGCGAGGAGACCGAGCCGAGGTGGTCGAGGCATCCCTCGCGCAGCGTGCGCCAGAAGCGCTCCATCTTTCCGCGCGCTGGCGCATCGTAAGGCCGCGCGTGGAGCAAGTTCACGTTGAGCCGCGCGCAGGCCACGGCGAGAGTCTCGCCACGATAAGTAGACCCATTGTCCAGATAGAGTGATTGCGGCGGCCCGTGACGACGCAGCGCGCGCACCAGAAGCCCGAGCATATCTACCTCGCGCTCGGCGTGGTGAGCCTCGAGCGCGACGATATAGCGAGAGGCGTCGTCGAGCATTCCGTGGATACGGAGCGGCGATACCTTGCCGTCGATAGTCAGCGACGGACCGTGGCAGACATCGCCATGCCACAAGACGCCGGGCCGCTCGGCCTCCCAGCGCAGCCGCGTGTGCGCGCCGCTCCCGTCGCGCAGCCCGATCCGATCGAGTCCAAGCTCGGCAAACAGCCGTCGTATCGTCGTCGCCGAAATCGATTTCTCCTCGACGCGGCCGTCGGCCACCAGCGTGCGCAAGATCAGCGGCACCGAAGCGGACGGGTGCTCGCGGCGGATATCGACAATCAGCTTCCGTTGCTCTGCCGGCAGGCCGCGAGCGCGGCCCTTGTCCTTGCGCCCGCGCGGCGAAAGCCCGGCCAGGCCGCGCTTTCGATAGGCGTAATACCAGCGCTCCAAAGTCGGCAGGCTATAGCAGCGCGTCGCCTTCGCGCGCGGCGGACGCAGCCGCTGCTGACTCAGCAAGAGCAGCGCCGAGCGGAGCTGGCCGCGGTCCATCTGCGCCTGCGTCAGCGCGCCGACCACGCCGTGGCGGAAGACCGCCACCTCCTCCGCGTACGACTTCGGGGAAAGCCTCTCCATCGGTGTCCCTCTCTGCCCGCCCCGAGATGGGGCCCAGGCGGAGCGGCACCGTGCCGGGCGGCCTCGCCGCCGAGGAGGGACCTTGTCGGGTGGGTGCCGTTATCCTCGTCTACTCAAATGGTCCGCCATCAATTGGCGCGCGCGGCGCCGTGGAATGCCTGCACCTCGATCGGCGGCGGCTCCAGCGACGGCAGCGTTAGTGCCGCGATGGTCGTCGCCGCCCGCTCGGCGAGCTGCCGCGCAGTCCACCACGACGGCGCCGGCCGTACGCAGCGCCACAGCCGCCTCGTGCGAATCGCTTTCACCCAGCGCAACAGCGTCGGCCAGCGCCGCGCGCTCGCGCCCCAGATCGCCCACGGGCTTACCCGCTTGCGCACCACCGCTGCCGCCAGCCCCATCACGCCGAAGAGCGCCAGCGCCCACCCGACCGCCGACGCCGTGTACAGCCGCTGCGTCAGCAGCTCCCTCGGTCCCACCGTGCAGGGGGCCTTGCAGACCTTGCAGCGGTAGCGCCGCACCAAGATCCCGCAGACCGCCGGCGATTCATTCGGTGCCTCCGGTCCGCGCAGTTGCCGCTCCCTCCGGGCGGCGGCGGGCACCTTGGCGTCGCCGAAGATCTTGCCGACCAGGTCGGCGGAGCCCGCCAACGCCAGGCCCGAGCCCTTCGGCACCAGCAGCGCGTGCGTGCCGCTCTTCGACGGAAAAAGATAGATGGTGATGCCGG
>JBBRMA010000131.1:0-1807 GCA_038231075.1 Myxococcales bacterium | reverse complement strand
TCGGCCAGAACCGGTCATCGGCGAGCTTCTGCTTTGCGTACCTTCGCCGGGTCAAGCGTCAACGGGCCCAAGCACTAGACGGGGTTCGCTGGCGACAGGCCATGGTCGATAATTGAGTTGCAGCGCACTCGAACGATCGGACGTCAGCGCGTGACATCCTCGCTCGTGGCTAAGAGCCATCAGTCAGTACGCGAGGCACCGATCGTTTCCATCGGCGTGATCGGAGTCTCATCGAACGGCGTCGCGGGCGCTTGGGGCCCCGCGGGGTCGAACATGATTCCCGACGTCGGGGGCGGGCCCCCCGACGTCGCTTCGGGTGCATGGGATCGACAGCCAATCAGCGAGCAGGCTGCCACAACGATCGCAAGGGTGAACAGTCGCACGGCGTTCTCCTTTTCGCATCACACCTGCTTTGGTGAACGAAAAGGCCGGCTCGAAGCGGACACCGCAGGTCGCCGCCGTCCGCGGCCCGCGTTTAGAACACCACGGGAATGGACGAGGGGAGGACCGCGCCGAACGACGCCTTGAGCCGGGCGCGTGCCTCGGCGGCGGCGGTCAGGTCCGCACTCGACGGCGCTGCGCTCGCCTGCGCCTTGACGACTTGCCAGACGAGGCGAGCGGGGTGTTGCTCGTCGGTGCCGCTCTCCAGGTGAGCTTTCGCCTTCTGCAGCAGCGCTTGCGCGTGCTCGGGCGAAGACGACGAGGCGAGCGCTTCGGTCATCTCCGCGTCGGCGAGGAGAAGATCGTGGCGGCCGGGCGCGGCAGCAAGAACGGCCGCCGCCTCGGCGGCGAAGCGCGCCGCTTCGCCAGCCTGCCCTTGGCGCTGCAGCGCGCCGGCGAGGAACAGCAAGTTGCGGGAGTGATCGTCGTCGTGGTCAAGGTGCGCTCGGCGGGACCGATCGGCCGTCGCGGCGAGCAGCGTGGCCGCTTCGCCGGGCTTGCCCGCGAAGATGAGCGCGAGCGCGAACCGATTCTCGAAGGCTCTGCGCCGGTCGGGCGACAGGTCCGGGCCGGGCCGGGCGCTCAGCGCGTGTCGCGACACGGCCTCGGCGAGCTCGACGCGCCCGGTCATGATCAACGCTTCGACGCTGGTGCTCTCGCACAAGCGCGTGGACGGATGATCGGGGCCGAGCGCGCGGGTGGTGTCCGCCATCACCTTGAGGTAGGCCTGCGCCGACTGCTCGTATTGGCCGCGCGCTTCGAGAGCGGATGCCAGGAAACGCCGAATGTTGAGCGTTTGCCGAGAGTCGGGACCGAGAACCCGATCGAAGTCGGCCAGCGCGCGTCGTGCCTGCCGTTCGCTCAATTCGGGACGCTGCAGCTGCAACGCCGCCATGGCTAAGTTGCCGCGCACCACGGCGGTGTCCAGTAGATGGTCCGCACCGGTGCCGTCGAGGAGCGGCTCGATCTCGTTGATCAGCCGCGCGGCGTCCTCCAGATCGCCGATCTGAGTGTCGGCGTAGAGCAGCAGCCCCTTGTTGTGCACCGCCTCCCAGCTGCGCGGTCCGAAATGCGCCTCCATGCCGGGCAGCGCACTGCGAAGCACCTGCGCGCTTTCCTTGAAGCGTCCCAGGCTTCCGAGCACGTAAGCGATCGAGCCCTCGATGCGGAGAAGCTCGCCAGCGCGCTCGCGCGGGTAGCGCACCAGCACGTCGCGTGCCTGCAAGAACAGCGCATGGCTTGCCTGGAGATCGAGCTGGCTCTGGATGTCGGCCAACTGGAACAATGCATCGCCGTACTCGAGGCTCTTGGGCCCGTCCAGGCGCCGCGCCAGCTCGACACGCGACTCGGCGAGCGGCAACGCACT
>JBBRMA010000130.1:0-1864 GCA_038231075.1 Myxococcales bacterium | reverse complement strand
GATATACGGTAGCGACCCATGAGGGTTAGCCGGCCGGAAGTCTCAGCGGCATGCACCCATCGGCGTCGAGCACGAGGGTGTCTGACCAGATGTAGTCGCCGGTCAGATTGATGTGGTCCCAGCCGAGCGGCGAGAGCTGCGGGATAAGCGCCTCGTCGATCGGCATGCCTCGGGATCTCATTTCGCCGAGCGCGCGGCCGAGATAGCGGCAGTTGAACAGAATGATGGCGGCCGTCACGAGATTGAGCCCTGCAGCTCTTGTCTGCTGGTTCTCGTGACCGCGGTCGCGGAAGCGCCCGAGACGATGGAAGGCAACAGCGCGGGCCAGGCTGTTTCTCGCCTCACCTTTGTTGAGCTCGGCGGTGACGAGCCGCCGCAGCGCCGGATCGTCGAACCAGCGCACGGTGAAGAGCGTCCGCTGGACGCGCCCGACCTCGCGCAGCGCTGCGGCGAGGCCGTTCTGCTGTTTGTAGGCCGAGAGCTTCTTGAGGATCAGCGACGGGGTGACCGTCCGGGCGCGCATGGCCGAGATCACCCGACCGATATCGTCCCAGTGGGCGCGGATCAGGTCCCCGTCGAGCCGCTGGCCGAACAGCGGCGCCAGGCGCCCATACCGTGGGCGCGGCAGGAAGGCGTAGAGTCGGCGGTCGGACAGGCGCGGGATGCGGGGCTCGAAGTCGAGGCCAAGCAGGTGCATGACCGCGAACACGATGTCGGAGACGCCGCCGCCATCGACGTGCAGAGCCGACACATCGACCCCGCTATCGTGGCCAAGGATGCCGTCGAGGGCGTGGACCGCCTCGCCGGCGGTGCCGGCGATCACCGTCTGGTGCAGCGGCGCATATCGATCGGTGAGGGTGGTGTAGATCTTGACGATAGGGTCGCGCCCGTAGTGCGCATTGACCAGGCCGCCGGCCGCGCCCGGGCCGCCGAGGTTGAAGGCTTGCCCATCGGCGGAGGCTCGGAAACCATCGCCGAACCAGGCCGATAGTGGCTCAGCGTGAATGGCGTCGGTGAGGCAGCCGAGCGCCGCCCGGAAGGTTTCTTCACGCATGTGCCAGGTCTGCATGCGCAGCAGCGCGCGGCGCGAGCCGGCCCCACACACTTCGGCCATCCGCGAGAGGCCGAGGTTGGTGGCCTCGGCGATGAGCGCCGCCAGAAACGCGCGCTCGTCGTCGGGCGGCAGCCCCGATGAGACATGCCCGAAATGGCCGACGAAGCCGGTCCAACGGTTGATCTGGGAGAGCACATCGGTGATCCGGGTCGGCGGCACGAAGCCATACGAGCGCAGCGCAAGTTGCTTGGCTCCATCGCTCGTCAGGTCCGCAGATGGCTCCTTGGGGAAGCGGAGCTTATCGCCTGCAAATAAGCGCGCGTCCGCGGTGGACAGTCCGCGAGACAAGCCCAACAGCGCCGCGTCGAGCTGGGCCGAGGCCATGCTAATCCAAGCGTCGGCCGTCATCTCTTGCGCCGCAGGCAGCCGCGCCGGCGCGATAGCCTGCCCGCCCGCGCCGGGGGTGAGCAGAACGTCGAGCGAGCGGTGGAGGCGGGAGGTCGGAACCCAGATGTCGCCTGACGCGAGGGCGTCGGAGAGGGCGAAGTAGGTGGCCAGTTCCCAGTAGGTGCGATCGATGCCGTCGCGGACGACGACGTGCGGACGCCAACGTCGCTCGATATGGCCGACCGGCAGGTTCGCCGGCAGCGGCTTTCGCCAGTCGCGGCCGAGCGTGACGAGCGCCTCGCATGCCGCCCGAAGCGGCGCCTTCGATGCGCGGCCCTCGAACGCGAAGCTCGCCAGGAATCGGCTGCCGACCTGCTTGAACACCTTGTACTCCGGCCCAAGTTCGCCGAGCGCGTCGGGGCG
>JBBRMA010000129.1:0-1911 GCA_038231075.1 Myxococcales bacterium | reverse complement strand
GCCGCAACCAACGTGACTCTTGCCGACGCCGGGCGGACCGAAGATCAGGACCGTGGCGCCCTTGTCGAGCCAGGCGTCGCCGCTGGCCAACGCCATCACGTGCGCCTTGGACAGCATCGGCACCTCGGCGAACTCGAAGCTCGCGAGCGTCTTGGTCGGATCGAGCTGCGACTCGGCCCGGTGGCGCTCGATGCGCCGCTTGGCCCGTTCGGCCACCTCGTGCTCCAGCAGGCCACCGAGGAAGCGACTGGCGGGCCAGCCCTCCTTGTCGGAGCGTTCGGCGAACTCGGACCACAGGCGCCCGATCGTGGGCAGGCGCAGCTCGCTCAGCATGAGCGCGTTGCGCCCCGGCTCGAAGGAGGAGGCGTTCATGCGGCCACCTCTTCTTGCGCGCTCGGCAGCAGCGCGTCATAGGAGCTCGCTGCCGGGATCTCGACCGTGACCTGCGGCAGCTCGGCCTTGCGCGGGGCGAACTCCTCGCGCAGCCGCTTCACGTCGGGCAGCTCGCCCACGCCCAGGAGGGCTTCGAGCCGCTCGGCCAAGACGCCTTCGACGCCGTCGCGGGCGGCCATCTCGAGCAGAGCGACGATCGTCTGGCAGGCCTGGCGCTGCGTCAGCTTGAGCTCGAGCTGCTCCCACATCCGGCGGTAGGCCTCGCGCGGGAAGAGCTCGTCTCGGAACACCAGCCCCTTGAACGCCTGGGGCTTGCGCTTCAAGGCGTCGATGAAGTGTCGGTAGTCGATCATCCGGCCGCGCCCGTTGATGGCAGAGCGCGTGCCGCGTGCCAAGGCGAGCACGAGGGCGCCAGAGAGATAGCAGTCCAGCCGGTCGCTGTAGAGCCGCACCTTCAGGCGGTGGCCGATCAGGCGCGAGGGCGCGCTGTAGAGGATCCCTCGCACGGTGAAGGTGCCGCAGCGCGTGACGCGGGCTTCTTCTTCGACGAAGTCGCTCGTGCGTCGCTCAGGCAGATCCTGCAGCTGCTCGCGCTCGATCCGGAATGCCGCAGCGTTGCGACGGTTACGACGCATCACGGCTTCGCGCACGAACGCCTCGTAGGCCGCACGGTCGTCGAAGTCGCGGTGCCCGCGCAGGAGGAGAGCCTGCTCGATGGCCTCCTTCAGGTATCGGTGCGAGGCCTCGACGCTGCCGTTCTCGTGGCTGAGACCGCGGTTGTTGCGCGTGGCCGCCATGCCGTAGTGATCCAGCAGCGCCGTGTAGCGCACCGTGAAGTCCTCTTCTTCGGCCAGGTTCTTGAACGCCGCCGACAGGCTGTCACTCCTGTGCTCCCGCGGGCCGCCACCCGCCTGCCACAGGGCGTTCTGCAGCCCCTTGGAGAGCGCCTCGAAGCTCTCGCCGCCTTCGACCACCTCGGCATGCTCCCAGCGCGAGAAGGCGAGCACGAAGTGGTAGAGGATGTGCGCGAACGGCGCGCCGGCGATCGTGACGCGCAGCTCGCCCATGGCAGTGAAGTCCGACAGGCCGCGATGGCCGGGGGCGTGGTCCTGCGGGAAGAACACTTCCTTGGGCGGTCCCTCCAGGGCTCGCCACAGGCGGACATGGCGTTGCAGCGTTCGAAGCACGCCGTCGGGGAAGCGATCGGGGTGCTCGTCCTGGAGCTTACGCAGCAGCGTGACGGCCATCAGCTTGGGCGCGCCACGCAGCAGCGGCACGACCTCCGCATCCCAGACCTGGGCGAACGGGTCGGCACGCGAGCGCCAATAACGGCGCGGGTTCTGCGAGGGCAGCGTGGCCCTGGTCTCGATGCCGCGTGCGCTGCGCTCGCTGATGCCGGCCTTGGCCGCGGCCAACTCTTGTGACTTGCTCTTGCGGATCTTCATGTAGAGGCGTACCTGCTGATCGGTGATTCGGGTGCCTGGCACTGGGCCGACCTCTTCTTGAGACCTGAGCCCG
>JBBRMA010000128.1:0-2206 GCA_038231075.1 Myxococcales bacterium | reverse complement strand
TGCGCGGCGACACTCATCTTGTCCGGTGGAACGACAACCATGATGGCCGGTGGTGAGGAGTCGAAGGCGGCGTAGCCGCCGTAGACGACGAGCTACCGGCGGCGCCGGGTTGGTGGGGTTCACGATGGCGGGCTCAGGTCTCAAGAAGAGGTCGGCCCAGTGCCAGGCACCCGAATCACCGATCAGCAGGTACGCCTCTACATGAAGATCCGCAAGAACAAGTCACAGGAGCTGGCCGCGGCCAAGGCCGGCGTCAGCGAGCGCAGCGCACGCCGTATCGAGAGCTCGGTCGCGTTGCCCTCACAGAGCCCGCGGCGCTATTGGCGCTCGCGCGCCGATCCGTTCGCCGACGTCTGGGGCGCCGAGGTGGTGCCGCTGCTGAAGGGCGCGCCCAAGCTGATGGCCGTCACGCTGCTGCGCAAGCTCCAGGACGATCACCCGGAGCGCTTCTCTGACGGCATGCTGCGCACGCTGCAGCGCCACATCCGCCACTGGCGTGCTCTCGAAGGCCCACCCAAGGAAGTGTTCTTCCCGCAAGACCATGCGCCGGGCCAGCGAGGCCTGTCGGACTTCACCGCCATGGGCGAGTTGCGCATCACGATTGCCGACGTGGCGTTCCCGCACATCCTGTACCACTTCGTGCTCGCCTTCTCGCGCTGGGAGCATGCCGAAGTGGTCGAGGGCGGAGAGAGCTTCGAGGCCTTGTCCAAGGGACTGCAAAACGCCTTGTGGCAGGCCGGCGGATCTCCGCAGGAGCATCGCAGCGACAGCCTGTCGGCGGCGTTCAAGAATCTGGCCGAAGAAGAGGACTTCACCGCTCGCTACACGGGGCTGCTCGATCACTACGGCATGGCCGGCACACGCAACAACCGGGGCCTGAGCCACGAGAACGGCAGCGTCGAGGCCTCGCATCGGTATCTGAAGGAGGCTCTCGAGCAAGCGCTGCTGCTGCGCGGGCACCGCGACTTCGAGGATCGGGTGGCCTACGAAGGCTTCGTGCGCGAAGCCGTGATGCGGCGCAACCGCCGCAACGCGGCGGCGTTCCGGATCGAGCGCGAGCAGCTGCACGAGCTGCCCGAGCGGCGCACCACCGACTTCGTCGAGGAAGAGGCCCGCGTCACGCGTTGCGGCACCTTCACCGTACGGGGCGTGCTCTACAGCGCGCCGTCGCGCCTGATCGGCCACCGGCTGAAGGTGCGCCTCTATGGCGACCGGCTGGAATGCTTCCTCTCGGGAGCGATCGTGCTGAGGCTGGCGCGCGGCAGGCGATCGCCGATCGGTGGCCGAGGCCGGGTGATCGACTACCGACACTTCGTCGACGCCTTGAAGCGCAAGCCCCAGGCGTTCAAGGGGCTCGTCTTCCGCGACGCGCTGTTCCCACGCGAGGCCTACCGCCGGATGTGGGAGCAGCTCGAGTGCAGGCTCAGTCAGCGCCAAGCCTGCCAGACGATGGTGGCACTCCTCGAGATGGCTGCCCGCGACGGCGTCGAAGGCGTGCTCGCCGAGCGACTGCAAGCGCTGCTGGCTGCGGGCGAGTTGCCCGACCTGAAGAAGCTGCGCGAGGAGTTCGCCCCGCGCAAGGTAGAGCTGCCGCTGATCACGGTCGAGATGCCGATGGCGAGGGTCTATGACGCCTTGCTGCCAAGCGAGCAGACCGACGAGCTCGAGGTGACGGCATGAGTGCCGCGTGTGCCATCGATCCCGGTCGCAACGCTCTGATGCTGGGCGAGCTGCGCTTGCCGACGATCGGGCGGTTGTGGCCCGAGTTCGCCGAGCGCTCGGACAAGGAGAGCTGGCCGGCCGCGCGCTTCCTGGGAGCCCTGCTGGAGCACGAAGTGGCCGAACGCGCCAAGCGGCGCATCGAGCGCCACCGCGCCGAGTCGCAGCTCGATCCGACCAAGACGCTCGCCAGCTTCGAGTTCGCCGAGGTCCCGATGCTGTCCAAGGCCCACGTGATGGCGCTCGCCAGCGGCGACGCCTGGCTCGACAAGGGCGCCTCGGTCCTGATCTTCGGTCCGCCCGGCGTCGGCAAGAGCCACATTGGTTGCGGTATCGGCCACGCGCTGATCGACGCCGGCTACCGGGTGCTCTACATGCGCACGAGCGAGTTGGTGCAGCGCCTGCAGGCCGCGCGCCAGAGCCTGCAACTGCCGCAAGCGCTCACCAAGCTCGACCGCTACGACCTGCTCATCCTCGACGACATCTC
>JBBRMA010000127.1:0-2381 GCA_038231075.1 Myxococcales bacterium | reverse complement strand
AAGCAGCGCAAGGAACGACGAGGCGCCGTACTTTCTGTACGGCAACGAGGAGAGACGCGGCGATGCGCAGCGAATCGGCCGAGCGGGTTGCCCGGCAACCCGCGGTTCTCCGACGGGATTCAACCCGTTCGGTGCTCTAGCTGCGATGGATGGCTCAGGGGGCGTGGAGGTGGTGGTCGGCTACCTTCCTCCCGATCGGCTCCCTCGTCGCGCCCGGGATCTAGAGTTGATCTGCAGGGTAGCGTTCGTGTTGGAGAGCCACCGGCCCGGGCACGCAGACGCGAGCTTCAACGCGACCGCCTACGGGCTGATCGTCCGGGCAGCGTGGGTTGTTGCGCAGGCCGACGCGGGGCTTGGAAAGCTCGGGGGCAAGTACCTTGCCGCTGCAGACCCCGGCGCGCTCCTGGACCAGCTGGGCCGGCCAGAGCTGGTCGAGGAACCCTTCGATGAAGTCGCGCTGATGCAACAGGGAAGAGCGCGAGCTCTGGTGATCCCAGAATCCCGGACGCGTCGCGGGGGGCCCGCGCCCGATCACGACTCGTACTCAATCCCGGTGTTTACCAAAGAGGATAGGTCGGCTGAGTTGATCGCCGAGTTTGTACGCCTGGGCAAGCCCGGGAACATCGGCGTGGGTCAAGAGCACCGCGGCAGCGCCCAGCCGTCCAACCCGAGCCTGATGGAGCGGCTCCGGCGACTCTTGTAGATACCCCCGGGTCCTCACGCCCTGACCTACGGCTCGCCCTTCTTCCCCGTCTGGCGTGGCTGCTTGGACGGCTCGAACAACTCTAGGTTCCGCAGCAACTCTACCCGCTCGAGCAACGCCAGCTCGCGCACCAGCGCGGCGTCCTCGGGTGAGAGCGGCTCCGCGCTGGCTTTGGCCCCTTGAGTTGCCCGCCCCGCGCGGTCCCGCGCCGGCGGCTGATCGGGCGTCGAGCTGCCCGCGCGCGCGGCGCCGCCCAGCGCGAGCGCGCTCGCGAGCGAGACCAACGACAAGCTGAGTTGAAGGCGCGTCATCGCGTGGGGACTCTCAGCGGTGCACGGGCAGGTGGTGCTCGTGCAGCTTCTCCTTCGGGTGCTTCTCTTCCCTCTTCTCTTCCTTGGGCTCGCCCTGCCTGTTCTTCAGGAGCTGCCGAGCGTGCTCGCGCTCGTCGTGGCTCATCGACTTCCACCTGCGCATGTTCTCGAGCACCTGGCCGCGCTCGGGCTCGGGTTTGGCCAGGACCTTCTTCAACGCCTCGCGCAGCCGCGCGCGCTTCTCGGGCGGGAGCTGGCGGAACTTGTTCCACTCGTCAAGCACGGCCTGGCGCTGCCCGGGCGAGAGCTCCTGGAAGCGCTGGTAGCCGCGCTCCACCTCGGCGCGGTCGGCCGAGGGCATCGACATCAGCCGGTCGAGCTTGCCGCGCAGCTCCGCCCGCTGCTCGGGAGGCAAGGACATCAGCTCGCGGTACTTCTTGCGCAGGTCCTCGCGCTGCTCGGGCGAGAGCTGGCGAAAGCGCTCCTCAGCCGAAGGAAGGTTGTCGCCCATCGCCTGCGCGCGAGCGGGCGCGGCGGCGGCCAGGGCCCCGAGGAGCGAGGCGAGCGACAGAAAGCGGGCGAGGCGCAAGCTCATGGCTTCCCCAGCTCGAGCTTGTCGAGCTGCTCCACCACGTCGAGGTTCTCGAGCGCCTCCCGATTCTGCATCACCGACAGGTCCTCGTAGAGCTCGAGCCGCTGGGCGAGCAGCAGCTCATGGCTGCCCCCCTCGACGGCCTGCTTGGGAAGAACCGCCATCACCACCCCGGCGGCCACCGCGGCGCCGGCCAGGCCCGAGAGCGCCCAGCGCCAGGAGAGGGCCGGCCGGGCGGCGCGCTGCTCGCTCGCGGCCAGCGCCACTTGGAAGGCAAACCCGCTGCGCGGCTCACGGTCGGGGAGCTTGCCGAGGAGGGCCTTGCCGTCGCGGAGCAGGTCGCGCTCGCTGGCGCAGGCGGTGCAGCCCGCGAGGTGCGTCGCCACCTCGCCCGCGCTGGAGGCGTCGAGGCGGCCGTCCAGCCACTCCCCGAGCCGCTCTGTGACGTGCTTGTCGCTCTGCATGATGCCCTCTGCCAAGGGTGTGACCGGTGCGGCCGGTCGAGTGTCCACGGAGCTGACCCGGCGGCCCGTGCGAAGGTTACATGCTAGAGCACCGAACGGGTTGGTTCCCGTCGGATAACCGCGGGTTGCCGAGCAACCCCCTCGGTCCACCAACCCGATCGGTGCTCTAGCAGGCTGCTGAAAAACCCTCCCGTCGCCCGGCGAACGATCGCCGGCGCGCTGCCGCGTCGCTCCTCCTCAGAGACGACCGGTCTTCTTCGTCGTCGCTCCTTGCATCGCTTGGCGCTCCTTCGTCGGGCTCGGTCCGGGTT
>JBBRMA010000126.1:0-2407 GCA_038231075.1 Myxococcales bacterium | reverse complement strand
GTTGGCCGTCCGACGGGCAGCACCGATCGCCGCTACTTGATCTGGAAGATCCGCGAAGCCGAGAAGGGGCGCGTGCCCGTGGGGCCGCGCGAGACGCGCACGCCCGATCAAGAGGCAGCAACGGAGACGCGGATCTTGCCGCTACGGCTCGATGCGCCGAGCGTCGCCGCGATCGACGCCACGTGGCGCGCTCAGGGGCTCAAGAGCCGGATGGAGTTCTTTCGGCGCGCGCTCGGCCACTATCTCGCCCACCTCGGCGCGCACGGCGCAGCCGCGATGTTCGCGACCCCGTGACCCTCCGCGAGGCCAGCACTCTTTGCTGGGTCCCTGATTCACGAATCACGGCAAAAACCTCGACGAATCTGGCTATTCGCGACGACCCCCTGATACGCGCATCAGGGTCGGGAACGGACGGTCGCGTGTTCTTGCGGCTATTCGCGACGTCGCGAGCAGGACCAGAACGCGCATGTACAGCCGGACATGAACAACGCGACGTTGAAGACGCTCCGCTTCGGGATCGAGATCGAGACCGTGGGCCTTGACCGCGAACGCCTCGCTCGCGCGATCCAGAGCGCGGTCGGCGGCACGGTGGGCTCGGACTACCGCAGCTGGCACGTCACCGACGCAAAGGCACGCACCTGGCGGGTGGTGCCCGACGGCTCGCTCTCCGGCGGGGAGCGCAGCGGCGAGATCGTCTCGCCGATCCTCGCGTACGAGGACATCGACGACCTCCAGGCGGTGGTGCGCGCGGTCCGGACTGCGGGCGCGCGGTCGGACTCCTCGACCGGGATCCACATCCACGTCGACGGGAGCCGCTTCGAGGCGAAGGGGGTCACCAACCTCGTGAAGACGATCCACAAGCAGGAGCGCCTACTCGAGCACGCGCTCGGGATCAGCGAGCAGCGCCTCGGCCGCTACTGCCGGCCGATCGAGCCGGCCTTCATCCAGCGCCTCGAAGCGCGCCGGCCGCGCACGCTGCAGCAAGTGAGTGAGGCCTGGTACGGCCGCGCGAACGTGCGCGCCGACCGCTTCGACTCGAGCCGCTACCACGGCCTCAACCTGAATAGCCTCTTCTTCCGCGGGACGATCGAGTTCCGCTATTTCAACGGCACGCTCCACGCGGGCGAGGTGAAGGGCTTCGTCCAGCTGGTCCTCGCGCTCGCCGCGAAGGGGCTCACGTCGAAGGCGGCGTCGAGCAAGCGCCGCGAGTTCAACGTCGCCACCGCGAAGTACGATTTTCGGGTCTTCCTCCTCCACCTCGGCCTGATCGGCGACGAGTTCAAGACCGCGCGCCTCCACCTCACCAAGCGCCTCGCCGGCTCCGCGGCCTGGAAGGGCGAGCGCCGCGATCGGCCTGCGCGCACCCCGCAGACGGGCGGCGGCCGCGCGGACGAGCCCACGGAGGGCGCCACGGCGGCTGCGTGAGCCTCTCCCCGCGGCGGGGGCCGCCCGCTACCGCGCGGGCGGTCCTCGCCGAAACCTTCCACCCAGCACTCTTTGCTGAGCCCCTGATGACGACATCACGCAGAACCCTCGAAGAATTCACCGGTCCCCACGAAACCCTGATGCACGCGTCAGGGTCGGAGGCCTCGACGTCGGAGATATCGCGGACATGCGCGAGCCGAACGGCAGGACCAGAACCCGCATGTACAGGTCGACATGAACAGCACGACGAAGAAGGCGATCGGCAACGCGACGATCACGGTGGGCCAGGTTGCCAGCCGGTACGGCACGCCGGAGCCGCAGATCGAGGTCCGCATGCCGAAGGGCGCGCACCATCGCAAGCTCCGCGCGGCGCTCTACGTGCTCGCCGCGGAGGCGGAGCTCGCGACGCCAGCGGGGGAGAGCTGGGTCGTGCAGACGGACGCGAGCTCGGACGAGCGCGGGCGCGTCTACCTCGAGCTCGCCGACGGCAACGAGCAGGAGGCGGCGCGCGGGCTGGCGCTCCTACGGCGGCTCTGCGCGTGAGCGGGCGGGGCTCGCGGCGGGAGAGCACACGACGCCCGCGTCGATCGCAGCCCACGACAGCTCTGGAGAGGCGGTCATGACCACGGTGCTCTACTTCGCGTACGGCTCAAACCTCGACGAGGCGCAGATGCGCGAG
This sequence comes from Myxococcales bacterium, assembly GCA_038231075.1. Lineage (GTDB taxonomy): Bacteria > Myxococcota > Myxococcia > Myxococcales > 40CM-4-68-19 > JBBRMA01. The sequence continues at coordinate 303 of JBBRMA010000126.1, read as the reverse complement.
CGCTGCCCCGCGGCCGAGCGCGAAGCGCGCGCCACGCTCCGCGGCCACGCGCTGACGTTCGGTGGATTCAGCCATCGATGGAACGGCGCCGTCGCGAGCGTGCGACGCGCGCCTGGCGCGGAGGTCGCTGGGCTCCTCTACGCGATCGACTCGGAAACGCTGCAGCTTCTCGATCGCTTCGAAGGTTACCCCTTCGCCTACGAACGCGTGGTCCGGTACGTCGTCGACGAGCACGGCCGACGACGCCGAGCGCAGGTGTACTTGCAGCCGGAGGACAGCTTCGAGCCTTGGTCACCAAAGCCC
>JBBRMA010000125.1:0-2615 GCA_038231075.1 Myxococcales bacterium | reverse complement strand
GGCCGCCAACTTTTCTCTCGAAGATGTGCACATCCTTCATGTATCAGAAATGTGCGATCGTGGCCATGTGTTCTTCGCTGTGCCCAGAAACGATCCTGGGCACCTTGGGATACGATGAAGTTGCGAAGGTAGGGCTAGGGCTCCCGACACAAATCCGATCGCCGCGAGCGCAGCGAGCCACCTGAGTCGGGTGGTCGCCCGCGCCGCGCCGGGGGGCTCTGCCTGCCTGCGGCCGTTACTAGCGCGACAGCGCCGTCGCCTTCGTTGGGCGCCTCGCCTTGCCGGGCTTCTTGCCGGGCGCTGTCAGCGTGCTGCCACAGCGGGTGCAGTTGCGCAGCTCGGTCAAGCTGTCCTGGCCCTGCACGCCGACGTAGCGCGTGGCGCGCCGGAAGGCGCGGGCGTTCCGCTTGAGCTGCTCGTGCTCTTCGCGCGTGCAGACGTGAGAGGGATGGTCATCGGGAGCGGCCGGCCTGTCACCTTTCTGCATGGCGACAGTAGAGCACGCGGGGGGCCCGTCTCGTCTAGTCTCCGAGGGGGGGCCGGTGTAGGACGCGACGCCTCGCGCGCGCGGCCGGAGCGCTGGCTGCCCGGCTGGCGGTCGGACGCCTTGGCCCTCTTCGCGGTGGGACGCTTCCCTTGGAACTACAGAGAGCGGATCCGACGCTCGCCCGCGCCTTCGTCGTCCTGGTGCCGCGCCACCGCCGGGTCGGTCAGATAGGTGCTGGTGAGCCGCCGCGGGCCCGTGAAAGGGAGAAGCTTGAGGGGCCAGCGCAGGGCCGCCCCCCCGTAGGACGCCGCCAGCGCCGCCGCCTTGGCGCGCCGGGGAAGCTCGGCGAGCGAACCCTGGAGGAGGCCCATCCGCTGCAGGCGCAGCTCGCTCATGCCGATGGTCTTCTCGAGAAAGGCAGGCAGGTGGCGCAGCACCTCGTGCTCGGCGGGCAGGCGCGTGCGCATGAACTGGCCCAGGCGGCGCACGCCCCAGAGCGAGACCAGCGACGAGCCGAGGAGCCGCCTCGCCAGCGACGGGTCGCGCGCCAGCGCCGCCTTGGTGCGCCGCTCGCCGAAGTCGACGTGCCGCTCCTCCTGCTTGCTGGCGCGCACCAGGATGTCCTTGACCTCGGGGAAATCGATGGTGTCGATGATGGCGTAGAGCGCGGCCAGGACCAGCCCCTCGCCCTGGGCCATCTCCAGGCAGACGTGCTCGTCGAACGAGGCGGGCATCATTCCGCTGGTGAGGAAGCGGACCATGGCGTTGGCCTTGGCGGGCTTCTCGCCGAGCAGGGCGAGGATGCGCAGGAAGTTGTCCACGTGCTGGAACTCCTCGACGGCCTGGCGCGAGAAGAAGCGCGCGGCGTCAAGGTCGGGCGCCTCGTAGAGCCAGTGGCCGCACTGGATGCCGGTCACTTCGCCGTAGAGGAACTGGTTCATCATCCAGCCGAGCAGGGCCTGATCGCGCGCCGGTTCCAGGCGCGCGCTGCCGAAGTCGAAAGACATCTCTTCGCGCGTGAGCAGCATGTCGGAAAAGGTAGCACGCGCCTCGCTGCGAAGGCCGCTACGCACACTGGGCGTCCGTGGGCCAACTTGTCTGCTGGTGTACAATTCGTAGTGCAATGGATGGGGCGCGCCGCGATGCTTGTTGCTCGCGTAGCGCCAAAAGGAGCAGTGGATGCGCCGTCTGCACGAAGAGATGTTTGATCTGCGGATCGCGCCCGAGCTGCTGGCTCGCTGGGCGCTGCAGACGCCGATGGCCGCGCAGGAGGCGACCTTCAGCGCCATCGCCTTCGCGCTGCGCACCGAATACGCGGGCGTCAATCTGCTGCCCGCGCCCGACCTGCTCGTGAACCAGCCCGGCGCGGTCGATCCGGACGGCTTCTTGCGCCAGCCGCGCGGGGCGGTCGAGCACTTCCGCCTGCGCTCGAGCCGGGTGACCGCCTGGCTCGAGCTGCTCATCCACTTCCGCGAGCGCTTTCCCACCGCCGCGTCGCGCACGCCGCCCGCGGAGCTCGACGCGCTCGCGCAGGCTTTCTCGTCGCACCTCTCGCCCGTCGAGGCGGCCGTTGACCTGCTCGTGCGCGAGAGCGTCCTGCCGGAGCTCGAGGAGCTGATCCTGCGCGCGCTCACCTATCCGCCGCTGCAGGCGCTGCTCTCCGCCAACAAGAGCGCGGACGCGCAGCGGTCGGCCGAGGCGCGCAGGCTCGCCGGGGCCACCCTCGGCGAGATGAAGGGCAAGCGGCTTTGGGCCGTGCGCAAGCGGCTGGTCGCGACGGCCACCCGAGCGGTGCTGGCGGCGCGGCCGCTGCTCGAGGAGCTCGAGCGCGCTGGCTTGAAGGTCGACCGCGCGCGCGCTGCCAAGGGCTTTGCGCGCCGGTTGGAAGAGGCAGTGGGCGAGCTGCCGGGCGATCGCGTCCTGCCGCAAGCGCTGGTCGCGCGCCTCGCCGACAAAGTGGGCTGAGGAAACGGCTGAAGGCTATCGTCTAGAGCACCGATCGGGTTGAAGGACCGAGGAGAACGGTCGAGTCGCAAGCAGCGCAAGGAACGACGAGGAGCCGTACTTTCTGTACGGCGACGAGGAGAGACGCGGCGATGCGCAGCGAATCGGCCGAGCGGGTTGCCCT
>JBBRMA010000124.1:0-2745 GCA_038231075.1 Myxococcales bacterium | reverse complement strand
GCCCGCCTTCACGGCCGACTTCACGGCGACCAGCTTGCCGTTGTGGTTGGCGTTGGGGAGCCCGCCCGCCTTCACGGCCGACTTCACGGCGACCAGCTTGCCGTTGTGGTTGGCGTTGGGGAGCCCGCCCGCCTTCACGGCCGACTTCACGGCGACCAGCTTGCCGTTGTGGTTGGCGTTGGTGAGCCCGCCCGCCTTCACGGCCGACTTCACGGCGACCAGCTTGGTGCTGTGGTTGATAGTGGTCATTCCGCCGGCCTTCACGTTCGATTGGGTCTTCATGGGGCGCTCCGTGGGAGGGGTACGGGCAGTCTCTTGTGCAGCACGCGTGCCACCTCGCGCTCGCCCGCTCTCCCTCGGAGCGACCCGGCCAAGGCCGTCCTTGTAGGCCGGGGGCCAACAACTTCCAGTAGGCCCCGAACCAACAGCGGCGCCGAGAAGGTTCGGGACCTACGGATCGCTCGTCCGTTCGCCGGAATGAGAATCAACTCCGGTGACTTTCATGATGCGATCTTCACCGCCGGTCGTCGCGAGCTCCGACCAGATCTTCGATTTGATTCCAGTCAGGGCAATGGCGCGGGGCTGCGGTCGGCGAAGAGAGGCTCGCGCTTGGCGAGCTGCGCGGCAAAGAGCTTGGGGTCGGACGTGGGCAGCTCACAGAGACCCTCTCGGCAGACGTAGGCCGTGGTCTTGCCGCCCATCGCCAGCTTGCCCTGCACCGAGGGGACGGTCTGCGCGAGGGCGTCCAACTCAGGGCCTTGGCGCGCGAGCGCGAGGAAAGCGTCGGGCGCGAACGATCGCCGGAAGACGTCGAGCAACGGCGCCCCATCGTCGCCGGCCGCCGGCCGCACCAGCACGATTTCGCGTGGCCGGTCGTGCCACTGGTCGAGCGCAGCCAGCATCGCCGTCATGCCCGCGCCGGCGCGCTCCATCTGCCCCGCGAACGCGCCCAGCACCTCGCCGGCCCGTGCGCGGTGGCGCCGATCGCCGGTGAGCTCCGCGATCCGGAGCAGGTTCATCGCCGCGACCGAGTTGCCGGTCGGCTCCGCGCCGTCATAAGCAGGCTGCTCGCGAGCGAGCAAGCCTTTCGCGCCCGCGGGCGTGAGGAAATAGCCGCCGGTGGCCGCGTCGCGAAAATGCTCATCGAGCGTGCCTTGCAGCGCGATCGCCTCCCTCAGCCAGCGCGTCTCTTGAGTTGCCTCGAACAGGTCGAGCAGGCCGCGGGCGAGGAACGCGTAGTCGTCGAGGAAGGCATCCTGCCGCCCGGCGCCGCCTCGATAGCTCCGCTTGAGTTGCCCGTTTGGACGCAAGTCGGTCAACAGGAACGCCGCGGCGCGCGTGGCCTGCGCGCTATAGCGTTGTTCATTCAAGACCAGGGCGGCGCGCGCGAAGGCGGCAATCATCAGCCCGTTCCAAGAGGTGACGATCTTTCGATCGACGGCCGGCGCGGCCCTCTTCGCGCGCGCTCGATACAGCTTGAGCCGCGTCTCCTCCGACATGGGCCGCGCGCCGCCGACCAGGTGCAGGATGCTGTTGCCGTCGACGTGCCCTTCCGGCGTGACGCCGTACGCTGCCGCGAGGCGCGCCGCTTCCGTCTCCCCCAGGACCTGGTTCAGCTCGGCACGCGTCCAGGTGAAGAAGTAACCCTCCGCATCGCTGCCCTCGGGCGAAAGGCTGTCGGCGTCGCTCGCGGAATAGAAGCCGCCGCGCGGATCCGTCATTTCCGCCGCGACATAGTCGAGCGTGCTCCGCGCCACCGCCGCGAAATCCGCGCGGCCGGTCAATTGATATCCATCGAGATAAGCGAGCACGAGCTGCGCCTGATCGTAGAGCATCTTCTCGAAGTGTGGCACCAACCAATTGGCGTCGGTCGAGTAGCGATGGAACCCGCCGCCGACGTGATCGTGGATTCCACCCGCCGCCATCTTCTCCAGCGTGTGCGCGACCATCTGCAATGCTTTTCGGTCGCCGGTGCGCCGGTGATAGCGCGCGAGCAGCCCGAGCTGCGAAGGCGCCGGGAATTTGGGCGCTCCGTGAAAGCCACCCTCCTGCGCATCATAGGAACGCCCGAGCGACTCAGCGGCGGCACGGATCGCCTCGGGGCCGGGCACCTTGCCCTTCTCGGCGGCGCGGGCGTTCTCCTGGACTCCAAGCGTCAGCTCCTTCGCCGCCGCGAGCGCGCGCTGCGGTTCCTTGGCATACAGCTCGCGAAGCTGCGCGAGGATCGAGAGGAGCCCATGCAAAGCTCCGCGATCGCCGTCGCGCGCCGGGAAATAGGTGCCGCCAAAGAAGGGTTGCCGATCGGGAGTGAGCATCAGCGTCATCGGCCAGCCGCCACGACCGGAAAGCATCTGCACCGCAGTCATATAGATGGCGTCGACGTCCGGCCGTTCCTCGCGGTCCACTTTGATTGCAATGAATCCTTCGTTGAGCGCGCGCGCGACCTCCTCGTCCTCGAACGACTCGCGCTCCATGACGTGGCACCAATGGCACGTTGAATAACCAATGCTGAGGAAGACAGGCTTGCCTTCGCGTCGCGCCCGCTCGAACGGCTCGTCGCCCCACGCGTACCAGGAGACGGGATTGTTCGCGTGCTGCAATAGGTACGTGCTGATGCCGACCATCTGACCATCCGCATTCGGCACGCAAATCCCGGACGGATCCGGAGCGCGACCGCAGGCGGCCGGAGGTCGCGATGGAGTCGAGCAAGAGGCGGAGCTACACGGCGGAGCAGCGCGAGGCGGT
>JBBRMA010000123.1:0-2896 GCA_038231075.1 Myxococcales bacterium | reverse complement strand
GGCTGTAGCGCCCGCTGATGCCCGCGCAGCTCTATCATGCCGGATTCCTCGCTTCGGCGCTGAGGCTGTGGGGGCCGCTGGCCGGCGGCTTCGCGTCGACGTAACCGCTCCACGAGGGGGCGTTCTCGACAGGCGACTCTTGAGCGCCCATTGTCGAGCACGTGGACGCGATGTCAGTGAGGCAACGGCTGCTCTTCCGAGGGCAGCGCCGAAGGGACGGTGATGGGCCCCAGCTCCTGGGCCAGCTCCCTCTCGTCGAGCCGAGCCCGCGTCTTGAGCCAATCTCGCGGGCAGAGCTCGAGGTACCGCTCTCGGGGCCAGTACGGCATCACGTGGATGACCTCGGCCAGGTAAGCCTCGGGGTCGAGGCGGTGCAGCTTGCACGAAGCGAGCAGCGACAGGAGGTTGCCCGCCGCGCTCGCGTGATCGTCGCTCCCGAAGAACAGCCAGGCCCGTCTCCCTGTTGCGATGGGCTTGAACGCGCGCTCCGATCCGTTGTTATCCAAGCGCAGCCGCCCATCCTCGAAGAAGCGCTCGAGCGCCGCTTTCTGTCGGCTTGCGTAGCCCAGCGCCGAGGCCACCAGCCCCCGTTCTCGAGGCACCAACATCTGCGCCGCCACCCACGCGAAGAAGGCGTCCACCAGCGGCTTGATGTACTTGAGCCTCAGCGCCTTTCGCTGTGCGGGCGCGAGCGGCGCGAGCTTCGCGTCGGCGGCGAAGATCGCCCCGATCTGTCGCAGTCCCTCGACGCCAAGCGGGTACTTGCACACCGCGGCCTCCCAGAACCGACGCCTGGCGTGCGCCCAGCACCCCACCTCCTTCGGCGGCCCCGTGCTCCCGTCGTCTGGCAGCCGTCCGTCGCCTCGAAACAGCGCGTCGAAGATCACGTGCGCGTCCGCCTGGATATACCCCGAGAAGCCGCGGAACATCTCGCAGACCACCGCACCCGTATGCTTCGCCTGGTATTCGAAGAAGATGTGATCGCGATCGGCAAGGATTACGAAGAAGTGCCCCTTCTTGCATACCTGCCGCTTGCCGTCCGCGAGCCGCTCGGGTTGGATGCAGATGCCCGTGGCGTCGGTGGACAGGCAGAAGGCGTGATGCATGGCGTCGTCTCTCATCGCCAGCACGATGGCGCCGAGAGCGGCGCCGATCTCCTCGCCGTAGCGACACATCGTTCCGCGATCGAGCGGCGCCCCGTCGAACGCCATGTTCGCTTCGAGGCGGAAAAACGGCGTGCCCATGACGTACTTGCCCACCAGCAAGTGAGCGATGAGCGAAGGCGCCAGCAGACCGCGGCGTACGAGCGTTTTGGGCCGAGAGGCCATGAAGTACGACGCCTTCGGCGGCGCAGTTCTCGCTTTGCCCCGCGGCGCCGAGGAGCATCGGCCGAGGGATGCCTCGCCGCCCAGTGGACCGTCCCCTCCGAGGTCGAGACACTCGCACGCAGCCGCCTCTGCTGCGCACTCGGCCAGAGGCAGCCCCAGCTCGGCGGAACCAACCTCGCGCTCAAACGAGCCCGCAGGCGCTGTGGAGGCCTCTTGCTCAGGCCGCGTCACCTCGGCCGGCGGCACGCACCTGGCCGCGGGCGGCGGCTCATCGAGCAGCTTGTAGCGAGCGACGGCCACGACGAGTTGGCGATGCCCCCCTCGCTGGTAGGCGAAGAAGGACTGCTCGTCGAAGCCGATGCGCTCGGCCTTTCCTTCAAGCAACGGATCGAGCAGTTCCACGCGCACCTTCGGTAGGTTCGACAGCTCGAGCTTGCGTCGGCCCTTGTGGTTCGGTCGCTTCTTCTTTCCGTCGTCAGGCTTCGACGGCGGAGGCGGCAATGGCGGCGCAGGCGGGGCCGGCGCGTCGCCCTCCTGCGCCGCGGCCGCAGCGTCCATCTGCTTCTGGAGCCGAGCGACCTCGTCGGAAAGTTCCTTGAACTCCTGCTGTTCTGCCGGCGTGACGGGACGCTCGGACGTGGCCATGAACAGCCGCCGTTGAAGCAGCTGCAGCCGCTCGAGCGCGCGTCGGTAGGCCAGGCGGAGTTTGCTCAGCTCACAGACGGCAGCCGCCAGCTCGAGGCGGGCCTGGGCGAGTGCGGCCTCGAGGACGGCAACGCGTTGCCCGACGGCATCGGTTCCCTCGGCGCTCAGCTTGTCGCTCGGCTGCACAGGCCCGTTGTAGGGTATGAAGGATCGCTTGTCGATCCCCTCGCGAACAACGGGCTGCTTTTCGGACCGGCTCAGTGAATGCGGGGCGTGGGCTTCGGCCTGGGAGGCGGCGGGCCGAGATCGATGCCATCGAGCAACGCGTCGAGCGTGGCCTGGTCGACCTCGACGTGCGCAGCGCCCGGCGACGGCGGGTCGGGCAGCTTGAAGGTGCCGCGATCAAGCCGCTTGTAAAAAATACACATGCCCGAGCCATCAAAAAAGAGGACCTTCAATGCGTCCTGGCGCTTTCCGAAGAAGAGGAAGAGCGCGCCGGAGCGAGCCTCGTAGCCCATGCGCTCCCGCGCGAACCCGGCGAGGCGCTCGAAGGAGAAGTTGAGGTTGACCGGCTCGAGCGCGACGAAGACCTGCACGCCTTGGGGGATCATCGCGAGCCCCCGAGAGCACCAACGACGGCGGCGAGAAGAGACGGGTCAAAGCCTTGCTCGACGCGGATGCGCGCAGCGCCGACCTCGACGACCATGTTCCGGCGCTCAGGTGGGACGCTGGCCTGAGGCACCAGTTCGACGAAGCGAGGGGCCTGCGAGCGGCCAAGCTGGCTCGCCCACCGGCGCAGGGTTGAGGGTGCGAAGCCTATGCTGTTCGCGAAATCTTCGGCAAGCTGCCCACTTGCTCGCCAGGCGCGAACGCGCTCAGCCCATAGCTTTTCTGTCTTGGAAGACGCCATGAGGACGAGTTTG
>JBBRMA010000122.1:0-3002 GCA_038231075.1 Myxococcales bacterium | reverse complement strand
GATGACCCCCGCCCGCGTCCTCCGCAAGCGCGACGCTCCTGCCTACCTCGGCATGGACCGCAATCGCTTCGACGCCGAGGTTCGCCCTCACCTGGTCGAAGTGCCCCTCTGCGCTGCCGCCGCCTGGCGAGAGCTTGATCCTCCCCATGTGCCCACCGGGGGCTCGTGTCATGCTCAGCCCACTCGCCAGAGCACTTCTTCGCAACCGGTTGAACTTTCTTGTAAGCCGACTTGCTGAACTATTGTAAGTGTGGTTAAATATCCTCGAATGCCCGTTCCGTGGGCTTTGGGAGATAGGGAATGGCCATTCACGCCGGCGCACCGCGCCACCCGCCGATCGCGACTGCTCTGCAGCGCCACTTCCCGCCGCGCACCCGCGCGCTCGTCGACCCGGCGTGCCAGCTCTGCCAGCCGCAGCGCCCGGAGCCGGCCGTCGCCGCCTTCCTCACCCGCCGCGCCGCCATCGCCTCGAAGCGGCGCTTCACCGGTGACCCGCTGACGGGATTCGGGAGCATGGCGTGACGACCAAGAGCTACCGCGCCGTCACTCGCGAAACCTCCTCGTTCGTGCGCGACAAGGGCCTGCGCCCGGTCATCGTCACCATCAGCGGCGGCATCCTCGAGCTGCGCTGCAAGGGCTTGCGAACCCGCGAGGTGATCGATGTGGGCGCGGTCTACCGCTTGGCCGTGCAGCAGCGCGTGGCGCAAGAGCGGCGCGAGAAGAAGGCAGAGCGCGATGCGCGCCGCAAGGCCGGTGTCGTGGCCCGCCTGGTCACACGGAGGGCGGCTTGATGCACGCCTTCACCGCCGCCTACCTCCTGCGCGACATCGACCGCACCAGCGGCCAGATGGAGGTGTTGGCCCCCACCAGCTTCGACGCCATCGCCATCGTCGAGGACCGCTTCGGCCTCGACCTGGCCGTCGTGCAAATCACGCCGCACGCGGCACAGGCGCCTGCACCGCGCCCCCCGGTAGCGACGCGGTGAGCTGCCTCACGCAGCTTGCCCACCACCTGGCGCTGCAGGGCCACGTTCACGCCATTGCCCCCTTCATGCCGCACTCGTTGGCGTGCATGTCCATCCACGCCTATCTCGGCGCCGGCGGGCCGCTCTTCACCCTGGCGCACCCGATCGCTCACACCCCCACGTTCACGACCCAGACCCATAAGGAGGCCACCCGATGACACTCGCCATCTTGACCCGCCGGCAGCCGCGCGCGCCGGCCTTCGACGACCAACTCGTGAGCGACATGCCGGCGCCATCGGTGCCGCGCCGCTCCGAGCCGGTGTTCGCCTGGCAAGACCCCGAGGCGGTGAACGCCGCCCGACTGGCGCAACAGAGCGGCGCCCGCGAGCGCGACCTCGATGCCGGCATCACCCGCTTCGGCCAGCAGCAGCGCCTGCAGATGGCGGACGACGCGGGCTACGAGAGCGGCGTGCTCGAAGGGCACCGGGAAGGCTGGACCGGCGGCGTGCGCTGGGGCCTGTTCGTCGGCACCGTCACCGGCGCCATCGTCACCGGCACCCTCTTCTGGCTGGTGATGGCCATCGTCAACGCCCTGGGCCTGCAGCTGTGAGCGCCGTGCTGCAAGACGCCCCCCAGCAGCTCGGCATCGAAGGCTTGGCCGCGGCCGAAGACAGCGAAGTCGGCGTGGCCATGAGCGGCCGCCTCGCGCGCCGCGCCATGCTGCGCATCAGCCCCGACGGGCGGGCTCACCTCACCGTCGAAGTGCGCCAGGCCGGGAACAAGCCGCCCTTCGTCGCCTGCTACCACGGCCTGCCCGGCGAGGTGCCCCAGCTCGAAGACATGGCTCACCGCTTTCATGCGGGCACGTGCGTGCTCGTGCGCGGCGATGGCGTGGAGATCGAGAGCGGCGGCGCCGACTGCACGCGCCCCGACGTGCCCCGCCTGCGCGTCGCTGCCGTGCGGTACATCCGCGAGATCGCGTTCGACAACTTCAACCACGACCGAGTCTCGCCATGACCGAAGAACAAGCCCGCGCCGCCGCGCTCACCCCGGAGCAGCTCGACGGCCGCCCCCTGCCCGCCGACTGCCTGGGCGCCTATGCGCCTCCGCGCGCGCTCGGCACCGTGGGACCAGCGGCCCGCTACACCGTCGAGCAGAACATGCACGAGGTGCAGCTCAAAGACGGCAGCCTGCACCGCTTTCACTTCGTGCGCGCCGCCGGCACGCGCGACCAATGGCTGCGCGCCGTGCGCCTGAGCGACGCGGCCACCTTCGCCGTGATCGATCTGCGCAAGCTCTCGCACGCCCTCGCGGCCGAGTTGCCCGGCTACGTCGAGCGCGACGTGCCCGGCCTCGTGAAATACACCCTGCGCCCGCTCTTTCCCGACGCCGCGCACCTGTTGGCCAACGTCGTCCACCATGCCCAGGCCCTCGGCCGGCCGGAGCCGCTGCAGTGAGGCCCGACATCCTGCAGGCCCTGCTCGCCATCTTCGGCGTCGTCTACGTGCTCATGGCCGGCGGCCACAACCCCACCACCCGCAAGTGGGCCCCCATCGTGGGGCTCGCCGGCCAGCCCTTCTGGGCGATGTTCGCCTGGAGCGCCGGCGCCTGGGGCCTGGGCATCACCGTGTCCATGTTCACCGCCGCGTACCTCGCCAGCGCGTGGCAGCAGTGGCGGCCGCGCCGCCCGGAAGAGCTGCCGCCCGAGCCCGACGCCTTCGAGAACCTCATTCGCGCGCTCGACAGGCACGCCACCAAAAAGGATGCCCACTCATGAGCTACACCCCGAAGGAGGGCAGCGTCGCCGCTCGGGCGATCGCTTTCATGGAGGAGATGGCCGACACCGAAGCCACCACCAGCGTCATCGGCGAGGCGATCGACGCCGAGCCCGGCACCGTGCAGATGAGCCTGGCAGCGGCCATTCGTGCCGGCGTGGTGAGCATGCGCAAGGTTGGGCGCAACAACTGGCTCAGCCTCGGCGGAACGGCCACCGGGGGCGTCGACGACGATGACGACGCGCCCCCGCAGCGCACCGGCG
>JBBRMA010000121.1:0-3054 GCA_038231075.1 Myxococcales bacterium | reverse complement strand
CGCACCCTCACCGACACCGACGTCCTGGCCGTGATCGACGCGCGCGGCGGTGGCGCCTACATCGGCTCCGTCGAGACGGGCCTGTTCAATCGCGCACCGTACGGCGATGCACCTGAGCGCCGGCGCGCCATCGAGCGCGCCCTGGCGAGTGGGGCGATCGTGCGAACGCCGCTGGGCCTGCTGCGTCGGCCTCCCAACAACGACGAGTAGCCGACCATGGCGCCGCGCCTTCACCGCTCGAGCCTCAACACCTGCCCGGTCATCGAGACGTCGACGGGAGCGACAACGCCCAGGGCACGTGGCGATGCGCGGTGCGCCCCCACGCCGGCGGGAGCGCCGCGATGATGTCGGGCGCGCAGGCGCGCGCGCACCTCGCGCTGCTGGGCCTGTCCCAAGTCGACGCCGCCGACCTCCTGGGAACGAATGCGCGCACGGTTCGCCGCTGGGTCGACGAGGACAACCTCGACATCCCGGGCCCGGCCGAACAAGCGCTGCGCGCCTGGGCTCGGTTGCACCAGGCCGGCTGGGCCTGGCGCCCCGATCACCAAGCGCTCGCCGGTGAGGTTCGCACCGTCCAGGACACGCGGCGCCTGGCCGCCCATGCGGTCAGTGACGCGCTGGAGCGCGTGCGCCGGCGCGGCGGCGCCGTCGCGTTGTGGGACGTCGACCTGGCGCGCCAACGCGCCACGCTCGGCGCGATGCAATTGCATTTCCAGGTGCTCGCGGACGGCGGGTTCGTGCCCCAGTCGGTTCGCCCAGGCGAGGGCGCCACGGACCCTCTCCTCCTGGACACCGACCAGGCGCGCGAGGCGGCCCTGCTCGAGGATGGCCTCGCGTGCATCGCCCGAGCGCTCGCGCGCGCCGACCGCGCGGCGACCCCAGCGCTTCGTTTGGCGCCCGCCGTTGTCGTCGGCGACCGACTGATTCTTTGGGAAGACCGACCGGTGCCGAGCGTGGTGCTGGTGGTGCCGGGCGCCGTGGCACGCGCGGTGATGGGGCCGTTCATCGCGCTCGACGAGCTCAAGGCCATGGCCCATCAGCGTCCCGCTGCGCTGCGCGGGTTGGCGCGCGAGCTCGCCAACGAGTCGGCCGGCGAGGTGAACGCGCTGGGGGTGCGCGAACTGGTCGTCGACGCGGCGCAGTTGCGACGCAGCGCGCTCGCGCGCCCCTCGCCGGAGGCTTCTAACGAGTTAGCGCTGGTCCCGCGCCGAGACCATGGCGCCCCTGAAACCGTCGCGACGGCGCCCACACCATGACACCCGCGAACCTCGGCCTGACGCTGGAAGCGACGCACGAGAATGCACCGGTACGCGCGCTGGCGACACCGTTGCGCACCGCCTCACGCGAGCGCAAGGTCGGCCATGCGCACTTCGCTTTCATGCGCGCGCTCGTCGAAGGTCTCGACGCCGAAGCGAGTTGGGAGCGCTATTTGACGGTGGAGGGGGACTCCAGCGACCCCCGACTCGTGCGCTCGACCATCGCGTGGTTGCGCAACGAGTTCTCGCTCGCCGCCAAGAAGCACGACCGGTTCGGCACCGCTCGCCTGGTGCGCCTTGATGCGAGCCAGATTGCAGACTCGTCCCTGCAGCTCCCGAGCCTGGAGCAGTTCGCCCAAGATCGCGGCCTCGAGGAGTACTCCGAGGCCGATCAGATCGAGGCCTACGAAGAGGAATTCGGCAAGGCCTCCGTTCGCCAGAATCGGCGTGCCGCGCTGATCGCGCGCCAGCTCGCGGCCCTCAAATGGCTCGAAGACCTGATCGCACAGCCGCCCCGTGCGGGCGACTCGGTGTGCGCCTGGTTCCACCCCAGCCTGGCCCAGCACCTGGAAGGGGTCGGGCTGTTCACGCTCGCCCAGCTGGTCGAGCGCATCAACGGGATCGGCCGGCGCTGGCATGCGTCGATCAAAGCGATGGGCGCCGGCAAGGGCGCCCGCGTCGTGGCGTGGTTGCGCGAAAACGAAGCGACGCTGAATTTGTACCTCGGCCGTCACGTGGACGTCGCGCGCAGCAAGCTGTTCACGCACGAGCTCGCCGCGGTCGTCCAGGCCTCGAGCGAGATCCGCCCCCTCGAAAAATTCGTCGTCCCCGTCGAGCTCGACGGACGGGCCGGGCTCTTTCGACGGCCGCAAGCGCAGTGCCTGCTCAAGGCGACCCACGACTACCAGGCCATCCTCGCCTGGCTGCAAGCCAAGCACGGCATGACGCCGGCCCAGAAAGCCCACGCGAGCGCGCACCGGGCCCAGCGCTCGAGCGGCATCGAGCAATCGATGGACTGGCTTCAGTTCCTGTCCAACACCCAGCGCGCCTACCGCAAGGAGGCCGAGCGCTTCTTGCTGTGGGCCATCGTCCAGCAGCGCAAGCCGCTGTCGTCGATGACGAACGAAGACTGTGTGGCCTACCGAGATTTCCTGGCCGACCCTCAGCCCGCTAGCCGGTGGTGCGGCGCGCGCAGTCGGCCGCGCTGGTCGCCCTTGTGGCGGCCCTTCGAAGGGCCGCTGAGTGCCTCGGCGCAGGGCCACGCCATCACCATCCTCAAAAACCTGTACGGCTTTTTGGTCGACCAAAACTACCTGATGGGCAACCCGTGGGCGGCGGTGGCGGTGCCGCGCGGGGCTGGTCCCAAGGTCAACGCGGGGCGGAGTTTTACGCGCGCGCAGTGGCAGTTCGTGAGCGCCCACGCCGACATGCTCACCGACACGTCGGCCAACCGGCGGCTGAAGTTCGCGCTTCGGCTGCTGTACGCCACCGGCCTTCGCTTGTCGGAAGTCGTCGCAGCCACGGTCGACGACCTGAACTGGGTCGAGTACCCGGGCGTTGACGATGGGGAGGCGGTGCAGGGCTGGGTGCTGCAAGTCATCGGCAAGGGCAACAAGCAGCGCGAGGTGCCGGTCCCCACCGAGGTCGTCGACGAGCTCAAGGACTACCTGGAGTCAAGGCGGCTGTCCAGAGAGCCTGCGGATATCGGCAATCAGGGCGCGCACTTGTTGGGCAAGGCGTCCGACATTTCCGAGCGGGCGCCCAAGCTGGCCGCCCACGTCGACCAGGATCCGCGCGG
>JBBRMA010000120.1:0-5368 GCA_038231075.1 Myxococcales bacterium | reverse complement strand
CGACCTGCTGCCAGCTCGCTGGAAGGCTCGGCGCGACGTGGCCCCCGCTCTGTAAGCACCGTCCGACGCCGTCGCCGCCTGCCACGACGCCGGCGCCCGGGTCAACCCAGTTTCCGGGGTGCGCCCGGGCGGACGGGCACCCATGATCTGCGCCGAGGCCAAACAGCTCTTCGATGGCTACCTCGACAACGAGCTGGACCTGCGCAGCGCGCTCGACGTCGAGCAGCACCTGGCCCGCTGCCCCGCCTGCGGCGCCGAACAGAGCGGCCTGCGCGAGCAGCAGGCGTTCGTGCGCGCGAACCTCACGCGGTTCGCGCCGCCGCCAAAGCTCGAGGCACGGCTGCGCGCTGCCCTTCGCCAGCAGTGCGCGAAGGCCCAGAGGTCGCCGTCCGACGATCGGAAGGTCCGCGGCGTGCGGTCATGAGCGTCGATCAAGTGCTGCGCGCGGTCGGGATCGGTCGAGGCTCCATGGGCGGCGGTGAGCGCGCGCGATCGCCGCGGCCAGGCTGCGGATGGTCATCAACGGGATGTGACCGCGGTCGCCCCAGATGACGGACATCCCGTCCACCAATTGATTCTGGTCCGTCCCAAATCCCAAGACGCCGCCGCCGTGGCCAAGCAGATCGAGGTAGTGCCGCTCGGTGAGATAGGCAAGGAACGCCCCGCGCAGGACGGCGCCGAACAGGCTGGGGTCGTTGGACTGGACATCCTTGATGTCCGTTCCGAGCGGGCTGTGCTCCCACGCGGGGTGCTTCTGGTCGGGCACGAGGTGGAGCAGCGCACCCTCGGTCGGGTGGTCCTGGAAGATGACCGAATACGCGGTGGCTGGCCCGCGCGGCATCTGGTCGAGCGAGTCCGCGCCCGCGCCGATTCGCCTGTCAGGGCTTGTCGCGGCCGATGCCGTGCTTGCGCATCAGCTCATAGAAGTAGACGCGGTCTACCTCTCCCGCGACGGCCGCTGGCGCCACCTTGCCGCCGTGCTTCTCCAGCATGGCGCGCAGATATGCCTTCTCGAACTCGTCGAGCGCGCGGCGGCGCACGTCGGCATAGCGGCCCGTCTGATCGGCTGGCGCAGCAGGTGTGGCGACCGCGGGCGAGGCGGCGGCTGGCTCGCGCCCCTCGGTCTCGGGGGGCAGGGGACGCTGGAAGACGAGGCACCGCTCGAGGTGGTTGCGCAGCTCGCGGACGTTGCCAGGCCAGGCACCGCGCGCGAGCGTGGCCAAAAAACCAGGTGCGCGCAGCGCGCTGTCTTGCGGCGCGCCCAGCCTGCCGAGCAGCTTGTCCACCAGCAAGGGCAGATCATCCAGGCGCGTCCGCAGCGGCGGCAGCTCGACGCGCACCACCGCCAGCCGGAAGTAGAGATCGTGGCGGAACTGGCCCTGGTTGACGAGCGTGCGCAGGTCTCTGTGCGTGGCCGCCACCACGCGCACGTCCACCTTCTGCATCGCGTTCGAGCCCAGGCGGCGGATCTCGCGGCCCTCGAGCACGCGCAGGAGCTTGGGTTGCAGCTCCAGCGGCAGCTCGCCGATCTCGTCGAGGAAGACGGTGCCGCCCGAGGCCTCCTCGAAGGCCCCGATGCGCCGGGCTGTCGCGCCGGTGAAGGCGCCCTTCTCGTGGCCGAACAGCTCGCTCTCGAGCAGCGTCTCGGGGAGCGCGCCGCAGTCCACCACCACGTAGGGCCCGTCGCGCCGTGGGCTGCCGCCGTGCACTGCTCGTGCAGCGGCCTCCTTGCCGGTGCCGCTCTCGCCTTTGATGAGGACGGTGGACTCGGAGGCGGCGGAGCGCTCCAACGCCGCGAAGGCGAGCCGCATCGGCACCGAGGATCCGACCAGCTCGCCGAGCGAGGTGCGCGGCGAGGGATCGAGCGGCACGCGGTCTGCCGTCAGCTCGAAGCGCAGCGTCGCCTTGCCCAGCCGCAGCGTGCTGCCGCCGCGCAGGAAAGCTTCGCGCACGCGGACGCCGTCCACCCAGGTGCCGTTGCGCGAGTCGAGATCGCGCACCACGGGGCCGGCCTTCTCGAAGCGGATCTCGCAGTGAAAGCGCGACACGGTGGGGTCGTCGAGGACCAGGTCGTTGGAGCGGTGGCTTCCCGCTGAGAGCCGGCCTCCGCTGGAGTCGCGCTCGACCGCAGCCGGCGCGCCGACGAGCGAGACGCGAAAGCGCTGGACGATCGAGGGGTCGGATTCTTGCAGCGGAACCGTGGGCCGATGATCTGCGGGCACGCAGCCAGAGTAACATCATCGATTCAGGGGACCGAAAAGGGAGACCATTGGCGCAGGACGACCCGCTCGTCGGCAGGACCATCGGCGAATTCGTGGTGCGCGAGAAGCTCGGCGAGGGCGGCTTCGGGGCCGTCTATCGCGCCGAACAGCCGCGCTTGGGCCGCGAGGCCGTGCTCAAATTCCTCCACGCGAGCATCGGCGTGGACCAGGACGCGCGGCAGCGCTTCTTGCGCGAGGCGCAGCTCGCCTCCCGCTTCGACCACCCCTTCGCCGCCCACGTCTACGACTGCCGCGCGGAGCCCGACGGCACCGTCTGGATCGCGATGGAGCTGGTCCACGGAACCACGCTCGCCGACGCATTGGCCGAGGGCCCCTTCGCGCCCGCGCGCTTCCTGCCGCTCTTCGAGCGACTCTGCGAGGTGGTGCAGGCGGCGCACGAGAAGGGCATCGTCCACCGCGACATCAAGCCATCGAACGTGATGGTGGTGCAGAGCGCCGGGCAGCTCTCGCCGAAGCTCCTCGACTTCGGCATCGCGCGCATGCAGGGCGAGGTGCCGCAGGAGGTCCTGCTCGCTCCGCCCGCCTCTGACACGACGCCCTCGGAGCGGGACTCGACCAGCACCGTCTCGATGTGGATGACGGCCGTGGGCGGCTTTATCGGCTCGCCTCCTTATATGGCGCCCGAGCAGTGGGCCGACGCCGCGGGGACTGGCCCTCCGGCCGATCTCTACGCGCTCGGGGTCCTCTGCTACGAGGCGCTCACCGGCCGGCGGCCGTTCGACGGCGCCACCAACGAGGAGCTCAAGCGCGCGCATCTGGAAGGGCCGGTGCCGCCGGTGGGCGCCCATCTGCCCTCGGCGCTCGACGCTTTCTTCGCCCGCGCGCTGGCCAAGAAGCCCGAGGCGCGCTTCGGATCTGCCGGCGAGCTGGCCGAGGCGCTGCGCGCTGCGCTGGTTCCTCCACGGCGGCTGACCGCGCGCGCAGCCGCCCTGGGCGCGGCTTTGC
Organism: Myxococcales bacterium; assembly: GCA_038231075.1. GTDB lineage: Bacteria > Myxococcota > Myxococcia > Myxococcales > 40CM-4-68-19 > JBBRMA01. Next base: position 2,141 of record JBBRMA010000120.1, on the reverse strand, counting down.
TCGCTTCCGGCGCCTTGCTCTGGGTCTGGAGCTGGCAAGGCCGGCTGCCGTCGGGCGAGCGCCGCGTGGCGATCGCGGCGAGGAACCTCAGCGGCGCGGATCAGGCCTGGCTCGGCAGGGCGCTCGAGCACCTGGCCACGCGGCGGCTGCGCGACGGCGACCGGCGCTTCTCGGTTGAGTCGGATCCCGCGGCAGCCAATGCGGTCGCGCAGATCGACTATCGCCTCGAGGGCGGGGGCGTGCAGCTCCTGGCGAGCGTGGGCCGCGCCGGGGGCCGCCTGCACACGCTGCCGGCCGTGGCCGCCGGTTCGCTGTCGGCGGCGCTCGATGCAGTGCTGCCTCAGATCGTGGCGCGGTTCGACGAGGGGCTGCCCGACCGCGGACCCGACCCTGCGCTCCTCGCGGAGATGAAGAAGCGCGGCACTTCCTCGCTCGAAGCCTTTCGATTGCAGAAGGCGTCATTCGAAGGGTTCTACGGCGCCAACTACGCCGACAGCGAGCGCTTCGCCAAGATGGCCGAGCGCGCCGTCGAGAAGGACCCGGGCTGGTCGCGCGCGTACGCGTCGCTGGCGCTGATCCAGGGAGAGCGCTCTCCGGCGGCAAAGGCCACGCTCGCCAAGGGGCTGCAGAACTCGGAGCGCGCCCGCGACGCCGAGGGCATCGTGCTGCTCGAGTCGCTCGCCCTGTTTGCCGCGGGAAAGCCGGCGGAAGCGTTCAGTCTGCTCCTGCCGATCGTCCAGCACGACCCGAGTGACCTGCTCGCGGGCCGCGCGCTGACGGGCATCGCGTATCTGGCGAACCACGTTGACGTGACCATCGCGACGCTGGAGAGGATGCAGCAGCAGCGTCCCGATCTGCAGTTCGGCGAGGATCGGGCCGAGTACCTGCGCTACGCCGGCCGCCGCGGCGAGGTGCCGGCGATCATCTCCGCCTGGGTCGAGCGCGCGCCCGAGGCAGAGCAGGCGCAGTTCTCACAGGCCTCGATGGACCTGGCCGCCGGCCGCGTCGCCGACGCCGGGCTGCGCGTCCGCCGGGCCCTGCTCGTCCACGGCGAGGCGACCTTCCGGCTCGCACCGGCCTGCGACATCCTGCTGGCGGCGGACAAGGTCGTCGAGGTCAAGCGGCTCGCCGCGCAGATGCTCTCGGGCAACGAATTCGACCAGGCCCGAGGCCACAAGCGGCTGGCCGTCGCCGCCGTGCTCGAGGGGCGGTTTGGCGCGGCCTATGAGTCGCTGCAGGCGGGCTGGGCGCTCGGGCGCACGCAAGGCAGCGAGGGCGAGTCGGTGCCGATGCTGGAGTTGATCGCCGCCCTCGCGCCGCTGGTCGCCACCCCGCAAGACAGGCAGCGCTACCTGGACGCCCTCGCCGAAGGACTGACCGCGTCGGGCTGGAAGGTGAACGCCGCGCCGGCCGCATACGAGGCTGCGCTGGCGAGAGCACCGCCGGGCCAATGCCCGAACGCAGAGGCGATCCTCGCCGCAGTTCCCGAGGGAGCGCAAAGGACGGCCGCCCGCCGGGCCGTGCTGCGCCTGGCCGCCGACCGCGGCTGCGCTTCCTGCGCCGAGGCAACGCGGGTCGGGATCTCGGCGGGCGAGGACAACACGCGGTCGCTCTTCTATTTCGGCGTTTGCGCGGAGCGTGAAGGCTCACTCAAGCTCGCCGAGGACACCTTCCGCGGGCTGCGTGGACTGTATGGCTCGCGCTCGGCGTTCCACTCCGTCCTCGCCCGCTTTCATCTCGGCCGCGTGCTGGACCGCCAAGGCCAGAAGGACGCAGCGAGGGCGGAGTACCGCGACTTCCTCGCCCACTGGGAGCACGCCGACGTGGCGCTGCCGGAGATCGAGGAAGCGCGGCGCGCGCTGGCAGCGCCCTGAGCAACCGCCAGCGTTCCCATCGGACCCGTTGAGCGGCGTCGGGGGTCTACGCCCGGACCAGGCTGCCGTTGTGGTTGATGGTGGGCACTCCGCCGGCCTTCACGTCAGACTTCACGGCGACCAGCTTGCCGTTGTGGTTGCCGGTGGTGAGCCCGCCCGCCTTCACGGCCGACTTCACGGCGACCAGCTTGCCGTTGTGGTTGGCGTTGGGGAGCCCGCCCGCCTTCACGGCCGACTTCACGGCGACCAGCTTGCCGTTGTGGTTGG
>JBBRMA010000119.1:0-5883 GCA_038231075.1 Myxococcales bacterium | reverse complement strand
GGCGCGACCTGGAGCGAGCCGTCCGCGCCGGCGGCCTCGGCTTGGCGGGTCAGCTCGATGGCTTCCTTCGTCGAGTTGGAGCCGGTCCCGGCGAGGACCTTCACGCGACCGGCCGCGAACTTCACCGCGAGCGCGATCACCCGGATGTGCTCGTCGTGGTCGAGCGTGGGCGATTCGCCGGTGGTGCCGACCGGCACGATGCCGTCGACGCCGCCCTTGACCTGGGATTTGACGAGCTTCTCGAGCGCGGGCTCGTCGATCTGACCGTTGCGGAAGGGCGTGACAATCGCGGTGTAGGTGCCGGTGAACATAAGCAAAAGCGGGCCGACAATCGGCCAAGCCGGCCGGCTTTGGGAAGGGATTTTGTGCCGTCCATCCCGGCCCGTCCCGATGCTGGATGCGGCCGCCGAGGGCGGACGCACGACGCCGGATCGGTGAAGGGTGCGATCAGAGGTGGCGGTCCGGATCGGAGGGGCTGGGAAGAGATCGATCTGGAAAGCAGGAAAACAGGAACGGATCCGGAAAGGCCCCGTTTCTCCTGCTTTCCTGTTTTCCAGATCCTCTCTCCGGTCGGTTTCCTCTGCAGAGCAGGCGCGTCTCTGCGCCGGCTGCAGTGGACGCCACTTCTGCCCCTACCCATCGGTGAATCCCGCTTGGTGCCGCGCGGTGGTCGCCGGTATGATAAATGGCATGTCGTCCGTCCTGCTCCTGGCCGCCGTCACCAACGCCGTCGCGGACGCCGTGGCCGCCGCGCCCCGGGTCGCGTCGGCGTCGGCCGGCTTCGGGCTGGTCTTCTGGTCCTTGCTCCTCCTGAGCGCGGTCGCGCTCGCCGCCATCGCCGAGCGCGTGCTGCTGTACCGTCGCGAGCAGATCGATTCCGCGCAGTTCCTCGCCGGCGTCCGCAACGTGATCAAGCGCGACAACGTGCTCGAGGCGCTCTCGATCTGCGATGCCACGCCGGGTCCGGTGGCCCGCATGGTGAAGGCGGCCATCCTCGCCCGCGAAGGCGGCCGCGAGCGCGTCCAGGAAGCCATCGAGGAGATCGGGCTGGTCGAGGTCCCGCGGCTCGAATCGCATCTGGCCTTCATCGCCACGGTGGCCCAGATCGCGCCGTTGCTCGGGCTGCTCGGGACCTTGCTGGGACTTGCCGGGACGTTCCGCGGGCTGCGCAAGCCGGACGGCCCGGCCTTCGGCTACGCGGCGCCGGGCGAGATGTTCGACGGCCTGATGCAGGCGCTCTACTCGGCGTCGCTCGGCATCGGCCTCGCCATCGTCTGCTACGCCGCCTACAACTATCTGGTCAGCCGCGTGAACCTGCTGGTGCTCGACATGGAGCGGACCGGCGGCGAGGCGGTGAAGCTCGTCACCGGCGAGAACGGCGCCGGCGGCAACGGGAGGCCGCAGTGAAATTCCCGCGCACCACCCGCCTGCTCACCGGCCGCACGGACGCGGCGCCCTGGCTCTGCGTGCTGTTCCCGCTGGCGTTCGCCGCCATCTTCCACCAGTTCCTCGTCCTGCCCCGCGGCCTGCGGCTTTCGTTGCCGTCGGCGGACGCGCCGTCGTCGGTCGCCGCGGGCGAGCGCGTCTTCGTCGTCGCGGTGGACGCCAACGAGCAGCTCTATTTCGAGAACCAAGCGGTCGAGCTGCCGGCGCTGCGGAGCGCGCTCGCGGCGCGCGCCTCGGCGCCGGGCGCGCCGAAGACGTTGCTGCTCCAGGCGGACAAGACCGTCCGCGCCTCGCGCCTCGCCGAGCTCTCGGTCGCGGCCATGGCCGCCGGGCTGCGCGACGTGGTGTTCGCGACGCGGCCGACGGCGCCATGAACACGCCCTCCACGATGCCGCCGCCGGGCTGGACGCCGACGCGCCGGGCCGTGGTGTCGCTCATCTTCGCCGGCGTGCTCGCGGGCGGGGTGGCGGGCCTGACGCGCTGGCCGGAGCTGCCTTCGCCGCAGCTTCCAGGACACGCGCGCCTCCATCTGGACATGGGCCGGGGCGGCTCGATGGGGGCGTCGTTCCCGCTCGACGCGGACCCGACGCAGTTCGCCCTGTCGGACCCGCACGGTTTCTCGGGCGCGGCGGAACGCGCCTTGCCGCGCGGCGACTACGAGCTCGCGGAGTTCACAGAACCGCCGACGTGGCTGGTGGTCGACGCCGTCGCGCGCAGGGCGGGCCAGGTCCCTCCCCTGCCGGCACCGCAAGCGCCGTCGCGGAGCGATGCGCCGCTGGCGCTGGAGGGCGAGCCGCCCGCGCCGCCGTTGCTGCCCGAGACATCGCAGGCGGTCGTGCGGGGCGGCCTGGCGGACCGTCCGTTGGCGGCGGCCTTGGACGTGCCGAGCTGGGCCTCGGCGGAACCGTTGTCGGCGACAGTGGTCGAGATCGGCGTGACCCCGGAAGGCGACGTGCTGCTGGCCCGCGCGGTGGTCCCGTGCGGGATGAAGGCGGCGGACGACGCGGCGGTGGCGTTGGCCCGGACGGCGCGGTTCGCGCCCAAGGGGAAGACGCCACGGACCGGGAGCTTGGCGACGGCGGAGCTCGCGTGGGGCGAGCTCGTGTTCCAATGGCGGGCCCGCGCGGCCGAATGACCATGATGCTCCCGGACCTCTTCCTCGCCCTGCTCGTGCTCGGCCTGCTGGCAGCGCTCGGCGCGCTCGCGCTGGCCGACGAGTTCCGCCAGCGCCGCATCCAGGGCACCCGCACACCGGACCACATCTTCCGCTGCGACCCGTGCAACCTCGTCTACACCGACGATCCGGCGGTCGACCGGTCGCGATGCCCGCAGTGCGGGAAGACCAACGAAGTGTTCGAGTTCTGACCGCGGGCCCCGGCGTCGCCTCAATCGGCCAGCAAGAACCGCAAGTCGTCGAGCGAGAGGCTCTGCGCGAACTTCTCCTCGCCCAGCACGTCCAGCGCGAGCGCCGATTTGGTGCGCTGGAGCGCGCGGATCTTCTCCTCGACGCTGTCCTTGATCAGGAGGCGGTAGGCGATGACTTTCTGGGTCTGCCCGATGCGGTGCGTCCGGTCGATGGCCTGCGCCTCGACGGCGGGGTTCCACCACGGGTCGAACAGCACGACATAGCTGGCCGCGGTGAGGTTGAGGCCGAAGCCGCCGGCCTTGAGCGATATCAGGAAGACGCTCTCGCCCTCCGCCGCTTGGAACTGGCGCACCAGATCGCCGCGGTTCTCGGTCGCGCCGGACAGGAAGAACGTGGGCCAACCCCGCTCGGCAAGACCGGCCTTGAGCAGGTCGAGCATCTCGACGAACTGGGAGAACACGAGGACCTTCTGGCCCTCCTCCATCAACGGCTCGAGCGTCTCCATGAGCGCGCCGACCTTGGCGCTCTCGCCCTTGGAATCGGGCTTGGCGAGGCGCGGATGGCAGCAGATCTGGCGCAGACGGAGCAGCGAGGTGAGGAAGTTGAACCGGTGCTTGCTCAGCGCGGCCGGCGTGTTGACGCGCAGCAGCATCGCCTGGGCGCGCTTCAGCTCGGCGCGGTAGAGCGTCTTCTGGTCGCCCTCCATCTCGCAGAAGAGGTCCTCCTCGATGCGGTCGGGCAGGTCCTTGGCGACCTGCGTCTTGGTGCGCCGGAGGAGGAACGGGCGCACGCGGGCGGCGAGCCGCTGGCGGGCGAGCGAATCCGTCTTGGAGTCGAAGACCTTGGCGAACTCGTTCTTGCCGCCGAGCGCGCCGGGCATCGCGAAGCTCATCAGGCTCCACAGGTCGAGCAGCTTGTTCTCGATCGGCGTGCCCGAGAGCACGAGCCGGTGCCGTGCGCGGAGGCCGCGAGCGATCTGCGCGGTGATGCTCGTCGGGTTCTTGATGTACTGCCCTTCGTCGAGGATCACCGCGAGGAACTCGATCCGGGTGAACGCTTCACCGGCCATGCGCAGCTGGTTGTAGTTGATGACATGCAGCTCGGCCGAGCCCGCCTGCTCGGGCAGGTCGCCGACGTCGTCGCCCGACCACACGCGGACCCGCAGGTGCGGCGCGAAACGCGTCACCTCGGCGCGCCAGTTGTCGGTCACCGATTTCGGGCAGACCACGAGGAACGATGCCGATCCGCCGCCGACAGCAGCCGTGAGGCCGTCCGGGCTTCCGCCGTCGGCGTCCAACGCGGCGGCCTTGGCGCTCTTCTTCTTCGCTTTCGCAGGTTTCTTCGCCGGGGTCGCGTCCTCGTCGACCGGCGTCGACGGGAGGAAAGCGGCCGACGTGCCCGACGGCAGGCCGAGCGGGCCCTTGGCCGCCTCTTCGCGCAGCCACACGAGCCAAGCGAGCGTCTGCAACGTCTTCCCGAGCCCCATGTCATCGGCGAGGATGCCGCCGAAACGGTTGGCCGAGAGGTAGCAGAGGAAGTGGAAGCCCTCCTTCTGGTAAGGACGCAGCTCGGCCTTGAGCGCGACGGGGACCTCCGGCGTGACGCGCGCCTGGATCTCCGCGACCCGCCGCTGGATGCGCAGGAAGGTCTCCTCGCCGACGAACGTCTTCGCCGCCGGGTCCGCGAGCTGCAACGCGTGCAGTCGCTGGGGTTCGCCGGTGAGCTCGTGCGGGCTCAGCCCGAGCTTGGCGAGCTGGGCGTCCTCGTCGGCGCTGAGCTTGAACTCGAGCTTCTTCCAGCCCTTGTCGCCGAGGCGGACCCATTTGCCGCGGGCATCGAGCAGAAGCTTGATCTCGGCCTTGGTCAGCTGCGTGTCGTTGACGTCGAGGATGATCTTGAGGTCGAACCAATCGGTCGAGGTCTCCACCACGTCGAGGCGGACCTGGCCGGCGACGGTGGCGTTGAGGAACGAGGCGAGCTGCCCTCGCAGGTCGAGCGCGACGTGGAGCGGCACGCTCGTCAGCCAGGCCATGAACAGGTCGGGGAACTTCGCCGTGACCCGCATCAACCATCGTTGGCGCGCGAAATCCCACTTGAACCCCGCCGGCTCCAGCAGCCGCGGGATGTCGCCGAGCAGCGTGCGGTCGTAGGTCACGAGCGCCTCGTCCAAGGGCATCGCCGCCTTCGGGACCGCGGCCTCGCCGTCCTCGGTCGGGACGAGCTTCGCGTCGAGCCAAGCGCTGCCGTTCCATCGCTCGGCGTAGAGGCCGTCGGGCGAGACGGCGTTGACGTCGAGCACCGCGTACTCGGTGTCGTTGCCGAAGGCGATGGTGCGCAGCTCGGCCGTCAGTCGCGGCGAGAGCGGCACCACGCGGACGCGTTCCGCCAGACGCGGCGGCAGCGGGATGGCGAGATGCTGGAGGAAACGCACGCCCACCGGCGTCTCGAGCGCGGGGGCCGGGATGGGGGTCGAAGCGGCCGGGTCGAGCGCGCGGTCCTCGACCGGCGGACCGGCGGAGACGGTGTCGGTCGTGAGATAGAGCGTCGGACGACCGGGCAGCGTGAGCAGGAACTTGGGCACCGGCGAGCCGTCGCCCTGGCGCAGCTGGAGGCGGTAGTCGTCGCTCTCGTCCAGGGCGGGAGCGAGCTCCCAGCGCAACGGCGCTTCGGGACGGCGGAGCGGGTCGCCATCGGCGCCGACGATGTGCGGCCGGAGCGCGGGCAGGCGGAGGAAGCGGTTCAGCATCCGCCGCGTCTGCGTGTCGTGCCACATCAGGTTGATGGCGTAGCCGAACCGGGCGCGCTGCGCGAGCGGCTGCCAGAGCAGCGCGACCTCGGGGGCCAGCAGATCGCCGCTCTTCTCGTCGAACTCCTTGAACTTCCCGGGCTTGATGGGGCTCCAGTCGAGCGCTCCCGGCTTGCGGAACTCCACGAGCCCCTCGGCCTCGGTCACACGCAGCCGCAGCTCGACCTCGTCGGTCGGCCGGGCGTCGTCTGCCGGGCCGAGCTGCAGGTTGGTGAGCAGGTTCTTCCAGCGGTCCACGTCGCGTCCGCGCCGCCATCGGGCGAGG
>JBBRMA010000118.1:0-5908 GCA_038231075.1 Myxococcales bacterium | reverse complement strand
TGTCTCTTGTCTTCGCCCAAAACGTTGGCCATCCCGGCGGGGGATCACGCTCCCCTCCGCCTCGTCAACGTCTCGGCGCCTCAATTCTGGTGGCCGGTTTTCAGGTGTCCACGGGTGGCCGGTTTTGGGTGTCCACCGAGGCGAGGTCATCTGGCGCCGAGGCCCCTGGCGCAACTTCGACCCGGTCGAGTTCGCTACTCTCGAGCAGGTCGATTGGTTCAACAACCGCCGCCTCCTCGAGCCCATCGGCTATCTTCCACCGGCTGAGTTCGGAGCGAGTTACTATCAGCGTCAGCATCAATCAGCCATCGTGGCTGGACTCACATGATTCAGTCTCCGGGAGACCCAGGGCGGTTCAGTTGTTCGCTCTCCAGGTCGAGGACCTGCGGCTCTCGCGGCGGACTCCGACTCGCACAGCGCAGGGGCCGGCCGAGCCCAGCCGCGAGCTGCGGTTCGCTCTCACGGCCGGACCCGACGCGGCCGCTTCCTAGCGCTTCCGTCTCCGAGGCCAGGAGGGAGAAGGTGGAGCGATGGTACCTGAAATCGTCGGTGCCCTTGCCGGAAACGTCAACGTTCTCGAAAGGAGGGCTTCTCACGAGACACAGCTTGCATTGCCTACACAAGACGCCTACGATGCCTGCATGGCCAGCAGGCAACATCAATACACCATCCGGCAAATCCCTGCCTCCGTCGATCAGGCGCTCAGGCGGCGCGCCGGGCGCCTAGGACGCAGCCTCAACCAGATCGCGCTGGATGCGCTTGCACGTGAGGCCGGCGTCGAAGGGCAACCGGAGAGGTTTGCAGACCTCGACCGATTCTTTGGCTCCTGGGTCCGCGATCCGGCCGTCGACCGCGCGCTGGCCGAGCAGCGTCTCGTCGACGAAACGCTGTGGAAGTGATGCGCCTCGCCCTCGACACGAACGCCTACGCTGACGCGGCCCGCGGCGACGAGCGCGCCGCCGAAATTCTCCGGACGGCAAACGAGATCCACCTACCGTTCGTCGTCCTCGCCGAGCTTCGGGCGGGCTTTGCAGCGGGCACCCGCGGCGCGAAGAATGAAGCAGCGCTCACTCACTTTCTCCAATCGCCGCGTGTCCGCCTGCTCTTTGCAGACGAGCAGACCACGTACCACTACGCCCGTCTCTTCGCCTTCCTGCGCAAACAGGGCACTCCGGTGCCAACCAACGATCTTTGGATCGCTGCGCTGGTGATCCAGCACGACCTTGTGCTGCTGTCGGGGGACGGCCACTTCGAGCGGATCCCACAAGTGCTGCGGGTCTGACCTCTATTTAGCCTCCGATGCTGAGCCCGCGCTGACGTTGACCCGACACTGACGGCGGGGCCTACTTCGAAGTGGCATGGTCCGGCCGTGCCGTGGCGGTCACCGGAAGGGCGCGAGCACTTCCCGGCGCCTTGATCTGGTCGTTCTGTCGCCGGGCGCGCTGCTCGAGCGGTCCGTTTCGAAGTAAGGTCATTGGGTTTCGTGGCCGAGCCGAGGCGGGCGTTTCCAGGGTCGTTCCGTCCTCGGGGTCGTTGGCGCCAGGAGGTGGGCTACGTCGGGCGCCGGCCTCCGCGTCCCTGAGAGTGCCTCCGTCCCCGATCCACTGCATCCACTGCACGCAAGCAACGCTAGATCGACAAGAACCGACACATCGGCTGCTACTCTTTCTCGGAATCCTCCTTGTTCTCGACGAATACCGACGGATCGTGCCCGTTCTTGTCTGTTTCCGTCGCGGGCGGGACCACGATACGCCCGCATTCGCCGTCGCCTCGATCCGGCAGTGGTGCATGACTTCAACGGCGAGTGGAACTATCAAGTTGTCCCGCGCCCAACTTGATTACGTTATTGCGATCGGGCGCATGATCGAGGGCCCGCACCCATGGTGCGAGCGATCGTTCGTACATGCGCGTCATGATTTACGATCACATCGTTGATGTTCAACGAACATCGCGGCGCCGGGTAAGTCCGGATCACGATAGTGGGGCTGCCGGGAGCTGGCACGCGCGATGCGAGGGCGCTTGTATGAGTCGCCAGGTTCTGAGAGCCCGCGTGGCCGACGGATTCGAAGGAGCGAACGATGCCCACGACCGACATCTCGCACGGAGCGACCTTCGATCTCTTCACGCTGGCGCGCGAACTGCGCAGCGAGCCTGCGTACGAGGCCGAGGCGCACACGGCGCGGACGCTAGTGCGCACCTCGGACATGCGCATGGTGCTCGTCGCGATGAAGGCGGGCGGGCACATCGCTGAGCACCGGGCCAACGAGACGGCGTCGGTGCACGCGCTCTTCGGGCGCATCCGGCTGACGCTGCCGACTGGCCCGGTCGAGCTGCCGGCGGGGCAGGTGCTGGTGATGGAGAAGGGTCTGCAGCACGACGTCACCGCGGTCGAGGAGAGCGCGTTCCTGCTCACGATAGGGTGGCGCAGCGAAAGCAAACGTTGAGCGAAGGCGAGGACCGATGGCCGAGTCGCGCGAGCATTCCCTCCTCGGAGACGCGCCGTACGCGTCATTGCGCCACTATCGCGAGGCCACCGGCGCGGACGCCGTCGCGCTCGCGCGGACAAGGACTGCGGAAGAGATCGTCGCCGCGATCGCGGAGTCGGGGCTGCGTGGCCGCGGCGGAGCCGGCTTTCCGACTGGAACGAAGTGGCGGACCATCCAGGCGCATCCCTGCCCGACCCGCTACGTGGTCTGCAACGCCGCCGAGGGCGAGCCCGGGACGTTCAAGGATCGCTGGCTGATCCGCCACAATCCCTACGCGGTGCTGGAGGGCGTCCTCATCGCCGCCCACGTCCTGCGGGCGCGCACGGCGTACGTCGCCCTCAAGGCCTCGTTTGCCAAGGAGCGCGCGCGCCTTGAGGCGGCGCTCGAAGAGCTGCAAGCCGCCGGCGAGGTCGACGGTGTTCGCGTCGCGCTCGCGCTCGGCCCCGAGGAGTACCTCTTTGGCGAGGAGAAGGCGCTGCTCGAGGTGATCGAAGGCAACGACCCGCTGCCGCGCGAGGCCGACCGCCCGCCGTACGAGGAAGGGCTCTTCGCCACGCCGGGCTCGCCGAACCCTGCGCTGGTCAGCAACGCCGAGACCTTCGCGCACGTGCCGTCGATCGTGCGCCACGGGCCGGCCTCGTTCCGCGCCATCGGGACGCACGACACGCCGGGCACGCTGCTGTTCACCGTCAGTGGCGACGTGCGCCGGCCCGGTGTGTACGAGCTCCCCGCGGGGATCCCGCTGCGCACGCTCTTCGAGGAGGTCGCCGGTGGCCCGCGCGAGGGCCGCTCGCTCAAGGCGGCGCTGTCCGGCGTTTCGAGCGGCGTCATCCCGGCCGAGCGGTTCGACACGCCGGCCGACTTCGGCTCGCTCGCGCTGGTGGGCTCGGGCCTGGGCTCCGCCGGCTTCATCGTCTACGACGACACGGCGAGCATGCCGCGCGTGGCGCAGATGGCCGCGCGCTTCCTTTACGTCGAATCGTGCAACCAGTGTTCGGCGTGCAAGCACGGCCTGCGCATGGCGAGCCACGCGCTCGACGCGATCTTCGACCCCGCGCAGGCCAACCCGCTGCAGCTTGCCCATGCGCGCTACGGCGCGCGGAGCGCTCCGCAGGGCAACCGCTGCTACCTGCCGGCCGAGGGCGCCGCGCTCCTGCCCGGTCTGCTCGCGCGCTACGCGAAGGAGTTCGACGCGCAGCTCGCGGCGCCCGATCGCGCCCCTGCGCTGCTCACTGTTCCGAAGATCGTCGACTTCGACGAAGCCTCGCGCACGTTCGTGCTCGACGAGCGGCAGCAAGCAAAGCGGCCCGACTGGACCTACGAGCCGCCGCACGCGCCGTCGGCATCGTCGGCCCGGCCGGCGACCGCGCCGCGCGATCGCGCTCACGTCGGCGTGCCGCTCCAGGCTGAGCTGATGGCGCGGCTGCGGGCGCGCGCGGAGACCGAAGGCGTGACCGTGGAGCGCTTGATCGAGCGAGCCCTCGAGGACTGGCTGCAGAAGCGGTAATTGCGCGGGCCGACGAACCGCTGGTCGGCGAGCGCGGCGCCTGGCACGACTGATGCCACCTCGGGTGACGGAGGTGCACTGGGAGACTTGCATGGACTCAGCAGCAGGCGCGCAGCCCGGGCTCATCGCCGCCTATATGACCGAGGATCACCGGCGGCTGGACGGGCTGCGCCGCGCGGAAGCGTGGTGGGAATTTCGAGGCGGGCTGCTGCGGCACATCGGGCTCGAGGAGAAGATCCTGCTGCCCGAGGCGAGGAGGAGGCGAGGCGGGTCGCCGCTGCCCGATACGGCGCGGCTGCGCAAAGACCATGGCGCGCTGGCGACGCTGCTGGTGCCAAAGCCCTCGCCCGAGGTAGCCCGCGCGATCGATCAAATCCTGGCGCGGCACAACGCCATCGAAGAGGGCCCCGATGGGGTCTACGCGCAATGCGATGCTCTCGCCGGAGCCGACGCCGCCGACGTCGTCGAGCGCCTGCGGGCAGCGCCGGCGGTCCCCCAGAATCCCTACCAGGACGGCCCGCGCGTGCAGGCGCAGGTTGAACGCGTGCTGGCGCAGCTCCGCGCTCCCTGACTCTCAGCGGCTCGAGCAGCTCGCCGAAGAGCCAGCCGAACTGCTCGCGGTCGCGCGCGAGCGTCGCCAGGATCGCTTGCTTCGCCGGCGGGCCAGAAGGCAAGAGGTGCCGCTCCTGAGCCACGTGCAGCTTCGAGGTCCGCAGGATCGACGTCGAGATCCAGGCCGACAACAATAGGGCGGCTTTTCAGGCGCCACCCGATTAGCTTGAGCATCAACTATCGGGGAGGCCGCATCATGTTCCCCGAGGAGGCGTCTATGCACGATCGCATGTATCCGCTCCCGAGCAAGGAGTTCGCCCAGCGACGGAGCGAGCTCACGCCCGAGGTGAACAAGGCCTTCCAAGACTTCAGCAAGGCCGCGTTCGCCGACGGCGCCCTGCCGCGCAAGCTGAAGGAGTTGATCGCCGTGGCGGTCGCGCACACCACGCAGTGCCCGTACTGCATCCGCAGCCACACCCAGGCTGCGCTGCGCGACGGCGCCAACGAGCGCGAGATCATGGAGGCGATCTGGGTGGCTTCCGAGATGCGCGCCGGGGCCGCGTTCGCGCACTCCAACATCGCCCTCGAAGCCATGGCCGACGCCGCTCACCGCTGAGGGAGGCAGCTCGTGGGCGCATCGTCGCTCGCGAGGCGGCGGCCGCCCGATGATCGCCGCCGTCCGCCGCGCCGTCGGGCGGTAGCAGGCTCTCAGCACATCGCCCGGGGCAGTCTTGGCGCCGGGGTTCAACTCGCCTGCGTGTGGCCGCCCTCGTTCTCCCATCGCTGGAGTGCCTTTGCCCGCCAGGCTCTCGCGCTCGCCTGCTCGAGCGAAGGACCAGCGGCGATCGGCACGTTGACCAGCGTGACGCCCGCACCGCCGTGCGAGGTGACGCTCGCCTCGAAACTTGCCCACGCCGCCTCGAGCTCTGCCAGCGCCTGCGGCTCGACCAGCGTCGCGACGAACCGCGACTCGCACTCGTAATCGGAGCAGCCGGGGCAAACCGGCGTTGTCGCGCTCTGACCGTAGAGGACCACCGAAGCGGGCACGTTGAATTCCCCCGAGCAGGAAGGGCAGGGAACACTGATGGCCACGTGGTCGAGGATGTTCATGGTCCGACCTCCTCCTTGCAGTCACTCATGGCATCTACCAGCGCCAAGGCGAGCGGCGCGATTCGGGTCTGCAAGCGGGCAGCCGTCTTGGCTCCGCGCGGCACAGGTCGATCGTAGGTGCTGATGCCGACCATCTGACCATCCGCATTCGGCACGCAAATCCCGGACGGATCCGGAGCGCGACCGCAGGCGGCCGGAGGTCGCGATGGAGTCGAGCAAGAGGCGGAGCTACACGGCGGAGCAGCGCGAGGCG
>JBBRMA010000117.1:0-6586 GCA_038231075.1 Myxococcales bacterium | reverse complement strand
GGCAGAGACCTGCCGCGCGGCACGGGCGCCCACCCGACAGAGGTGGCTCGCTGCGCTCGCATCTTGAGAGTTTGCGTCGTGAGCCCTGAAGCCGCGCGACAGGTCTCTGCCTGCCCGCTGCCTATCTGCCAGACATTGAGTAAGAGGAAAAAACTGGAGACCAAATGATTCAGTTCTTGGCTCGAGCGTCACCGCCATCAATTGGTTCTCTTTCCCCCCTCCCAAAGTCAGTCAGATAGGTAAGACAGGCCGCGTGCTAGCATCGGCGGATGCGCGAGCGGATTGTCGTTCCGCTGCTCCACCTCGCGCTCCTGGCCGCGGTCGTTCCCGCGCTGGCGCGCCCCTTCTTCTGGCCCAAGCTGCTCGTGCTCTCTGCCGGCGCGCTGGCCGCGCTGGTGGCGCTGCCGGCCGCTCCCCGGCGCGCGATCTTGCTGCTGCCGCTTTGCTGGCTCTCGCTGGCCGCGCTCTCCGCGCTGGTCCACCCGGGCGAGCCCTGGCCGCTCTTGCTCGACGGCGCCGCGGCCCTCTTGCTCTATGCGCTCCTCGCTCGCCGCTGGGACACGCGCCTTGCCCTGCGCGCCATCGCGCTGGCCGGATGCGCCGAGGCCGCGCTGGTCCTGCTCCAGCTCGCTTTCGGCGGCGGCGGGCGGATGGCGCTCTTCGGCTCGCTCGGCAATCCGGACTTCGCCGCGGCGTGGCTGACCGCCTCGCTCTGCCTCGCGCTCGGTCAGCGGCAATACCTCGCCGTCTTGCTGCAGCTCGCGGCGCTGGCGGCGCTCGGATCGCTCGCGAGCGTGCTCGGCCTCGCCGCCGCGCTCGCCGTCGCGCTGCCGGGAAAGAGGGTCGCCGCCGGAGCCATCGCGGTCCTCTGCGCCGCTGCCTGCGCGGGCGGGCGCGATCCCGCCGAGCGGATCGCCGGCCGCGCCTACCTGCACCGTGTCGCGCTGCCGCACCTGCTCGACCATCCCTTCCTCGGCGCCGGCCCGGGCTCGCTGCGCGCGCGCTGGCCAGCGTGGGAGGTCGAGCGCTTTGCCGCCGGTCGAGAGCAGCCAAGCGCGCGCCGCTTTGCCGCTCCGCAAGATCACGCGCACGACGACTACCTCGAGCGCGCGCTCGAGCAGGGTCTCCCCGCGGCGCTGCTGGTCGCCCTGCTCGCTGCCTTCGCGATCGCGCGCGGCCGCGCCCAGCGCCCCCTTGCGGCCGCGGCGCTGGCCTCGCTGGCGGCGCGCGCGCTGGTCGATTTCCCGCTGGCGCGGCCCGCCGAGCTGGCCCTCTTCGTCACCTTGATCGCCGCCTGCCTGGAGGTTCCGTGCACAAGCTCGCCCTCGCCCTCGCCTCGCTGCTCCTTGCCGCCGCCGCTGCCCGCGCCCTGACCTCGGGCTACCAGCAGCGCCTGGAGGCCCTGCAAGCCGAGGCCGCCGCCCAGCGCCAGAAGCTCGGCCTCGACGCCGATCGGGCCGCGCTCTTCGCCAAGTACCCGACGCCGGAGGTCACCTTCGAGAGCGAGCTGGTGCCGGTCGGCTGCGGGAAGAGCGCGCAGGTGGCGATCGCGGGCCGCTTCACCAAGGGCTCGTCGGTCGTGGTCCGCCGCGACGACGTGCGCGCCTCGGGAGAGAAGCTGGCGGAGAACCAGTGGCGCGCGACATTGCACGCCTCGCCCGAAGCGCTGCCCGGGCCCATCGAGATCGAGGTGGTCAACGAGGTGAGCGGGGCCACCGCGAGCAAGCAGGTCGGCGAGGTGCGCGGCCAGCTGGCGCTGACGCTGCGCTTCGAGGATGGCTGGCGCGCCGTGCTCACCCCCAAGGCAGACGCCGCGCACGAGGTGCGCTGGACCAAGGGCGAGCTCTCGCGGATCTCGTCGGCGCAGGTGAACCCCGAGCAGGGCAGGATCCGGGTGGCGTTTGCCCACTCGGACGAAGAGGTGGCCGCGCTCACCGAGCAGTCCAAGGAGCTGAGCACGGGGCTGATGACTCCCGAGCTGCAGGCGGCGATGGAGAAGATGCAGGCTTGCGCCAAGGAGGAGCAGGCGGCGCAGATGGGCTGCATCCAGCGCGTCCAGCCCGAGCTGCAGAGGGTGAGCGAGCAGAACAGCAAGCGCCTGGAGGCGATGAAGGCGGCCTTCGAGAGCAAGCGGCCCAAGGACGCCTGGGCGTGCGACCACGTCGAGCTGCGGGGACCGCTCTTGCTCCTCGAGGGGAGCGCGGAGTGCCCGAGGCCCCTCAAGGTCACGGCCACCGCGACCTGCACCGCCCCCGCGCCCGAGTAGACTCGCGGCTGACACAGTCGGGCGGGACAGGCAGCGGCCGCGGCCGGCAGGCCCTACAATGGGCGCCGGATGAGTGACGAATCGGCGCCCCCAGGGCAGCGCGGAACGGCGGGGCGGGCGCGCCTGGACGCGCTTGTGTCCGAGGCCCACCCCGAGCTGCGCAAGGTGGCCGAGCGGGCGCTGCGCAAGGAAGGCGCGCTCACCATCCGGCCCACTGCGCTCGCGCACGAGATCTATCTGCGCCTGGCGCAGCTCACCCGGCTCGAGTGGCAGGGCAAGCAGCACCTCTTGGCGATGGCGACGCGGGTGGCGCGGCAGGCGCTGGTGGACGAGGCGCGGCGGCGGCGCAGCAGCAAGCGGGACGGCGGCGCGCAGGTGGCCATGACCCTCGAAGGGCTCGAGGCGCCCGACTCGGACCGCGACGTGGTGGTCGTCGATGACCTGCTCCGCGAGCTCGAGTCGATCGACAAGGCGGCGGCGCAGGTGGTGGAGCTGCGCGTCTTTGGCGGGCTCTCGATCGAAGAGTGCGCGCTGGAGCTCGAGACCTCGGTGGCCACCGTCAACCGCAAGTGGCGCGCGGGCCGCACCTGGCTTGCCCGGGAGCTAACGGCGTGAGCTCCGGCGCCACCGACCGCGCGCGCGTCTTCCGCTTGTTCGACGAGGCGCTCTCCCTGGACGGCGATGCGCGGCTCTCGTTCGTCACCCGCGAGTGCGCGGGCGACGACGCGCTCCTGCAAGCGGTCACCGCGCTGTTGCAAGACGAGGAGCGCTCGTCGTCCGAGACGGGTGGCCTGCTGGTGGCCGCGGCCGGCGCGGACGATCCAGCGCGGTTCCTCGGCCGCACCTTCGGCCGCTTCCGCATCGTCTCGAGCATCGGCCGGGGAGGCATGGGCGCCGTCTTTCGCGCCGAGCGCACCGACGGTCTCGACCAGAAGGTGGCGCTCAAGCTGCTCCGCTCGGGGCTGCTCGGCGCGCAGCTGGTCCGCTTCGAGCGCGAGATGAAGACGCTGGCGCGGCTCGACCACCCGGCCATCGCGCGGCTCATCGACGCCGGCGCCGCCGAGGACGGCACTCCTTGGATCGCGATGGAGCTGGTCGACGGCGAGCCCATCGACGCCTGGTGCAAGGCGCGCGCGGTGCCGCTGCGCGAGCGGGTGCGGCTCCTGGCCGCGCTCGCGGACGCGGTCGAGTTCGCCCACCGGATGTTCGTCGTCCACCGCGACATCAAGCCGGGCAACGTGCTCATGACCACCGAGGGCGCGCCCAAGCTCATCGACTTCGGCATCGCCAAGCTGCTCGACGAAGAGACCCCCGGCGCGGCGCTCACCGAGGACGGCGGCTCGCCCTTCACGCCGGGCTACGCGGCGCCGGAGCAGGTCACGGGTTCGCACATCTCCACGGCCACCGACGTCTTTGGCCTGGGCGCGCTCGGCTACCGGCTGCTGGCGGGCCAGACCTTGTTCCCCGAGGCGGTGAGCCCGCTCGGCTACATGATGGCGGTCACCCAGCGCGAGCCGCGCGCAGCCAGCAAGGTCGCGCTCGAGCGGGGCAGGGCGGCCGACGCGCGGCTCTTGCGCGGCGACCTCGACACCATCCTGGCCAAGGCCCTGGCCCGCGAGAGCGAGCGGCGCTACCAGACCGCGGCCGGGCTGCGCGACGATCTGCGCCGGTACCTCGAGCATCGCCCGGTCGAGGCGCGGCCCCAGTCGCTGACCTATCAAGCCGGCAAGTTCCTGCGCCGAAATCCGCTCGCGACCGCGCTGGTGGCGCTCCTGGTCCTCGGCGCGGCGGCGTCGGGCGGGGTCTTTGCCTGGCAGGCGCGGCGCGTGCGGGAAGAGCGCGACTCGGCCCGGGCGGCCTCGGCCCGCGCCGAGCGCATCAACAAGTTCCTCACCTCGATGCTGCAGGCGCCAGACCCTTCCGCCGGCGGGCGGCGCGACATCACCGTGGCGCAGGTGCTCGACAAGGCCGCGCTCGAGGCGGCGCAGCTTGGCCGGAGCGAGCCGCTGGTGGCCGCCGAGCTGCTCACGACCGTGAGCGAGGCGGACGAGTCGCTCGGACGCTTTTCAGAAGCGCTGCAGGCCACCGACGGCACGCTGCAGCTCTTGCGCGCGCGGCCGGGGCAAGAGCGCAAGACAGCGCTGGCGCTGGTCGCGCGCTCAGGGCTCCTGATGTCGCTCGGCCGCCAGACCGATGCCGAGGTGCCGGCGCGGGAGGCCATCGCGCTGCTCTCGCGCGAGAAGAACCCGGACGCCGCGCTGACCGGCGATCTGGGCGCCGCGCGCAATGCGCTCGGGATCATCCTCACCAACAGCAACCGCGAGAAGGAGGCCGAGGCGGTCTACCGCAGCGCGCTCGACGACTATCGGCGCGCGGGCGTGGTCGATGGGCGCTACGGCTCGGTGCTCAACGACCTTGGAATCCTGCTCGGCAACCAGGGCAAGGCGGCCGAGTCGTGGGAGCTGCAGCGCCAGTCGCTGGAGGTGATGACGCGCGCCTACCCGCCCGACCACCCGCAGCTGATCAGCTCGAAGATGACCACCGCCGGCGCGCTCGAGGCGCTCGGCCGGCGCGAGGAGGCCGTGCAGCTCTACCGGGAGGTGATCGCCTCGCGCGTGCGGGTGCTCGGCCCCGATCACCGCGACACCCTCTGGGCCGAGATCAGCCTGGCGTCGAACTTCAGCGACATGGGCCGCTACGCCGAGGCGGTCGCGCTCGCGGGCCCCGCCGCGGAGAAGATCTCCGAGGTGCTCGGCGAGAGCCACAGGCTGGCCGCCTTCGGCTGGAACGTCGTCGGCGGCTCGAGCTGCGGCCTGGGTCGCTACGACCAAGGCATCGCCGCGCTCCGCAAGGCCGAGAAGGCGCGCGTGGCGCTGCTCGGCGAGAAGAGCTGGCTGACGGCCAACACCCGCGTGCGCATCGGCATCTGCCTGCTCGGGGCGCGCCGCTGGCGGGAGGCCGAGGACACCTTGCTGCCCGCGGCCGCCGTCCTGGAAGTGGCGCGCGGGGCCTCGTTCGAGCGCACCCAGGACGCCTTCCGCGCGCTCCGCGACCTGTACAAGGGCGCCGGTCGGCCCGCCGAGGCCGCCCGCTATGCCGCGCGCCTGACCGCGCAACAGGCCGGCGCTCCGCGGTAAGGTTTGCCGATGCAAAGCCTCGCCGGAGCGTCCTTGCTGGAGGTCATCAATACCCTCGGCCTCGCCTGCCTTGGCTTTCTCGTCTGGACAATCAAGACTCATGTCACCAAGAGGATTGAGAAGCAGGCCGAGGTGTACGGCGAGCTCGACGGAAAGCTCGCCAACCTGCCGCGGCTCCTGCAGCTCGAGGACACGCTCGCGAAGGCCAAGACCGAGATCGAGACCGCCGCCCGGCGAATGCTCGACAATGAGTCGCTCTCTCGCGCGCACCGGCTCGAGCACCTCGAGCGGCAGCTGGGCGAATTCTATTGGCCCCTTTATATCCGGCTGGAGAAGGACAACGCGCTCTGGCAGCGGATGAAGAAATCCAACCTCTTCGACCACCCGGACAAGGCCACCTCGGCTGAGTTGGGTAGGGTTCTCGAGAAGTCTTTCATCCTTCCCAACCACGAAGAGATGGTCAAGATCCTCGAATCAAAGCTGCACCTCATGTTGCAAGACGCGGCGCTGCTGGTCGTCGCCAAGCAATACATCGGGCACGTGGCGGTCTTCGTCGCGCTGCGCGCCTGCGGGATCGACAACGTCGACCCGAGCGACTTGCACGAGCCCTGGCCGGCTGAGTTCTTTCCCCTGATCGCCGAGCACACGCGCGCGCTGCAGCAGCAACTCAATGAGGCATTGGCGATAGGAGCAACTTAGTTGATTGAATTACCGGCGCGCCCGATCGGCGATGGTCAGCAGCGTCTGCCGCATCTGGTCCCGCCGGTCGTAGCGCGCCATCAGCTCCGGATGATTGGCGGCCGCGCGCAGGATGTCGTGGTCGGTGCGCTCGAAGCTGGCGCCGACGCAAGCGTGGTCGATGACCCACTGGCTGACGTCAACCGTGGGAATGGAGACCGGCGGCCGCGGCTGGCCGCGCGCCAGGCGATCCAGATCGAGCAGCTCTGACAGATCGGTCGCCGCGCTCGAGCGCGTCGTCAGCGGAGCGGTGCCGAAGGTGGTCTCGACGTGGCGCAGCGCCGAGGTGTGGTCGCGCACCACGCTAGCCCTACCTTCGCAACTTCATCGTATCCCAAGGTGCCCAGGATCGTTTCTGGGCACAGCGAAGAACACATGGCCACGATCGCACATTTCTGATACATGAAGGATGTGCACATCTTCGAGAGAAAAGTTGGCGGCCGTC
>JBBRMA010000116.1:0-6964 GCA_038231075.1 Myxococcales bacterium | reverse complement strand
GAATGCCTGCTCTCATCGCCTACCTAAAGACCAACGACGACCTACTCAACAATAAGTCCAATACTATTGCTTATGCCGCCTGATATGGTATTGAGCTCAACCAAGTCGCCGCTCAGTTTCAACACCGAGCGGGACAACGCCCGACCACGCTCGGCGCCGGCGAGCTGGCCAAGCAAGTCGGCGTCAGCACGGACTCGCTGCGCTACTACGAACGCCAGGGACTGTTGCCCTTGCCGCCGCGAGGCGACAATGGCTACCGGCGCTACCCGCGCACGTCTCTGGACCGCGTTCTTCTCATCCGTCGCGCTCTGGCTTTGGGCATCTCCATCAACGAGCTCGCCCGACTCTTGCGCGTGCGCGACAGCGGCGGGGCGCCCTGCCTGAACGCGCGCGCCTTGTTGGCCGACAAGCTCGAAGGTCTCGAAGCCCGACTCAAAGAGTTGCGGGAGCTGCGCCGGACCCTGCGCGCGACGCTCGAGGAGTGGGACCGGCGGCTGGCTCGAACACCGGCTGGAACGCGCGCCCGATTGCTGGAGTTGGGCGCGTCACCACCACCGCGCAATCGACCCGGTCGCAAACGAAGGAGGTCCACAAATGGTTCTTAGACTTGTGCTCTTGGTGATGTTGGGCATGCCCGCCAGGCTCCTCGCCGAGGACGAAGCCGGACACGCTCATGGCGTCGATACCCGGGGCGATAAGGGAATGGGGTTCTCGCACGATAAGGTCGCGCACCACTTCGGGCTCACCAAGAACGGCGGCTTCATCACCGCCGAGGTGAAGGATCAAGCCGACCTCGAGAAAGCGAAACCGATGATCACCGGCCACTTCGCCCACATCGGCGATGCCTTCAAGAAGGGGGACTTCACGCTTCCCATGCTCATCCACGATCGCGTGCCGCCGGGCGCCCGGACGATGAAGAAGCTCAAGGCAGAAATCAACTACGCCTTTCGCGAGACGCCGCAGGGCGGCCGCATCGACATCACCACCGACAACGCCAAGGCCCTGAAGGCGATCCACCGGTTTCTCAAGTTCCAAATCAAGGACCACCGCACCGGTGATTCAACCGCCGTCGCCGAAGCGCTGCCTCGAACGCCCTGAGCAGGGCGCAAGAGCTACTTGACCATCGTCCGGGCAGCATGCGACCGGGGAGATCCGTGCTGGTCGATCTTGACCACGAACCCACGCTGGCCAGCCGCGGCCTCAAAGTGTGGGAACGGCCGCGTGCCTCGTCGTGCGCGCTTCTCTCGATCGTCGCCGCTACCCGACCGGCAAGAAGGTGACCGCGAGGCAGATGAACGAACTCTCTATCGAGCGGCACCCATTTTCAGGGTGTCTGGAACCATGCCCTCTACCCGCGACTCAAGACGGAATGAAATCGACTTGTTGATTCGAGGGCCCTTGGATCTTCTTGCGAGCAATGCCGGGTGATCAAGCAGTGAGCCTGCGCGGCGGTCGCGCCATCGGGCGATTGGTGGCGCGTCCATCGCGAAGTCGCTCCGTTGCCGCTCACTGCCCGGTCCGCGCGCACTTCCACAGCGGGCACTTCTTCTCTGCCGAGCCGAGCTGGACCGCGTCGGCCTGGCACTTCTTCTTCGCCTGGCCCTCGGAGGGAAAGATGTCGGCGGAGGCGACGGCGCTGGCGACCTCGCTGCGGCAGTCGTCGTCGAGCTTCGCCGCGGCCTCCGAGCGCAGCACCGCGCAGCTCGACTGCACGAGCACGCCGAGCTTGCCGCACAGCTCGGTGACCATCCCCTCGAAGCCGCGCACCGCGACCGTCGCGCCTTCGTCGAGGCAGCCGTCGAGCGCCTTGCCGAAGCGGGCGAACGTGTAGCGGCCCTGCACGTTCATGTCCGGGCAGCTCTTGTCGTGCCCCTCCTCGCACGCGCTGGGGCGCGCATCGAGCGTCTTCGGGCAGGCGGGCAGCGCCGCCAGGTCGCGCTTCCTGGCGAACTGGATCTCGTACTCGCCGGAGGGAAGCTTGTGGCACTCGTCCTTGACCAGCACTTCGCAGGTCTTCTGGCGCACGCCGGTGACGTGGCGGCAAGGCGCGCGGACGAAGCCCGAGTAGCAGTTGCCCATCTGCCGGGCCATCGCCGACGAGCAGCCTTTGCCCTCGCCGTGGCCCATGACGATGGTCGAAGTGCTCGCCGTCCATTCCTTGGGGAGCTTGAAGGTCAGGCGGCAGTGGTCCCCGGCCGGCTCCAGCTCGGGCTGCACGCTGAGGCTCTCGGGCTCGTCGGCGGCGCGCGCGGCCGCGGCGGCGAGCAAAGCGATGAGGACGGTGCGCATGCCGCCATTTTACACCTGCCAGGCGCTCGCGCTCACTCAAGCTCCCCGAGGAGGGAACGGCAGCCCCACGGGAGTACGCTCTCCTGATCCGCAACCGCTGTTTGCCAGGTGCTCCGTCCGGCAGGGCCGCTCACTCCGTCACGGCCAGCGGGAAATCCATGCCCCGCGACCAGCTCGCAGGGTATTGGGCGGACCCGCGATATTTGCGCGTCAGCTCCGGCAGGCGGTCGTTGAGGTAGGCCTCGAGCTGCTTGACCGTGATCTTGCCGGAGCCACCGCCCAGCGCCGCGCCGTCGAGGCCTTGCAAGAGCGCGTAGGTGAACACACCGTGGCCAAGCTCCTTCACCTCGGCCGCGAGCTGCTGCGTGCCGCTCGAGGCCAGCACCACCACGCCGGCCGAGCGCGCCAGCTGGAAGATGGCTTTCTGCTCGGCGGCGCCCCGCAGCGCGAAGGCCTCGACGGCGCCGCCCGACTGGCAGGCGTCGAGCACGAAGAGCTGCTTGCGGGCGGCCACTTTCACCGAGCGCGCCCGCAGCCAGGAGGCAGAGAGGCCGCGCTTCCGCAAGAGGTCGTCGTCGCCGTACAGCCGCGTGACGTCGGGCGGCACGAGGAAGAACTCGGCGGGAGCGTCGGCGGTGCCCTCGTTCATCACGCCGTGGCCGGCGAAGTAGAAGACGAAGACGTCCTCGGGACGGGCTTGCAGCGCCACCCGGTCGAAGGCGGCTTCCACGGCCTCGCGAGTCGCCTGCTCGTCGTAGAGCTCGATCAGGTGCACTCCTTGGAAGATGCGGGCCGCGTGCTTGCGCAGGCCGGCGGCAAACGCCTCGGCGTCGGGGCGGCCGTAGTTGAGGTTGTAGGTCTCGTTCCGGTAGCGGTTGATGCCGACCACCACGCCGCGCAGGGTGGCGCGCGCCTCGGCGCCGCCCAGTGATATTTTTATCACCGCGGGCCGCGATTCGACCCGCTCGGAGGAGAGGGCCACGGCCTTCAGCTCGTTGATCCCCGCCAGGAGCCCGACGCGAAAGGTCCTCCGCGCGCCGGTCTTCTTCACTCCGCGCGTCTCGGGCGAGACCAGCTTGCCATCGTGGTAGAGGCGCACCTCGTCGACGCCGCCGCCCTGGTCGGTGGCCGCGACCGTCACCTCGACCTCTTCGGCGGCGAGCTCGGCTCCGTCGCGCGGGGACTCGATGCGCACCAGCGGCGGCAACTGCTTGAGCCGGCGCGGCGGCTCGTCCGCATAGGCGCCGGCGACCAGCTGGCCCAAGAGACCCGGCGCGTACGCGCCCTCGAAGAGCGCCTCGACGGGCACGGTCTGGTTGCCGTCGACGTAGCGGACCAGGCGCATCCCTGCAGGCGTTCCGTCGAATCGGCCGTCGCGCGCCAGCACCAGCCAGTCGCGATCGCCGAGGAAGAAGAGCTGCGCCAGCTCGCCGCCGACGTTCCGGTCCCAGAGGCGCACCCGGTCGCCGCCGCCGGAGAGCACGAGCTTTCCGTTCGGCGTGTACGCGGTCCAGCCGAGGTTGCTTGCGCCGCCGCCCTTGCCGAGCAGCCGGGTCTCGGCGGTGCGCAGCGAGAATTCGTGCACTGCGCCCGCGACTGTCACGAACGCGACCGCATCGCTCTCTGGGGAGAGCGCGTGCCCGGTCGCCCCGTCGGGGAGCTGCGCGCGGCGCAGGTTGTCTTCGGTCCGGGTCATGAGCGCCAGCATGTCCAGCGCCGGATCTCCGGGCACGACCGCCACGGCCACGAACCGTTCACCGTCGGCCAGCGCCGAGATGAAGTGGGTGAGCCTGGGGTCGATGCTGCTGAGCTTGGTCCGGCGCAGCTCGAGGCCTGTGGCGGGCTGGTAGAACCTCAGGTCACTGTCGTTCGAGCCCGGCCGGCCGAGGACGACGGCCAGCTCGTCGCCGACGAAGCCGAGCACGTTGGGGAACCCCGAGGTGGAATCCTTGGGTTGCGAAACGGTGAAGACCACTTCGCCGGTGGCGGGCTTTATGACGCGGTATTCGCCCGTCTGCGAGTTGCTGACGGCGATGAACGCCCCGTCGCGGCTGAAGGCCAGCCGGTTCGCCCCTCCCGGAATGGTCCGGAGCGGCGCAGAGGTGGCCGCGTCCGAGATGAGCACGCCCTCGTTCGTCAGGGTCGCTGCCAGCTTGCCGTCGGGGCTGAAGGGGTTGAAGGTCGGCGCGCTGCCCTTCAGGACCGTGGACTCGCCGCCGCTCAAGGCGAGCACCAGCCCCTCGCCCCACTGGCCAAGATAGAGCCGCCGGCCCGATCGATCGAAGGAGAGCGAGAGCACGCTGCGGCTGATCCCTGCCAAGGTCGCGCGCTTCTGGCCGTCGGGCAGCGAGAAGATCGCCGCGCTCGTGCCGCGCCAGAGGAGGGCGACCTTGCCGTCGCGCCGCACCGAGAAGCCCTCGACGTGGCCGCTGCCTCCGAAGCGCAAGCCGGCGTCGGCCACGAGGTCCTCAATGGGCCCGGCGTCGGGGAGCGAGACCGAGCGAAGGCCGGTGTGCAGCCCACCTGCGACGAGCACGCCAGGGCTGCCTGCCGCAAACGCCGGGCGACCGCCTGCGGGCAGCGAGCGCTGCGCCACCACCTTGCCGAGCGCCACCTTTAGGAGCGCCACCTTCACGTCGTTGAAGTAGTCGCCGGTCGTGAACGAGACCGAGGCTCCATCGGCGGAGAACGCCAGCGCGAGGTCGACCCTCTCGGCCGTCTGCCAGCCGGCGACCTCCTTTCCGCTCTGCACGCTCCAGACGTGCAGCGCCGCTCCTGCTTCCGGCCGACTCGCTGCCCCGCCCGCGGCCAGGCGCTTGCCGTCGGCGCTGAGTGCGACCTCGACGTTCCAGCCTGGCGGCAGGGTGAACGCGCGCACCTCGCTCCCATCCGCGGCTCGCAGGACCCGCGCGATGCCGAGGCCTCCGAGGGCGATCAAGCTCCCGTCACCGGAGAGCGCCATCGAGCGCAGGTTGGCGACGCCCTCGAGCACGCGCGTCTGCCGGCCGGTGAGCGCGTCCCAGAACCGCACCTTGCCGTCGATGCAGCCGGTGACGAGCTCCTTGCCGGCAAAGGCCACGCTCGCCACCGTGGCCGGATGGAGCAGCGATCGAAGCTGCAGGCCGGCGGCCGCGTCCCAGACGATCACCGAGTGGTCATTGCTGGCGGTGGCGACCAGCGCTCCGTCAGGGCTGAAGGCGGCGCCCTGGATCGCCGAGGAGTGCCCCTGCTGCAGCACGAGCTTTGGCTCGGCGAGGGCCAGCGAGGGAAAGAGCAGGACGATGGCAATGCTCCGCATACGCCTCCGGAACCCAGGCTACCGCAGGGCGCGACCAACCGGGAGTTCCGGTCGATCCGATCTTTGGCGCTCTTGCCCTGACGGGAACCAAACCGTTCGGCGTTCCAATCGCTGCCCTGCCAAACCGATCGGCGCTCTGGTGGTTGAACCGTCTCTCCAACTTCCGGAACCACTACGATGCGGCGACCGATCACCAGACCACCTTCGTCTTCGACCTGAGCTGCAGCACGGGCTGGGACTTCGTCCACAACCTGCCCGGCAAGTCGGGCACCTTGGGGATCGCTCTGGAGGACGGCAACCAGGTCAGCGGACCCGCCGGCGTCTTCTCCTCGCTGTCCACCAGCATCAACGACCTGGACTGCAGCAAGGTCGAGCGCCACGACGACGTGCTCGAGATCAAGCTGCGCCTTCCTGCGCAGTTTGCGTTCGATGACTTCGGCACAGGCGTGCACACGTTCCAGACGGTGACGATGCTCATCGACCTGACCTTCAAGCACTCCGAGACGCCCGACCTCGCCGGCAGCCGTTCGTTCAACGGCAACACCTTCACCTTCGAGGAGTGGGCGCCCACGCCCCCGCACTACGACATCGTCATCACCGGGTTCATCGGAATCGAGGGCAAGCACAACTACCTCGTCCCGCCCGACGCCGACGACAGCAGCACCTGGCTGGAGCAGAAGGGGCGGATTGTCGATCCCCGCTTCTGCACCCCTGACACTTGCGCGCAAGCCGGCGTCCCCTGCGGCATCGCGCCCGACGGCTGCGGCGGCTTCGTCGAGTGCGCCAACACCTGCGCGGCGCCCCAGGAGTGCAACCTGGACACCAGCACCTGCTGCACGCCGCTCTCCTGCGCTGCGCTCGGCAAGCAGTGCGGGTTCGCCTCCAACAACTGCGACAACCAGATCGATTGTGGCACGTGCAGCCCGGGCAACGAGTGCCAAGCCGACAACACCTGCGCACCGGCGAGCCCCATCCCCAAGTAAAGCCGCGGAGCCCCGCTCCTGGCGCGGGCTGCAGGCGGCCCGCGCTCGGATCGACCCGCTCCGTTGACTACTACTGCCTCGAGGCCAGCTCGTTCCCTGGCTCGCCGTGCGTACGCACTCGCCCGCCTGTTGCGCCCTGCACCCATTGGTGAGCCTCGTCTTTGGCTGGAGCCTGCGTGCCCCGTGCCGGGCGCGGGAAACGAGAGTGCCGCCATGAGCCAGCTTCTGCGTTCATTCGTCCTCGCCGGCGCGCTAGC
This sequence comes from Myxococcales bacterium, assembly GCA_038231075.1. Lineage (GTDB taxonomy): Bacteria > Myxococcota > Myxococcia > Myxococcales > 40CM-4-68-19 > JBBRMA01. The sequence goes on along the minus strand of JBBRMA010000116.1, from coordinate 137 downwards.
TGCGCTTGTCAACCGCCTACCAGTCAGAATTCTCGGATCTCCCAACTGACGCCAGGTGCCAGGTCGCTGACGTTGGCTGACACCTGACGATTCCGATCGCGTTTGCCTGGCGAGTTCCGCCCGCGGGTCTCCGACCT
>JBBRMA010000115.1:0-7449 GCA_038231075.1 Myxococcales bacterium | reverse complement strand
GGTAGTCGCTGCCCTTCGCGCGGATGCGGAAGACGGCATCGAACCCCTCGTCGCGACCTGCTGGCGGCGCGTCCACGTGCACCGCATCGACAAACGGCAGCCCGCGGAGCGCGGTCACGTACTCTGTCGTGCCCTCCACCATGCGCTGATCTTACGCTGTCTCTTACTAAGAGACAACCAATCCGGAGAGACGAGCCGGTGCCCTTGGTCTCAGAATTCTTTTAGCCAGGCTTTAGCCACTCGCCCCGTCGATCCACTCAAGAAAAAAAGCCCCGCAACCCGTTTGGATTGCGAGGCTTGTCTTGGTGGAGCATGACGGGATCGAACCGTCGACCTCCGCAATGCCATTGCGGCGCTCTCCCAGCTGAGCTAATGCCCCGGACTCGTTCGCGTCGCGGCTTCTGGGGGCCGCGGTGGCGCAGCGATGTAGTCCAAGGCCGGGTTGGTGTCAACCGCAGAGCGACGGCGCGCTCTGCGGACCGCGGCGAAGCCTTCTAGCCGACGCGCAACAGCACGGGCTGCGGCGGCACCACGATGGGCTGCAGCTGGCCCGCCAACGCCTTGCGCGGCGCCCAGTGGTGGCAGCAGGCCGCGAAGCCGCACAGGGCGTAGAGGAACCAGCTCAGCGAGTAGCCCGAGAACTGCTGGCAGACCAGGTAGCCGATGAGCGACGCGAAGACGGCGCGGGACTCGAGGCCGAGCTCGCCGTTCCTCGCGCGCCAGACTGAGTAGAGCGAGACGAGGAGGAAGCCGACGAGGCCGAAGAGGCCGACGAGGCCGAGCTCTGCCGCAACCTCGAGGAAGAGGTTGTGCGCGACGTAGCGGTTCACGCCGGCGTCGAGCGGCGCGTATTTGTCCCAGGACTTCAAGAAGGCCTGCTCGCCGATGCCGAGGACCGGGTGCTCGCTGAAGGCGCGGCCGGCGACGTGCCAGGCCTGCATGCGGCCGTGGACGGACTCGTCTTCTTGGTAGCCGGCGATGGTGTTGTTGCGCTCCCAGAAGGTGCTGGGGGCGAGGATGAGCATGCCGGAGGCGCCGATGATCAGCGCCGCCAGCGCGATGCCCTTGCGACGCGCCAGCAGGACCCAGACCAGCACTCCTGCGGCGAGGCCCACCGAGCCGCCGCGCGAGTGGGTGGCGACGATTCCCATCAGGCAGGCGATGACGCCGACGCCGCCGACCACCCGCTGCCACAAGCTGCGGCCCGAGACGACGAACATGAGCAGCAAGGGCACCACCGCGACGAGCGCCATGGCGTCGTGGTTCGGGTCGGCCATGACGCCGTACCAGCGGCCGCGGAAGCCTTCGACCAGCAGCTCGCCGTTCGCATAATGAAGATAGGTGCCGAGACCAGGGACGATCGCGGCGGCGCCGAACAGGAGCAGCGCCGTCCGGATCCGGCCGGGCGTCGTCGCGGTGTTCGTCACTGCCAGGAAGAAGAGGAAGTGCTTGCTGACCTCGATGGCCGCGTCGATGGAGCTTGGGCGGTCGAGGGACCACAGGGGGCTGAGCGCGGCCGTGCCGATGTAGATGAAGAGCAGCGCCGTCCTCCAGCCGAGGTAGAGCGGGCGATTCGACAAGAGCCGCTTGGCCACCATGCAGCCGATGGCGACGACCGAGAGCACCAGCGCGAGCCGGATGGGCTGCAGCACCGGGAACCAGTCGAGCGGCGCGATGTAGAGCTGGGCGAGAAACAGCGTCGTCGCGGCGAAGCCGCATTTGGCCGCGAGCCGGCCCGGCTCCCGCGGCGCGACCGCTGCCTGCTCGGGCCTGGACGGGTCTGCAACTGCTCGAATGGCGATCCCCACGCGACGCCTCCCTGCGCCAATGAGCGCGCCCAAGAACATAGTCACGCCCGGCAAGGAGGGAACCGGGCGCCTGCTGTCCACTAGCGAGCAGAAATCGGTCGCGCGTGTCCGGCTGGCGACGGCGCGAGGGCCTGCCTGATCTCCCGCTGATCGAAGGCGCGTGCTCCGCGGGACTCAACAGCGCACCGTCTGGACGTTTGTCGGCTTGCCCCGGCCCGCGCGCGCATGTGCTCGGCGCTGCGCTGAGCGGCGAGGTCTGTCCCCGCATGCCCGACCAGCACTCAATACAGCCCCCGAAGCTGCCTTCCTGACAGGGAAGATGTGGCTCGCCTCCTTCGTTGGCCGGGCGGGACGCGGAGCACCCGGCGATCCGCTCCCCAGCCAGCCGAGGAGGCACCTTGAAGATGTTCGCGCGCTGTTTGTCCGCCCTGCTCTGCGCAGCACCGCTCGCCGCCAGCGCCGCCCAGGTCTGGGTCGCGCCCGCTTCGCAAAAGATCCGGCCGACTGTCGCCGCGGCACCCTCGAGCGCGGCCACCGGCGCGGTGCTCGCGGGCGCGAAGAACGAGTTCGAGTCGTTCCAGGTCGTGGTCACCGGCGCCGCCAGCGCGGTCACCATGAAGCTGACTTCGCTCAGCGACAGCGCGGGCAACTCCATCGCCGGCACCGACGTGGTCCTCTATCGCGAGGCGCTACTGAATGTCGCCAAGGCCTCGGGCGGCGACGGCGCGAGCGGCCTGTGGCCCGACGCGCTCGTGCCCGACGTCGATCCGCTGGTGGGCGAGAAGCGCAACGCTTTTCCCTTCGACGTCCCGGCAAACCAGAGCCGCGTCGTCTTCGTGGACCTCCACGTGCCGGCGTCGGCCGCGGCCGGGGTCTACTCGGGCACGCTCGTCGTCTCCGGCGGCGTCTCGGCGCAGGTGCCCGTCCAGCTCACCGTCTGGGACTTCGCGCTCCCCTCGACCGCGACCATGCGCAGCGCCTTCGGCCTGGCGTGGAACACTCCCTGCGGCGGCCACTTCGGCGACTGGTCCTGCGCCGACCAGACCGCCGCCTGGGCGCTGCGGGCGCGTTACCTGCGCACTGCGCTCGACAACCGCATCACCATCGACACCGCCACCATGGGCGCGCCGGTGGACCCGAGCGGCAACGCCAGCTGGAGCGACTACGACGCGCACGTCGGCCCCTTCCTCGACGGCACGGCGCCGACGCGGCTCCAGGGCGCGCGCCTGACCGCGGCTCGCATCCAGACGGTGAGCGGGGTCGCCAGCACCGCGGCGGCCAAGGGCTGGTCGCTCCACTTCCGCCAGAAGGGCTGGTTCGGCGCGCTCTTCAACTACGCCTGCGACGAGCCGCCGCTCACCTGCGCGTTCAATCAAATCGACGGCCGCATCGCGCAGGTGAAGGCCGCCGACGCCGCCATCCCGAACCTCGTGACGACCACCGAGCAGCGCGCCGTGCAGAACAACGTGAAGTCGATCTCGCTCTACGCGCCGGTCATCAACTGGATGGACGACCGCCCCGCGAGCGGCCTCTACGCGGGCTCGCAGCGCGGCGTCTACGGCGGCACCGTCTGGTGGTACCAGAGCTGCATGAGCTTTGGCTGCGCCGGCGTCGGCGACGCGTACCAGGGCTCCTATGAAATCGGCTGGCCCTCCTACGCGGTGGACACCGACGGCACCCGCAACCGCTCGATGGAGTGGCTCTCGTTCGTGTACGGCATGTCGGGCGAGCTCTATTATGAGACGACGCAGGCCTATACGACCGGCGACCCGTGGACCAACCAGGCGGGCTTTGGCGGCACCGGCGATGGCACCCTCTTCTACCCCGGCACGCCCGCGAAGATTGGCGGCACCACGCACATCCCCATCGAGTCGCTGCGCCTCAAGGGCATCCGCGACGGCATGGAAGATTATGAATTGCTCGTGCTCGCGAGGAGCCTCGGCGAGGGAGCGCAGGCGCTGCAGATCGCGCAGACCCTCTTCCCGCGCACGTATCTCGCTGCGACCACGCCGGCCGCGATCGACGCCGCGCGCGGGCAATTGGCCGCGCTCATCCTGCACGCGCTCGGCAAGGACCTGGCGCCGGCCGACGCAGGAACGCCCGACGCTGGCTCGGCCGGCGGCCCCGTGTCCACGCCCGACGCTGGCCAGGCCGATCCTGGGACCAGCGATGCAGGAACCGTCGCGACCGTGCCGTCCACGCCGGACGCGGGTCAGGCAGACCCTGGCGCGCCGGCCGATGCGGGCGCCGCCGTGGCAGCCGCTCCGGACGCTGGAGCGAGCGCGCCCGTCACCAGCCCGACTCCCGCGGACCCGCCCTCCTCGACCGACACCCCCGTGGCCGTCTCGGGGCTGGGCCTCGGCAACTCCACCAGCGCCACCAGCGCGGGCCACGCCGGCTGCTCGACCCGCGGCGCGGGCGCGAGCTGGATGGCACTGTCGGCGCTCGCGCTCTGCCTCGCCCTCCGCCGCCGCCCGCTGGTCTCGTAGCGAATCGTCTCCCTCCAGCTCGGCATCCGGTTACTCTCAGCAGGATTCTCTGAGGGCTCAGGCATGGCGACCGAATCGAAGACGAAGGCCGATCTGCTCAAGCAGGCGCGCAGCCAGGTGCGCGAGCTGACCGCGCAGGAGCTGGCCGCGGAGCTGCGCTCAGGCCACCGGCCCGTGGTGGTGGACGTGCGCGAGAAAGAGGAGACCGAGGCCGGGCTCATTCCGGGCGCGAAGTCGATGCCGCGCGGCTTCCTCGAGCTGCGCATCGAAGAGGGCGTGCCCGACCGCAACGCCGAGGTGGTCCTCTACTGCGCCGGCGGGACGCGCTCGCTCCTGGCCGCGCGCAATTTGCAAGAGATGGGCTACACGCGCGTGCGCTCGCTGGCTGGCGGCTACGGCGGCTGGACGCAGGCCGGCCTGCCCGTCGAGAAGCCGGTGACGCTGAGCGCAGCGCAGAAGAGCCGCTATAGCCGCCACCTGCTCATCCCCGAGGTGGGCGAGGTGGGCCAGTCGAAGCTGCTCGCTTCCAAAGTGCTCATGATCGGCGCCGGCGGCCTCGGCTCGCCCGCGGCGTACTACCTCGCGGCGGCGGGCGTCGGCCGGCTTGGCCTCGTCGATGACGACGTGGTGGACGAGTCGAATCTCCAGCGGCAGATCATCCACAACACCTCGCGCGTCGGGATGCACAAGACCGCCTCCGCCAAGCAGACCATCCAGGAATTGAACCCCGACGTGCAGGTCGACGAGCACCGCGTGCGCCTCACGCGCGACAACGCGCTGGAGCTGATCAAGCAGTACGATCTGGTGCTCGACGGCTCCGACAACTTCAGCACCCGCTACCTCATCAACGACGCTTGCGTGCTCCTCAACAAGCCCAACGTCCACGGGTCCATCTTCCGCTTCGATGGCCAGGCCACGACCTTCGTGCCGGGCGGGACGCGGCCCTGCTATCGCTGCCTCTTCCCCGAGCCGCCCCCGCCCGAGCTGGCCCCGAGCTGCCAGGAAGCGGGCGTGCTCGGCGCGCTGCCCGGCATCATTGGCCTCGTGCAGACCATCGAGACGCTCAAGCTGCTCCTCGGCAAGGGCGAGCCGCTGGTGGGCCGCCTCCTGCTCTACGACGCGCTGGCGCAGTCGTTCCGCGAGGTGAAGTACGCCCGCGACCCCGAGTGCCCGAGCTGCGGCGAGAACCCCCTGCGCGAGCTGCTCCCGGAGTACAGCGAGATCGCCTGCGCGGTGGCCCCGCGGCGCGCCGCCGGGTAATTTCGACAATTACCGAAACGCGCCCTTGGCGTCGAAGACGTTACCGAATCGTTGCAAGCCGACCCAGGCGCCGTAGCGCTGCAGCACGTGGTAGACGGCGCTCCAGCTGGTCGGCTGCTCCGGATAGCGGCCCAGGTCGATCAAGAGCGCGCGGGCGCGCAGCGGCGGCAGGAGCGGCAGGTGGCGCCGCCGGCCCTCGTTGGCGCGGGTCAGCTCGTCGAGGTAGCGGCCGGTCTTGAAGGCGAGGATCTGCGTGACCCGCTCGCGCGCGAAGAGCTGGCCCGAGTTGTAGACCAGCGAGGTCGTGACCAGCTGCTCGTCGAGCGGCAAGGACATCAGCTCGAGCGCATCGCGCGACTTGAGCTTTCTCGCGGCGATCTCTTTTTCGTAGAGGTACAGAATCGCCGTCGCGGCGAGGCCCTCGCGGAAGTTCAGCGGCCGCAGCGCCTTCTTCCCGCGGGCGCGGCGGAAGAGGTTCCGCGGCGAGAGCGGCTGCCCGCCGACGACGGTGGCGAGCGAGGTCTGCAGCCGCCCGTCGAGCCTGGCCACCAGCTGGGGATGGGCGGCGAGCGCGGCGGCGATGTCGTCCATGCCGAGGTCGTGCACCGGGTCGAAGTCGTCGAGGATCTCCTGCCGCTCGCGCAGGAGCAGCGCGCCGCCCTCGGCCAGGAAGGTGACGGCAACCTCGGCGCACGAGACCCGCACCGTCGCCGCCCGGCCGCGCTGGTAGCGGTCGAGCTCGTCCACGGCGGCCACCACCACCTGCTTCAATTCGGTCTCGCGCGCGGCCGTGTCGCCGAGCTCGTCGAAGTAGCCGAAGTAGCGCTTGGGAAAGACGCCGCTGGTCACGAAGGCGCGAAACTTGAACAGCTCGAACTGGACCACGGTGCGCAGGACCTGGTCGGCCGTGAGCGCCAACCCGGCGGCCTGTTTCTCCTCGAGGCTGTCGGCGATCTGCCCCTGCACGAAGGCGCGCCCGGCGGCGCCCTTGGGCCCCTCGGCGGCGATCTCGCCGAGCGCGCGCCGGGCCTGCTCGTCGCCGACCGCGGCCAAGAGCGCGCGCGCGACGCGGGCCTCGGGCGTGAGCGCCACCGACGCAGCCAGAATCAAGGCGAGCATGGCGGAGAGGATAGCAACTCGCGCGCCAGTTACTTCGGCTTGGCGATGGCCCCCACCTTGGCCGAGACGGCGCGCAGGTAGTCCGCGGGCGCGAGCAGGATCTGCGTCCCGCGCATTCCCGACGAGATGCTGATGACGTCGAAGAGCTCGAGCGTCTCGTCGGCAAAGACGGGATAGGGCTTCTTGCAGGCAAGCGCCGTCACCCCGCCGCGAATGTAGCCGGTGAGCGGCTGCACTTCCTTGAGCGACACGGTGTCCACGCCGCGGTCGCCGGAGAGCCGCGCCAGGGCCTTCAAGTCGAGCTCTTGATCACCGGGCACCACGGCGAGCAGCACGCCCGTGCGATCGCCGCGCGCGACCAGCGTCTTGAAGACCTGCTCGGCGGGAAGACCAACTTTGCGCGCGACCGACTCGGCGCTGAGATCGTCTGGATCGACCTCGTAATCGCGCAGCTCATAGGAAATCCCGAGCTGATCGAGCGACCGGGCCGCGTTGGTCTTCATGCCGCCATGGCCAGGGTCCGGTGCTCTTTGCGGGGAGTGGTACGAGGGGCGGCAGCCCCTTGTACAGCGAAGGCCGAAGGCCGTAGCCCCAAGAAATCAAGTCCAAAGAGGCACTGATTTCAAGAGCCGCTAGAGCACCGAACGGGTTGAATCCCGTCGGAGAACCGCGGGTTCTAGGGCAACCCGCTCGGCCGATTCGCTGCGCATCGCCGCGTCTCTCCTCGTTGCCGTACAGAAAGTACGGCGCCTCGTCGTTCCTTGCGCTGCTTG
>JBBRMA010000114.1:0-7652 GCA_038231075.1 Myxococcales bacterium | reverse complement strand
CGCCGGCGGGTGCAGGCGCAGCGCGGGGGAGCGGGGGCGGGGGCGGGGGTGCTTGTCGGCGGTTGGCATTGAAGCTGACCGAGATGGAGGGCCGCCTGCCCGCGCCCGCTGGCTCCGAGGCCACCGACCGCGCAGGCGGCGCGCGCGACGCGCCGGCCGCCGGGCGCTGACCGCGCGGCGCGGCCCGAGGATGCGCCGTTAGGCCCGCGATGACCACCCGAAGAGCCTCGACCTCACGTAGCGCATCGCGCAGCCGCGCCTCGCGCTCGGCGGCCCTCGTGGTGGCGAGCCGACGCGTCGTGATGAGCTCGGCGAGCTGCTTCTTCACGCTCGCGAGCTCGGCCGCCACCGACGCCGACGCCGATGGGGCTGGGGCCGCCAACGCAAGCGCCAGGCTGAGCGCAGGCGCCCGCAGGCCCGCGGCGGGCGGGCGCGGCGTGGGCGGCGTCCAGGGCGCGAAGACGATCATCGTGATGCAGTTGAGGCTCGCGCGACCGGGGCCCGGAAGGTTGCGGAGGTGCGGCTGGGGTGAGACGGCAGTAGGCCGGTGGCCGACGTCGTCATAAAAATGCCAGCTGTCGGCCGCGCCGGGGAAGCGAATCGACATGACGTAGTGGCCGCGGCCGTTGTTCTGCATCATGAAGGCCACCGGACGGTAGCTGCGGCCAGCGAGCTGCACAGGACGGTTGAGGCCCGCCTCGCCGACGAGGGTCGCGAGAGAGCCGCCATGCGCCTTAGGCGACGACACGTCGACCATCAGCACGGGGGGCGCCGAGACGAGGACGGCGATGGTCTCGGGGGCCTTGCAGCCGTGGGTGGCGCAGGGCAGCGGCTCGCCGGCGATCGCGCGGTTGACGATCGCCTGCAGACTCCCCGGCACCGCGGGCGCGTAGTGCTTCGCGGCCGCACCAGCGAAGATGACGGCGCGGTCGGAGTCGTCGTCGCCACCGCAGCACGGACACGAGCGGCGAGTGGTGAGCCGGAAGGGGCGCGCGGCTGAGCGGCGATGCGCGGTGGCGGTGTCCGCGATGTCCGAGCGCGCCATGAGGTCCAACATCGCACTGAGGTCGCCGTTGGCGCCCAACGCCTCGGGAGCCGGTAGCCGAAGGCGGCTGGCGTTTTCGACGACGAGGGCGTGCAGGGCCTCGCGAGCCGCGCCGAATTGCATCGTCGAGTTGAGCCGCTCGCAGTCGCGCCCAGTGAGCGACGCCGCCAGCTCAGCGACGTGACGCAGGCGGGCGGTGCCAGGCCCGTCGAAGGCGATGCGGCTGTAGGCGACGATGACCGCGAGCATGAGCAGGGAGCAGTCAAAGCGGCAGCTCAGACGTTGCAGCAGCAGGAACCGCACAGGCTCGCCCGCGGAACCCATCAGGAGAAGGGCCGAGATGGGAAGCATAGGTCGCGGACCCACGCCAGTGAACTTCGGGAACCACCGCTGGCCCAGGCGGAGGCTGGTGCTGTTGAGGAGGCTGCGGCTCAGGCCGGCTGCGGCCTCAGCGGCGGCGGCGCCCAGGCCCGCCACGATATCGGCCCACCGCGCCGACTTGGCCTCGGCTTTGGCCTCCGCCTGGGGAGGCGATCGCGACGGCAGCGGGGTCGCAGGCGCCGTGTGCGGTGGGCTCTGCGGGCTCGGGCTCGGGCTCGGGCTCGGCGGCTGCGGCGCGGCTCGACTCAAAGCGGCGGCCGACGCGGTGGCAGCGACGGCGACGGCGGCTGCGTGGTGCTGACCGTCGGGCTCGGGGCCGGCCTGTGCCGCGAGGCTCACGGGCGGCGCGCTCGGGCTCGCGATCGGGCTGCCGCTCGATGGGCTCGGGGCCAGCGGGGCCGGGGCCGGCGACGGGGGCGGGCTGCTTGAGGCCGGCGCGGGGGCAGCGCGGTCGAGCGAATCGAATTTCGCCGTCGCGAGGATGCATCGCGCGCACGAGTTGTGGTGGCAACCCCGCTGCGTGCACCGGACGTAGACGGGCTGAATCGAGTTGCACATGTTGCACATGACGTAGCGGCCCGCGGCTGCATCAGGGGCCACCTCCCGCGTGTGTTGGTGGTCCGCGCCCAGGCCGCCACCGGCGCGGGTTCGCGACGACGGCGGCGGCGACTCCAGCGGCGACGGCTGCGAGCCGCCGCTGAGGCCCGCGAGCAGCGGACGCAGGACCGCGCCATCGACGACGCCCTCGTCGGCTGCGGTCGCCTCGGCCCTCAGGAGCCGACCGCCGAGGCGCAGCGCGCGCGGCGCCTCGCCAGTCGCGCGCGCGACGGCCGCCAGCAGCGACGCGACTGGCGCGGCCGCGTCGCCGTCGACGACGCGCGTCCGCCCATCATCGGTGACGATGAGGACGGAGATGGGGGATGAGGGCGAGGAGTGAGGAGTGGGTGCGTGGAGCGACGGAGCCTCCACGGGCTCGGAGTCGCCGGCGGCGGGGCCATCGCGGCCGCGGCAGCCGCGCATCGCCAACCGAACCAGCCACCAACGCCTGACAGCTGGCACCTTGGGTAAACCGAAAGTCAAGTCATTATTTACGTGTCTTATAAAGCACCGGAGGCGCATAACACGGGAGCTTAAGAGCGCGCGCTTAGGCTCCGAGGGTCGGCAACGGCGGCCCACGCGGCCGTCAGCAGCCCAGCGAGTTCGCAAGTCACCATCCACTGGGGGCACCCAGCCCAGCGGCCTCGGCCCGCAGCACACGCACACCACCACGCCAGAGAAGAGTCCGAAGGCGGGAGCGAGCGCGGCAGCGGTGCAGCCGAGTGGTGGCGTCGAATGAACGAGCGCCAATGGGGGATGATGGGGTCGATGCGAGCATGAGGAGCGGACGGGGGGCGGGGGGAACGACGAAGCGGCGCCGGATCGGCGTCGAGGAGGCGGGAGAGGGGCGACGGTCACGCGGCCGCGGCATCGCGTGCGGCTGCGGCGTAGAGCGCGGCGATCGGGTCGAGGAGGCCGTTGCTCCAGCGAATGTGGCTCGAGCAGCCCGCGAGGAACGTCGCGACCGCCTTGCAGACGGCGGCGTCGACGTCAGCGAGCAGCCACTGGCAGCGCTCGCCAGCGGCCATCGACCACCAGTCGGGCAGCGCAGCAGCGCGGCGCAGCAGCCACCAGCGCGCGCGCGTCGCGGCACCCGCGTGCCAGTGGGCCTCAACCGCAGCGACGAGCGGCAGGCGGCGGTGCGCGTGTGCGGTGCAGTCGAGCAGCACGTGAGCGGGCCACTCGTGATCGCCGCTGCTGCAGCGCGGGCACACAGCGGAGAGCGCGGGCGCGTTGGGCCCGCGGTGGCGGATGGAGCGGCGGCCAGCGATGGGGGCAGTCAGCGTGCGGAGCTGCGTCTTGAACCGGCGGCCCTCAGCTGAGCCGACGTCGAGGTAGGGCTCGCGGCCGAATGCGGGCTTCAGCCAGCGATAGAAGGGCGAGCGGCCCGCGGGTGAGGCCGACTGCAGCTCCGCGTGCCAGCTGCGTTCGCTGCGCGCAGCCACCGCCAACGCGCAACGCCCGGCCCACGCGGTTGGCGGCTCGCGGGCGACGGCGTCGAAGTGCGCGAGCAGCCCGTGCGCCTCGAGCGTCGCGCGCATCAGCGCACACCAGCCGTGCACGCGAGGCGTCAGCTGCTTGGCTGAGCGAGGACGGCGGCCGGCAGCCTCAGCGCGCGCGAGGTCGGCGTCGACGCCAACCGCAGCGGCGGCGGCAGCGGCGCGTGCGGCCCTCGCCGCGGAGTTGATTGGCTGCTGAGCGAATCGCGCGGCCGCCGATGCCATGCGGGCCTGGAACACGTCACGTAACAAACCCGGGGGCGCGCGCTGCAATCGGCTGAGGAACCGCAGCTGAGCAGTGGCCCGATGCGCGGCAATCGGCTGCCAGCCGAGTTCGCCGAGGGCCATCGCCGCCCGCGTGTCACGCGGTAGGCCGAGCAGCTGACGCGCGGCCGTCAACTGCACGGCCTCGGCTTCGGCGGCGGCGACGATGCCCGGGTCGGTGAGTTCGCTGCCGTAGGCCATGCGGCTGCGCACGAGCATCGCCACCAGCAGCTCGCCGGTCGCGACGCTCAACCGACCGAGTCGAGCGCCCACCCGCCAAAGCATCGGCAGCGCGCGCTTGCCAGCGGCCGTTCGCGCGTGCAGCATCTTCGTCCATCGCCCACTCGACTGAAGTATCACACCGAGGTAGCGGTAATGCTTGGCCTCAGGGACGCGGCCGCCTTGAAGATTCCAAACGCGCTCGTGTCGGCCAATCGGCGGCTGCTTCTCGGTGGTGACCATCACCGCGCATTTGCTGGTGTTGAACGAGTATCGCCAACGGCGCGCGTGCGCGTCCATGATCTCAAGCGCGCGATGGAGCTCGGCCTCGGAGTCGGCGATGAGGACGATGTCGTCAGCGAACAGCAAGCCCGCCACCTTGCGCTCGCCACCGCCAGCGCCGCCGGTGGTGCCCCGCACGGTGACGCCGAGGCCTGCTGCGGCCCAGTCGGCGATGACACCAGAGATGAACAGCGAGAAGAGAATCGGCGACAGCACGCAGCCCTGGCGGACGCCGAGTTGGCTGGTGAAGGCCTCGCCGAGGCCACCGGCGACTGCGACGCGGGTGTTGACCGTGCGGTAGAGCGCGCGCAGCGCGTGCCACATGCGGCCGTCGATGCCACAGTCGAGCAGCCGCGACCACAGCCCATCGCGCCACACCGAGTCGTAGGCCTTGGACAAGTCGAGGAAGCAGAGGAAAGTGCGCCGCTTGGCCGGGTCCGGATCCTCGCGGCGTGAGGCGATGATCTCGCTGAGGATGAAGGCGTGGTCGACGCAGCCGCGGCCGCGCCTGAACCCGCCCTGCTCGTCACCGATGGTGCCCGCCGCCTCGGTGAAGGCCGTCAGCCGCGCGGCCAGCACCGTCTCGTACAGCTTCGCGACCACCGACGTCAGCGCAATCGGGCGGTAGCTGCCCGGTGCCGTCGTCGGCCCAGCGGCCGCGCCCTTGTAGATCGGCACGACGTGCGCTGTCAGCCAATCGTCCGGCACCTGCGAGGTGGCCCACACCACCCGGAAGAGGGCAGTGATAGCAGCGCGCGTGTGGGGGCCTGCGCGGGTGATGAGCTCGTTGACGAGCGACTGCGGGTCGCTCGCCTTGCGGTTCGCCAGCCGCCCGCTGCTGATGGCGGCGTCGACCTCCGCGGCGGTGACGTCGCGGTCGAGCGGCGACTCGACAGGCGGCCCGGGCCCCGTCGGCGGCGGCGGCGGCGCCGCGGCAGCGGCAGCGTGGGCTCGGACCCGCTCGGTGACTTGGGCGAAGAACGCGGCGTCGAAGCGGGTGCCGGCGTCGGGCCGCTCAGCGCCAGCCGCCTTGAAGTGCTCGGTCCAGGCCTCGCGTGACTCCTCCTCGCTCGTCGTCGGCGTGCCGTCCGCACGGCACATGCGAACCGGCGGCGCGTCGTCGCGGCGGCGGGTCAGCGGGCGGAGCGCACGATAGAAGCCGCTGGTGTCGGGCCCCCGCAGCGCCTCGAGGCCAGCGGCGCGTTTGCGTTCGGCAGCGAACCGCCTGAGCTTGAGCATGAGCGCGACCCTGGAGCGGCTGCGTCGCCATTCAGCGCCCATCGCATCCGCGGCCGCCTTCTCGGCTGGGGTGCGGGCGGCCGCCTTCGCGTCGTGGAACGCGTCGTGCAGCCGCTCGCGTTCGCGAACGGCAGCACGCGACTCCGCGTCGCCTCCAGGCTGCCGCTTCGGCGCGGGGCCGCGGGGCACGCGGCGGAAGCTGCCGTCGGCGGCGTCGGACAGGCAGCGGAGCAGCCCAGCCCAAAGGCGCTTCACAAGCGCGCGATCGGCGGCGACGTCAACCGGCCGCTGCCCCGCCGGTTGCTGCAGCCGCGCAGCAGCCGCCCGTTCGGCACCGACGCGGAAGGCAGCCGCGAGCGCCTCGACCGCCTCGCGAAACCGGGCCCAGCCGGCCTCGTCGCGCGGCAGCAGCCACCGGCGTCGCGGGCGCGGCTTCGCGCGAGGCACGTCGTCGCCGTCGGTGGCCCAGTCGAGGCGGACGGCGAGGTGGTCGGCAACGGTGAGCGACTTGTCAACGACCATCCGCCGCACGCGGTGCGCGGCGCTGCGCTGCACGAGGACGTAGTCGATGATGCTCCGGTTGCTGGTTGCGTTGGCCGACTGCTCGAAGGTGTGAACGCCGTTCGCGAACTGCGCGTTGAGGATGACCAGGTCGAAGGCGGTGACGAACGCGAGCAGCCGGCGGCCGTTGCTGTTGACGTTCTCCTTCGGCCGGCCGTCCGCGTCAACGCCGACGTCGCCGACTACGGCACCGACGCGGCCGTTCAGGTCGCCCATGACGACGATGTCGCCGCGACTCGCGAACTTCGCCGCCTGCTTGCTCAGGCTCGCCCAGAACCGATCAGCGACCAGGGAGACGCGCGTGGACTCGGAGGCCTGCGTGGGCCCATAGCACATCGCCACAAAAGTCGGCGCGCACCGCCGACCGGGGATGCGGAACCAGAGGACCCGCCAGCTGCGTGCCACGGGCTCGCAGCCCGCCTGCGCGGCCCCGCCATGGGACCGCAGCCACACGCCGACGCCACCGCGTGCGCGGTCCATCGGATGAAAGCGCGACTCGGCTGCGTGCCACGTGAAGCCGTCGACGGCGTCGGGCTCGTCGCCCGCGTGGAGGTGCGTCTCCAGTACACCGATGACATCGACGCTGCCGCCGCGCAGCAGCTCACCCAGCTGCGATCGATGGGCCTCCGTCAGGCCCCTGACGTTGATGGCCATCAACCGAATGACCCCAGCGGGGGCCGCTGTTCGCTCGCCCGGCGGCCCGCTGCCGCTGCTGCAGCCGCCACCCAACCCCAACCCAATGCCAGCGCGTGTCTTCACATGCACGTCACCGCGCCGGCGAGGCCGCGCGCGGGTTAGTTTTTTGCCGGCGGGCGCGAGGGCGGGGCGGGGCCGCCGCGGGGGCCAGGGCCGCTCGGACCGCGGCTGCGGCTGCGGCTGCCGCGGCCGCGGTTGGGCTGGCCTTCGCGGCTGGCGCCGGCAGGCGGCGAAGGGCCCGGCGCCGGGCCCGCGCGCGGTGCGGCAGGTGGGCGCGGGCGCGGTCGGTTGCGCGGGCGAGCGCGTGCGTCCTGCATGCAGCAGTTCCGGTAGTGGCCCAGGCCACCACACCCGTAGCACTCCAGCGTAGGGGAATGGGACCGCGGACACCCAGCGCACTGGCGACGGTGGGACGCAGGTTCCGCCTGCGGCGGCTGGCGCTGCCGCTGCTGCGCCCGCCGGCCGCGGGACCGTCGCGGCGGTGGCGGCGGAGGCGGCGGAGGAGGCGGTGGCGGTGACGCCGATCGCGCATGGCTGCTGCGCCCGCGGCGCCCGCGTCGCCGCGGCGCATGCGACCAGCCGCCGCCGGACTGCGATGGCGAGCGCGGGCGCGACGGCTGCCCCTCAGCGCGGCCACCGCGCGGGGGCGGTCGACGCTGTTGCCTCTGCCTCTGCTGCTGCTGCTGCGGCGGCGGCGGGGGTCGCGGCGGCGGCGGCGGCGGCGGCGGTGGCGGGCGCTGCTGCCGCGCGTTGCGGTCAGCCCACTGGCCCTGCAACGGGGCCGCGAAGACGCGCGCGGCGCCCCCCTCGCGCGGACCACGCATGCGTGCATCGCGCGCGGGGTCAGCGTACGGCTGACCCGCGCGAGG
>JBBRMA010000113.1:0-7773 GCA_038231075.1 Myxococcales bacterium | reverse complement strand
GGCCTGCCCAACTCGTACTTCGCCAAGCTCGGCCTTCCGAGCCTGGTCACTTGACCTCAACCTCTCGAACCGCCGGATGCGGACCCGCATGTCCGGTGGTGTGGCAGGGGGCTGGCGGCGAACGCCGACCCCTATGCCAATGTCGGGTGGCGCCCGCGCCGCGCCGGAGGCCTCTGCCTGCCGGCGGCCGGTACCCTACCGGTACCTATCTGACTGGCATTGCGGCTACCGCAGGCCCATGACCTCTGTGCGCAGCCACTCGTGGACGGGCGCGTAGGCGCGGGCGGCGGCCTCGGCGCGATCGAGCAGCTCTTCTGAGTGCACCCAGGCGGCGGGCTTCTGCGCCTTGCTGACCACGAGGCCCTTCTGCTTGAGCAGGTCGGCGCGGGGGTGCTCCTGCGGCCAGCCGCGCGGGACGCGGGCCAGGGTCTCGTGCGCCGCGGGGGTGAGGCCCGCCTTCTTCGCCACCGCGAGGGCGGCGGCCAGCTTCTCGCCGGTGGACTCCTGCGCCACGCGCTTGCGATAGCGGTCGAGCGCGCCCTCCTCCTCGAAGATCCAGATGCCGCCGGCAAAGATGATCTCGTCGGGCGCGACGTGCAGGTAGATGCCGGGCGAGCCGTGCTTCTCCGGCCCATCCCAGAGGATGGCGGCGGCGTGCGTCTTGTACGGGCTCTTGTCCTTCGAGAAGCGGATGTCGCGGTTGAGCCGGTAGAGGCTGCCGCCGATGCGCGGCACGCAGGTGAGGCCGGGCAGCACGTCGGCGAGCCGCGCCTGCAGCTCGCCGCAGAGCCCCGCCATGGCGGGCACGATGCCCTCGTCCCAGGCGGCGCGGTGTTCCTCGAACCACTCGCGCTTGTTGTGCTTGGCGAGCTCGCGGAAGAACGCGAGCCCCTCTTTGGGGAAGCCGGTGAAGGACATTTGCCGAGGTTAGCAGCAAAGGTTCTTCCCCAATCTTTTTTACCCGAGCTGGGCGTCGAGCTCGATCTTCACCGCCGAGAGCGCCTTCGACACCGGGCAGCCCGTCTTGGTCGCCTCGGCCACCTTGGCGAACTCTTCCTTGGAGATGCCGGGCACGCTCGCGCGCGTGGTGAGCTTGATGCCGGTGATGGAGAACCCGCCGCCCTGCAGCTCGACGGTGACGGCCGCCTTGGTCTCGACCTTGGTGGCGGGGGTGCCGGCCTTCTCCAGCCCCGCGGCCAGCGCCATGCTGAAGCACGCCGAGTGGGCGGCGCCGATCAGCTCCTCGGGGTTCGAGCCCGGCGTCTCGCCAAAGCGGGTGTTGAAGCTGTAGCTGCCCGAGAGCGCGCCGCTCTCGCCCTTGTAGCTGCCCTTGCCGCCCTTGAGGCCACCTTCCCAGATCGAGCTCGCGCTGCGCGTCGGCATCGTTGCCTCCATGTGAGTGAGGGGGCGGGTGTAGCAAACCGCGCGCGCCGCGCAAGCCAGTTTCCGAGGCGCCGTTTTTGATCGAACCGGACAAGATATTCAAAGGGTCTGACATCGATCTAAAATCGATCTGATCCGCTCTGGGAGCGGCCCAGATCTCACGCGATCCTTGCACCTGAACGCGCGAGCAGCTATGTTTGCGGCGTGTCCTCGGCCGCCCGCCAGCTCCCCGCAGACCCTTCCGTGCTCGAGCGGATGCTCCGCTCGGGGCAGCTCCGCAAGGCAGGTCCCGGGCCACGCGAAGAGGCAGAGCCCGCGCGCGAGCGGGCCCTCTCCACGGGGGTCCCCGCGCTCGACGCCGCGCTCGGCGGAGGGCTCTTGCGCGGGCACTTGACCGAGCTGGTCGCGCCGCCCTCGGCCGGCGCCACCGCGCTCTTCCGGGCCGCGCTGGGAGCGGTCACGCGCTCAGGCGAGCTGTGCGCGCTCATCGATCCGGAGGACGCGTTCGACCCGGGCGGCTCCCCCGAACCGGGGCAGCCCGATCCGGCCCGCATCGATCTGCGGCGGCTGCTCTGGGTGCGGCCCGCGTCGGTCGCGCTGGCCCTGCGCGCGGCCGAGATCGCGCTCGAGGCCCGCTTCGCGCTGGTGGTCCTCGACCTGGCAGCGGCTCTCCCTGCGAGCGCCGGGCCGCCACCAGCGCGGTCCGCGCGCGATCTGTTCCACCAGCGCACCGCGGCGCCCCTGCGGCAGCTGCAGTCCGTTCCTGCGCAGCTGAGCCTGGGCGAGCGCGCCGCACGCGAGTGCGTCGAGCGGATCGACCGCGAGGTCCGCCGCGATCGCCCGCGCAACACGGGGCCGCCAAGACCCGGCGGCTCGCCCTGGGCGCGGCTCTCCCGGCGCGCCGAGCGACAGGGCGGGACGCTGCTCGTGATCGCCCGCTCGCCGCAGCTTGGCCCTTTCTCCTCCACCACCGTCGAGCTCTCCCGCACGGATCCGCGCTGGGTCGGCCATCCGGGCACGCCGGGCCGCCTGCTCAGCGGCGCGTCCGGCGCCTTTGCGGTGGTGCGCTCGCGCCGGGGCGCCACCTCGAACGCGATCGCGCTCTCGCTGGGCTGGGGAACGCCTAGCTGAGTCGGTAGCGAGGCCAGTCCCCGAGCCGGAGCGAACCGTCTACGGAAAGCGGATCTCACGCCATTCCCTCCTCTGCGCCTCTGCGTGTGGCTCTTTCTTTTGCAGTGCTTGTCGAGGTGTCACCGGTGCGCATTGGTTGCCTCTGGATCCCAGACTTGCCTCTCGTCGCCTTGGTGCGCGCCGAGCCGGAGCTGGCCGCGCTGCCCCTGGCGCTGGCAGAGCCTGGGCCTTCCGGGCAGCTGGCCGGCAACCTGCGCGTGATCGCCTGCACCGAGGCGGCCGTCGGCGTCGAGCCTGGCCAGACGCTGGCCGCCGCGCAGGCCATCTGCCCCGGGCTGCACCTGCGCGCCCCGTCTGCAGAGCGCACGCGCGCCGCCGCCCAGGCCGCGCTGGAGGCGGCCGCCACGCTCTCGCCGCGGATCGAAGCGGCCGCGCCGGGCCTCGTCTATCTGGATCTCGAGGGCCTCTCGGCGCTCTTTCCCGACGGCGAGCGGAGCGTGGCGCAGACCCTGGCCGCTGCCGCCGAAGAGGTGGGCCTGCGCGCGGCCGCCGGCATCGCCGAGGGAAAGACCTGCGCGCTGCTCGCCGCCCGCGCCGCAGCGGCCGATCTCCTTGCCGCGCGCGCGCTCAAGCGGCCCTGGGCCTCGAGCAGCGGCGAGGGTTTGGCGGGTTCACGCGGAGTGCAGTTGCGCGGCTGGCTCTCGAGCGCCTTTCGCGTCATCGCCAGGCAAGAGCAGCGCGCCTTTCTCGCCGAGCTGCCGCTCGCGGCGCTGGAGCCTCAGCCCGAGCTGCTGCACACGCTGCAGCGCTTTGGCCTCTTCACGCTGGGTGAACTGGCGGCGCTGCCTGCCGCCGCGGCCGCGGCGCGCCTGGGCCCCGAGGGCGCGCTCTTGCACCGCGCCGCCCGAGGCGACGACTCTGCCCATCTGGTCGCGCGCGCGCTGCCGGAGCGCTTCGAGGAGGGCGAGGAGCTGGAGTGGGACGCCTCCTCCATCGAGCCGCTGCTCTTCGTCTGGAAGGGGCTGCTCGACCGGCTCGCGCAGCGGCTCTCGTCGCGCGGGCTGGCCGCGAGCGAATTGTCCCTGCTCTTGCGCCTGGGCAGCGGCGCCTGGGACGAGCGGCAGATCGCGCTCAGTGCGCCCACGCGCGAGGTGGGGCCGCTGTTGCAACTCTTGCGGCTCGAGGTGGAAGCGCGCCCGCCCGGCGAGCCGGTGCGCGCAGTGCGGCTCTCTCTGCGGGCTTCCCGCGCGCGGGGCGATCAGCTGGCGCTCTTCGGCCCGCGCGGGGCGAGCCCGGCCCAGCTCGAGGCGGCGGTGGCGCGCCTGTCGGCACTGCTCGGCGAAGGGCGCGTCGGCCAGCCGGTCGCGCCCGACACCCACCGGCCCTCGGCGGCCGCGGTGACGAAGTTCGACCCCCCGCCGCCGCCGCTCTTGCGCGACGCGCCAGTCGCCGGCGACGCCGCGGCCGAGGCCTTCCTCAGCGCCCGCGCGCTCCGCCCGCCCCGCTCGGCCGAGGTGCGCTGCGACGGCCGCGGCAGCCCCGTGGCCATCAGCGACGGCGCGCGCCTCTCTGGCCGCGTGCTCTCCTCGGCCGGCCCCTGGCGCACCGTGGCCGAGTGGTGGACCCCGCAGCCGCTCGCCCTCGACACCTTTGATCTGGAGGTCGCCGGCGGCCTGCTCCTGCGAGCCTCACGCGAATTGGCCAGCGGCGCTTGGTGGATCGAGGCGGTCTATGACTAGGGCTCGGTCAGGCCCCGGCGCACCGGCCGGGAGCGAGCAGAGGGCCGGCGCAGCACCGGCGCCACCCGCCATCAGATGGCTCGCTGCGCTTGCTTCGAATGAGCTTCAGTTGGGCGGGAGCCAAAAGCGTCACCGGCCCTCTGCCCGCCCCCTGCCTGTCCAATCCCCAGTCGGGGTTGGAAGAAGCTGCGAAGTTGGGGCACGTGATGGACGCTGATTACGTCGAGTTGCACGCGAGGTCGGCGTTCAGCTTTCTGCGCGCGTCGTCGCTCCCTGAAGAGCTGGCCGCCGCCGCCGCCGAGGCGGGGCACGCCACGCTTGGCCTCGCCGACGTGGGCGGGCTCTATGGGGCGCCGCGCTTCCACCTCGCCCTGCGCGCCAACGGAATCCGCCCGCTGGTCGGAGCCGAGCTGCAAATCGAAGGCGCCGGCAGCGTGGCGCTCCTCTGCGAGGATCGGCAAGGTTATCGAAATCTTTGTCGCTTGCTGACCCAGGGCCACGCGCGCTCCGGCAAGGAAGCTTGTGTCGTCACCGCCGCCGAGTTGGGCGATCGCAAGCAGGGCCTCGTGGCCCTCTGCGCGGGCGCGCCGGCCGAGCTGGCCGCGCTCAAGTCGATCCTCGGCGCGGACCGGCTCTACGCGGAGGTGGAGCGCCACTTCGACAGGGCCGAAGAGCGGGAGAACCGCGCCCGGCTTGATGCGGCGGCGTCGCTCGGCCTGCCCGCGGTGGCCGGCGGCGGCGTGCGGCACGCGCGGCCCGCGGGTCGTCCGCTCTTCGACGCGCTCACCTGCATCCGCCTCGGCACCACCCTCGATGGCGCCGGCCGCCGCTTGTCGAAGAACGCCGAGCGCCACGTGCGCACGCCGGCGCAGATGGTCGAGCTGTTCCGCGACCTGCCCGCGGCAATTTCACAAACGCGCGCCGTCGCCGAGCGCTGCCAGTTCACCTTGGCCGATCTCGGTTATCGATTTCCCGACGTCCCCTTGCCGACCGGCGTCACGCCCGATCACGAGCTCTGCCGCCGGGCCTACGCCGGCGCGCGCGGGCGCTATGGCGGGCCGACCAACGACGATGGTTCCCTCAACCCGCGCTGGCCCAAGGCGCTCGCCCAGATCGAGCACGAGCTGGCGGTGATTCGCAAACTGGAGCTGGCCGGCTACTTCCTGGTCGTCGATGATTTGGTAAAATTCTGTAACGAATCGCGCATCCTGGTGCAGGGCCGCGGCTCGGCCGCCAACAGCGCCGTCTGCTATGCGCTCGGCATCACCGCGGTCGATCCGGTGGGCATGAAGCTGCTCTTCGAGCGCTTCCTCTCCGAGGAGCGGCGGGAAGAGAACGGGCAGAAGTGCTGGCCCGACATCGACCTCGACCTGCCCTCCGGCGACCAGCGCGAGAAGGTCATCCAGCACGTCTACCAGCGCTATGGAAGAGCGGGCGCGGCCATGACCGCCAACGTCATCACTTATCGAGCGCGCAGCTCCTCGCGCGAGATCGGCAAGGTGCTGGGGTTGCCGCAAGAGCTGCTCGACCGCATGGCGACGCTGCTCCCGCACTTCGAGTTCCACGGCGAGGACGACAGCATCCAGGGCCGCGCCAAAGAAGCCGGGTTTGCGATCGACGACCCGCGCGCCCGGCTTTATCTAAAGCTCTGCTCGCAGATCGAGGGGCTGCCGCGCCACCTCGGGCAGCACTCGGGCGGCATGGTGATCTCGGGCTGCCGCCTCGACGAGGTGGTGCCGCTCGAGCCCGCGTCGATGCCGGGCCGGGTGGTGGTCCAGTGGGACAAGGACGACTGCGCCGACCTCGGCATCATCAAGGTGGACCTGCTGGGCCTGGGGATGATGTCGGTGCTCGAGCAGTCGATCCCGCTCATCCGCGCCCACGAAAACGTCGAGGTGGACTTAGCGAAATTACCACCGGGCGACCCCGGCGTTTACCAACTTTTGCAAAGCGCGGAGACCGTCGGCGTCTTCCAGGTCGAGTCCCGCGCGCAGATGGCCACCTTGCCGCGGATGAAGCCAAAGTGCTTCTACGACATCGTGGTGGAGGTCGCGATCATCCGCCCCGGCCCCATCGTCGGCCAGATGGTCAGCCCCTACCTCGAGCGCCGCGCTGGCCGGCAGAAGGTCACCTATTACGACCCCAGCCTGGAAGAGACGCTCGAGCGGACGCTCGGCATCCCGCTCTTCCAGGAGCAGCTGATGCGCATCGCCATGGTGGCGGGCGGCTTCACGGCGGGCCAGGCCGACGAATTGCGCCGCGCCATGGGCAGCAAGCGCAGCGCCGAGCGGATGAAGCCGATCGAGGCCCGCCTGCGCGCGGGGATGACGAAGAAAGGGCTCCCGCAAAAAGCGCAGGACGAGATCGTCCAAGGCATCACTTCCTTCGCGCTCTACGGCTTTCCCGAGAGCCACGCGGCCAGCTTCGCGCTGCTGGTCTACGCCAGCGCCTATTTGAAGGTGCACCACCTCGCCGCCTTCACCGCCGCCTTGCTCAACTGCTGGCCGATGGGCTTCTACAGCCCCGCCACCATCGTCAAGGACGCGCAGCGCCGCGGCCTTCGCGTGCTGCCCATCGACGTCACTCGCTCGCAGTGGCTCTGCACCCTCGAGGAGCGGGAAGAAGGTGAAAGCAAGAAGTCGATCTGCCTGCGCATTGGCCTGCGCTACGTGCGCGGGATGAGGCTGGACGCGGGCGAGCGCATCGTGGCCGAGCGGGCGCGGCGGCCGTTTGCCAGCGTTGGCGAGCTGCAGGCGCGGTGTCAGTTGCGCCGCGAAGAGTTATCGACGCTGGCCGAGATCGGCGCGTTTGCAAATTTACCGATTCGCCCCGGCGAGGCGCCGCCCACGCGCAGGGCCGCGCTCTGGCAGGCCGAGCTGTACGCGCGGCGCGGGCCGGGGCTGCTCGCCTCCGTCGAGCCGCGCGAGGACGCGCAGTCGCCTTTGCCGGAGATGGTCCTGCCAGAGCGCACCGCCGCCGACCTGCGCGGCACCGGGCTGACGGTGGGCCCGCAACTCGTCGCCCACCACCGCGAGCGACTGCGGCGCCTGCGCGCGCTCTCGGCCTCCGAGCTCCTTTTGGCCCCGGCCAATCGGCGCGCGCGCGTGGGCGGGCTGGTCATCGTGCGGCAGCGGCCCGGGTCGGCGAAGGGGATGGTGTTTTTATCGATCGAGGACGAGACGGGCATCGCCAACGTCGCCATCGATCCGCCCACGTTCGAGCGGAACCGCGCGGTGATCAGCGGCAGCGCGCTGCTCCTCTGCGAGGGCCGGCTGGAGAAACGCGACGGCGTCACCACGCTCAAGGCCGACCGCTTCTGGCCGCTCCACGGACAGGAGGGAATGCCGAGGTCGAGAGACTTTCAGTAAGGACGGCTAGGGCTAGGGCGTGTCCGCAAACTCCGGACCGAGCCCGAGGGATGAGGACCAAGCAGCGCAAGGCACGAGGAGGGAGCCGTACTTTCTGTACGGCGACGACGAGCAACGCAGCGATGCGCCGGTCGTCGGCCCTCTGGCGACGG
>JBBRMA010000112.1:0-10488 GCA_038231075.1 Myxococcales bacterium | reverse complement strand
TCACCGCCTTCGTCGCGGTCGCGACTTCTCGGCTGACGAATTGCGCCGAGCGACCCGCCAAGATCGACTCCGCCCTCCGCCCGCGCGGACACCTCGACCTCGACTGTCAAACGACGTCGGCTTTCAACGGCCGTTCACACTTGGCGATCCTCGGCGGCGCGCTCGGCCTGTTGCTGGCGGCCGAAGCGTCGCCGCTCCTGCAAGTCCTGGTGCCGCCCGTGCTGACCGGCGAGCTGGGTGTAAGCGCGGCCGCGATCGACGCTCGCGTGCTTTGCTTCACGCTGCTGGTCTCCCTCTTCGCGGCGATGGGCGCGGGCGCGCTGCCGGCCTTGCGCGGAGCCCGCCCCGATCTCGAATCGGTCCTCCGCGCTTCCGCTCAGCCGGCCCCGAGGAGCACCGCGCTCTCGATCCTGGCCGCCGCGCAGATGGCGGTGGCGCTGGTCCTGATGGTCGGCGCCGGCCTGCTCCTCCACAGCTTCCGCGAGCAGCGCGGGGCCGTGCTCGGCTTCGAGGCGCGCCAGCTGTGGACCGCGCAGATCACGCTGCCGGCCGCGCGCTATCCCGACGGACCCGCGCGCGAGGCGGTGGCGCGGCTCCTCGAAGAACGGCTGGCCGCGGCACCCGGCGTGCGCGGCGCCGGTCTGCTCACCGTCAATCCGCTGCGCGGCTGGACCTGGAGCGCGCCGATCGCGGTGGGCGAGCAGGCGATCGTCGGCGTCAACTATCGGCTGGCCACGCCCGGCCTGCTCGCGGCGATGCGCATCCCGCTCTTGCGCGGCCGTGGGCTCGAGTCGCATGACGACGCGTCCGGGCCGCGCGTCGCGCTGGTCAGCGCTCATCTCTCCGCGCGGCTCTGGCCGGGCGTGGACGCGCTCGGGCGGCGGCTGCGCCTGGCGCGGCCCGGCGCCCCCGAGGTCGAGGTGATCGGCGTCGTCGGCGACGTCCGCGACCAGGAGGCCGTCCTCGACGCCTGGTACCTGCCGTACGCGCAGAACGCCGGCTCGGGCGCGGCCGAGACGCTGCATCTCATGATCCGCAGCCCGCTCGACGAGGCCGCCCTGGCCCGCGAGGTGCGCGCCGCCGTCTCTGCCGTCGATCCGCTGCTGGCCCTCGACGCGCAGTCCGAGATGGAGGCGGTGCGCGCCGGCACGCTCGCGCCCGATCGCTTCGGCGCCGCCGCGGTGTCGGCGCTCGCCCTTCTTGGGCTGCTGCTAGCCGCGGTGGGGACCAGCGGCGTGCTCGCCTACGCGCTCGGCCGGCGCACCCACGAGATCGGCGTCCGGCTGGCGCTGGGCGCGTCTCCGCGCGCGCTCGGCAACTCCGTCCTCTTTGCCGGACTGCGTCTCGCCGGCTCGGGGATCGCCGCCGGCCTGCTCCTCGCGGTCGGCCTGCAGCGGCTGCTGCGGGCGCGGCTTCCAGAGCTCGAGGCCAGCCCCCCAGGGATCTTCGCCGCGGCCGCCGCGCTGCTGCTGCTGGTGGCGCTGCTGGCGAGCTGGATGCCGGCCAGGCGCGCGGCGCGAATCCAGCCTGTGGAGGCCTTGCGCGCGCAGTGACGCTCACTTCACCGCGCCGTGCCGCCAGTTCTTACCTGCTGGCGAGCGACCGCATTGGGGCACCAAACGCAGTCACGAACTATAGTACCCAACTCATTGATTCTCGGACCCACGAGAGAAATCCGTTCTAGATCCAATGCCAGTCAGATAAGCAACGGTAGGGTACCGGCCGCCGGCAGGCAGAGGCCCGCCGGCGGCCTATTTGCTTATCTGCCTGACAGCCCCGGCTCCGCGTCGAAGTCGTTCGACCTCAAGCAGCTGCAGGGGGCGCGCAGGTGTCGATGCGACCTTGATGCCAAAGGGGAAGATCCTGTGGGATTGTGGCCCCGCGCCTGTTCCTCGTCGAACATCCCAATGGCCCGCCCAAGCAGCTCCACCGCGCGCGTCCTGTCCGCTGGCTTGCTGGCCGGCGACAACGCGATCTGCCTGAGGACGCGGCGAAGCTCAACCTCGCTCACATCTGCGAATTGGTCACCGCGACGCCTCCGCCGCTTGACGGATGCGCCACAGAGCCGCGGGCCGCGTCTTGGGGTGATGAT
Source organism: Myxococcales bacterium (assembly GCA_038231075.1). Lineage (GTDB taxonomy): Bacteria > Myxococcota > Myxococcia > Myxococcales > 40CM-4-68-19 > JBBRMA01. The sequence continues at coordinate 8,396 of JBBRMA010000112.1, read as the reverse complement.
GACTCACTCGGTCAGTCGCGGCTTGCTGCTGTTGTTGCTCGCGGTAGCGGGCTGTAGCGGCCCCCCGCTGCAGGCTTGGCGCGAATTCAACACCTGCGCCTGCAACCTGACGGATGGCGGCACCCACCTGGTGGCGCTCCGGCTGGGCACCATATGCACCAACAGCGAACCGAAGTGCTGGTGCGAAGCGCCGGGCTGCTGCGCGGGCTGGCTCAAGGATGTCGACTGCGCTTCGGCCCCGGCGGTGGAGTGCTCTGTAGACCTCGTCACCACCAGCTTCAACGATTGCAGAGAGTGACGCGGAGCGCGCGGATGCCATGGACTGGTTTCGAGCAAGTCCTGGTCGACGGCGCTGGGCGTCGCCAGGCGGCCTGCAGCGAGGGTGCGGAGCGCGCGCTTCATGACTCCGATTGTAGCGGGCGCGCGAGTAGCTACCTGATTGAGTATCGGATTGGTTACTAAAGAGCTGCGAGATACTCCTAAGGGCATCTACCCCGCCCGGATTCGAGTGAATGCTGCTCCGAGCGGTTCCTTCGCGCTCCGCAGCCCTGCCATTCGAACATCCGCGCCCTTCCCGCTCCGGTTCCTCTCACGTTCCTGTTCGGTCCCGGTTCGGTACCTGAGTCCGTAGTTATTCCTGCCCCTCCCGAGGGAGGCCGCTTCCGCGAGTGGGGCCCCTCCACGAGCATGAGCTCTCGATCCGGTCCCGCGTCGTCATCGCCGGACCCGACCTATCGCCAACGCGCGCCTCTTGCGATAAGTCGCGGCCACCATGCAAGTGAAGACAGACATTCGCGGCGCGCTCTGCGTCGTCGCCGGCGGCAGCCAGGGCATCGGCCTTGGAGTGGCCGAAGCATTGGCCGCGCAGGGCGCCAGAAAAGTGATCTTGCTGGCGCGGCGCCAGGGCCCGCTCGACGAGGCCGCCGCGCTCATCCGCGCCAGAGGGGCAGCGTGCGCCACCATCGCCGTTGACCTGGGCGACGCGGCGGCGGTCGCGCGCGCGGCGGAGCAGATCCGCCTGGCCGACGGCGTTCCCGATATCATCGTCTATAGCGCCGCCAGCGGCCGCTTTGCCACCCTCGACGAGTGCGAGCCGGCCGAACTGCAGCTGGCGCTCGGCAGCACCGTGGTGGGCGCGTTCTGCCTCTTTCGCGCTTTCTTCCGCGAGCTGCTCGAGCGCAAGCGCGGCCACCTCGTGGTAGTGGGCTCGCCGGTGCGCTCGGTGTCGATTCCGGCCATCGCCTACAAAGCGTCGCGCCACGCCTTGCACGGCTTCTTCGAGGCCCTCGAGGAAGATCTGCGCGGCACGCCGATCAGGCTCACCTATGCGGAACCATCGCGGATCTCCGACAGCAGCTACTTCGGCAGCAACCAAGGCGTCGAGCCCCGGCTGCCCTGGCTGAGCCGCGTGCCGCGCTCGGCGCCGCTCTGGCAGACCAGCGGGCAAGCCGGGGAGATGATCGTGCGCACCATCCAGCGGGGCCGGCGCTACTCCGCGCCGCTTTGGATGCGACTGCTCACCGCGCTCTCGCCCCGCTGGCTCTTGGATTGGTCGATGCGCTGGTTCGCGGTATCTCCCGCCGAAGGGGGCTATCCGCGGCGGTAGCTGCGGAGGCGGCGGCGAGAACTCCCAAGCGCCAGCCGTGTGGCCCCGCGCTTGTGATCGAGTTGCTGCCGGGGCCCTTCCGGCAGAGTGCGACGGTGGCCTCCTCGTCCCGCGGGTCACGTCCAGGGAGCCCGCTTCGCAAGTAGCACGGCTCTTGGTCAGGATCGGCCGGCCGTGCTACCTCCAGTCGGCCGAGGTGCAGTTGACGAGGAACTTCGGGCGGTCTGCGTCGCGGCCGTACATGTTCAAGTACACTTGGTGATTGCCGCTGGTCGGGAACTTGTTGGTCCACTTTGCGATCACTGCGGCGCAGCCTGATTGGGCCCTCTTGGCGGTATTGTCGGCCGTGCAGTCCATGGACTGGGTCGGCCCCACCGCGATCACCGATCCCTTCTTCAAGGTGCACGAGACCTTCTTGTGGAAGTCGTTCCACGACGGGCACACAGCCATCTTCTTCCGATAGTCGTCGCGGTGCGAGCCGGCAGGCAGCGCCGTGATCGACCACCAGTTGCCGAACTCGCCCGAGGGTCGATCGAGGCCGCACTGGATGGCCGGCGTCGAATAGGCGCGATAGATGGGCACGTCCTGCAACGCGACGATCAAGGACGCGCTCGACATGTTGCCGGTGCCGGGTCCGCTCACGAGGCGGCCGAGCTTGTCGGGCAGTTTGGGGCAGAGCTTCTTGAACTTCGCGAAGTCGGCCGCGGTGCGCAGTGTGCCGAGCGACTTGAACTTCGCCTTCAGCGACGCGGGCACGTCGGCGATGCCGCCCGAGGTCCACGGCTTCAAGTCCACGCCATTCGACTTCGCGGTGCCTTTGGCCGCCTTCGCGGGCTGCAGGTTGCACTGGAAATGGTGATCGACGAGGTCGGGTTGCGCCTTGCTGGTCCGCGGCGCGGTTCCGCCCGACTGTGGCGTCTTGCTCGTGGGTCCCTTGGCAAGGGCTGGCGCCCCCGCGAGCAACGCGACGCAAAGAGCGATCTGGAGATCCGAGATGGGCATTTGGCTGGCTCCTGGCGTGTGCGCGCGGATCAATCGCCGACGAAGAGCGCGGGGGCGCCGGCGCCTTCGGGCGTCTGCTTCTTTTCCTTGCCGTCGAGCCGGATGGCCGCGGCGCCCTGAATGGTCAGGTTTCCGCCGGCTACCTTGGCGCCCGTCGGCGAATCGATCTCGATCGCCGCCGACTTCTCCTCGGGACCCAGCGCCAGCTCGAGGCGCAGCGTGTGCCCGCCGCTGACGGTGGCGGATGCGACCCGATAGACGAAGTCACCCGGCCGCGAAAGGTTCACGCCCCAGAGGCGGACCGTTCCGGCGCTCTGGACTGCATCCATCATCTTCCGCGCCAGCTTTTCCAGCTCGATCGCCATCATGAACTCAAAGCACACGTTGGGCGAGGGCGTAAAGGTTGGGTCACCAGCCGAGGGCGCACGGCTACGGCAGCGCCAGGAAATGATGGTATGGGCGGTCTCGTGAACCCTGACCCGAACAGCTTCGAGGCTCGCGTTCTCACCGCCACCGCGCTCTTGGAGGAGTGCGTCAGAGACCGCGCTGCCCTCGCCGTGCTCGACGAACCGCTGCGCCGGCGCTTCCTGACGGCTGCAGGCCGCGTCTCGCGCCCCGACAGCGCCGGAGAACGGCGGCTCGCCAAGGCCTTTCGCAAGGCCGAGCGCAAAGAGCGCCGAGACGGAGACGAGGCCATCCTCTCGACCTCGGGGATCCGCACGCTGCGCCGCGCGCCGATCTTTCCTACGCCGCCGCCGCTCGCCGCCGACAGCTCGCTCGGCGCGCTCGCCGGTGGCGCCGAGGCGTCCGCCAAAGCGGCAACGCCGGGCGCAACGAACGCCGAGCGCGCTGGGCCGACCCTGCAAAAGCCGCGCGCCTGCTACGTCTGTAAAGACGAGTTCACCGAGCCGCACTGGTTCTATGACCAGCTCTGCCCTTCGTGCGCCGAGTTCAACTGGCAGAAGCGCAACCAGTCCGCCGACCTGACCGGCCGCGTGGCGCTGGTCACCGGCTCCCGCGTGAAGATCGGCTACCACGCGGCCGTCAAGCTGCTGCGCGCGGGGGCGCGGGTGGTGGTGACCACGCGCTTCCCCATCGACGCGGCGGCTCGCTACGCGCGTGAAGCCGACTACGGCTCGTTCAAGGATCGGCTCGAGGTGTACGGGCTCGACCTGCGCCACACGCCCTCGGTCGAGGCCCTGTGCAAGCACCTCGACCAATCGCTGCCGCGCCTCGACTTCATCTTGAACAATGCCTGCCAGACAGTGCGCCGGCCTCCCGCGTTCTACGCCCATATGATGGAGGCCGAGCGCGCCGGCGTGGCCGCGCTGACTGCCGAGGCGCGCCACCTGCTCGAGGGCCAGCAACGCTTCCGGCAGGCAACACACCAGGCGGGCGCGCTCTTGCCCCGCACGAGCCAGGGCGCGGTCGTCGATTCCGCCGAGCTCTCGCAGATCGCGCTCCTTGCCGAGGAGACCGAGGCGGCCGGCCCTGGCCTGCATCTCTTTCCCGCCGGTGCGCTCGACCAGGACTTGCAGCAGGTGGACCTGCGCGGCCGCAACTCGTGGCGCCTGCGGCTCGACGAGGTGAGCGCGGTCGAGCTGCTCGAGGTGCAGCTGGTCAACGCGGTGGCGCCCTACATCTTGAATGCGCGGCTGCGCGGCCTGATGGAGCGCACGCCCGGCGGCGAGAAGCACATCGTCAACGTGTCGGCGATGGAGGGCCAGTTCTACCGCTCCTTCAAGACCGACAAACACCCGCACACCAATATGGCGAAGGCGGCGCTCAATATGATGACGCGCACCTCGGCCAAGGATTACGTGCAATCGGCGATTCATATGAACGCCGTCGATACCGGCTGGATCACCGATGAAGACGTGGTCGAGGTCGCCGTCCGTAAAATACAGGAGCACGGCTTTCACCCGCCGCTCGACGTGGTGGACGGCGCGGCGCGCATCGTGGCGCCGATCTTCGAAGGGCTGATCACCGGGCACCACCAGTGGGGACTCTTCCTCAAGGACTACCAGCCGATTCCGTGGTGAGCGCGGGCCGCCGTGGAAGTAGGGCGGTTCGAAAAGCTAGTGATTTGCTTCACGACGTCGGGAGGCCGAAGCACGTTGAGCCGTCTGGCCGGGGTCAGAGTTCATTCTGGCGCGATCGGATTTGTCGGAGCGGTCCGACCTTCCTACACTCAGGTCATGCCCGGCCCCGACACCTTCTCGTTTTCCCCACGCGTGGTCGCGGCGCTGGGGGTTTCCCTCGGGCGCTTGTGCGAGCGCGCGGGCGTTCGCCTTCGAATGCGTGGACCACGAGCGACTTCTTCAGTGCTGGGAAACAAGCCGAATTCCCAGGTCTCGGCGTAGTCGACGGCTTGCTGGCTTGCTGTGACCAAAGCAACCGACCGGATGCAGACGCCGACGGTAGACTGGACAATCTCTTTCAGCGATTCGGGTTCCCGCAGATGAGCGGAAGCTGAATCGTCAGGGCGCTGCAGTCTCAACCGCGCGGGCGAGAGGGCTCCGGGCAGGGGCCGGGCCGATTGAAGCCACCACGCAAAACTTCACCTCCGCCGGAGACGCCGCCGGTGATCGCCATGCTATCGTCATCGCCCCTCATGGCTATCGACGAGCAACGCCCGGACCCGCCAGCCGACGTAACCCTCGACCGTTCTCCGAGCGTCGCCGAGATGGTCGCCACCTCCCTGCGTTCTCCTGTTCCGGTCGGGATCCCCCGGCTGCCGTCCGGAACGCTCATCAACGGACGCTATTTGATTCTCGGCCTCGTTGGCTCTGGGGGTATGGGGGTCGTGTATCGCGCGACCGATCAACTGCAGGGCCGCAGCGTCGCGCTCAAGACCCTGTCCGGCGCGGCCTTGCGGCGCGAGCGCCTCAGTCTCTTCAAGTCGGAGTTCAAGACGCTCGCCGACTTGAGGCACCCGAACATCGCAAGCGTGTACGACTTCGAAGCGATTCAGGGCTCCGGAGATTTCTGCTTCACCATGGAGCTGGTCGAAGGTCGCGACCTGTTCAAGGCGGCCGCGGGCGCGGACATCGACCGCATCGTCGAACTGCTAGTCCAGGTCTGCCGCGCGCTCTCCTATTTGCACAGCCGCCGACTGATGCACTCCGATTTGAAGCCCGCCAACGTCCTGGTTGACCGAAGCGGCGTGGTCAAGGTGGTCGATTTCGGCCTCGCGGGCGAATGGAGCCACGCCGCCGGCCGGGGGACGCCCGCCTATATGGCCCCGGAGGCGTTCAGTAGCGACGCCACAATCGATGCGCGGGCCGACCTCTACAGCCTCGGCATTCTCGCCTACGAGATCCTTTGGGGGCGGCTGCCCTTCTCCGCCGCCGATGTGGCCGCGCTCAGGACGCTGCACGCAACCGCGCCGCTTCCGCTCGAGGCCGAGTCGCCGCGACAGGTGCCACGCTGGCTGGCGCGAATCGTCGATGGGCTCTGCAAGAAGGAGCCTTCCGAGCGCTTTCGATCGGCCAATGCCGTGCTCGAAGCGTTCAACGAACTCGGCGGCAGGCACCACACGCCCGAGACGGCGGAGACACGCGAGAGCTACCTGTCGTGCAGCCGCCTGGTCGGCCGCGGTCGCGAACAGGAGCGGCTCTTCGACTTCGTCTGGCGCGCGACCGGCGTGGGTGACGGCGCCGAGGCGGCGATCTTGGTTGGCGGCGTCAGCGGCTCTGGCAAATCGCGTCTGGTCCGTGAGGCGAAGCACCGCTTGCAGTTGGCGGGGCTGCCTTTCGTTGAGACCGACTGCGACGAGGGCGCCCTGTCCGGTGCCGGCCCTCTTGGCGACGTCGCGCGCCACGTCGCACGGCTGGCCGAGGCAGTCGGCGCCTCTGATCTGTTGAAAGTGCGGGGCCTCCCGCTCCGCCTCCTTCAACCCGAACCCAACCTCCCCGAGGCCGAGCCGCTCGCCGTGGTGGAACAACTCAGCGAGCTATTGACCGCCCTGGCCGAGCGTGTGCCCTACGGCCTCTACTTCAATGATCTGCAGTGGGCGCGCCGCGAGACGGTGGAGTTGATCACCAATCTCACGCGCCGCATCCGCCAACGCCGAGTCGCCGGAGCAAACGTGCGGCTGGCGATCATCGGCTCGTTTCGCTCTGACGAGATCGAGGCCCGTCCGGCCAGTGATCTGCTGAAGGAGCCCGGAATCGGTACGGTGCTCCTGGCCCCGCTCGGCTCGACCGAGGTCGGCGAGTTGGTTGGAGCGATGCTCGGTGTGCGCGAGCTGCCCGCCGCATTCGTCGCGCGCGTCGCCGCCGAAACCAGCGGAAACCCCTTCTTCGTCGAAGAAGTGGTGCGCAGCCTCATCGACCTCGGCACTGTCTCGCTCGAGAGCGGCCATTGGAAGGCAGCAGGCGACATCGGCGACCTGGAAATTCCAGCCACCATCGCCAATGCGTTCCGGCGACGGGCCGGGCTGCTCGATCCGCACACGCGGGCCACGCTTGATCTCATGGCGGCGGCCAACAAGCCGATGGAGATCGAGCTTCTTGCCGAGTGCAGCGCCCTGCCCGCGGACGTGCTGCACGCCTCGCTTCGCACTCTCGTCTCACGGCAGATGGTGGTCATGGCCTCCGATCGAGGCGAAGTCCGACTGACTCATGATCGCATCCGCGAAACATTGCTTGCGGATTTGCCCTCCGAACGGCGCCGATCGCTGCACGACTCGATCGCGCGCGCCCTCGAGAGGACGCGGGGGACCGACGGGCCCCACCTCAATCAACTCGCGTATCAATACTATCACGCCGGCGACGCACCAAATGCCTTGCGGACCTCGCTCCTGGCAGGCACTCGCGCGCAGCAGGCGTACTCGAATGACGCGGCGGCGGAACATCTGGAGCACGCGCTCGAGCTGCTCGGCGATCAGGAGCGCCAAGGCCCGATTGGCTTCGAGCTTCGCGAGCGCCTCGCCGATCTCGATCAGCTCACCGGCAGGTACGGCCCCGCCCAGTCACGTCTCTTGGCCCTGGTCGAGTCTGCCGGCACCGTCCTCGACAAGGCGCGCCTCCTCCGCAAGCTTGGCGGGACGCGCATCCACGTCGGCGACCTGGAGGGTTCGCTCGCCCCGCTCTGGCAAGCGCTTGAGTTGCTCGGCGGAGCGAAAGAGCCGCGAGGTAAGTTCGCGAAAGTCGTCCTGACCCTGCGCGCGCTGGGACGCCACCTGCTCCACCGCGCGGGAGGTCCGGTCCGGCGGGCGCGCGACGAGGCCGAGCGCGCGAGGCTGCGCGAGATCAGCACCGTCTTTGGCGCGCTGAGCAACAGCCTCTTGTTCCTGCAACCGTCGATGGTCCTCGCGACTACTCTTTCGGCGTGCAACGCAGCGGAGCGCGCCGGCGAATCCTCGGAGCTGTGCGAAGGGTTTATTTACGTTGCCTTCCTTTATAGCTATCTGGGCTTGCAGTCGGGCGCGTCCCACTTCGGCGACCGGGCGCTGGCGCTGGCGGAGCGCATCGGCTCGCCCCACGATCGCGCTTTTGCGTCGGTCTTCCGGGGAATGATGTACTCGATGGACGGCGACTTCGATCGCGCGCTGCCGCTCAGCGAGCGAGGCAAGGAGCTGCTCCTCGCCCATGGCGACCTGTATCTTCTGACCATCAGCGCGACCAACCTCGGCAGCTCCTACTTGCGCTTGTCAACCGCCTACCAGTCAGAATTCTCGGATCTCCCAACTGACGCCAGGTGCCAGGTCGCTGACGTTGGCTGACACCTGACGATTCCGATCGCGTTTGCCTGGCGAGTTCCGCCCGCGGGTCTCCGACCTGAC
>JBBRMA010000111.1:0-10524 GCA_038231075.1 Myxococcales bacterium | reverse complement strand
GCCTGCCCAACTCGTACTTCGCCAAGCTCGGCCTTCCGAGCCTGGTCACTTGACCTCAACCTCTCGAACCGCCGGATGCGGACCCGCATGTCCGGTGGTGTGGCAGGGGGCTGGCGGCGAACGCCGACCCCTATGCCAATCCCTCGACCAGCGGCACCGCCTCGAGAGCCGCGACCAGGTGTGCGCGCTCTCGCAGCTCGCTGCCCGCCATGCGCAGCACCGCTTCCAGCACGAGGCGCACGTCCACGCGGCCGCGCCCGGCCAGGCCAGGGCGCGCGAAGGTCTTCAAGTCGCGCACCGTGTCGCGGATGCGCTCGGCGCCTTGCCTGGCCTCGCCGAGCGCGCGCAAGAGCTCGGCGCCGTCCACGTTGGACTCGCGCAGGGCCGGGGCGGCGCGGGCCACCTCCTCCTCGACGAAGGTCAGGTTCGAGAAGAGATACGCGAGCGGGTTGTTGATCTCGTGCGCGGCGCCGGCCGCGAGCGTGCCCACGCTGGCGAGCCGATCGCGCAGCACCAGCTCCTGCGCCAGCCGGTGCCGCTCGGAGACGTCGCGGCCCACCGCGCAGAGCAGGTCGCGGCCCCCCATGCGGAAGCGCACCACGTTCAGCTCGGCCAGGATGCGCGTGCCGTCCTTGCCGCGCGTCCAGCGCTGCGCCCCGCCCACCGCGCCCCTCTCCAGCGCCGCCCGGAGCAGCTGGCGGGCGGTGTCCGGGTTGGCGGCGACGTCCCAAACGGTGAGCTCGCGCGCCTCGGCCACGGACCAGCCGTAGACGCGGCAGAAGGCGTCGTTCACCTCGAGTACGCGGGCGGTGGTGGGCTCGATGACGACGATCGGATCAGGCACGTTCGCGAAGAGCAGCCGATAGCGCTCGTCGGCCTCGCGGACTTGCTCTTCGGCGGCCCGGCGTTCGCTCTCCCGCCGCATGCGCCGGTTGTCGCGGCGCCGCTCCAGCACCGCGAGCCGCGCGCGCAAGAGGGGCTTGTCGCGAGGCCAGATGAGGAAGTCGTCGGCGCCGCTCGCCAGCGCGATGGCGGCGGTCTCCGGGTCCTCGCGCGGCAGGAGCGCCAGCACCAGCGGGCCTCCCTCGAGCAGCCAGTCGCGCACGCGCGGCGGCGGCTCGCTCGCCGAGAGGCGCACGACGAGATCGGCCGGCGCATCGCCCTCGGGCAATGCGCAGCCGCACTCGCGCAAGGCTCTCAGGATCGTGGCGCGCTCGCTGTCCGCACCGCCGATCACCTGGCAACTGAAGGGCATGCAGCTCCGGAGCCCCCCTCCGGGTTGTGCAAACTACAGTGTTGCGGGAATCGAGTACACCGGTCTGCGTCTCAGGCTGTGACTTGGGTCCCGGGCGGCAGGTGGCGCGCCACGCAGTCGCGCAGGTCGCCGAGCGTCCGCACCCGGCCCAGCTCCTCGTCGGGGATGCGCACGCTCAGCTTCTCCTCGAAGTAGCTGACCAGCTCCATCACCGCGACCGAGTCCATGCCGAGCGAGCTGATGACCGTCTCTTTGGTGAGCCCGCTCAGCTTGCGGTTGTCGACCTCGAGCGCGGCCTTCTGGAAGAGCTCGAGGATGTTGACGTCTGCCATTGAGTATCTCGCTTGAAGTGGGGCCGAAATTCTAGGTGGAACTGCGCGGTCTGGGAAGTCAGGAGAGGAAGCGGCGAACGATTCCGCGCGCGGAGTGGCGGGCGCGCCCCATCAGCGAGAAGGCGAGGTGCTTGGCCACCAGCAGCCGCTGGCCCATGTCGCCCATGGTGCGCACGCCTTCCTTGCCGAGCTTGTCGGCCAGGTACTGCTCGCGCGTCTTGCGCCGCTGCAGCTTGCCCGACGAGGTCTTGGGCAGCACGCCCGGCGGCACCAGCCGCACGTCGGCCACGGCCAGCTGCAAATCCTCATTGACCTTGGCGACGATGGCGGCGCGCAGGGCCTCGCGATCGGGGTCGCGCGTCTCGGCGCAGACGACCACCTCTTCGCTCGACTTGCCGGGACGCGAGAAGACCACCGCCGAGCCCTTGCGCACGCCGGCCACCTCTTCGACGGCCCACTCGATGCGCTGCGGGTAGTAGTTGCGCCCGTTGACGATGAGGATGTCCTTGAGCCGGCCCGAGATGTAGATCTCGCCCTCGGCCAGGTAGCCGAGGTCGCCGGTGCGCAGCCAGCCGTTTCCCTCGGGGCCCATGCCGGCGGCCCGCGTGGCCTCGGGGTTCTGCCAGTACCCTGCGGCGACGCTCGGGCCCTTGAAGCAGATCTCGCCCACCACCCGCTCGGCCAGCCGGCGGCCGGTGTCGTCCTGGATGGACAGCTCGTGGAAGGGCAGCACCTTGCCGCACGAGACCACGTCGAGCTGCGCCTTGCCCTGCGCCGCCGGGCGCGCCGTCTGCTCGCCGTGGTAGCTCGCCTCGTCGATGGCGTCGGTCTTGAGGGGCTGGTCCAGGCCCACGAACGACATCGCGAGCGTCGCCTCGGCCATTCCGTAGCAGGGCGTGATGGCCTCGGGCTTGAGGCCGCACTGCGCGAACTTGTCGGCGAACGCGCGCATGGTGCCGGGGTTGATGGGCTCGGCGCCGCAGCCGAAGATGCGCATGCGCGACAGGTCCCAGCGGGCGAGCTGATCGGCGCGCGCCCGCTTGGTGACGAGCGCATAGGCGAAGTTGGGCGCGAACGAGAGCGTGCCCTTGTACTTGTGGATGGTCTCCAGCCAGAGCGTGGCGTTCTTGATGAAGCTGAGCGTGGGGATGAACACCGAGGTGACCCGCGCGATGATGGGCGTGAGCACGTGCCCGATGAGTCCCATGTCGTGATAGAGCGGCAGCCAGGAGACGCCGACGTCGCTGGCGTTGGTCCTGACCGCCAGCTTGGCGATGGTGTCGCAGTTGGCCGCGAGGCTGCCGTGGGTGACCATCACCCCTTTCGGCGCCGAGGTGCTCCCCGAGGTGTACTGCAAGAAAGCCAGGTCGCCCGGCTCGAGCGGGCAGGGTCGCTCGTCCGCGCCCGGCGCGGGTTTGCCGAGCTCGCTCGAGTCCACGATCGACTCGAGCGTGGCCACCTTGCCCACCACCGACCAGAGCAGCGGCTTCACCTTCGCGCCGACGACGAGCACCCGCGGCGTCGAGGCGATGAGGATTCCGGTCAGCGCCTCCATGAACGCGTCGAGCTTGCCGAGCGCGAGCGGCGGGTAGAGCGGCACGGGCACGAGGCCCGCCCAGAGCGCGCCGAGAAAGGTCGGGATGAACTCCTGGCCGTCGGGGATCACCATCGCCACCCGATCGCCTTTGGTCAGCCCCAGCGCGCGCAGGTGATGGGCGCGCTTGATCGCCTCCTGCCGCAGGCCGGCGAAGCTGTAGACCAGGTCGGTCCCGTCGGCGGCGCCGCCCAAGAAGGTGAATCCGCGATCGTGCACGTCCCGCGCGCTGTCCAGCGATTCGACGAGACCGATTGGTGCCGGAGGGGGATTCATGGGCGCCCCGGATAGCGGCCGGGCCCGCCGGAGTCAAGGGAGTAAGCGCCGCAGGGCCTCTGGCAACGCGGCCGCGGCGGAGACGAGGTGCGCCGTCTTGAGCTGCGCCTCCGCGCTGCCGTCCGCCACCTTTGCCTGCCGGATTGCGCCATAGGTCCCTGCGGACAAGAGCAAGAGCCGCAGCGGCGCCAGGTGGTTCACCGCGCGCAGGCGCGCATAGTCGCTGGCCGCCGCGCACAGCCCCCGTTCGACGCGCGCGCGCAGAGCCTCCAAATCGACCTGCGCGGGCAATTCAATCAGCAGCGTATATCCCGGCAGCGCGGCGCCCGGAGTCGGCACCAGGGTAAAGAAGGTGGCCTCGGTGGACCCTTCGGCCAGGGCTGCGGCCACGGCATCGTTGACGTGGCTCTCGTCGAGCTTCTCGCCGACCAGGTTCGACGCAGCGCCCGCCTTGCGCACGAACGAGATGCGCGGGCAGCGCCCGTGAAAGCCGCGCACCTCGACGATGTCGAAGAGCTGGTAGCGATACATTCCGGCTGAGTTGGAGACGATGAGTTGATAGCGCTCTCCGTCCTTGATCTCCCAGGCGGGCAGAGGATCGCCGCCTTGCTCCGGTACGAACTCGAAGTAATGGGAGGTAATCGCGAGCGCGCCGCCCGGCTCGGGCTCGCCCATCGGGATCGAGCACCAGCCCTCGGTCGCGGCATAGATGGCGTCGCGCACCGCCACGCGCGGACCCAGCCGGCGCTGCAGCTCGGGAACGAACGCGCCCGCGGTGGCGCCGGTCCAGCAGTAGACGAGGCGCAAGCCCGGCCACGCCTCTCTGGCCTTCTCCTCCTCGGGGGCGCTGGCCGCGCGCGCGAGCCTCCGCGCCGCTTCTCGATGGGGACCAAAGTCACGCGCGGAGGCCGCCCGCTGCGGCAAGGTCAACTCAAGCCAGGCTGGTAGAGTCCCTTCTCTCAAGGCGTGGGCCAACGCCTCTGCCTGCTCGGCGAGATCGCGCAACAGGTAGACGATAGGAGCCGGAAAGATACCTGCAATCAGCGAAATATCACTGATGCTCGCATAGAGCAGCGCCAGGAATGCGCGCGTCTTCAAATCAGCCACCTCGAAGAGCCGCGCAGGCCAGGCATAGACAGACCTGACCAGCCGCGGCATCTCCGAATAGTTGAAGCCGCTCATCGTTCCTATGTCATTGCCGTCGGCGGCGCGGGCCATGCGGCGCGAGCCGACGAAATAGAGCGCCCGCCCCGTGAACGCCTGGGGGAAGCGCTTGCGCAGATGATAGAGGGCGACGTGCACGGTCTGTTGGAACTCGCGCCGATAGGAGTCGGTAACGGGGATATGTTTGGGCGCGCCGGTCGAGCCGGTGCTCCGGGTATAGTAGACGGGCGGGTCGGCGGTGAGCATCGATCGCTCGCCCGCCATCTGCCGCCGCACCCAGGGGTCGAGGTCGGCCGCGGTAGAGAGCGGCACGCGGCGCGCATAGTCCTCCGGCGATCCGATGTCGGCGAAGCCATGGGCGCGCCCATAGGCAGTCGATTGATTGGCGCGCAGTAAGGAAAGGAGCCGAGCCGTCTGCGCCTCCCGAACGTCGCGGCAGGCCCGCTCGAAGGCGCGCGCGGGCTTGATGCGCGTCGCGTGGGCGAGCAGGTGGAGCAAGCGCGGGCCGAGCGGCATTTAGAGCACCGAACGGGTTGAATCCCGTCGGATGACCGCGGGTTCTAGAGCAACCCGCTCGGCCGATCTGCTGCGCATTGCTGCGTCTCTCCTCGTCGCCGTACAGAAAGTACGGCTCCTCGTCGTTCCTTGCACTGCTTGCATCTCGGCCGTCCTCCTCGGTCCTTCAACCCGATCGGTGCTCTCTATATCTCCGCGACCTGCATCATCGATGCGCCGTGCTGGGGGCGGTCGGGCGGCGTCGGGCCGACCAGGCACACCGTCTCGCCCCGCCGCGCCGGCCCGCGCGCAGCCAGATCCTTCATCAAGGTCTGCACCATGAAGTCGGTGGTGCGAAACGGCTCCGGAGCGAGCCGCGGGATGACGCCCCAGAGCGCCGACAGGCGCTGGTAGACCTCGCGCCTCGGTGTATAGGCGACGATATTGGCGTTGGGCCGGCAATCGGAGACCATCCGCGCGAGCTCGCCGCTGCGGGTATAGACGGCGATGGTGCCAAGCCCAAGCTGCTTGCAAGCGGCCGCTGCCGCGCGCGCCACCGCCGTGGTCACGGTGGACCCTTCGCGGGCCAGCGCGCCTTCGCGGGCGAGATAGCGCGAGGACGACTCAACCTCTTCCAATATCTCGGCCATGTTGCGCACGGCATCGACAGGATATCTGCCGCTCGCCGTCTCGGCCGACAGCATCACGGCGTCTGCGCCGTCGAGGACTGCATTGGCGACATCGCTGACTTCGGCGCGGGTGGGCACGGACCGCTCGATCATCGACTCCAGCATCTGCGACGCTACGATGACCAGGCGGCCTTGTAGGTTGGCCTTGTCGATCAGCTCTTTTTGCAAGATAGGAACCTTGCGCAAAGGATACTCAACCCCGAGATCGCCGCGAGCGACCATGATTCCGGCGCTGGCCAGGATGATCTCGTCGATGGCCTGCACCGCCTGCGGCTTTTCGATCTTGGCGATGACGGGCGTTGCGTCGCCCGACAACTGGCGGGTCAGGCGCACGTCATCGGCTGAGCGAACGAATGAAATCGCGATGTAATCGACGTGCAACTCATGCACCCCAAACGTCAGATCGTCCCGGTCCTTGGCGGTCAATGACGGCAACGACACTTTGGAGCCCGGCAGGTTGATTCCCTTGCGCTCGAGCAGCGTGCCGCCTTCGACCACCCGGCAGCGCACCTCGGTTGCACCCACGGCGATGACCTCCAACCGCAGCCGCCCGTCGTCGAGCAGCACCGGATCGCCCGCCCGCACATCGCCCGGCAGGCCGGCGTGATCGCAGGGGACCCGCCCTGGGCGCGGCTCGGCGGCGCTGACGCAGTCGATGACGACCTCCTCGCCGGACAAGAGCAACACCTGGCCGCCCGGCAGCCGCCCGACGCGGATCTTCGGGCCCTGCAAGTCCATCAGCACCGCGATGGGCCTGCCCGCGCGGTCGGCCGCCTCGCGCACCAGCCGCGCCGACTCGCGGTGGAAGTCGTGGGTGCCGTGCGAGAAGTTGAGCCGCGCGACGTCCAGGCCGGCTGCGATCAGCGCGTCGAGCGCGGCGGCGTCGTGCGAGGAGGGACCAAGGGTGCCGACGATCTTCGTGCGTCGCATGCTAGGAAACTCGCATGCCGGGCAATTCTTTGAAATGCCTCCCTGCTTATCGCGCCGCCGAAGCGCTCGAGGAGCGGCTCGGCGACCCGTTCGATTCGCGCACGCCCTTTTCGCTGGCGGCCGCGGCCAGCCTGGACGAGCGCGAAGAGTTTCCCGAGGCGTTTGTCAGTCAGTTGCAAGAATTTGGCTATCTGGACCGCATGGTGCCGCGCGACCTCGGCGGAGCGTTCGGCAGCTTTGAAGAGGCCTGCGCCCTGCAGCGCGCGGTCGCCCGGCGCGACCTGACCACCGCCATCGCGCTCGGCCAGACCTTCCTCGGCTCGGTGCCCATCTGGCTCGCCGGCACCGCGGACCAGAAGGAACGCCAGGCGGCGCTCCTCCTCTCGGGCGGCCTGGCCGCGCTCGCGCTCACCGAGGAGGCCCACGGCGCCGACGTGCTGCAAAGCGAGGTGCGCGCGGAGCCTGACGCCGGCGGCATCCGCCTCTGGGGAACCAAGTGGCTCATCAACAACGGCACGCGCGCGCAGGCGCTCACCGTCTTCGCGCGAGAAGGCGACCTCTCCGGCCTCTCTGGCTTCTCGCTCTTCGTGGTCGACAAGTCGCTGATCGCGGCGGGCGCCCTGGTCCCTCTGTCAAAGAAGCGCACGCTTGGGATCCGCGGCGCCGATATCAGCGGGGTTGCATTGCACGGCGCCTTGATTCCCGCCGCTGCACGGATCGGAGCGGCAGGCGCCGGCGCTGACCTGCTGCTGCAATCGCTGCAGCTCACGCGCGTCGGCTGCTGCAGCTTCTCGCTCGGCGCGGCCGACACCGCGCTGCGCCTCGCGCTCGACTTCTCCCTCTCGCGGCAACTCTATGGAGCGAGCGTGTCGGAGATCCCGCACGCGCGCGACGCCCTCGCCGGCGCCTTCATTGATTTGCTGGTCGCCGATTGCGTCGCGACCGCGGCCGCGCGGGCCGTGCACGCCGCGCCCGAGCAGCTCAGCCTGTTCTCGTCGGTCGCGAAGGTCTTCGTCCCCACCCAGGTAGAGACCATCTTGCGCGCGCTCTCTGCCGTGCTTGGGGCCCGGTATTACCTGCGCGAAGGAATTGCGGGCGGCGCATTTCAAAAGATCGTGCGCGACGCGGCGGTGGTGCCGCTCTTCGACGGCAGCGTCCCGGTCAATCTCGACAGCATCGGCACCCAGCTCTTGCGCCTCTCTCCGCGCCACGCGGCCTCGCCGGCCGACCGCGAGGCCGCGCTGGCCGGAATGTTTCGCCTCGACCAAGAGCTGCCCGACCTCGATCCGGGCAGGCTCGCCCTGCTCAACGCCGGTCGCGACGACGTCACGCAAGGGCTCTCCGACACCCTCGCGCGCATGGACGCGCTGCCCGCCTTCCCACTCAAGGTTGAGTTGGTCGCGCTCTTCGGGGCAACTCTAGATCAGCAAAGCCGCGCCGGGCGCGAGCTGGCGGAGTTGGCCCTGGGCGATCGGAAGACCGTGAAGCGCTCGGCCGAGCTCTTCGCGCTGGCCCACCGCCATTGCACGCTCTTCGCGGCCGCCTCGTGCGCCGAGCTTTGGCTGCGCTCGGCGAACCTGCTCGGCGACTACGTCGCGCACGGAGCCTGGCTGGCGCTGGCCCTCGATCGGCTCCTGGCGCCGCTGCTCCCGAGCCGCGCGCCCCGTCGCAATCCGCACCTCGACGGGGCGTTCACCGAGCTCGTGCAGCGCCAGGTGAACGCCCGCGCTTTTTCCATCACACCGCTGCAGCTTGCGCGGTGATCGCTATTGCTTCTTGTGCATCGGGCAGCTGGTCAGGGCCGGATTGGGATCCATCGCGTCTTTGCCCTCCAGCACCTTGACGACCTTGCCGTCCTTGTCGATGACGAAGGTCACCCGCTGGGCGAACCCTTTGTCGGGCATATAGACGCCATAGGCCTTGGCGGCGGTTCCCTCTTTGTCGGAGAGCAACGGAAAGGGCAGCTTCAGGCTCTCGGCGAACCTGGTCTGCGTTTCCACGTCGGTGGTCGAGACGCCCAGGACCTGGGCGTTGGCGTCGGCAAACCGCGAGGCCATATCGCGGAGCGCCGACATCTCCTGGGTTCAACCGCCGGTGAAGGCCTTGGGAAAGAAGGCCAGCACCACGGTGCGCTCGCCCTTGAAATCGGCGAGCGTGACGTTCTTTCCCGTCGAGGCGGGCAGGGAGAAGGCGGGCGCGGCATCGCCCGGCGCTGGGCGCGCCGTTTCTGCCGCGGCGGCGAGGAGGACGGCGACAGCGAGAGTTTTCATGCGCCGAGTCTAGTCGGCTGCCCTGTGAGGCGCCAGCCCTCGGAGGTCGGCAGCGTTGGATCAGAACTCTCTCAGCGGCCGAATCGCCGCGCGTGTCCAAGCTGCACCAACGGCTCGCTCGCCCGCTGCCGGCGCGGCTTTGCGCGATCGCTCGCCTTGCCGATCGGATCGGGGCAGAGGTCGCGCAGCTTGCAGTCGCGGCACTCGGCGCCGCTCCAGACCGCCTCGAAGAGCGCGCTGGTGCGGTCGATCAGATCGAAGTCCTCGGTGACGAACCCGAGCTCGAAGTTGCGCCGCCCGTCGGCCTTGGCGCCGAGGCCCGCGCCGGTCAGGTTGGCGCTGCCGAGATAGAGCCAGGCGTTGTCGATGATCACGGCCTTGAAATGGACTCGCGGGCAGATCTTCAAGTCGAGCCCGCCGCGGACCAGCCGCTTCTTCTTGTCGAAGGCGGCGCGAAACGGGCGCGAGGGCAGCTCGGCGTGGAGCAGCCGCAGCTCGACTCCGCGCGCCGCCTGCTCGTTGAAGAGCTCGATGATCGAGCGAAACCGGCCATTGAGCTCGATCTGCATCTCTTTGACATTGGCCGTCGCGATCCACACCGACTCTCGCGCCTGCGCCAGCCGCCGCTGGATCACCTCGGCATAGAGCGCGCCATTGGCGAGCAGCTCGGCTTGCATGGGGCGCATCCTGCTTGAGTAGCATTCATTGGCAATTGGTAAAGAAAAGCGCCGCGAGGCGTGGCATGGTCCCAGGCATGGCAAAGGAGCCGCAAGCCAAGCCCGGCGACCCGCTCGACGCGGCGGCGCGCCTCTTTCGCCACCAAGGCTTCGCGGCCACCACCGTCCGGCAGATCGCGCACGACGCGAAGATGCTGCCGGGCAGCCTCCATTATCGCTATCCGAGCAAAGAGGCGCTCCTGCTGGCGCTGATGGAGCGTGCCATCGAGCGGTCGATGGCCGCGGTGACCGAGGCGGTGGCGCACTCGGCCGACCCGGTGGATCGCGTGAGGCTCGGGCTGCGCGCGCACTTGCGCCTGCTGGTCTCGGGCGACGACGCGGTCTATGTGCTGCTCTACGACTGGCGCTCGCTCGAGGGCGAGGCGCGCCGGCAGATGGAGCTGCTCCGCGTCCGCTATGAGCAGTTCTGGGACCGGCTGCTCGCCGAGGGGGTCGAGGCCGGCGTGGTCCGGCCGGGCGTTGACCCCATGCTGGTGCGGCTGCTCGGCTTTGGCGCCGTCAATTGGGTCGCGCAATGGTACGAGCCGGCTGGCCCGTATACGCCGGACCAGATCGCCGACGCGGCCTGGGATTACATCGGCAACGGCGTCCTCGAGGTGCGCAAGCTCGAGAAGAAGCGCAACTCAACCACCAAGCCTTAACAGGCTGCTGAAAAACCCTCCCGTCGCCCGGCGAACGATCGCCGGCGCGCTGCCGCGTCGCTCCTCCTCAGAGACGACCGGTCTTCTTCGTCGTCGCTCCTTGCATCGCTTGGCGCTCCTTCGTCGGGCTCGGTCCGGGTT
>JBBRMA010000110.1:0-10530 GCA_038231075.1 Myxococcales bacterium | reverse complement strand
GGTCGGAGACCCGCGGGCGGAACTCGCCAGGCAAACGCGATCGGAATCGTCAGGTGTCAGCCAACGTCAGCGACCTGGCACCTGGCGTCAGTTGGGAGATCCGAGAATTCTGACTGGTAGGCGGTTGACAAGCGCACGTAGGTCAGATCTGGGGCTCGCCTGGCCGGGTGGCAAGCGGGAGCGTTGTAAAGAGGTGAACGAATGGCGACATTTCGTTCGCACCCGAACGCCGCGGGGGAGACCAGATGAGAAAAGTCGTGCTCACTGCGAGCCTGCTGGCGGCGCTCGCTGCTTGCCAGAAGCAGGCTTCGCAAGCTCCGCAAGTGCAGCAGGCGCTGCAGGACGTGACGAGCGTCAGCCCGTCGTCCCTGCACCTCACCTACGTCTGCGACAACACTTTCCAGGTCACCAATCGCAATGCCTTTGCGGTGCCCATCACCTGGAAGCTTGCCTATCACCCGGAGAGCGGCAGCCTCACTCTGCCGGCCGCGCCCGCGGGCCAGGTGAGCACCACCCAGTTTTCAACTCAAGCGGTTGATACCGTCCGTATTTATATCTCGGGCACGCTCAACCAGAGCATGGCGAACTTCAAGCAGCCGTGCGGGGGAACGCCTCCTCCTCCGCCGCCTCCTCCTCCGGGCGGGGGTTCGCCGGGCCTCGGCGCCTGGTCGCCGATCATCCAATGGCCGGTGGTGGCCATCCACACTCACGTCCTACCGAACGGTAGGGTGTTGAGTTGGGGCCACAGCGGCTCGCCCAATGTCTGGGACCCCGCGACCGGTAGCTTCACCCCCGCGGCCGAGGGCGTCGACATCTTCTGCAGCGGCCACTCCTTGCTGGCGGACGGGCGCTTGCTCGTCACCGGCGGCAACATCTCGAGCGATCATGGCTTGAAGGACACGTTCACCTTCGACTGGCGCACCAACGCCTGGACGCGCGGGCCCGACATGCTGCACGGCCGCTGGTACCCGACCAACACGGCGCTGCCCGATGGCGAGATGCTGGTGACCGCGGGCGAGGACGAGAACGGCGCCAACAACAAGGTGCCCGAGGTGTGGAAGACCGACGGCACCTTCCGTGAGTTGACCTCGGCCTATCTGGACATTCCTTACTATCCCTGGATGTTCGTGGTGCCCGACGGCCGCGTCTTCTATGCGGGCATGAACGCGCAGTCCTATTGGCTCGACACCAGCGGCACCGGCAAGTGGACCACCGGCCCCCGCTCGGCCGGCGGCCAGCGTGAGTATGGAACTGCCGTCATGTACGAGCCCGGCAAGATCCTCATCGCGGGCGGCAGCCGGACGCCGCTCGCCTCGGTCGAGGTGATCGACGTCAATCACGCAGCGCCCAAGTGGCGGACCGTCGCGCCGATGAAGCAGGGCCGGCGCCACGCCGTCTCCACGCTGCTGCCCGACGGGACGGTGCTGATCACCGGCGGCACCAGCGGCGCAGGGAAGAACAACGCCACCGGCGCGGTGCTCGCGGCGGAGCTCTGGAACCCGGCGAGCGAGACGTTCCACACCCTCGGCAGCATGAAGACCAAGCGGCTCTACCACTCGGGCGCGGTGCTCCTGCCCGACGCGCGCGTGCTGGTGGCGGGCGGCGGACAGCCCAACGCCGACGGAGAGCCCGACCACTTCGACGCCGAGATCTTCTCGCCGCCCTATCTCTTCCACGCCGACGGCACCCCAGCCGTGAGGCCGACCTTCACCGGCGCGCCGGCGGAGGCCACCTACGGCCAGGCGCTGACGCTCTCGTCGCAGCAGGCCATCGCCCAGGCGACGCTGATCCGGCTCTCCTCCACCACGCACGCGTACAACCAGAGCCAGAACTTCAATCGCCTCGCGCTGGTGAAGAACGCCGACGGCACGCTCTCGGCGACCATGCCCGCCAGCGGCAAGCTGGCCCCGCCCGGGCCCTACCAGCTTTTCCTCCTCGACAGCGCGGGGGTGCCGTCGGTGGCCGCCATCGTCCTCTTGCACTGACGAGCGGCTCGCCCGGTCGGTCGCTGGGTCTGACCGGGCGCTCGACTCTTTTGCAACCCGAACCCCGTGTGCAACCTGGTCTGTAGGGGGTGCACACACATGAAAAAGAACACGAGCTCGGTGAAGCGGATGCCCGACCCGGAGCTGCGCGAGATGATGAAGCTGATGGAGATCGAGGACCGGCGCGACGAGATGCTCAGGCTCGAGAACGAGCGCATCGAGTATGCCCAGCGCATGCGCCAGATGGCGCGGCCAACCCTCACCGTCGCCGGCGGCACCGGCTGGATGGACCGCAACAAGTAGTCGCACCACGGCCGGCGCCCGCGCCTTCACTGGCGTCGGGCGCCGCCAAGTCTCGCGTCGATGTGCTGCGCGGCACGCTGCGCGAAAGCCATGATGGTGAGCTGCGGGTTCACTCCCAGTGAAGAGGGAAAGACGCTCCCGTCCACCACGAAGAGCCGGTCGGCGTCGTGCGCCTCGAGCTGGTCGTCGAGCACTCCCCGCGAGGGGTCGCGGCTGGCGCGGCAGCTCCCGAGCGGATGGAAGGCGGAGAGCTCGACCTGCGCCGGCTTCAGCTTTCTCGAGCGGAGCGGCGAGAGCTCGGCCTCGGTCCGGATCGACTCGAGGCCCTGCACCGGCATGAAGACCTCGATGGCGCCGGCCGCGAAGAAGATGCGCGAGAGCACGTCGATGCCGCGGGCGACCTTCTCCATCTCCGGCGCGCCCAACTCGTAGAAGAGCAGCGGGCGGCCGTCGGGGCCCTTGCGCAGGACGCCGACGCCGCGGTCCTCGATCATGAAGCCGAACGCGGCCAGGTGCGTGTAGCGCTCCATCACCCGGGTCAGCTCCTTGCCGACGAAGGGCAGCGAGAGGGCGCCGAACTCGGGCGGGGTGAAGATGCCCTCGAAGAGCACGCCCTCCTCGGCCAGGTCGTGGATGCCGTAGCCTTGGGGCACGCCCTCCCAGCCGCGCACCTCGTCGGGAAAGAGGCCGGCCACCTTGGCGGCCGGGTGGATCGAGACGTTGCGGCCGAGCTGCGGGTGGCGCAGGCCGCTGCGCTGCAAGAGCGACGGCGTGAGCAGCGTCCCGCAAGAGGCGACCACGGCGTCGGCCTCGACCTCGAAGGGCTGGCCATCGCGCACCGCGTGGACCACGCGCCGCGCGCCCGACAGGTCGATGCGGGTCACGCGCGCCCCCGCCGCCAGCCGCGCGCCGGCCTCGAGCGCGGCCGGCACCCAGGTCACGTTGGCCGAGCGCTTGGCGTCGGTCGGGCAGCCCCAGCAGCAGACGCCGCTGCCTTTGCAGTGGCGCGCGTTGCGCCGCAGGGGCCGGCCGTGGAGCCCGAGCTTTGCCGCGCCCTTCTGGATGAGCCGCGCGCTGCCGCCGAGCAGCTCCTCGGGCACCGGCTCGACGTCGATGAAGGCCTCGACGCGGTCGAAGTGCGGGGCGAGGTCCCCCTCGGTGATAGAAATATCACCAGCGCTGCGCCAGCTCGCGAGCACGTGCGCGGGGACGCGGAAGCAGGTGCCGCTGTTGATCACCGTGGTGCCGCCGACCGCCCGGCCGGTGGGCACGGGGATGCCGACGCTGCCGAGCGCGGTCGTCATGCCGAGGTCGCGATAGAGGAGCGCGGTCATCTCCAGCGGCCGCCGGCTGAAGCGCTCTCGGGTGAAGTACTCGCCCTCCTCGAGCAGGACGACGTCGCGGCCGCGCTCGGCCAGCTCTTTTGCGACCACCGCGCCCCCCGCGCCCGAGCCGATCACGGCCACCTCGCAGCGGACCCGCGCGGGCTGCGACTTTCCCCGGGGCAGCGAGCGGCGCGCGTCGAGCTCGAGCGTGCGCGCCGGAGGGTGGGCACAAGCCGTCTCGGCGGGCGGGTCGTAGCCGACGGCGCGCGCGACGGAGGGCTCGGCGTAGTGGACCACTTTCAGCGGCGAGAGCGCGCCGCGGAAGAAGAGGCGCACCAGCGAGATCGGGTTGTCGGCCCAGGCCTCGAGGTACCGATTGGCGCGCGCGTCGTCGAGCTTGGTGAAGCGGGTGCCGAAGAGCCGGTAGGGCACGGCCGCCCACTCGATCAGCCAGAGCGCGATGCGCAGGAAGGCGACCGCCGCGGGCATGGCGCCGCCGAGGAACCGATCGAGCCGATCGATGGTGTCGGCCGTGGGCGCGGTCACGCGGGCGCCGGCCGGCATCGCCACCTGCGCAAGCCGCAGCCACGCCCGGCGCTGCCCGGCGCTGAAGGCGTGCTTGCGCGCGGAGGCCGCGTGGGGCGCGAGCGGGTCTGGTCCCGCGGGAAGGCTGCCGAGGAGCACGCCCACCTCGGCAGCGCGGTGCAGCGGGACGCGGGTGGCGGCGGTTTGCTCGCTCATGGACCCGATAGTACCTCTGCCCGGAAGTTCGTTCCCCATCCAGGACGCGGAAACCTTTCTTTGCACGCGCGCCGCGGATTCGGGCACAACAACCCCCGTGCGCGCCCAGGCCGTCCGCACCGCGGTGCTCGAAATCTACGAAGCGGTCCGGCGCGAGGGGGCGCGCGCCGACCAGGTCCTCTCGCGCGTGCTGCGGCGCGAGAAGCAGCTGCGCAGCGTCGAGCGGCGCGCCGTCTCGGACGCCATCTATGGGCTGCTCCGGTTGCAGGGGCGCATCGACCACCTGCTCGGGCGCGCCCTGGCCACGCGCAAGACCGGCATGGACCAGCTGGCCACACCCACGCAGCACCTGCTTCGCTATGCGTCGTTCCTCGTCATCGGCGAGGGCGTGTCGGCGGAGAGCGCGACCAACCTCGCCGGCCCCGAGGTCGCGCAGCTGCGCTGGGTGCTGGAATTGCTCGCGGCTCCCTCCCAGCTCGGCGCGCCCGAAGATCCGATCGACGCCCTGGCCGCCGAGACCAGCCTGCCGCGCTGGCTGGCCGCGCTCTGGAATGCGCAGCTGGGCCCGGCCGAGACGCGCCTGCTGGCGGCGGCGCTCAACGTCCGCGCGCCGCTGACGGTGCGGACCAACTCGCTCAAAGGGACGCGCGAAGAGCTCGAGGTCAAGCTCAAGGCCGAGGGCGCGCAGGTGGCGCGCACCAGGTGGTCCGAGCAGGCGCTGACCTTCGTCAGCCGCACCAATGTGTTCGCGCTGCGGGCCTTCAAGGCCGGGCTCTTCGAGGTGCAGGACGAGGGCAGCCAGCTCATCGCCGAGGCCGTGCGCGCGCTCCCGGGCCAGGTGGTCATCGACGCGTGCGCGGGCGCAGGCGGCAAAGCGCTGGCGTTGGCGGCGCAGATGAAGAACCAGGGCAAGCTCATCGCCTGCGATCGCGACGGGCGCCGCCTGCTCGAATTCAAGACCCGGGCGCGGCGAGACGGCGTGCACAACTACGAGCTGCGCACGGTGCCCGAAGGCCCGGTCGGCGACGAGCGGCTCCGCGACTTGCAAGGCGCGGCCGACGCGGTGCTCATCGACGCGCCCTGCAGCGGCCTCGGCGCCCTGAGGCGCAACCCCGACGCGCGCTGGCGGCTCGACGCGGAGGAGGTGCGGACCTTTCCGCCGCGGCAGGCGCAGATCCTCGAGCGCTACGCGGCGCTGGTGAAGCCCGGCGGCGTGCTCGTCTACGCGACCTGCTCGATCAACCGCGAGGAGAACGAGGACGTGGCCTCGGCCTTCGCGCGCGCCCACCCCGGGTTCACGCCCATCGCTCCCGCGGACCTGCTCGGCGAGGAGCGCGCCAGAGCCCTGGCCGCGGCTGGCGCCGGCGACGGGCTGCCTGCGCTCGGCGCTCGCGAGCGCGACGTGCAGCTCGCTCCGGAGCGGCACGGGACGGACGGCTTCTACATCGCCGGATTCAAGAGGATGGGCGCGCCTTACTGACGGTGCACCCAGCAGCCCAAGCGGTCCCTGAGATAAGGGGTAAAGGCCCTGGCGAGCTGATCGCCCAGGGCGCCGAAGTCGGCGTCGGTGTCGGCCGACTTGAGGTCGAACTCGGTGCTCTCGAAGGTCGTGCGCTGCTCGCCCACGATCGGACCGGTCACGTCCAGGCGCACCGTCATCCGCAGCGGCTGGGGAGGGCTCTCCACCGGCGGGCGAAAAGCGGTCACTTTGCCGATGAGGAAATAGGCGCGCCGGGCATCGTCATCGCGCGCCATGCCGACGCCCGCGCTGGGCGCCGTTCCAGCCAGGCGCCTCAAGGCGAGCAGCTCCTCAGTCGAGACTGACGAGAAGAACGACGAGAGCCGGCTCGTCGCCGTGGAGACGAAGTCTGCATAGTCGCGCGGCCTGAACTCGATCGACGACCAGTGGTTCTTGAAGGACGCTTCCGCCCAGGCCGGCAGCGGCGTGCCCGACGGCTCTCTCGGGCCGTTGATGCCGAGATATTCGACGCTGCACTGGCCCTCCGCGAAGGGATTGCCCGCCGCGGGCGCCGTGATTCGATAGGCGGGCGGAGGCGGCGCGGAGGGAGTCGATTTGCTGGTGGCGCAGCCGGCAGCGACGGCCAACACCGAGCTCAACAGGAGGCGATTTGCCATCTAGCCTTGTTTCACGGGGCGACCCCGTGGACAAGCAGCTCTCTTGCGCAGGGCGAGCAGGGCGAGCGCGGCGATCCAGCCCACGGGCGCGCCCGCGGTCGAGCAGCCCGACGACTGGATCGCCGCCGTGATCTGCAGATCTTGCGACGCCACCGGTCCCGAGACGGTGAAGAAGAGCTGGACTGGTCCCGTGCTCGCGCCGTGGGTCGCCTGCAGGGTGGCGGTGGTGGTGCCGCCCGCGAGGACCGTGGCCGGGCTGAAGCGCGCCGTCACGCCCGGCGGTAGCTGCTTGCCGGCGAAGCTCAGCGTCTGCGCGCGGCCGTGCGAGGCGGCGGTGGTGATGTGAAAGGTCGAGCTGCCGCCGATGGCGAAGCTGAACGGCGAGCCGGCGTCGGCGGCGGCGGTGAAGTCGTCGCCGTCGATGGTGACGGGCACGACCAGGGTCTTGATGCGCAGCCCGTTGGCGAGCGTGAAGATCAGGCTGCCGCCGGAGGCGATGGTCGGCGTGCCGGCGGCCGCGGTGACGGTGACGACAGAGGAGAGCCCGGGGTGCACCGTCGAGGGTGAGGCGGTCATGGAGAGGCCCGCGGGCTTGCCGGTGAGCTGGATGTTGATGTCCTGCGAGCCGGCGACCGCGCCGCCCGAGGTCGCGATGGTGAGCTGCGCGCTGCCCCCGGCCTTCAAGCTGATCGAAGGCGTGGTCGTGCTGGCCGAGAAGTCATCGGTCTGCACCACGGCGGCCGCCATCGCCAGGGTCGGCCCGCTGTCGGCGAAGACGCCAAAGGTGAACGCGCCGACGTCGCCGCCGAGGGTGAGGTGCAGCTTGGTCGAGCCGCCCGTGGCCAGCGAGGGAGCGTCAAACGAGCCGGTCACGCCGGTGGGCAGCGGACGCAGCGAGAGCGCGGCGGTGGCGGCGCCGCTCGCAGGCGCGGTGGTCGCGACGGTGAAGTCGTAGGTGCCGGCCGTGTGCGCGACCAGCGTCGGCGGCGAGAGCGTCACGCTGAAGGCCTGCGCACGCGTGGTGATGCAAGCAGAGGCCTGGTTCGACCACTCGCGCTGCATCACCCAGGTGGCTCCGCCGGTGTCCGTGAACGGCGCCTGGGTGGTGTCGCCGACGAGGTTGCCTTCGCAGATGTCGCCGATCTCGCCGTGGATGCTGAGGTCGTCGCGCGAGGCCGGGTCGCACCACGAGGGCGCGCAGACCGAGCTGGCGACGATGGTGCCCACCTCGGGGTCGGTGACCGTCTCGACCAGCTCGTGCGAGGCCGACGAGCTCAGGTTCGAGAACCAGTCTGCCGACTCGCCGCAGCCAAGGTTGCAGGCGCCGCCCGGCGAATGGTCGGGCATGACGGCGAAGTAGACGTTGGCGGCGTCCTTGCCGAAGCTGTCGTGGAAGGCGCAGTAGCTGACGCACGACTGGTCCGCGCCATCGACGATGGTGATCTCGGGCGGGAAGTGCACCATGTAGAGCGTGTCGCCATCGTTGGCGGGGAGCGCGTGCGAGTCGAGCTGCTTGCCGAGCTCGCTGATGATGGACTGCTCGCCGAAGCTGGTGCCGGTGATCGATGGCGTGAGCAGCACCGAGCCGCGGAAGCTGCCGCCGCCGATCACCTGGTTGGTGCCGGGGCTGCCGTCGGGGGCGGCGAGGTTGGTCGAATATTCGGAGAGCCACTCGAACTGCGGCCCGTGCACGACGGCGGCATAGAAGGCATCGGCCTTGGAGCGGAAGGCGACGCCGTCGGCGCTGGTGAAGTAGCTCCCGTAGTTCCAATAGACCGAGACCACCCGGACGTTCGGCAGCACGTGGCCGCCGTAGTACGTGAGGTGGGGCAGGAAGTTGTCGCCCGGCGTGGAGGCGTTGGCGAGCGCGCGCACCGGCAGCTTGCGCGCGGTCGATCCGTCGAGCCGATGGCTGCGCGACGGCCCGCCCGGGAGCGCCGCGGCCGGCAAGCAGAAGGCCAGGGCGGCCAGGGCGGGTGCGGCGAGGGAGCGCGAGCGCATGGTTTGACCTGAGAGACGTGTGCTGCCTGACGCCTATTCCATTGTCGTGTGGCGACTCAAGGCTCGGGCGGGGCCTGCTGCACCGCGGGTGCGTCCTTGCGCGAGGTCTGGGCCAGCACCACTCCGGCCATGACGATCAGCGCGCCGAGGATGAACGCGGGCGTGATCGGGTCGCCGAACAGGAGCCAGGCGAGCAGCGCCGTCGCCAGCGGCTGCAGGTTGGAGAAGACCGCGACCTGCGCGGCGGCCAGGTGCTTCAAGCCCCAGTACCAGATCAGGTACGAGGCCACGCTGGTGACGAGCCCCAGATAGAGGATGCCCGACCAGGCCGCGCCCGAGGCGTGCGCCACCTGCGCGCGCGTCGAGGGCACAAGCAGCGCCGCAAGGCCGATCGGCAGGAAGAGCGCGGTCCCGCCGACCAGCGACCAGGCCGTGGTGGGCATGGCGCCATAGGTGGCCACCAGCGGCCGGCCGAGCGCGGTGTAGATGGCCCAGGCGAGCACGGCCAGAACCAGCAGCAGATCGCCGACCAGCGGACCGCGCGACAGATCGACCCCGCGCTGGAGCAGCACGAAGAGAGTGCCGGCGAACGCGAGCGCGGTGCCAGCGGCCGACCGCGCGCCGGGAAACTCGCGCAAGAGCGCCTGCGCCAGCAGCAGCACCATCAAGGGCGTGAGCGCGTAGAGCAGCGCCGCGTGGGCCGGCGTCGAGAGCGACAGGCCCACCAGGAAGAAGACCTGGTTGAGCGGCACGCCCACCAACGCCAGCCAGAAGAACTTGCCGCGCGCCTCCTTGGGCGGCAGGCGCGCGCCCCGCGGCAGGAGCCAGGCGAGCAGGGCCACCAGGGCAACGCTTGCCACCGCGAAGCGGAAGAGGCCGAGGGCCAGGGGCGGGATCTCGACCAGCGCCCGCTTGGCGACGAGATAGGTGCCCGCGCTCAGGAACGTGTGCAGCAGGAGGGAGCCGTACAGCAGCGCTGCAGAGGGGGTTCGCTTCACGTGGGCGGCAGGTGTACTGCACCTGCGCGAAGGAGGCCATGGCCATGGCGGGACTCGAGGGACGCAGCATCCTGGTGACTGGGGCGTCGGGCAACCTGGGCGGCGCGGTCTGCAGGCGGCTCCTGGCCGAGGGCGCAAAGGTGGCCGCGCTGGTCTCGCGGCCCGAGGCGGGCGAGAAGCTCCGGGCCGCCCTGGGCGCGGGCGAGCGGCTCTTTCCCATCTCCGGTCAGCTCGGCGACGAGGCCTCGGGCGAGGCCGCCGTCGCCGCCGCGGAAGCGGCCGCGGGCCCGCTCTGGGCGGTGGCGCACACGGTCGGCGGCTGGGCCGGAGGGACCAACGTGGCCGACGCGTCGTTGGCCGCGCTCGACGCCATGCTCGGAGCAAATCTGAAGACGGCCTTCGTGGTGGCCCGCGCGGCGATGCGCTCGTTCGCCCGGCGGGGCGCCGGACACTTCGTGGCCGTGGCCGCGCACAGCGTCGCGACGGGCCGTGGCCTCGCCGGCGGAGCGGCCTACGCGGCCTCCAAGGCGGCGCTGATCGCGCTGGTGCACGCGCTGGCCGACGAGGGAGCGCCGCTCGGCGTCCGCGCCAACTGCGTCGCGCCCGGGACGATGCAGACGCCGCAGAACGCCGCCGCCATGCCCGGCGCGGACCAGTCGCGCTGGGTGTCGCTCGACGAGGTGGCCGCGGCCATCGCGTTCCTCTGCTCGCCTGCGTCGGCAGCGGTGACCGGCACCGTCCTTCTGCTGCCGGAGCGGCCCTGAATCTAGGACTGTCCTGATCCCGCGCGCACCGTCGCGCGGATTCAGGGCTAGCCGCAATGCCAGTCAGATAAGCAACGGTAGGGTAGCGGCCGCCGGCAGGCAGAGGCCCGCCGCGCGGCACGGGCGCCCACGCGCGAACTGTGGCTCGCTGCGCTCGCATCGATCGGATTTCTTGCCGCGCGAGCCCTCAAGCCGCGCGACAGGCCTCTGCCTGCCGGCGGCCTATTTGCTTATCTGCCTGACATCAGGGAATTGGGGGAAAGAGAACCAATTGATG
>JBBRMA010000109.1:0-10567 GCA_038231075.1 Myxococcales bacterium | reverse complement strand
GGAGTCGCTCAGTTCATGTCGGTGCATCGGAAGCTTCGATCAAACTTCCGATCGCCGCGCAACCTCTTTCTCGCTCCCAACCGCAGCGCCGCGCTGGTGGCCACCCAGCCGCAGGGCCTCGAATTTGAGGACAGGCCCTAGCGCGGTCTAGGCAAGTAACTGCTTTCCGAAGTGCCCGTCGCCATCCCATCAACGTCAACGTCAACGAGCGCAGGAAGGACCCGAGGCGGCCCGAGTGACCGAGCCGGCCGCGCGCGGGTCGCTGTGCGCGGTGGGGTACTTCCCACCTGAGAAGGACGGCGCGATGATGGCGACCATGCGGTCCGGATCCAGGCTGGTGGCGGCTTTGCTGCTCTCCTCGGCGGCGTGCAAGCACGGCGGATGGGGCGCCATCGGCCGCGCGCTCTCGGGCGTCGGCCACTCGTCGTCATCCTCCAGCGGGGCGGCCCACGTCGCCACGGCCGCGGCGTCCACGGCCAAAGCGGCGAGCACCGCCGCCACCTCGACCGCCAAGGCCGCCGCGAGCGCAGCCAAGGCCGGCGCGACCGCCTCCAAGGCGGCCGCGAGCGCAGCCAGGGCGGTGCCCCTCGCGGGCAAGACGGTGCCGGTGGCGCATCCCATCGGCTCACCTCCGCTTGCGCCGCCATCCCCTGTGCGCCGCCCGCCGCGCATCGTCAACGCCGACCCCGTCCTCATCACGCATTTCGGCGACGGCAGCGCCTTCTTCTGGAACGTCGGCCTCTCGTATCATCCCGATCACGGAGGCAGCGAGGCCCGCGGCGACGAGCGCAATGGCCCGGCCCAGGTGTCGCTGCTCGGCGTCTGGCCGGCCGCGGGCGAGGGCGCGTTGCGCAGCCCGCGCAGCACCTTGCTCGAGCTGATCGCCGAGGCGCAGGCGCTGATCGATGTGGCCGCGCCCGATCTGGGCGAAGGCGGCGGCGTCGAGCCGCTCCTGTGGGCGTTGCAAGAGGCCGCCGATCGCGGCGTCCGCGTGCGCGTGCTGGTGGACGACCGCGCCGCCCAATCCGCGGTGGACGCGCTCGCGGGCCACCGCGGCATCGAGGTGCGCACGCCGCGCGAGCCGCTGCCGAGCACGCTCTGGTCGTCCTACCTGGTCATCGATCGCGGCGAGGCCTGCCTGGCCGGCGAGGCGCTCTCGGGCGACTCGCGCGGCGCCGAGCTTGGGCTGCTCCTGCGCGCGCCCGCGTCGGTCCGCGCGCTCGAGGACGTCTTCGACACCGACTGGGCCCAGGCCGGTGCGCCGGGCGGCACGCCGATCGCGCCCCCGTCCGGCGGCTATCGGCTGCCCGAGAGCGCGGTCAGCTCGTCAGACCCCGCGCGCGACCCCTCGGCCGGGCGCCTCGCGCTCACGCCGGTCTTCACGCCGCGCGGCCGCCTGCCCGCGGAGTCGCTCTGGGCGAGGCCCGCATTGATTTCGCTCCTCGACTCCGCGCGCGTCTCGCTGTCCTTGAGAGTGGCGATGGCAGGCGAAGATCCGCTGGAGGCCACGCTGCTCGCCGCGCTGGAGCGTGCTTCGCGGCGGGGAGTGCGCGTGCAGGTGCTGGCGCTCGACCGGACCGGCGACCCGGACCTCACCTCCCTGCGCTCGCTCTCCTCGGCCGCCTCGCTGCGCCTGCGATCCGCGCGCGCCGCCTCGTCCGCGCTCTCGCTCATCGTCGCCGACGGGCAGCGCGCCTGGCTCGGCAGCGGAGGCCTGGGCCTGCGCGCGCTCGGCACCGATCGCAACGCGGGCGTGATCAGCGAGGGGCCGTCGCTGGCGGGTGAGCTCGATCGCTTCTTCGCCGCCGCCTGGCTGGACGCGGCGGGGCCCGTCGCCTTTCGATAATCGAGGCGATTATCGATTTCGCAGCATCTCTTCTTTCAGCTCGTCATCGACCGGGCTCTGTCCGAGCCAGACGGAGAAGAGGGCGTCCGCGAAGTCCTTGCCTTCGAGCGTCACCTTCTGCTGCCCGGCCGCCGAGATCAGGGTGCCGCGGCCGGGAACGTACGTGACGCTCAGCTCTTCGCCCTCCTTGAGGTCTGGGATGGCAGAGAGGAACCGGTCGAGCCTCGCTTGCAGCGCGGGCATCTGGTCCTTGGAGTTGCGCTGGAAGCCCTCGCGCACGGCCTCGATGATCTTGCCGCGCTCGAGGTCGCGCAGCATGTGCATCTGCACGCGCTTGACCTCGTCGGGCTCGATCGCCGCCTTGCCGTCCTTGGCCTCGGTCTCGAGGTAGAGAGAGGCGAGGTAGACCTTGAAGATCATCTTCTTGCGCAGCCCCATGCCCATCAGGTGCAGCGTCTTTCCCCCGGCCTCGATGGTCGGGGGCGCGGTCACCCCGTAGCGCTCCTTGGCGGAAGCGGCAAAAGCGGTCAAGGCGAGGAGCAGCGCGGCGATGAGCTTGGTCATCCCCCGATTCTACTCACGCCGTGGTCTGCGTGTGGCCCGCCCGGCGCGAGGTGTTGGCTTTCCGGGGCGCGGCCGGGGCCTGCCGCGGCAGGCAAAGATTGTGACTGGCGCGCGATGCTGCAATCCTGCACCGGTGAGGCTGACGGGTCTGGCGGTGGTGGTGGCGCTCTCGCTCGCAGCCTGCGCGCGTGGCTGCCCCGCGCGCACAGCCGACGCGCCCGTCGCCGTGCCGCAGCCGGTCGCCGCGCCGCAGATCGGCGGACGCCTCGCGCTCACCGGCAAGGCGGGCGAGCGCGATCTGAGCCTCCTGGTCCAGCCCGCCCAGGGCGGCGTCGAAGGCGTCTATCGACTCGGCACCCTCGGCCCGATCCCGCTGCGCGGGACGCTGCAAGGCGCGCACCTGCGCCTGGAGGAGACGGCGGCCGTCATCGGTCCTTCGGCCGCCGTCCTCGAGGGCGAGCTCTCTGCCGCGGGCAAGCTGCGGGGCACGCTGCGCCGGCAGGACGCGGCCACCGTGCCCCTCGCCGCCGGCCCGCGGGCACAGCTCACCGGGCCGGCCGAGCAGGCGCTCGCCTTCGTGGCCATCCGCGGCGACGGCGTCCAGCTCCGCGGCCAGCTCGCCGCTGATGGGGACACGCTGCACGGCCTCTGGAGCGAGCGCGGCGCCGACGACGTGCAGCTCCTCTCGGGCCGCATGGACGCTGCCAGCGGCGCCTTCACGCTCGAGGCGCGCGGCAGCCACGGCTCCATCGGCCGCGGCGAGGGGATGTTCCTCGACGCCGCCTTCGCGCTCGGGCGCTGGACCTCTGCCGACGCTGCCGCGCCCACCTCGTTTTCCCTCGAGCGCGTGGCGGAGCTGCCCGCGGTGATCGAGCTGGCCGAGGGGCGCCGCATCGTGGCCCGCTGGCGGCGCGAGCGCCACCCGGCCGGCTGCCTCGTCGACTCGGTCTGGCCGCACTTCGTCGGCATCCCGCCCTCGGCGGCCGAGCGGTTCGATCGCGCGCTGGACCAGGGCCGCCAGGCCGTCGATCAGCGCTGCGAGGCCACGCCCGACGCGCCGCCCCCGACCAGGGCGACGACCTATCGCGCCGGCACGCGCACTCCGCGCGCCATCGCGCTGGAGCTGGTGACGACCTCTTACGAAGGCGGCGCGCACGGCGGCAGCGGCCTGTCCTGCGTGGTCGCCGAGCTGGAGTCGGGCCGCGTGGTGTCGCCGATCTCCTTGGTCACGCAGTCCGGCCGCGAGACCCTGGCGGCGCTGGTCACGGCCGAGCTGCGCAGGGAGCGCAACGCGCCCGATCTGGCCAAGGCCGGCTTCTTCAGCGACCCGCTCCCTCTCGATGGCGCGGAGCTCTGCCTGCGCGAGGGAGCCGCTTTCGTCGTCTATCGCTCCTATGCCGTCGCGCCCTATTCGGCCGGCCAGCCGTGGGCCCGCTTGCCGGCCGCCGCCGTGCGGCCTCTGCTGGCGCGAGACCCGGCGGTCGATCTGCTCCTCGAGGAGAAATAGCGATGGGCGCGCCTGAGATCAGGTCCTTGAGTCTGGTTGAGTGCGAAGCCGCGGCGGCGATCATCGCCTCCAATGAGCTCTGGCAATCGCGCTATCCCTATCCCGCCGAGCGCGCGACCTTTGATCTGCAGGCTGCGCTGCAGGCCGGCGAGCTGGTTCTTGGCGCCTTCAACCCAGCGCTGGCGGGCGTCGCCTGGGTGATGCCGCGCGGCGCCTTTGGGCGATATCCCTATCTGCGCCTGCTGGCCGTCTCCAGCGACGCGCAGGGCGGAGGCGCCGGCGCGGCCTTGCTGGGCGCGGCCGAGGCGCGCTTTGCCGGCGAGCGGCAGTTCTTCCTCCTGGTCTCGGAGTTCAACCAGCGCGCCCAGCGCTTCTATCAGCGCCAGGGATATTCCTATCGCGGCACCGTCCCGGACTATGCGCGTGACGGGATCGCCGAGCAGCTCTGGTCCAAGCGCTTGAGTTGACGTTGAGTTGAACTATCCCTGAATCCGCGCGACGGTGCGCGCGGGATCAGGACAGTTCGCGTCGGCGAATACGCCGACGGACTCCTAGTGCGCCGATCGGTTTGGTGGACCGAGGAGAACGGTCGAGTCGCAAGCAGCGCAAGGAACGACGAGGCGCCGTACTTTCTGTACGGCAACGAGGAGAGACGCGGCGTTGCGCAGCGAATCGGCCGGTTATCCGACGGGAACCAAACCGTTCGGTGCTCTAGCGGCCGGGCCATTGCCGGATCAAGATGGCGACCATCAGGATGGCGAAGGCCAGCACGCCGAGTCCAATCCACACTGCTTTCTTCATCAGGCTCCCCGTTCCGGAAGTGGCGAGCAGCGCGGCCGCCGTCCACGTCGGCGCGAGGTCCGCGCCAGGGACCAGCTCGAGCGCGGTGGTCGGCAGATACGACCAATGAAAGCCGACCAGCTTCGTCAGGGCGAGCGCCATCCCCGCGTCGAGCGCCAGGTCCAGCGGCGAGGCAAACCCCTCGCCGAAGAGCGGGAAGAGCGCGATCTGCAGCGCGTCGGCCGCCAGGGCCAGCCCTCGCGCGGTCCAGATGAGCCGGCGCGAGCGGGTGTCGGGCGGGGCGGAAGGCGGCGGCAGCGGCTGGTCCATCGGGTGACTTTGCAATGTATATTGTCCGGATGCACGCATGGCGCGGTCACGCTTTCGGTCCCCCCGAGTCGCTGACGTTCGATGAAGTCCCTGACGCCGAGCTGCTCGAAGGCGAAGCGCGCCTGGAGCTGAAGGCCTCGGGCATCAACTTCGCCGACGCCTTGGTGGTCGCGGGGCAATACCAGGTCAAGCCCGATCCACCCTTCGTGCCGGGGTTCGAGGTAGCGGGCGTGGTGGTCGAGACGCGCGCGCCGGAGCTGCCGCTCTCTGCCCGCGTTGTCTCGACGTTGAATGGCTTCGGCGGCTATGCCACCCACGCGATCGCCTGGCCAGTGAACACCTATGTCCTCCCCGACCAGATGCCCTTCGAGGACGCGGCCGCCTTGACGGTCACCTATCAAACGGGCTGGTTTGGCCTGTATCGCCGCGCGCGGCTCCTGGCCGGCGAGACGCTGCTCGTACACGCCGGGGCTGGCGGGGTGGGCAGCGCCGCGATTCAGCTCGGCAAGGCGATCGGCGCGCGCGTCATCGCCACGGCGGGCGGCGCCTCGAAAGTCGCGCTCTGCAAAGAGCTCGGCGCCGACCTGGCCATCGATTACAAGGCCGATGATTTCGTCAAGGTCGTCAATGACGCCACCGACGGCCGCGGCGCCGACGTCATCTATGATCCGGTGGGCGGCGACATCTTCGACCGCTCGACCAAATGCATCGCCTTCGAAGGGCGCATCGTCGTCGTCGGCTTCGCCTCTGGAAAGATCCCCCAAGCGCGCGCCAATCACCTGCTCGTCAAGAACTATGCGGTCGTCGGGCTGCACTGGGGACTCTATCAACTCAAGTCGCCCATGTTGATTGCGACGGCGCAGAAGGAGCTCTTCGCGCTCTATCAACAAGGCAAGATCAAGCCGCACATCTCCGAGCGGGTTCCTCTCCGCGACGCGCCCGCCGCCCTCGCGCGCGTGGCGAAGGGCGGCACGACCGGCAAAGTGCTGCTGATTCCCTGAGCAAAAGTGCAATGCGAGTCAAACCAGCACCGATAGGGTACCGGCCGCCGGCAGGCAGAGGCCCGCCGCGCGGAACGGGCGCCCACCCGCGTACTGTGGCTCGCTGCGCTCGCATCGATCGGATTTCCTGCCGCGGGAGCCCTTAATCCTCGCGACAGACCTCTGCCTGCCGGCGGCCTATTCGCCTATCTGCCCATGTGCCCGACATTGGGAGGGGGATGAAGGAGACGTAAGGTGGTCAAGGTTGAGTACTCAAGCTGACTCACTAGACGTCTATTTCCCCCCATACTCAAAGTCTGGCAAATAGGCAGCGGGCAGGCGGGAACCCGTCGGGAGGATTAAGGGCTCCGGCAACCTTGCATTGAAATTGGTGCAGATGTGCCGGTGGGCGCCCGTTCCGAGCGACGGGTTCCCGCCTGCCCGCGGCCGGTACCCACCGGCGCCTATTTGCCTGACATTGATCCTAACCCAACTATGCGGCGACGAACTGGCGTTCCACCAGGCGCCGATACAAGCCGCCCTCCTGCAGCAATGCTGAGTGCGGGCCGGATTGGACGATGCGGCCTGCTTCCAGGACGACGACTCGATCGGCGTTGAGTACGGTCGAGAGGCGATGGGCAATCACTAGAGTGGTGCGGCCCTTCATCAAGTGCTCCAAGGCTTCTTTGACGAGG
Organism: Myxococcales bacterium; assembly: GCA_038231075.1. Lineage (GTDB taxonomy): Bacteria > Myxococcota > Myxococcia > Myxococcales > 40CM-4-68-19 > JBBRMA01. Next base: position 3,865 of record JBBRMA010000109.1, on the reverse strand, counting down.
TGTTCGCTCTCGGCGTCGAGCGCGCTGGTGGCTTCGTCCAGGACCAGGATGCGCGGGTCCTTGAGCACGGCGCGGGCGATGGCCACCCGCTGCTTCTGGCCGCCTGAGAGCTGCACCCCGCGCTCGCCGACGAGCGTCTCGTAGCCCTGCGGGAAGGCCGTCGCGAAGGTGTGCACGTGCGCGGCCCTGGCGGCCGCCTCGACGTCGGCGAGCGTGGCCTCGGGGCGGCCATAGCGGATGTTCTCGGCGATGCTGGTCGAGAAGAGGATCGGCTCCTGCGCCACCACGCCGATCTGCCGGCGCAGCCACGAAGGATCGATCTCGCGCACGTCCTTTCCGTCGAGCAGCACCGCGCCCGCGTCGGGGTCGTAGAGGCGGCCGATGAGCGCGGCCAGGGTCGATTTGCCCGCGCCGGAAGGTCCCACGACGGCGACCAGCTGTCCGGGCCGCAGCTCGAGGTCTACCGAGTCGAGGACGCGGATCTCCTTGCGCGTCGGGTACGCGAAGGTGACCGAGCGCAGCTCGACGTGGCCGCGCGCGTTGGCAGGGCGCTCGCCGCCCAAGGGCGGCATCAGCGGCTTTCGGTCTAGCAGGTCGAAGACGCGCTCGGCCGCGCCCAGCGCGCGCATGAAGTCGGCCCAGAGGTCGGCGATGCCGCCGAGCGAGAAGGCGACGATGAGCGTGTAGACGAGAAACGAGGTCAGCCCGCCGACGGTCATGCCGCCGCGGATGACGAGGTGGCCGCCGTACCAGAAGACCAGCGCGGCGGCGGCGTAGCCTCCGAAGGCGGCGGCGGCCATGAAGAGCGAGCTGGCCTTGGCGCGCGTGCGCGCGAGCTGGAACGAGCGCTGCACCTTGACGCTGTAGCGCGCGGCCTCGGCCGGCTCGGCGGCGAACGACCGCACGGTGCGGATGCCGCTCAGCGCCTCTTCGGCGACCTCGCCCGCCTCGGCGACAGCGTCCTGCACCTCGCGCGAGAGCTTGCGGATGCGCCGCCCGTAGATGACCGCCGAGAAGGCGATGGCCGGCACCACCAGCAGCATCAGCCCGGTGAGGACCGGCGAGGTGTAGAGGAGAAAGCCGATGCCGCCCAGGCTCTGCGCGAGGAAGCGGAGGCCCATCGAGACGTTGGCGCTGACGGCGCTCTGGATGGTGGCGGTGTCCGAGCCCAGGCGGCTGGTCAACTCTCCGGTGCGCCGCTCGTCGAAGAAGGCCACCTCCTGCGAGAGCACCGAGCGGTACAGGTCCTCGCGCAGCCGCGCCACCACGCGCTCGCCTGCGGTGGAGAAGAGGTAGGCGCGGATGGCGACGGCGCCGGCCTGGATGGCGGCAGCGATCACCATGAGGATGGCGGCGCGATCGACGAGGCGCAGCTGGCCACCGCCGAGCACGCCATCGATGATCAGCCGGATGCCCTGGGGATAGAGGAGCGCCATGGCGCTGCCGAGGGCGAGAAAGCCGGTGCCGGTGGCCAGCGTCTTCCATTCGGGGCGGGCGAGCTGCAGCAGGCGGCGGAACGAGGCAGAGCGTTGCATCGGAGGTGTATAGCCAGATCGGACGCTCGGTGCTGCTCTCCCCGCCGGTCCCCTACCTGGGCGCGACTTCGACATCGGTCTCCTGGGTCACCGGCGCGCCGGCCTCGAGCAGCGGCGCGAGGTGGTTGAAGCGCACCAGCCGCATGCCGCCGTCTTTACCGAACGTGTTATCGAATCGATATTCGGTAATCGAGCAGTTTGCGATGTCAGGGCCGGCGTGGATCCGGAGCAGCTCCTCCTCGCCAAACCCCTCCAGGAGCGAGCGGAAGAGGAGGATGAGGACCTGGTGGGTGAAGACGGCGAGGCGCGCGCCCGGGTGCTCGCGGGCGACGCGGTCGAGGAAGCTGCGCAGGCGCAACAGGATGTCGCACCAGCTCTCGCCGCCGGGCGGCCGGAAGTACATGCGCCCGAGCGAACGGCGCAGCGCCGAGAGCTCCGGATAGCGCTCATCAACGCCTTTCCAGGTGAGGCGATTGATGACGCCGAGGTCGCGATCGCGCAGCCGCTCGTCCACGGAGAGCAGAAGGCCGCTGCCCGCAAGCGCCAGCTCGGCGGTCCGGCGCGCGCGCAGGAAGGGCGAGGTGATGGCCGAGTCGGGCCGCTCGCCTTGGGGACGCCCGGCGAACCAGGCGGTGAGCGCGCGCGCCTGCTCTTCGCCGAGCGGGGAGAGCGGCACGTCGAGCTCGCGCTCGGCGTCGATCTCGATGTGCACGTGCCCCTCGCGCTCGGCGCGGTTGCGCGCCACGTTGCCCGCGCTCTCGCCGTGGCGCACGAGCCACAGCCTCTCTGGCCAGCGATCCTGCATGGCGGCATCTTCGCCGCTGGGGCCTTTGGCCATGCGGGATCTCCGCCGCGCGCGTCCACTCGCTGACGCTCCTTCAGGCCGAGCTCACGAGCGCAACGCCCGCCAGCGTCACCAGCACCGCGGCCCACTGCAGCGCGCCAAGCCTCTCCCGCAAGAAGGCGAAGGCGAGCAGCACGGTGACGGCGCTGAAGAGCGAAGAGAGGATCGAGACGACGGCGGTCAGGTCGCCCGAGACGCCGAGGTTGTAGAAGACGAAAGCGGCGGAGTCGAGGACCGCCACGCCCGCGACCAGGTGCCAGGCGTTGACCGGCCGCGAGAGCGGGGCGCGCACCGCCAAAGAGCCGAGGAGCAGCGCCGCGACCGAGACGACGCGCGAGACGACGACGGGGAAGAGGCTGCCAAGCTCGCCCACGACGTAGCGGAGCGCGAAGAAGCCGAGGCCCCAGGAGACCGCGGCGCCGGCGGCGAGCCCGAGCCCGCGGCGCGAGGTGGGGGCGCGCGCGGACTGCCCGGGAGGAATGGCGCAGCCGAGCACGCCGAGCGCGGCCAGTCCGAGGCCCGCCAGCTGCAGCGAGGTTGGCCGCTCGCCGGCGGCGATGGAGAGCGCGGCGGCGATGGCGGCGAAGGTGCTCGACACCGGAGACACGAGCGAGACGGTGCCGATCTCGAGCGCGCGATAGAGGAGCAGCCCGCCGGTGACGTTGAGCACGCCGATGCCCGCGGCCAGCGCGAGCGTGCGCGGGACGAGCGCATGCGGGCGCGCCGAGGGCACGAGCAAGAGCGAGGCGGTCAAGACCGCGCCGATGACCTGCATCCAGAAGAGCGTGCGCCGCGAGCCGATGCGCTCGGAGGCCAGGCGGGCGAGGAAGTCGGCGCCGCCCCAGGTGAGCGCGCTCAAGAGGCCGTAGAGGATTCCCATCGAGCGGCGGACAGTAGTCGACGGGGGTAGAATCACCCAATGACGGACGCGGATCAGGTCTTGGCGGCGAACGGCGCTTTCTACGCAGCCTTCGCCAGCGGCGACGTCTCCGCCATGGAGCTGCTCTGGGCCAGGGCGGCGCCGGTCGCGTGCTGCCACCCGGGCTGGGAGCCGCTCCTGGGGCGGGCGCGCGTGATCGCGAGCTTTCGCGCCATCTTCGCGAACGGCGTGCCGGCCGTGCGCTGCGGCGACCCGAGCGCACACCTGGTCGGCGACTTCGCGTACGTCATCTGCACCGAGAAGCTGCCCGGCGGCGAGCTGGCCGCGACCAACCTCTTCGTGCGCGAAGAGGGGCGCTACCGGCTGGTGCACCACCACGCGGGGCCCATCGCCCGCGAGCCGCGGCCGCCGCCGCCGAGCGGCGCGCTCAACTGAGCCTCTAGCGCAGCGGTCGCGAGATAGCGTCAAACACCGAGAGCGTCGAGGGCCAAGCGATGCGAAGAGCGACGAGGGCGAATACCGTGCTGTATTCAACCGAGGAGCGAGGAAGCAGCGCGCCGGCCATCGGCGCTCGAATGTACGCTATCTCGCGACCGCTGCACTAGT
>JBBRMA010000108.1:0-11204 GCA_038231075.1 Myxococcales bacterium | reverse complement strand
TCGACCCGGAACTTCGTTCCGCATCGATGTACGTCGTCCCGTTGGAGGGAACCCTGCGGGTTCCCCTCAGCCAGCAAGCTGTCTGAGCCTCCCTTCCGCCACGGCCGGACTCCCGGCCGGGCCGCGCCGTGCGCGTCCTGGCTAGGGAACGAACTTCCGGGCAGAGGTACTAGAGCGTGGAGGAAGTTCAGGCCCCGATGACGCCGCCGAGCGGGCTGGAGGCGCTGCCGTAGAGCTTGCGCGGGATGCGGCCGGCCTTGAAGGCGAGGCGGCCGGCCTGGACGGCGAGCTTCATCGCGGTGGCCATCGCGACCGGATCGTCCGCGCCGGCGATGGCCGTGTTCATCAGGACGCCATCGACGCCGAGCTCCATCGCCTGGGCCGCGTCGCTCGCGGTGCCGACGCCGGCGTCGACGATGATGGGCACCTTCGCGTTCTGCAAGATGATCGTCAGGTTGTACGGATTGCGGATGCCAAGCCCGGAGCCGATGGGCGCTCCGAGCGGCATCACGGCGGCGCAGCCAGCGTCCTCGAGCTTCTTGCAGAGCACGGGGTCGTCGTTGGTGTAGGGCAGCACGGTGAAGCCCTCGGCCACGAGCACCTTGGCGGCCTTCAGCGTCTCCTCGCCGTCGGGGAAGAGCATCTTCGCGTCGCTCAGCACCTCCAGCTTGACGAGCGGCTTGTCGCCGCCGATTTGCAGCTCGCGCGCCAGCCGGCAGGTGCGCACCGCGTCGTCCGCCGTGTAGCAGCCGGCGGTGTTCGGCAGGAGGTCCATGCCCTTCGGGATCCAATGCAAGAGCGACTTGTCGCCCTGCGCCGACAGGTCGAGCCGCCGCACCGCGACCGTCACCAGGTCTGCGCCCGAGGCCTCGAGCGCGGCCTTCATGGTGGCAAAGTCCTTGTACTTGCCCGTGCCCACCACCAGCCGCGAGGCGAACGTGCGGCCGCCCACCACCAATGCGTCACCCATCTATCCACCTCCTACGAAAGCGACCACCTCGAGCACGTCGTCCGGGGCGAGCTTCTCCTCGGCGTGCCGCGCGCGGCGCACCACCTCGCCGTTGCGCTCGACGGCCACGCGCTCGCCGCGGATGCCGAGGTGCTGCAAGAGGCCCGCGACGGTCAGCCCCTCGGGCAGCTCGACGCTCTCGCCGTTGACGGTGGCGCGCATGGCCAGAGTCGTTAGCCGCCCCTCCTGCGCAGGTCAAGGCCGCGCTTGTGCGATCGCCTGCCGGTCTGACAAACTAGGACCGGCTGAAGTCCGGGGTTCTGCCGAGGAGAGTCGCTGTGGACGTCCCGCAACTGTTGCGAAGAGTGTCGATCTTTGCCGAGCTGCCCGAGGCCACGCTCTCGGACCTCGCCTCGCGCATGCGCCCGCGCCAGGCCGACGCCGGCACCGTCATCGTCAGCCAGGAAGAGGCCGGCGACGCACTCTTCGTGATGGCGTCGGGCAAGGTCAAGGTGGTCCTCTACGGCGAGACGGGCCGCGAGATCATCCTCTCCATCCTGCGCGTGGGCGACTTCTTCGGCGAGATGTCGCTGCTCGACCGGCAGCCCCGCTCGGCCAACGTGGTGGCGGTGGAAGACGCCGAGATGCTGGCGCTCGACCGCGACGCCTTCCAGACGCACCTCACCGCGCACCCCAGCACCGCGCTCGCCATCCTCGCCGAGATGTCGCGCCGGCTGCGGCGCGCCGATGAAGTGATCGGCAACCTGGCGCTGCTCGATGTCTACGCGCGCGTCGCCGGCGCCATCAAGGAACTGGCGCAGAAGCAGGGCGAGCAGGTGGACGGCGGGCTCCTCATCCGCGAGCGGCCCACGCAGCAAGAGATCGCGGGCCTCATCGGCACCAGCAGGGAGACGGTGAGCCGCGCGCTCAACGACTTCACCCGACGCGGCCTGCTGGAGATGAACGGCAAGCAGATCCTGGTGCGCTGGAGCTTCTTGCAGGCGCGCGCCGACCAGTGACCTGATCGGTGCTCTAGGGCTGGCCGCCGTCGCGGTCGGGTTTGATCTCGAGCTTCCATCCGGTGCCGCTGACGGTCGAGTGCAGCTTGCCTTCCGCCAGGTTCTTCTTGAGGAGCGGACCCCAGGCCAGCGAGGACGCCGTGGCCGCCACCAGCGCGACGCCGACGCCTCCAAGCGCCATTGGCCCGATCGCGGCGCGCTTCTTCTTCAGCCGGTGCACGCCACCGAGCGCCAGCGCCAGCATCGCCAGGGCGACGATGCCGACGATGCTCGAGACGGTCTCGCCCCCGATCTTGCCAAAGGCCAGCGCCGCCGCGGCCGCCAGCGCGCGGCCAAGCTGCTCCCAGCCCTCGGCGTAGAGCACCGCGCCGAGCGAGCCGCGAAAGTTCTGCGTCGAGCCCTTCTTGACCATCCGGCGGTGCACGATGGCGGCGAAGATGGCCGCCTTGACGAGCGGCAGCTGCGAGGCCAGCAGATCGATGAGCCAGTAGAGCTCGGGGGCCGACTGGCGCAAGAGCTCCTCGCCTTCGCCGGGCAGGGCGCCTGGCCGAAAGTGGGCCAGCACCGCGGCCGCGGCGAGCTGCACGCCCACGGCGATGCCGAAAAATCCCACGGGGTTCATCGCGCGGCGGCGGCCCTCCGACCACTCGCGGCTGAAGGCGACGGGGTGGAGCGTGAAGTCGCGGAGCACGACGAAGAACCCGAGCACTTCATCGTAGAGCTCGTGGAAGAAGTCGGGCGGGGTGCCCTCGACCGGGTCGAAGATGGCTGCCTTCGGCTCGCGCATGGCCGCATTTCACCCAGGAGCGGCCGCGCAGTCGAGAGAAAGACGCGCGCGCGATGGCTGGCGGCGGCCCTGCCTTCGGGATAGACAGTGGCCGCCCATGGGCCTCTTCCGCATCTCCAAGCAGCTCTGGTTCTGCGCCGCGCACCAGGTCCGCCTCTCCGAGACCGAGTGCGAGGCGCTCCACGGCCACAACTATCGCGTGCTGGTCCACGCCGAGGCGCGGCAGCTCGACCGCACGAGCTACGTGCTCGACTTCTCTGCGCTGAAGAAGGCCGCGCTCGAGATCACGGGGCGCGTCGATCACCAGAACTTGAACGAAGTGCCGCCCTTCACCGAGCGCAACACGACGGCCGAGGAGATCGCGCGCTGGCTCTGCGAGGAGCTGGGCCGACGCTTCGACGACGGCCGGGTGAAGATCAGCAAAGTCGAAGTCTGGGAAACCGACAACAACCGCGCGGAGTACGAACCGTGAACAAGCTGCTCGCCTCTCTTGCCCTCTTGCCGTTGCTCGCCTGCGCCCACGCGCGGCCGCCGGGATCGCCGTCCGAGACCACCGTCACCATCCAGGACAGCACGGGCTCGGAGATGATCGGCGAGATTCGCGTGCTCGGCCTGGACGGGGCCAAGGTCGAGGACAAGTGCAACGTCGGCTCCACCTCGTGTGAAGTTGCCGTTCCGGCCGGCGTCTACCTGCTCAAGTTCCACAAGATGCGCGGTGGGCGGCTGGCGACGCTGCACACGCCCGGGGCCGGCGGCAAGGAGAAGGGGGCGTTCTGCATGCTCTCGCGCGTGAAGCTCGTGCCCGGCGCGCCCATCGTCTGCAAGGCGAACGGCGACCTCGACTTCTGCCGCGACACGCGCGTGCACACCATGAACTGCGGCCCCGCCGTCGTGCAGGTGTGGAACCCGACCAACGGCGAGCCGCTCGACATCGACCTCTACAAGGACGGGCAGTAGCGGTGGAGCCCGGGACCACGCCGCCCTCGAAGGCCCCGTACAAGAACGGGGTGGACCACAATGGGCGCGGCCGCGGCAACTTCGCTCCGCGCAGCTGGAGCTTCCAGTGGCGCGCCAAGGTCGAGGGCCTGGTCGCGCTCGGCGTCATCGCCGGCGTCGTGGGCGTCTTCGTCTATCTCGTGCAGATCCCGGGCGCGCTGGTGATCCGCGTGGTGGACGACGGTCGCCACGTCATCCCCAAGACGGAAGTGCGCTGCCATCACCCCTCGAGCGGCCTGGACATGGTCGGCGAGACCGACATCTTCGGCGAGGCCAAGTTCCCCGGCCTCGCGCGCGGCAGGTGGACCTGCGACGTGCAGCCCCCCGCGCGCTTCTTCTCGCCGCTGCTCAAGGCCTCGGGCGAGGTGCGGCCCCGCCAGCCCGACGTCGTCGAGCTCTCGGCGCCTCGCGCAGTCGACGTCGATGTGTCCATCGCCCGGCCCGAAGGGGCCCCTCGCGCCGCGGTCTCGGTGCGCGCCGTCTGTCCAGCTGAAGCCGGCCTGCCACCGCTCGGCTGGGAGTCGCGCGCCGGCGTCCTCGAAGGCGCCGCAATCCTCTATCTTCCGCACGACCGCAAGTGCCGTGTGGCGCTCATGCACGGCGACCTGGGCCCGCTTTACTTTGCGACTGATCGAATGGAATTGGATTGCGACCGGATGCCGTGCAGCGACGTCGTGAGCGGCAAGCCCGGCGCGCACCTGGCGATCAAGTTGAAGCCCACGCGGGAGCAATGGGAGGCCGCGCGGCCGCCGCCGGAGCCGGAGATGGCGGCGGACGCGGGCACACTCAAGTAGGTCGCTCGCCGGTCACCCTGAGTCCGGGTCAACTCAATCGATCGCTGTTAGGTAAACGGAAAGAGTCATCGACGGGAAGGCCGGCTGCGCCTGCTCGCCGCGCCGCGATCAGGGAGGGCGAGACCTCCCTGATCGAGTGCGCAAGACCGACCTTCTCGAGCCCGCGCAACAGCCAGTAGATCGCGTCCGGCTGCATCCGCGTCAGCCCCAGGCGAGCAGAGGCCGCAAAGGCGTGGTGGTTGTTGTGAAACGCCTCGCCGCCGGTGAGCAGCCCCCAGAGAAAGCCGGAGTTGCCCGTCTTGTCCGGCGTGTCGAAGACCCGGGCGCCGCTCAGGTGCTGGAAGGCGTTGACCGCGAGCGTCATGTGCAGCGTCAGCGCCAGGCGCAGCAGGCCGCCCCAGAAGAATCCGCTGAGGGCGGCAGCGAGCGTGCCTCCGAAGAGAAAGCCAACCAAGGCTGGGATGACGAGGCCCAGCGCCACCCAGAGGGGATAGGCCCGGTTGAGCGCGATCACCAATCGATCCTGCTCGAGATCGGGGAGCGCGACCGGCCGCGCCTCGCAGTCGAAGAACCAGAGCGCGTACGAGTGCAGAACGCCCATCATCCGGGATTGGAACGGCGACGAGGCGATTGAGTGGGGATCCTCCGGCGTGTCGGCGAAGCGGTGGTGCCGGCGGTGCGTCCCCGCCCACATGAGGACGTTGCCCTGCGCGGGAAGCGAGCCCAGCACCACGAGGATCCCGCGCAGCAGGGGCGTCGCTTGAAAGGTTCGGTGGCTGAAGAACCGATGCAAGCCGAGCGAGATGCCGATCAGGGTCAACAGGTGGAAGACCACCCAGCAAACGACGTCCCAGAGCGCGGGTCGGAAACCGGCCATCAACGCCACGGCGCCGGCCGGCAGCGCGAGGGTCGCGGCGAGGACCAGGAGGGCGTTGACCGGTGTCAGGTAGCTGCGACCCGAGAGGAATGCCTGCAAGCGAGGGACGCGTTGGCTTGTCACCCGGTAACGACTAGTACGCAGGCAATCCGTGCGTCAGCCGCAAGATTACCTGCTCGCCGGCGGGACACTGCGTCTCGGGCACGAGCCAGATTCGCAGGGTCCGGTCGCCCGGCAGCTTTACTTGGCGAACACGTCCATCACGTCGCGGAGCAACTTCACGGCCTCGTCATGCGGCCGCTGGAATGAGTTGCGTCCCATGATGGAACCGAACGCGCCGCCGTCGCGGAGGCCCTTGACCTCGTTGAGGATGTCTTCAGTTCCCTTGGCCTCGCCGCCCGAGAAGATGACGATGCGCTTGCCGTTGAAGCAGCTCTGCACCACGTGCTTCACGCGGTCGGCCAGCGTCTTGGTCGGCACGTTGAACTTCTCGAAGACCTTCTTCGCCTCGGGCTGGAAGATGGCGTCGGCCGGGGGCTTGACCTTCACGATGTGCGCGCCCAACTGGCAGGCGATCTGCGCCGCGTAGCCCGCCACGTCCACCGCGGTCTCGCCCGCCTTGTCGGTGATTCCCTCGCCGCGCGGATAGGACCAGACCACCGTGGCGAGGCCGACATCCTTGGCCTCTTCAATCAACTCACGCAGGTCCTGATACATCTCGTTGCGCGCGGCCGAGCCGGGATAGATGGTATATCCGATGGCAGCGCAACCCAGGCGCAGGGCGTCGCGCACCGAGCCCGTGATGGCCGAGCAGGGCGACATTCCCTTGGCCAGTGAGTCGCTATTGTTCAGCTTGAGTATCAAGGGAATCTGGCCGGGGAACTTGCCCGCCACCGCTTCAATGAACCCAAGGGGCGCCGCATAGGCATTGCAGCCCGCGTCCATCGCCAATTGGATGTGATAGTCGGGATCATATCCGGCGGGGTTCGGTTGGAATGACCGCACGGGGCCGTGCTCGAAGCCCTGGTCCACCGGCAGGATGACCATCTTGCCGGTGCCGGCGAGGCGGCCGGCCATCATCAAGCGGGCCAGGTTCGTCTTGGTCCCCGGATTGTCCGACGGATACCAGCCAAGGATCTCCTTCACCCGCGACGACATCTCCATTTGGTGCTCCGGTCCGAGAGAGAATTGGAAAAGTGCCGCCACCCTATGCGGCGCGCGGACCCCGGGCAAGAGGGAGCGCGCGGCCGTTTTCACGGCCAGACGCAAGGCAGGCGCTACACGAGGAACCGATCCGCCTCGTCGGCCAGCGTGGCGAGCTTCTCGCGCGCGGCCCACTCGGGAGCCAGCGTCAGCTTCGCGCCTTTGCCTTCGCCCTGCGCGAGCACGCCGCGGTCGCGGAAGAGCAAGAGGGCGTTCTCCAGCGTCGCCTTGGAGAGCGACTCGACGCGCCGGACGCGGCCCACGAGGTACGCGGCGCGGCCCCGGTCGAGGGCCTTCTGCGCCCACTCCTTCGCGTCCATCGGGCCCGCCAGCAAGAGCGAGAGCGAGTCGGCGCAGACCCAGACCCCCTCGACGAAGGGCCGGAGCAGCTCGCTCAAGAGGCGCAGCGAACTGACGCCCGAGGGGGTCTGCAGGATGAGCAGGTCCATCTCGGCCTCGCGCTTCTCCGCCAGGCCCCAGCGCACCAACTGCACGAAGGTCTCGTCGACGATGTTCTCGAAGGGGCGGCCGGGCTCGTAGATGAACTCGTGCTTGAGCAGCCGCGAGAGGCTCTTCGCGCGAGCCAGGAGCTCGATGAGGGGCGCGGCCTGGCCGCCGAACGAGCGCAGCGCCATCGCCAGGACCGCGGGCGAGACGACGAAGTGGAGGATGGAGTTCTTCTGGTAGTCGAGCGCCATGCGCTTCTCTTCGACGACGGTGACGAAGCGCTGCCCCCCTGCCTCCTGTCGCTTGATCGACCCCTGCGCGGCCAGCGCGACCAGCGCCCGCTCGATCAGGCCCGAGGCGCGCAGCGTGCCCGCCGTCAGCGCCGGCGCGCGGGCGCCGAGGTCGAGCGCCGCCTGGTGCAAGAACTCGGTGCGGGCGAGCAGATCCTCCTCGGAGAGGCCGCGCCGATCGTGGCTCAGGAGCACCGCACAGCACAGGCCCATGGGGGCAAGCGGCGCCGCGCGATTGATGCCCGCCGCGACCCGCCAGCCGAGCGCCTTGACGAGGCCGCGCTTGTCGTCGGCCGTCATCGTCTTCGGATCCAGGCCCCGCTCGCGCGCCAGCGCCAGGAGCGAGAGCGGCTGGTCGAAGCGCAGCGTGATGCGCCCGAGCCGCTTCTGCAGCACCTTGGTCGCCGAGAGCAGCGCCTTGGCGTCCTCCTTCTGCTTCTCGCCCCCTGACAGCTCGCGCTGGTAGCTCGCGCCCTCGGCGATCTGCTCGTAGCTGATCGAGATCGGGCAGAAGTTCACGTCGGGCCGCACGCCGGTCAGCCAGGCGTCGACCTCGAACGCGAGCATGCCAAACTTTGGCGCCAGCAGCTTGCCCGAGCGCGAGCGGCCGCCTTCGATAAAGAACTCTTGGGTAAAGCCGTCTTTCAACAACCGCTTCACGTAGGCGGCGAGCGTGGCCTGGTAGACCTTGTCGCCGCGAAAGCTGCGCCGGATGAAGAAGGCGCCCCCCATGCGCAAGAAGCGTCCCACGGGCCAGAAGTCGAGGTTGTCGCCGGCCGCGACGTGGGGCGGGTTCATGCCGTGGTCGTCAAAGATTTTCGATAAGATCAGGTAATCGATGTGGCTCTTGTGGCAAGGGCAGAGCACCAGCGGGGCGCGGGTGGCCGCCTCGGCGAGCTGCTTGATGCCCTCCTGGCCGACGTCCACGCCCTCGTAGATGCGGTTGAAGACGACGTCGAGGATCCGCTTCATCACGCTCAGCGCCGTGGGGCTTGGCCGCGCGGCGATCTCGCGCAGGTCGGCGGCGGCCTCGCGCTCGACCGAGCCATCGGCGACGCCGCGCTCGCGGCCGATCTCGGCCAGCACGCGGCGCAGCGAGAGATCGCGCAGCGTCTCCTCGGCGACGCGCTCGGGGGTCTTGAGCGGCGGGCCGGTGATCACGCGCAGCTCGCGGGCGAGGTGCTGGTGCAGAAAGCCGCGCACGCGGCGGGCCACCTTCACCGTCTCGGCGTCGGGCTGCATCGCGAGCACATCGGAGAGCAGCGTCGGCTCGCTCATCTTGATGATGGCCTCGCCGCGGTGGAGCAAAAAGCCGATGAAGGCGCGGGTGGCGCCGGGCTCCTCGGGGTCGCCGAAGATGACGTCGCGCAGCGTCTGCTGCAGCTGCTTTGGCCGCTTGCGCCAGAGCAGCGTCAGGGGCACGAGCGCGATGGGCTTTGCGCTCTGCTTCTGGTGCTCGACGAGGCCGGGGAAGGGATCGGGCAGGGTGGAGATGGCCGTCGGCAGCGTGCGGGGCTGGCGCAAGAAGACCATCGCCGACTCGCCCTGGCGCACGGCCTCCAGCACCGCCCCGGCCTCGCTGGTGTCGCCGGCCGGCGCCTTGATCGGCGAGCCACCGAGGTACCAGCGCGCGAACGGCGCGAAGACGCGATAGCCAAGCCCCGTGGCCACGCGCGCGATGGGCAGCCCCAGCCGCGAGAGGCGAAAATTGAAATAGAGCAACTGCAAAAGCGAGGAGGTGCGCAGCACGTAGACGATGGTCGCGCGCTTTGCCAGCTCGCGCAGCGGCCCCACCGCCTCGGGCGGGAAGGCCATCGGCTTGAAGAACCCGCCGAGCAACCAGCGCGCGAAGGGCCCATAGCGCCCGGTCGGCTGCGCAGGCTGCGCGAGAGGCGCCACGGGAACGGGTGCGAGCTGCTGCTCGGCCATGGCCGACTCTTAACAGCTCAGCGCGGCTATCGGCTATCGGGTCGAGCAGCCGGGAGTTCCGCCCAGCGGGCCTTCCAGCTCGGCGACGCGCAGGGAGGGGTCCGCGAGCAGCCGCTCGACCAGCAGCGAGAGCCGCCGGGCCGCGCCCGGAGCGGCCCGGAGCCACGCGGTGCACGCCGGAGGGCCCGCGAACAGCCTGGGCTCGTTGCGCTCGAGCCGCTCGGTGCCGCCGCGGGCCTCGCGCACCTCCAGCGCCCCGAGCTCGTCCGACGCCGTCCGCAGCTGGTGCAGAAAGCCGCGCCGATCGGCGAGCACGCTCGCTGCCTCGCTCCGCGCCTCGTCCTCGTCGAGCGCGTCGCCTGCATCGGCCGCCAGCTGCTTCGCGCGCGCGGAGAGCGCCTCGGGCTCGCCGAGCGCTTCGAGTTCGGCTTGCACCCAGCCCGCGAGGAACTCGGGGTCGCAGGTCAGCATCGGGTCACCATCGCCGCATCCTCACCGCGGTTGCAGCGTGATGTCGCGCGTGGCGGTCTCGCCGGCCTTCACCTCGACCTCTTCCTCGCGCTCGCCGAGCCGCTCGTGCCAGAGCTTCAGCTTGTGCTTGCCCGCGGGCACCCCGACGAGGCTGTAGTGCCCCTCCTCGTCGCTGACGCCGGACGGACCCGCGTCGAGCACCACCACGATGGCCTTCATCCACGGGTGCGCCTCGCAGGTGACGTTGATGATCCCGGCCTTGGGCAGCGGCCGGTCCACCGCGTAGTTCTTCAGCGGCATGGGAAAGTCCCACAGCTTGTCGGTGCTGAGCTTGGCCGTCGGGTGGTGCAGCACCACGTCCGAGTTCATCACTTCCAAGGTGGTGCCGGCGTGCGCCACCACCACGTGCGGCTCGAAGCGGCAGCCCTGCTGGTCGAGCCGCAGCTTGCGCCTGCCGCTCTCCGCGGGCGGCGGCGCGTCGGCCACCCAGAGCACCGCGTTCTTGATCCCGCCCGAGTTCGCGACCACCAGCGCCTCGTCGGCCCGGTTCACGCCGCAGATCTTGTTGTCCTTGGTGACCGGCAGCGGCGGCAGCTTGGGCGACAGCCCCGCCATGCTGATGCGTCCCGCGATCTGACCGGTCTGGGCGGTCTGACTGGTTTGACCCGAAGGGGGCGCGTCTGCGGCGCTCGCCGCGAAGGCTGTGCAAAGCAGGGTCAGGACGAGGCGCATGGCATTTCCCTATCGTGGCCCCTGCGGGGGCACAAGGTTCGGCGGAGGGCGGCGTTCGCTTGGAGCCGGCGCGATGGCGTTCTCTTCATTCCCAAACAACGCCAGCGTGGCGGCCAGCAGGGCCGTAGGCCAGAGCTGGACCAGCAGGTGCCCGCGGACGCGAGCAGGCATGCGGCGGCCGCGAGGGCGAGCGGCGCCGGCCTGCGAGAATCCATCGGGGCGGCGCGCAAAGGTTCTTGACAGTCGTTGCGCGCTGCTTAGCTTAGCGCCCGCTCGAGGGCCTGCCAACGACTTTACAGCTCGGCCCGTCCCTCTCCTCTCCCCGCGCAGTCCCGAATTTTTGGAGGCAGCACCATGGCAGCGAAAGAGATCACGTTCCACCAGGCCGCCCGCGATCAGATCCTGCGCGGCGTGCAGACCCTCGCCGACGCGGTCGCCGTCACCCTCGGCCCCAAGGGTCGCAACGTCGTCATCGAGAAGTCGTTCGGGTCGCCCACCATCACCAAGGACGGCGTCACCGTCGCCAAGGAGATCGACCTCAGCGACCGCTTCCAGAACATGGGCGCGCAGATGGTCCGCGAGGTCGCCACCAAGACCTCCGACCTGGCAGGCGATGGAACCACGACCGCGACCGTGCTCGCGCGCGCCATCTACGAGCAAGGGCTGAAGCTCGTCGCCGCCGGGCACAACCCGATGGAGATCAAGCGCGG
>JBBRMA010000107.1:0-11257 GCA_038231075.1 Myxococcales bacterium | reverse complement strand
GTCAGGTCGGAGACCCGCGGGCGGAACTCGCCAGGCAAACGCGATCGGAATCGTCAGGTGTCAGCCAACGTCAGCGACCTGGCACCTGGCGTCAGTTGGGAGATCCGAGAATTCTGACTGGTAGGCGGTTGACAAGCGCACTTAGCGCCTCGACCGCGGCGCAGTGATCTCTGCGAACGCCGATCGCTGGTCTGCGCCGAGCAGCCTCGTCGTTGAGCTGCTCAGCGTAGAGAAACTACGCTTCCGCTGCTCTCTCCTCGTGTGCTCGGCTCGCCGTAGCGCTCGACGTTCTCGTGGTTCATTGCGCCGCGGTCGAGGCACTAGCGCCGCGAGCCGCGGCCGTGCGAACCACCGCCGCCGGATCCGCTGCTGCGCCCCGCCGAGGAGCCTCCGCCGCGCGAGGGTGCGCTCCCGCCACCGCCCGACCCGCGAGAGTAGCTGCTCGGGGCGCGGTAGCTGTTCTGGGCGTGATAGTTGCCCTGCGCCCGATAGTTGCTGCTCGGCGCGCGATAGTTGCCCTGCGCTCGATAGTTGCTGCTCGGCGCGCGATAACCGTTCTGCGCCCGGTTGTTGCTGCTCGGCGCGCGATAACCGTTCTGCGCCCGATAGTTGTTGCTCGGCGCACGATAACCGTTCTGCGCCCGATAGTTGCTGCTCGGCGCGCGATAACCGTTCTGCGCCCGATAGTTGCTGCTCGGCGCGCGGTAACCGTTCTGCGCCCGGTTGTTGCTGCTCGGCGCGCGATAGCTGCTGCTCGGCGCGCGATAACCGTTCTGCGCCCGGTTGTTGCTGCTCGGCGCGCGAGGGTTGCTTTGCGCCCGATAGTTGCCGCTGCTCGGCGCGCGAGAGAGGGTCTGCGCCCGAGCGCCGGCGTTCCCGCGAAATCCGCCCAGCGCAGACGCGCGGGCTGAGCCGATGGAAGCCACCGCGCGAGAGCCGCGCAGGATCGAGCCGACCCCAGAGCCGCGGACCGCGTAGTGAGAAATGGGCGACGCGAAGTGGCTGCGCGGCATGGCGACCCAGCCCGGCCAGCGGCTGCCATAAGAATATCCAGAGGGCCCGCACGGCGACCAGCTCACGTATCCCTCTGATTGGCGCCACGAGACCCAGGCCGGCGACCAGCTGTATCCGGGAACCCAATACCAGCCGAGGCCGTCGCCATATCCCCAGTTGCCATAGTGGAAGGCTGCCCAGCCCCAGGGAACGGTCGAGGCGAAGGACCAGCCGTAGCTGGTGTCCACCCAGCGGCCATCCGCATACGGCTGCCAATCGCTCGCCACGCCCGCTGGCTGCCAGACCCGGCCATACGTCGGCACGTTGATCCAGCGACCATAGGGAGAGAGCGACTGCTCGAAGGTCGAGCTGTCGGGCGCCTGGGCGGGTGGCTGCGCGTCGGGAGGCGCCTGGACGCCATCGTCCGCGTAGCCGTCGTTGGACGGCGCGGGAGGCGGCGGCTCGGGCGCGAGCAGGCCGATCAAGTCATCGTCGCTGGCGCGAGCCGCGCGGCTTGCGGCGGTGCTGGCGACGACCGCCGCGACCAGCGCGGCGCTGCAACGAGCCAGGGTGCCAATCTTCGGAAAACGCATCATGGGCGGTGCCTCCATTTCCCTCGACCTGTTCGATGCTTGAGAGGCCACCAGATTCCATGCCGGTTTGTTTCTAATAAAGTACGCTTGCTTGAGCTCCGGCCGAGCGGTCGCCGGCTGCGCAGCGCCGGCCCACGCCTGCTATGGTCTGCCCGCCGGCAGCGCTCCACCAAGGAGGTCCCATGTCTGAAGTGGCCTATCGATCGGTCGTCCGACTCGAGCGCGTGCAGGGCTCGATCAGGAATGCGTGGCTCCCGGCGGAGGAGAAGCCGGTGGTGTTTGGAACGCACGGAGCTGTCGCGCAGCACTATGGAGCCGCGCCCGGCACGTTCGAGCCGCACGCGACCACGATTGATTACGTGATTGCATCCGCGGCGGGTTGACTACTCGGAACCTTCGGGGGCGCGCTGGAGGCGCGCCAGATTCCCGCCTCGGCGGGACGATTGAACGCCGAGGCCGTCGGCGAGGTGGAGCTCGAAGGCAAGGTGCTGGTGATCCGGCGCATCCACGTGCGGCTTCTTCTCAAGCTACAAGATCCGCCAGGAGCGCAGCGCGCTGTCGCCGAACGGGTGCATGGGTTCTTTGCCGCCAACTGTCCCATCTATCGCTCGCTGCACCCGCAGATCGCCATCACGACCGAGCTGGTGCTCGAGCCGTAAGGCAAGGCTCAAGCCCCTCCGCGAGGCCGTCAGTAGTCCGGGACGGCTTGTTTCCAACGCTTTGGGCAAAGGCCTGGCGACGCGAGCAGGCGATCGGTATCTACTGCGGGCATGGATCCCGCAAAGCCCGAGGAACGGCCCGAGCGCGAAGACACCGACGAGAGCCTGCGCCAGGAGCGGCGCAAGAGCGATCGCGCCGCGCTGCAACACGCAGGGCAGGTCGCGGGGGTCGCCGACGCCGTCATCGACCAGGCGCGCAGCGACGCCGACAAGGTGCTCCGGACCGCTCGCGAAGAGCAGCCGCGCCCGAGCGAGGGCCAGGCCGCGGCGCGCGCGCAGGAGGACGCCGCCATCTGCCACCAGCGCGAGGCCGCGGACGAGAAGCTCGGAGACGAGCGCCAGGAGCGGACGCGCGCGCTGGCGGCGCTCTTCGCGATGGAGCGCGAGCTGACCGACCAGCACCTGCTCGCCGAGCGCACGCGAGCAGACCTGGCGCTCAACAACCGCGACGACTTCCTCGGCATGGTCGCGCACGACCTGCGCGGCTTCATGAGCGCGATCGCCTACCGCGCGATGACGCTGGTCCGCGAGGCCGGCGAAGGCGACGCCGGCGGCCGCTCGCGCCAGCTCGCCAAAGGAATCCAGCGCTCGACGGCGGCGATGGGCCGGCTGGTCGCGGACCTGCTCGACATCGCCTCCATCGAGGCCGGCCGGCTGCGCGTCGAGATCGTCAGCGGCGACGTGGCGAGCGTGCTGCGCGACGCCCTCGAGCCGTTCCGCTCCGCCGCCGAGGCCAAGGGGATCACGCTCGCCCTGGAGGAGTCGCCCCAGACGGTCTCGGCGCTCTTCGACCACGATCGCGTCATCCAGGTGCTCGGCAACCTCGTCTCCAACTCCATCAAGTTCACTCCCAGCGGAGGGCGTATCTCGCTGCGCCTCGCGGTCCTCGGCGAGGAGGTGCAGCTCACCGTGAGGGACACGGGGGCCGGAGTTCCCGCGGACCAGCTGGAGGCGATCTTCGAGCGCTTTACCCAGCTCGAGCGCACCGACCGCAGGGGCCTGGGCCTCGGGCTCTACATCGCGAAGTGCCTGGTCGAGGCGCAGCAGGGGCGCATCTGGGCGAGCAGCGAGGCAGGGGCTGGAAGCAGCCTGTCCTTCACCCTGCCGCTCGCGCGCGGACCGGACGCGCGCTGAGTTGACCCGCTCAGGGCGGGGCGCCACTCTGCCTTGCTTCCACGCCCGGGAGCACGAGGAAGCCAGTGACCGCGACCGACGCGCGCGAGATGGCGGCGCAGTGCCGACTCTTGGAGGAGCGGCTGCGGATCGTCGCCGAGGCCTCGCAGGAGTTCTCGGCCGCAACCTACGACGCTCCCCGCCTGCTCGAGGCGGTGGCCCGCCGCCTGGGCGAGATCGTCGGCGACCTGTGCGCGATCCGGACGGTCAGCGAGGACGGCCTCTGGCTCGAGGCCAACGGTGCCGCCTATCACCGGGACGCCGAGCTGCTCGCCGCCACGCGCGCGCTGATGCTCACGGCCCAGCGGGTCGGCGCAGGCGTGTCGGGGCGCGTGGCCGCGAGCGGACAGCCCGACTTCACGCCGGTCATCAGCACCGCCGCCTTCGTCGCCTCGAGCCAGCCGGAATATCGGCCCTACCTCGAGCGGCTCCAGGTCACGAGCTCGATCGCGCTGCCGCTCCTCTGCCGCGGCAAGGTCGTCGGCGTCGCCAACCTCATGCGGGGCGGGGCGAGCGCGCCCTATGCCGAGGAGGACCTGCGGCTGGTGCAGAGCGTCGCGGTGCACGCCGCGCTCGCCATCGGCAGCGCCCGCTCCTTTGCGGCCGAGCGCGCCGCGCGAGTGGCGGCGGAGACGGCCACCAGGGCGCTCCGGCAGGCCGAGGCTCGCTTCGGCAGCCTGCGCGACGCCGGGATCCTCGGCATCATCGTCGCCGACCTCGAGCCGGGCGCCATTGTCGACGTCAACGACACGCTCCTCGAGATGATCGGCTTCTCCCGCGAGGAGATCCTCTCCGGCAGCGTCCCCTGGGAGCAGCTCACGCCGCCGGAGTGGGCGGACGTCGATGCGCGCGCGCTGGACCAGCTCGCGACCGAGGGGATCGGAGCGCTGCGCGAGAAGGAGCTGCTGCGCAAGGACGGCACGCGCGTCCCGGTGCTGATCGGCTCCGCCATGCTCGAGGGCAGCGCCCGCGAGTGCATCTCCTTCGTGCTCGATCTCAGCGAGCGGAACAAGGCGCAGCAAGAGCTCGAGCGGCTCCACGTCGAGCGCGCCGGCGACGCCAGGTTCCGCGCGCTGCTCGAGACCGCGCCCGACGCCATGGTCATCGTCGGCGATGGTGGGCTGATCTCGCTGGTCAACGGCCAGGCCGAGTCGCTCTTCGGCTACTCGCGCGCCGAGCTTCACGGAGCGCCGATCGAGCTGCTCATCCCCGTGCGGCCGGCCGGGGCTTCCGCTGCCCAGGGCGCTGGCGCCACCGGCGGCGCCGTCGAGCTCTGGGGCCGGCGCAAGGACGGCGGCGAATTTCCCATCGAGGTCACCTTGAGCCCACTGGTGACCGGGGACAGCCGCCTCGTCTCCAGGTCGATTCGCGACATCAGCGAGCGCAAGCGGGCGGAGGCGGCGCTGGCCGACGCTAGAGACGCCGCGCTCGCCGCCACTCGCGAGCTGGAGGCCTTCAGCTACTCGGTCGCCCACGACCTGCGCGCGCCGCTGCGCGGGATGAACGGCTTCGCGCAGGCGCTGCTCGCCGACTACGCGGACAAGCTCGATGCCGACGGCGTCGACTACCTCGAGGAGATCCGCTCCAACGCGGCGAAGATGGGCTCGCTCATCGACGCCCTGCTCTCGCTCTCGCGCGTGAGCAGGAGCGACTGGGCACCGGAAGAGACCGACCTGGCCGCGCTCTTTCGCCGGACTGCCGCCGGCCTCGTCCTGGCCGAGCCCCGGCGCAAGGTCAGCATCGTCGCGCCCGGGACGCTCCTGGCCGACGTTGACCCGCACCTCGTGCGCACGCTCTTCGACAACCTGGTCGGGAACGCCTGGAAGTTCACCGCCCGGGTCGAGGAGGCGCGCATCGAGCTCGGAACCACCGAGCGCGAGGGCGAGCGGGTGATCTTCATCCGCGACAACGGCGCCGGCTTCGACATGGCGCACGCGAGCAAGCTCTTCGCCCCCTTTCACCGCCTGCACACCGAGGCCGAGTTCCCCGGCACGGGCATCGGCCTCGCCACCGTCCAGCGCATCGTCCGGCGCCATGGCGGGCGCCTCTGGGCCGAGGGCAGCGTCGGCCAGGGAGCGGCCTTCTATTTCACCCTGCCCGGCCATCCGCGGCTGCCGCCCTGACCCGACCGCCTCCGCGGCGGCTGGCGACCACCGCGCATCCGCGCTCACCGGCGATTGCCGCGGGCGTCTCGAGTTGCGACGCCGATCCCTGCGCGCCCCTGCGGCGCCGATCAAGCTGCGCGATGACCGAAGCACCGGACGCGTCCGCGGAGCTCCTCCCGCGCCGTGACCTCGACCAGCTTTGCGCCCGCCAGAGCCTGCAGCGGCTGCGCCTCGTGCTGCCCGCGGTGGTGCCAATCGTTGTCGCCCACTTCCTCTACTTCGGGCTCACGGCCGTGCCGGGCCTGCCGCCCTCCAGGCTGCTCTGGCGGCAGCTGTTGGCCGGCGCCCAGCTCGGGATCCTGGCCGCCCTCTTGCCGCTGACCGCCCTCTGCCGGCGCGCCTGGCAGAAGCCCGACGAGCCGCTGCGCTTCAGGGCGTGGCTGCCCGCCTGCTTTGCCGCGCTCTTCCTCTGCGGGACGGCCGCGATGGCCGCCGTCGATCAGCTCGTCACCACCGCCATCACCCCGTACATCACCGCCTGCATGGGCGTGGCGCTGGCGCTTCGGCTCACCACGCGCGCCACCATCTTTGTCTATGTCGCCGGGCTCCTGGTGCTGGTGGCCTGCGTGCCCATCCTGCAGCCGCTTCCCGACGCGCGGGTCAACGCGCTCGTCAATGGGCTCACGGTCACCGGCGTCAGCCTCGCCATCTCGCTTGCGTTCACCCGGACGCTCGGGCAGGCCGAGCGCGCGCGCCGCACCATCGACCACCAGCGCAGCGAGCTGACCACGCTCCGCGGCCTGATGCGCGTCTGCAGCTATTGCAAGCGCATCCACAACGAGCGGAAGCAATGGGAGCCGCTCGACTCCTACGTGGCGCGCTCGAGCGGCTCGCAGATCACGCACGGAATGTGCGAGGCGTGTTTCGAATCCCAGCCGTGGGGATGAGTCCTTTCCCTGCGGCTCGCGGCGCGGTTCCAGGCAGTGGAACTTGCAGCGAACGCGAGTAAGCTCCAGGCCGCCGGCAGCTCGGCGCCGCCGCTCGCACGACTGGAGGATGACATGGCCTCGAGGACGCACGCCCTGGTCGCCGCCGCGCTGGCCGCCGTGCCGTTCTTTGCCGCGCCCGCGCAGGCCGAGGTTGGGGTCACTGACACCGAGGTGGTCATCGGCATCAGCGCGCCGCTCTCGGGGCCCGCGTCGGCCTGGAGCTCGATCGCCGTGGCCGCCGAGGCCTGGGCTGCCCACCTCAATGAGCAAGGCGGCGTGCACGGCAGGAAGCTGCGGCTGATCGTCAAGGACGACGCCTACAATCCGGGGCAGGCCGTCGCCAACGTCAATGAGCTGAAGGACAGCGTCTTTGCCTTGGTAGGGTTGTTGGGTACGGCCGTACTCAACGCCAATCAAGAGACGGTGGCCGAGTCGGGCTTGCCCCTGGTGTGGCCGCTCGGCAACCCGCAGGTCTTTGCCGCGCTTCCCAAAGAGAAGCTGCGCAGCGTCTTCATGGTCTATCCCGACTATGCCGACGAGGCTGAGTTCCTGCTCAAGCAGGCGGTGGCCCTTGAAGGCAGCAAGAAGGTGGCGGCGTTCTTCCAGAACGATGACTTCGGCAAGGGCGGATTGGAAGGGATCCACCGAGGGGCCAAGGCGCTCGGCGGCGCGGTGGCCATCGCCGCGGAGGTGCCCTACGAAGTGGCCGACCGCGAGCTCGCCACCCACGCGCTGCGCTTGCGGGAGTCGGGCGCCGATACCGTGATTCTCTATTGCACCGCGACCCACGGCGCCGGCATCGTCAAGGAGATGGCCAAGGTAGGGTACCGTCCCAAGATCTTCGCCGCGTTTCCGCTCGGCGACCGCAGCGTCATGTATCGGCTGCTCGGCGACCTTTGGGAAGGCGCTTACTATGACGTCAATGAAGCCGTGCCGGGCGAGCCCGAGGCCGACCAGGTCATCTCTGTCCTGCTCAAGCAGGAACCCAAGCTCAAGGGGCGCGAGAGCTTCGCCTTGATCGGCGCGACCGCGATGGCCGCCCTGGC
This sequence comes from Myxococcales bacterium, assembly GCA_038231075.1. GTDB lineage: Bacteria > Myxococcota > Myxococcia > Myxococcales > 40CM-4-68-19 > JBBRMA01. The sequence continues at coordinate 3,639 of JBBRMA010000107.1, read as the reverse complement.
CGAGGGGTTGCAGCGCGCCGGCCGCGAGCTCACGCGCGCGAAGTTCTTGCAGGCGCTCGAGACCATGAGCGGCTTCTCGCCCGCGAAGCTGACCGCGCCGATCCAATGGAAGCCGGGGCAGCACCACGGACTCAACACGGTGCGGTTGATGCGCGCCAGGAAAGCGGCGGACGGCTCGTACACCAATATCACCGGATATCAGCAGTTCCCCGCCCACTTCTAATCAATGACGCCATTGCTCGAGGTCTCCGGACTCTCGCTGCGGTTCGGGGGGATCCAGGCGCTCGACCAGGTCGCGCTCCGCGTCGCGCCGGGCGAGACCGTGGCGATCATCGGACCCAACGGCTCGGGCAAGACTTCGCTCTTCAACTGCATCAGCGGAATCTACCGGCCCACGGCAGGAACGATCGCGCTCGGGGACCAGAGCCTGGTCGGCCTCTCGCCGGACCAGGTGACGAGGCGCGGGGTGGCGCGGACCTTCCAGACCATCCGCCTCTTCGTCGATCTGGAGGTGATGGACAACCTGCTGCTCGGCCGCCACCTCCATTTCAAGCGCAACCTCCTGGCGGCCGCGCTCCGCCTGCGCGGGGAAGAGATCCGGCACCGCGAGAGGTGCGAAGAGATCATCGAGCTGCTCAACCTGCAGGCCTGGCGCGGGCGGCGCGTGGCCGACTGTCCCTACGGCGTGCAGAAGCGCATCGAGCTTGGCCGCGCGCTCGCCACCGAGCCGAGGCTGTTGCTGCTCGACGAGCCGGCGTCGGGCCTGACCGCCGAGGAGAAGGACGAGGTCTCCTATTGGCTGCACGAGATCCGCGGCCGCGCCGGGCTCGCGATCTTGCTGGTCGAGCACGACCTGCGCTTCGCGTCGCGCCTGGCCGCGCGGATGGTCGCGCTCGACCGCGGCGCGCTCATCGCCGAAGGCACGCCCGAAGAGGTGCAGAGGCATCCCGCCGTCGTGCGCGCCTATCTCGGTGACGCATGACCGTCCTGCGCCTGACCAGCGTCGAGACCCTCTACCAGCAGCGCATCCGCGCGCTCTCGGGCGTCTCGCTCGAGGTGGCCAAGGGCGAGATCCTGGCCGTGCTCGGCCAGAACGGCGCGGGCAAGACGACGCTCCTGCGCACCATCGCGGGGCTGATCGACGACCAGCCCGAGAAGGGCGGAATCGAGCTCGACGGCGTCCAGCTTGGCCGCCGCTCACCAGAGGCGATCGCGCGGCTCGGCGTCGCCTACGTCCCCGAGGACCGCGGGCTCTTCCGCGAGCTGACGGTCGCCGAGAACCTCGAGCTTGGCCTCTGGGGACGCCGCGGCACAGAGGCGCGCGAAGACCTCGAGCGCATGTTTTCGCTGTTCCCCATCCTCCGCGAGCGCGCCCGGCAGCAGGCGGACACGCTCTCGGGCGGCGAGCAGCAGATGCTGGCGATCGGCCGCGCGCTGCTCCGGCGACCGCGCCTCTTGCTCCTCGACGAGCCTTCGCTCGGCCTCGCGCCGCTGGTCGCCAAGGCCGTCTTCGAGGTGCTGGCCGAGGTCAGTCGCCAGGGCTGCGCCATCCTCCTCGTCGAGCAGAACGCGCGGCTGGCGCTGCGCATCGCGCACCGGGCCGCCATCCTCGAGGCGGGCCGCGTCGTCCTCTCGGGAACCGCGCGGGAGCTGGAGTCGCACCGCGACGTGCAGCAAGCCTATCTCGGCCTCGGCGAGACGCAGGCCTCAGACCCGGGTCGCTTCCGCCTCTACCAGAGCCGCAAGCGATGGTAGGCACCCTGCCCGCCCTCTTCTTCGAGCAGGTGCGCGCGCGAGGCTCTGCGCTGGCCCTGCGGCAGAAGCGGCTCGGCCTCTGGCGCCGGTTGAGTTGGCTTGAGTATGGACGCTCGGTCACCGCGGTCGCGGCCGCGCTCATCGACGCTGGCCTGCGCCCGGGCGAGCGCGTCGCCATCCTCGGCGACAATCGGCCGGAGTGGCTCTATTGCCACTTAGGTATCATGGCGGCTGGCGGCGCCTCGGTCGGCATCTATCCAACCAGCTCCCCAGAGCAGATCGCCTGGCTGCTCGAGCACTGCGAGGCGCGCCTCCTCTTCGTCGAGAACGCCGAGCAGCTCGACAAGGTGCTCGCGCTGCTGCCCCGCCTGCGCGCGCTGCGCCGCGTGGTCATCTGGGACGCCAAGGGCCTCTGGGGCTTTACCCACGACCAGGCGGTCTTCTTCGACGCCTTCACCGCGCAGGGAGAGGCGGCTCTGCAAGCAAGTCCGGCGCTGGTCGCCGAGCGCCTCGCCGGAATCGATCCCGAGGGCACGGCGATGATCATCTACACCAGCGGCACCACCGGCCCGCCCAAGGGGGCGATGCTCTCGCACCGCAACATCGTCTGGATGTCGGCGGCGCTCCTCGCGGTCAATCCGCTCACGCCGCAAGACGAGACCATCTCCTGCCTGCCCTTCGCCCACGTCTACGAAAACATCCTCTCTGTGTTCCAGCCGGCGCGCGTCGGCTACGCGGTCAGCTTCGTCGAGCGGCCCGAGACGCTGTTCGACAACCTGCGCGAGGTGTCGCCCACCTACTTCGGCCACGTGCCGCGGCTCTGGGAGAAATTGATGAGCGGGGTAGAGCTGAAGATGGCCGACTCTACCTTACTCAAGCGGGTACTCTACCGGGCGGCGCTGCGCCTCTCGCGGGCCCTGGCGCGCAAGCGGGCCGAGGGGGGGCGCCCGTCGCTGGCCTTGCGGGCCGCGGCGCGCCTCGCCGATTGGATCGTCCTTGGCCCCCTCCGCCGCCAGCTTGGGCTCGAGCGGCTCAAGCTCGCGGTCTGCGCCGCGGCCCCCGCCTCGCCCGAGCTCTTTGCCTATTTCCGCGCCATCGGCGTGCCGCTCATCGAAGGCTATGGCCAGACCGAGGCCACCGGCGTCATCTCCATCGACAGCGCCACCGACCCGCGGCCCGGCACGGTCGGTGTCCCAATCCCCGGCATCGAGGTGCGCCTGGCCGAGGACGGCGAGATCCTCACCCGCGGCCCGCACGTCTTTCGCGGCTACCTCAAAGACGATGCGCTGACCAGGGAGACCGTTGACCCGGAGGGGTTCTTGCACACCGGCGACATCGGCGTCTTCGAGGACGGGCGGCTCCGCATCATCGACCGCAAGAAGGACATCATCGTCACGGCCGGCGGCAAGAACATCACCCCGGCGTTCATCGAGAACAAGCTCAAGCTCAGCTCCTATATCGAGGACGCGGTGGTGATCGGCGACCGGCGCAAGTACCTCATCGCGCTGCTCCTCATCGACGAGGACAACGTCACCCGCTATGCCCAGGACCACCGGCTCCCCTTCGCCACCTTTGCCGAGCTGACCCGCGAGCCTTCCATCGTGCGGCTCTTGCACGCCGAGGTGGACCGCGCCAATCGCGCGCTCTCGCAGGCCGAGGCGGTGAAGCGCTTTGCCTTGCTGCCGCGCCGCTTCTACGAAGAGGAGGGCGACGTCACCCCGACGCGCAAGGTGAAGCGAAGGAACCTAGCCCTACCTTCGCAACTTCATCGTATCCCAAGGTGCCCAGGATCGTTTCTGGGCACAGCGAAGAACACATGGCCACGATCGCACATTTCTGATACATGAAGGATGTGCACATCTTCGAGAGAAAAGTTGGCGGCCG
>JBBRMA010000106.1:0-11558 GCA_038231075.1 Myxococcales bacterium | reverse complement strand
GACGCATCTGCATCGGCCTGCCCAACTCGTACTTCGCCAAGCTCGGTCTTCCGAGCCTGGTCACTTGACCTCAACCTCTCGAACCGCCGGATGCGGACCCGCATGTCCGGTGGTGTGGCAGGGGGCTGGCGGCGAACGCCGACCCCTATGCCAATCGGGTGGGCGCCCGTTCCGCGCGGCGGGCCTCTGCCTGCCGGCGGCCGGTACCCTACCGTTGCTTATCTGACTGGCATTAAGACTAGACCAGCGCTTGCGTCAGTCCGTGGATTCGCTCCCTGGCGAATGCATCGCCATTGGCGATGTTGCGCGAGTCACAGCCTGCTCGTCGAGCAAATTACTCAATCTCCCAAGTATCGCCCTGGTTGAGCAACGCCGAGAGATCCGTCGGCCCCGGCTGGGTCATCGCCTGCTTTTCCTGCTCCTGCGCCATCTCGTCCACCGTGGGTCCCGGCACAGCGCGGAGCACGCCCATGGCCCACGGCATCGGATCTTCCAGGTTGGCCAGCGCCATTGCGAGCGTGGGGCTGGAGGCCGTCTCGTCGTGCACCAGCGCGCCCCCGTCGGCAGCGCCGGCCTCGAGCGCGAAGCCCTGCTTGTTGACGTGGATGCCCTTGTCCTTGGCCTTGCCGAACAACATCGGCTTGCCGTGCTCGAGCCGCAAGAGCTGGTCGTCGCGCACCTCGCGCGCGCTCATCAGATCGAAGGCGCCGTCATTGAAGACCGGGCAGTTCTGCCAGATGTGCACGAAGGCGGCGCCCTTGTGCTGCGAGGCGCGCCGGAGCGTGGCGAGCATGTGGTTCGTGTCGGTGGCCACGGTGCGCGCCACGAACGTCGCGTTGGCGCCGAGCGCGACGGCGAGCGGATTGAAGGGCCTGTCCACCGTGCCGAACGGGGTGCTCTTGGTCTTCTTGCCGAGCTCGCTGGTGGGCGAGGCCTGGCCCTTGGTCAAGCCATAGATCCGGTTGTCGAAGAGCAGCACTTTCAAATCGACGTTGCGCCGGATCATATGGATGAAGTGGTTGCCGCCGATCGACAGCCCATCGCCGTCGCCGGTGACCACCCAGACTTGCAGGTCGGGCCGTGACATCTTCAGTCCGGTGGCGATGGCCGGGGCGCGCCCGTGGATTCCGTGGAATCCGTAGGTGTTCATATAGTAGGGAAAGCGGCTGGAGCAGCCGATTCCGGAGACGAAGACGATGTTTTCTCTTGGGACGCCAAGCTCCGGCATCAGCTTTTGCACCGTCGCCAGGATGGCGAAGTCGGCGCAGCCCGGGCACCAGCGCACTTCCTGATCGGAGACGAAGTCTTTCTTGGTCAGCGGGAGCAGTGCGGTCATGGGGGGTCGCCTCGCTAAGCCAGTGCTTCGGGTTGAGTAGGATGAGTTGCCGCTTCAGTTGCCGCGGGCGTCTGCGCCAGAGACTCGATGGCGGCCCGCACCTCGGCGACGTGGAACGGCTTGCCCTGGATCTTGTTCAAGCCCACCGACTCCAGGCCGAGCTGGCCGCGCAGGTGGAGCTTGAGCTGGCCGGTGTTCATCTCGGGAATCAGGACTCGCCGATAGCGCTGTGCGATCGCCATCAGATCCAGTGGCAGCGGCCAGAGGTGGCGCAGGTGCAGGTGGCCGCAGCGGATGCCGCCGGCGCGCGCTTCAATCATGGCTTGAGTAATGGAGCCATAGGTCGAGCCCCAGCCGATCACCAGCACCTCGCCGTCCGGGTCGCCGAAGATGGTGCTGGGCGGGAAGCTGCGGGCGATGCGCTGCACCTTCTCGGCGCGCGTGTGCACCATCAATTCGTGGTTGTGCGCGTCGTAGCTGATGTTGCCGGTGAGCGCGTCCTTCTCCAGGCCGCCGACGCGGTGCTCGAGGCCCGGCGTGCCCGGCTTGACCCAGGGCCGCGCCAGCGTCTCCTCGTCGCGCTGGTAGGCGTGGAAGTTGGCCGGATCGGTGCGGAACTTGGGGTCGATGCGCGGCAGCTTGCTGATGTCGGGGAGGGGCCAGGGCTCGCTGCCGTTGGCGATGGCGCCGTCGCTCAGCATGATGACCGGGGTTCGATATTCGACCGCGATCCGGCAGGCCTCGAAGGCGACATCGAAGACATCGGCGGGCGAGCGCGCGGCGATCACCGGAATGGGCGATTCCCCATTGCGGCCATAGATGGCCTGGAAGAGGTCGCTCTGCTCGGTCTTGGTGGGCAGGCCCGTCGAAGGCCCGCCGCGCTGGACATTGATGATCACCAAAGGCAGCTCAATCATCAACGCAAGGCCCATGGCCTCGGTCTTGAGCGCGATGCCGGGGCCGCTGGAGGTGGTGATGCCGAGCGAGCCGCCAAAGCTCGCGCCGATGGCCGCGCAGATGGCGGCGATCTCGTCCTCGGCTTGAAAGGTCATCACCCCGAAGCGCTTGTGTTTCGATAGTTCGTGCAAGATGTCCGACGCGGGCGTGATCGGATAGCTGCCGAGGAAGAGCCGCAGCCCCGAGAGCTGTCCTGCGGCCACCAGCCCGAGCGCCGTGGCGACGTTGCCGCCGATGTTTCGATAACGGCCGCGGTCGAGCTTCGCGGGCGCGATGTGCATCGGCGTTTGGAATGCCTCGACCGTCTCGCCATAGGCGTGGCCGGCGCGAAAGGCCCTGATATTCGCTTCGCTGAACTGGGGCGTCTTCTTGAACCGCTCGGCGATGAACTTCTCCTCGCGGGACTTCTCGCGCCCGTAGATCCAGAAGATGAGCCCGAGGGCGAAGAAGTTCTTGCAGCGCGCGGCCTCTTTTTGCGAGAGCCCGAGCCCGTCCACGGCGGCCAGCGTCAGCTTGTCGAAATCGACCTTCATCACGCTGTAGCCATCGAGCGAATGGTCGTTGAGAGGGTTCGTGAGAAAGCCCACGCGCGTGAGGCTCGAGGCGTTGAAGGTCGCCTCGTTGACGATGAGCAGCCCGCCCTTTCGCAAATCTTCCAAATGCACTTTGAGCGCAGCGGGGTTCATCGCCACCAGCGTGTCGGGTGCGTCGCCGGGCGAGAAGACGTCGTGGTTTGCAAATTGGATTTGATAACCGGAGACGCCGGCGGTGGTGCCGGCCGGAGCGCGAATCTCGGCGGGGAAGTCGGGGAAGGTCGCGAAGTCGTTTCCGAAGAGCGCCGCCTCGCGGGCGAACTCGGTGCCGGTGAGCTGCATGCCGTCGCCGGAGTCACCGGCAAAGCGGATGACGGCGCGCTCGAGGTCTTTGTGGGAAGGGCGATCTGCGGCCTTTGTCATGCCGGCTCCTTCTTGGGGGACCAAACTCTAACGCCCACCAGCGGGCTTGAGGCAAGCGCGGAGCGGCCAGGCAGCCGTTCGGCCGCCCGAGGATTGGCGCGCGCCCATCCGTCCCTAGCTTGTGGGCATGGCCAAAGGAATCGGTGAGCTTCCAGCGAAGAGCCCGGCGGCGATCCTCTCCGCGCTCGACTTTCCCGCCACCCGCGACGACATCGTCGAGACGGCGTGCGACAGCGAGGCGCCGGCGGAGGTGATCAACTTCCTCAAGTGCCTGCCCGAAGGGCGCTATGCGTCGGTGGAAGCGGCCCTGCGCGACTTCGCAGAGGCGGAGCGCCGCTTCGGCGCGTCGAACCAGCCCGCGGGAGGAACCGATCGGCGCAACCTCGGCCGCCCGGCAGGCGAGGACGCCCAGAGAAGCGCGGCCACCCGCCACCCGTGAGGCGCTCGCTGCCACTCAGGCTCTCCGTCGCGGAAGTGCCCGTCGGCTGAGCCTCGCTTCAGTCGCGCGCGCGGGCGACGACGGTGAGCTCGACCAGCATCCCCAGGACCAGCGAGGCGCCGACGGTGGTGCGCACCGGGCGCGGCTCGCCGAAGCGGCGCGCGTAGACGGCGTTGAAGCGCGGGAAGAGCGCCAGGTCCGAGAGATGGACGGCGCAGCTCACCACGTCGCGCAGGCCGCAGCCCGCCTGGGCGAGCAGGGCGGCGATGTTGTCCACCGTCTGCTCGGTCTGCCCTTCGATGGTGTCGTCCACCAGCTTGCCGGTCGCAGGCGAAAAGCCGCCCTGGCCCGACAAGAAGACGAAGCCGCCCGTCTTCAACCCCGCCGAGAAGGGAAGGCCGCTGCTGCCCGTGTTGGTGGACGGGATGACTTCCATTGAGTTACTCCTTGAGTTGGCGCTTGAGTTAGAGATCTCTTGAGATGGAGCGCTTGAGCGCGCGGATCCGCGCCTCGTCGCGCTTGTAGAAGGTCCATTGGCCGACGCGCTTGGAGGTCACGAGGCCCGCGCGCGCCAGGACTTGCAGGTGCGCCGTGGCAGTCGGCTGGCGCACGCGCAGCTTCCTGGCGAGGAAGACCACGCAGACGCCGTCGTCCACCAGGTCGCCGTCGCGCTGGGGCGGAAAATGGGCCCGCGGGTCGCGCAGCCACTCGAGGACTTGCAGCCGGCGAGGGCTGGCGAGGGCGGCGAAGAGCGCTGGAAGAAAGTCGCTCATCTCAGTAGCGCAGGAACTGGCCGCGGGCGACCACCACGGCGGCGCCGCCCACCTCGACGCGCTCGACCTGCCGCGCGTTGCCGAGGACGCGCGCGCGCAGGATCGACGGGCGGCCGATCTCGCTGCCCTGGCTGAGCTCGATCTCGTCGCCGAACTGGATGGGCCCGTGCCGCGCCAGGTGCAGCGCGACGGGCCCCGCGGCGGAGCCCGTCGCCGGATCCTCGGCCACGCCGATGCCGGGCGCGAACATCCGCGTCTTCCAGCGCCGCCCGGCGCCGGCGAAGCAGCTGAAGTTGAGCGGGCCGAGCGCGGCGAGCGCGGCCTGGTCGGGGCGCAGCGCGGCCACCGCGGCCTCGCTCGGCAGCACCACGCAGACGTGCTCGGGGCCGTTGAGGTAGCTCTCGACCGGCAGCTCCGAGCGCTGCACGCCGAGGGCCGCGAGCAGCTCCGCCGCGCGGGCAAACGGCCGCCAGGTGGGGATGGGCTGCTGCATCTTGCCGTAGACGACGCGCTCGCCCTCACGCGACAGCTCGATCGGCACCACGCCCTTGCCCGTCTCCAGGCGCACCAGGGGCAGGCGGAGCGGCTCGCCGATGACGAACGCCGCGCCGAGCACCGGGTGGCCCGCGAAGGGCAGCTCGGTGGCCGGGGTGAAGATGCGGATGCGCGCGTCGCCCCCTTGCTCCGGCGGCAAGGCGAAGACGCACTCGCTCAGGTTCAGCTCGCGCGTCAGGCGCTGCATCTGGTCGGTCGCGAGGCCGCGCCCGTCGGTGAAGACGCCGAGCTGGTTGCCCTGCAGCGGCTGCGAGGTGAAGACGTCGATGACCGTGTACGCGAGGGGAGCCTGCATAGATGCCGAGCTATATAGCTAAGTACCTATGTCTTCGCAAGGCGCACGCGCGCGGGCTTTTGGGATACGCTGCCCGCCATGCCAGATCGCCTCGGCGCCTTCCTTCATGAGCGCACTCCCCACCGGGCCATCGCGCTCGGCGCCTTCCTCGGGCTGATCGTGCTCTTCCGCCACCTGCTCGTGCTGCTCGTCTTCTTCGTCGTCTTCGAGCGGCTCTTGATGCTGGGCGGAGGTTTCCTCTCGCTCCGGCTCGGCCTGCACCGGAAGGCCGCGGTGGGGCTGGTCGCGCTCTTGCTCCTCGGCGCCGCCGGCACCGCGGGCTACTTCGGCATCAGCCGCGGCGTGCAGGCGGCGCTCAAGGCGCGCGAGTCGCTGCCGGCGCGCATGGAAGCCTTCCAGCGCCAGCCCCTGGTCGAGCAACTGCAAGAGTACCTGCCCGACGTGGACGAGGTGATCGAGCGCGCCCAGCACTACGCCGCCTCCATCTTCAAGACGCTCTCCGCGGTGGGCCACGCCGCGCTCTACGCGCTCATCGGCTTCATCCTGGCGGTGGTCTTCTCCATCGAGGAGGAAGAGATCCGCGGCTTTCTGCAGTCCATCAACCCGAAGTCGCTGCACGGCATGCTCGCCCGCTGGATCGGCTATCTCGCCGACGCCTTGCTGGTCACCGTTCAATTCCAGTGCGTGGTGGCCGCCTGCAATGCGCTCCTGACCTTTCCGGTGCTGCTCATCGTCGGCATTCCGCACGCGCCCACGCTCGCCTTGCTGATCTTCGTCTCCGGCCTGGTGCCCGTGGTCGGCAACTTCGTGATGGGCGCGGTGCTGTCGATCCTGGCCTATCAAGCAAAGGGCTGGATCGGCGTCGGCCTCTTCGTCGCGCTGACCTTCATCCTGCACAAGCTCGAGTCCTACTATCTGAACCCCCGGCTCGCCTCGCGCCACGTGCACCTGCCCGGGTTCGTCATCATCGTCAGCCTGGTGCTCTGGGAGCACGCGCTCGGCCTCGCCGGCCTCTTCGTCTCCTTTCCCTTCCTCTACGTGACGCAGAAGATCCGCGACGAGCTGCGGCGCGAGGATCAGACCGGCCTGACGCCGCCTGTCGGGGTCTCGTCGCCCTCTCCGATCATCGCCCCCGGGGCCTGACATGGCGCGCGATCTCGACGTGGTCTGCTTCGGCGAGGCGCTGGTCGATCTGTTGCCCGACCGGCGCGGCCGGCTGCGCGACTGCTCGTCCTTCGAGGTCCACTCCGGCGGCGCGCCCGCCAACGTCGCGGTGGGCCTCGCCCGGCTCGGAGCGCGCGTGGCCTTTGCAGGCGTCCTCGGCGACGACGAGTTCGGCCGCCTGCTCGAAGGCAAGCTGACGATCGAGGGCATCGAGTGCCACTTCCGCTTCACGCCCGAGGCCAGGACCGGCCTCTGGTTCGTCGCCATCGACGAGCGCGGCGAGCGAACGTTCTTTACCCCGACGGGGCCGGGCAGCGCCGACAAGCTCCTGGCGCCTCTCGACGTCGATCGGGCGCTCTTCGCCCGCGCGCGCTTTCTGCATTGCGGCTCCTCGAGCCACGTGCGCAAGGACGGCCAGGCTGCCCTGCGCGCGGCGGTCCGGGCAGCGCGGGAAGCGGGCACCCGCGTCTCCTTCGACCCCAACGTGCGCGCCCACCTCTGGGCCGATCTGCGCGAGCTGCGCGCCCTCTGCGACGACGTGCTGCCTTTTTGCGAGGTGGTCAAGCTCGCCGAAGACGAGACCGAGGCGTGCCTGGGCGTGCGCTCTCCCGAGGCCGCCGCCGAGCGGCTGGTGTCACTCGGAGTGAAGCTCGCTTGCATCACCCTCGGCCCGCGCGGGGCGCTGGCGCAGCGGGGAGGCGAGCAGCTCCACGTGCCCGCGCAGGTCGTCAACGTGGTGGACACCACCGGCGCCGGAGATGGGTTCGTCGCCGGCCTGCTCTCGCGATTGGCGCGATCCGAAGAGCCGGGCCTGGATGAGTTGAAGCGATCGCTCGCGTTCGCTTGCGCGGTCGGAAGCCGGGTCTGCACCAGGCTCGGCGCGGTCGCGGGCCTGCCAAGGAGCGATGAGTTTACTCAAGGGCAACCTAACCCTTGATGCAGAGCACCTGCTTGAGCTCGGTGACGATCTCGACCAGGTCGCGCTGGTTCTCCATCACCTCCTCGATCGATTTGTAGGCTGCGGGGATCTCGTCAAGCACGCCCTCGTCCTTGCGACACTCGACCCCGCGCGTCTGGTTGCGCAGGTCCTCGACGGTGAACTTCTTGCGCGCCTGGCCGCGGCTCATGCGGCGGCCCGCGCCGTGCGAGGCGCTCTGAAACGAGTCTGGGTTGCCGAGGCCGCGGACGATGAAGCTCTTGGTGCCCATCGATCCCGGGATGATGCCGAGCTCGCCCTGGCCGGCGCGGATGGCGCCCTTGCGCGTCACCAGCACCTCCTCGCCGAAGTGGACCTCCTCGGCGACATAGTTGTGATGGCAGAGAATGGGTTCGTCGAAGTCGAGCTCGCGGAACTGCCGGCGCAGCACCGCCTCGCACTCGCCCAGCATCAGGCGGCGGTTCTCGAGCGCGTAGCGCTGCGCCCAGAAGAGATCGCGCCGGTAGGACGCCATCTGCGGCGTGCCGGCGAGGAAGACGGCCAGATCCGGGTCGGACAGCTTCTGGTTGTGCACCAGCCGCTGCGCCTTGCCGATGTGGTGCTCGGCCAGCGTCTTGCCGATGTTGCGCGAGCCCGAGTGGAGCAGGATCCAGACGCGGCTGCCGGTGTCCACGCAGAGCTCGACGAAGTGGTTGCCGCCGCCGAGCGTGCCGAGCTGGCGGAGCGCCTTGCCGACCAGATCGCGGCCGATCTCCAGCTCGTCGAAGTCGTTCCACAGGGGCGAGCCGAGCGCGCCCTGCAGCGGCTCGCCGTGGGACTTGAAGCCGACCGGCACCGCCGCCTCGAGGCCGTTGCGCAGGCGGCGCAGATCGTCTGGCAGGTCGCGCGCGGAGAGGGAGGTGCGCACCGCGGCCATGCCGCAGCCGATGTCCACCCCGACCGCGGCCGGCGCCACCGCGCCCTTCATGGCCACGACCGAGCCCACGGTCGCACCCTTGCCGAAGTGCACGTCGGGCATCGCGGCCACGTGATGGAAGACCCAGGGCAAGGCCGCCACGTTGCGGAGCTGGCGCAGCGCGCTCTCCTCGAGGTCCCCGGCGTGGGTCCAGGCGAGGATGTCGACGTTCTCTCCGTGAATTCGTGACGCGGGCATGACGGGTACTGTATGCCGCCCGTACCGCGGGGATTCGCGGCGGAGGAGAGTCTTGGAGCGCGACTTCTGGCAGGGCCTCTACGAAAAAGGCGACACGCGGTTCGACGTGGGCGCGCCGAGCCCTCCGCTGATGGATTGGCTGGACGCCCATCCGATCGTCGCCTCGCGCGCCATCGTTCCCGGCTGCGGCTACGGGCACGACGTGATCGAGCTGGCGCAGCGCGGGCTCTCCACCGTTGGCGTGGACTTCGCGCCCGCAGCGGTGCAGGCCGGCCGCGCCGCCGCCGACAGAGCCGGGCTCTCCTCCCGCGCGCGCTTCCTCGAGTGCGACGTCTTCAGCCTCGGCTCCGAGCACGACGGCGCCTACGATCTGCTCTTCGAGCAGACCTGCTACTGCGCCATCACTCCTGCGCGGCGTGACGACTACGCGGCGCTCGCGGCCCGGCTGGTCGCGCCCGGCGGCACCTTGCTGTTCGTCGTCTATCCCGCCGATGGGCACCAAGGCGGCCCGCCGTTCGCCATCGACCCGACTGAGGTCGAGCCTCGCTTTGCCGCCTGGTTCGACCTGCTCTGGATGGGCGCGCCGGAGCGGCCCTCCAAGCCGACGCGCGCGGGCAAGGAGCAGCTCGCGGTGCTGCGCAGGAGGTCCAAGTGAAGCTGCACGCGGTCAAGTCCGGGGCGAGCGCGGGGCCGGCCAATCGGACGCTGGTCTTCCTGCACGGCTACGGCGCCGATGAGCACGACCTGGTCCCGCTGGCCGCCGAGCTCGACCGCGGGCTCGCGGTGGTCAGCCTGCGCGGGCCGCTCTCGCTCGGCGGACCGATGCGCGCCTGGTATCACTTACAGCAAACGGCGCAGGGCTTTGACGTGGACCCAGGCCAGATCGTGCAAGCCGATGCGCTGGTCGTCGAGGCCGTCGCAGAGCTGGCCGCCGAGCGTGGCAAGCTGCTCCTGGCCGGCTTCAGCCAGGGAGGCGGGATGGCCACGCGCGCCGCGCTGACCCATCCGGAGCACCTGGCCGGCGTGATCTCGCTCTCCGGCGTCGAGCCGATGCGCGCGCCCCTCGTCCGCGCCGCCGCGCCGACGCTGCGAGGGCTGCCCGCCTTCGTCGCGCACGGCCTTCAGGACCCGCTCTTGCCCATCGCCAGCGGCCGGGCAGTGCGCGCGACGCTCGAGGACGCGGGCCTGTCGGTGACCTACCGCGAGTACCCGATGGGCCACACCATCGCGCAGCAAGAGGTCGAAGACCTGCGTGCGTGGCTGGCCGCGCTGCCCGCGAAGACCGCTTAACCGAGCCTCTGCCGGGGAGAGACCAATGGGAGTCGAGATCGAGCGCAAGTTCCTGGTGCACGAGCGGCTCCTGCCCGCGCTGCCGGCGCCCGAGGAGCTGCACCAGGGCTATCTGTCGGTCGAGCCGGTGGTGCGCGTGCGCCTCGTGAGCCCGGCGGAGGGTGCGCCGCACGGGAAGCTGACGATCAAAGGTGCGGGCCTGCTCTCTCGCGCCGAGTTCGAATACGAAATCCCGGCCGCCGATGCCCTGCAGCTGCTCGGCCTCTGCGGCCGCAGCCTGCGCAAGCAGAGGTACCGGCTGGGCCGCTGGGAGGTGGACCACTTCGCGGGGCTCATGTTGTGGCTCGCCGAGATCGAGCTGGCCAGCGAGGACGAGCCGTTCGAGCGGCCTCCGTGGCTCGGCGAGGAGGTCACGCAGGACCCGAGCTACAGCAACTCCAGGCTTGCCGCGCGTTGAGCCGCCGTCACTGAGCTGTGGCCGTTGTTTTGCAAAGTCATCTAGCCGGAGCAGCTACCCTGCTCGCGCTGCACAGGGCACCGGCCAACCCATGCTGACTTCATTGTCGCGCTCGCTCCGTCGAATCTTTGACACCGCCTTCACCAAGGCCGGGCATGCCGCGGCCGTCTGGGCTGGCGATTCCGCCGCGACCGCAGAGGTTTGCGCCACCGCCAAGGCCCCCGGGCTGCGCCTCGTCCCGAGCCTGGACGAGGCCGTCAAGAACCGCGACACGGCGATCACGCCTGGAGCACAAGAGCCGCGCCTCGCCCACGCTTCGGTCGGCGCCGCGGCGTTCGTGGCCGGCGCGGGCGCGCGCATCTACTCGCTCGAGGTATTTCGCCGCGAGCGCTCGACGCGCCCTGGCCCGCACCGGCCGGCAGCGCCTCGCAGCCCCCAGGTCGCCTGAGCTTCCTATTTCTTGCCGACGATCTCGATCCGCACCGGCGCCGTCCCTTCCGCCAGCACGCCCAGCTCCTTCGCCGCCGCGTAGCTCAGGTCGAGCACCCTCTCTTTCGCGTAGGGCCCGCGGTCGTTGACGCACACCTCCACGGAGCGCCCGTTGTCGAGGTTGGTCACGCGCACCAGCGTCCCGAGCCGCAGCGTGCGGTGCGCGGCGCTGAACTTGTTCATGTCGAAGAGCTCGCCGCTCGCGGTCTGCCGGCCGTCGTACTGCTGGCCGTAGTACGACGCAGTGCCTTCCAGCTCGGACTTCGGTACATCGAGCGTCCCTTTGTGCGACTTGCCGTTTCCACAGTTGGCAATTCCTTGCCCAGCACCAGCAGCAACGGGAGCCGCCGCCTCGGCAGGCTCGGGCACTGAGGCGGGCTGATCAGGCCTTGCCGCCTTGTGGCCAGCGGAGCAGCCGGCGGTGAGCAGGGCAACGGATGCAAGGGACGCAAGGAAGGGACGCATCGGCCGATACTACCTTGGTCGGAACGCTAGCCCTACCTTCGCAACTTCATCGTATCCCAAGGTGCCCAGGATCGTTTCTGGGCACAGCGAAGAACACATGGCCACGATCGCACATTTCTGATACATGAAGGATGTGCACATCTTCGAGAGAGAAGTTGGCGGCCGTCCCTACCGTATCGCCGCGCAATCCGTGTGGGACTCAAGCCGAGGCCGGTCGGTGGCGCGACAGGCGGTGCTGGGCCCGGCAGGTCCGGCGCCGGTAGTCGATCTGAGCGCGGCGCGGACGGTGGGG
>JBBRMA010000105.1:0-11617 GCA_038231075.1 Myxococcales bacterium | reverse complement strand
CGCATCGGTGCCGGTGGGCGCCCGTTCCGAGCGGCGGGTTCCCGCCTGCCCGCGGCCGGTACTCCCGGTGCCTATTTGTCTGTCGTTGCTGTAGACTCGGCCGGATGCTCGGAGCTCAGATGAACACCTGCCGCCGCTTGCAAGGTCTCCTCGCCGTCGCCGCCCTCTTCCTCTGCTCTGCAGCCTGCAAGAGCGTGCGCCGCGAGGTCGTCGTCGACTTCACGTTTGCCGGTCAGGACTGCGCGACCGCGGGGGTCGCGACCATCCAGATCGACCGGGGCGATCTGACCCCGCTGCACCTCGACTGCCAGGACGCCGCCGGCCGCCCGGTGACGAGCCTGAACATCGGCTCGTTCGTCATCGGCATGGAGATCATCACCGTGCGGGCCTTCAACGCCGCTGGAGCCATCGTCTATTACTCGGCCCGCAACGTTGACATCGTCGCCGACGGCTCCAATCGCTTCGCCATCGACCTCACCGCGGTGCCGGTCAGCACCGGCTCGCTCACGGTCCAGTGGAACTTCGACGGCCAGGGCTGCGCCGCGGCTGGCATCAGCAGCGTGCAGGTCGCTCTCGACGGCGTGGCCATCACGGGCGCCAACGCCAGCCCGGATCTGCCCTGCAGCGCCGACTCGCTGGAAGGGACCGTGCTCTCCGCGATTGAAGGCGGCCGCCACACCTTGGACGTGGAAGCGTTCCGCGACGGCCAGGTGGTGAGCAGCCTCTTGAACGTGCCCACCGCGGTGCAGGCTGGCGTCAACACGGCGCAGGCGGTGACCCTGCAGCCGAGCAACCCGGCCTCGGCCTCGGCGTACCTGCTCTGGACGTTCGGCGGCATGAGCTGCGCCGAAGCCAAGGTGGACAGCCTGCGCGCGCTGGTCGATGGCCAGCAGAGCGGCAGCGATGTCGCCTGCGTCAGTGGCAACCCCGGTGCCGTGCTGCTCACGGGCCTGGGCGCGGGCGACCACTCGATCATCGTCGAAGGCCGGCGCGGGACGCGGCTCCTCTATCAGACGCGGTCGCCGGTCAGCGTCACGCTGCCCCTCGGCCTGACCACGCTGGCCGCGGCGGACGCGCCGGCCACCGTGCCGGGCTATGGCAGCGCGCGGCTGCTCTGGGCCGGCGGCGTCTGCGCCAGCGCCTCGACCGAGGCGGTCGTCAGCTACACCATCCGCTCGCCCTACGGACAGAACACCTCGGGCACCTCGACGTGCGGCGGCTCCTCCGGCAACGCGGGCATCGAGTTCTGCACTCCGACCAGTTGCCGCGTGGGCGAGGCTGGCCTCGTCGCCGGCCAGTGGACCATCGACGCCACCGCCACCGCGGGCGGCGTCACCAGCAGCGTGCTCGGCGCGCACTTCACGGTCCCGAACGCCGACGAGAACACGAGCAACGTCGTCTTGCAGTAGCCGCCTTGCTCGCGGGCTCGGCCCGGTCGGCGATTGCCGTCCACAGCCTTGAGGCGAGCGCCGCGGTAGGGTCTGGCGATGCGCTATCGCCGGATGCCGATCGAGGCCGAGTCTCCCGAAGAGCAGGGCTACGGCACCATCGCCTGCAACCTGGCCGAGAGCTCGATGCGCGACCGCGCGCTCGGCGAGCTGGGCCTCGGGCCGGACCTCGCGCGGATGCTGCTGCTCTATGGCGACCACCGCGGCCATCCGGGCTTGCGGGCGCTGCTCGCGGCGGAAGGCGGCTGCGCGGCCGACCAGGTGCTGCTGACGCCAGGAGCCGCCGGCGCGCTCTTCATCGTCGCCACTTCGCTGCTGTCGCCTGGCGACCACCTCGTCGTGCTGCGGCCGAACTACGCCACCAACATCGAGACGCCGCGCGCCATCGGCTGCGAGGTCTCTTTCGTCGAGCTGCGCCTGGAGGACGGCTTCCGCTACGATGCCGATGCCATCGCCGCGCAGATGACTCCAAAGACCAAGCTCGTCAGCATCACCAATCCGCACAACCCGACCGGCGCGGTCCTGGACCCCCAGGCCCTCGCGCGCATCGTGGCGCTGGTCGAGTCCCGCGGCGCCTGGCTGTTGGTGGACGAGACCTATCGCGATCTCCAGCTCACGGCGCCCGCGCCCTTTGCCACCGCGCTCGGCGAGCGGGTGATCAGCGTGGCCTCGCTCTCCAAGGCCTACGGCCTGCCGGGGCTGCGGCTTGGCTGGCTGATGACCCGCGATCGGGCGCTCAACGAGCTCTTCCTCGCCGCCAAGGAGCAGATCTTCATCTGCGGCGCCGTGCTCGACGAGGAGATCGGCTACCAGGTGTACCGCCGGCGCGCAGAGGAGCTGCCGCGCATCGCCGCCGAGGTGGCCCGCGGGCGCGCGGCGCTGCGCGAGTTCATCGCCGGCGAGCCGCGGCTCGAGTGGGTCGAGCCGTCGGGCGGCGTGGTCGCCTTCCCGCGCATCCGCGCCGAGGCGGGCATCGACGTCCCGCGCTTCCACGACCTGCTCAAGCGCGAGCTCAAGACCTGCGTCGGCCCGGGGCACTGGTTCGAGCAGGACGATCGCTTCTTGCGCATCGGCTTTGGATGGCCGCGCGCGGACGAGCTGCGCGCGGGGCTGGCAAACGTAAGCGCGGCTTTGGACCTGGCCGGCGCGCGATCTTCTTGAGAGTGCGCGTTCTAACCTAACCAATTTAACTAACCTTAGCCGTGCCCGATGCGACTCAGAGAGCGTAGATGCAGACGCAGACGTGATCGTGGACGGCGACGTGGACGTGAACGTCAGGGCCCACGTGAACCGGCGGGAATGATCTACGTCGCGGGCAATAGACGCGGATCGCTCGGGGGCGCGCTCGCCGCGGAGTGCCTCGCGCCCGCGACCAGGGCAAAGAGCCCGGCCATCCCGAGCGCCGCCAGCGCGCCGCCGAGCAGGGGAAGCCCGAGCCCTGGCTGTGGCAGCGGCCGCAGCACCAGCAGCGCGCGCTCGGCGAAGAGCCCGAGCAACACGCCGCTCGCGACCAGGGCCAGGGGCAGCCTGCGCCGCTTCGCCTGCTCGGAGAAGAGCCCGAGGAAGGGCAGGACGAAGCCGAGCACGACGATGGCGAGGCTGAAGAAGCGCCACCCGGGGGAGGTGCGCAGGATGATCTCGCCGGTCTCGCCGGGCAGGTTCGCGTACCAGACGGGCAGGAACGAGCACCAGACGAGGTATGCCCAGAAGGCCGAGAAGCCAAAGAGCATGCGGCCCAGGTCCTGCCGCGCCTTCAGTGCGTGCAGCTTCCAGCTAGAGAGCAGCGCGGTCCAGGCGATGGCGGAGACGAACGACGCCACGAAGGCTTGCAGAGGGACGATGCCGCTCGGCTCGCCTTGGTAGAGGTTCATCACCAGATCGACGGTCCAGAGCGACACGGCGGCGGCGAAGACGAGCAGGTAGATCACCGAGTCGCGCAGCGAGCCGTCGCTCCACCGCTCGGCGCCTTGGCGGCGCAAGACGCGGCGGGCGCAGAGCCAGAGCGCGACAAAGGCGGCGACGTCGCGGACGCCGAGTCCAAGCAGCCGCTCGCGCGCGTGCTCCGGCACCCAGAAGCGGGCCAGCACGAACGACGGCAGAAGCAGCGCGAGCGCGACGGGCAGGAAGGCCGCGGCGGCGTCGAGGAAGGGCAGCGCCGGATCGATGAACCGCGCCTGCGCCACGCGCGTCGCAGCCGAGAGCGCGGCGGCCCCGGCGGCGAGCCCGGCAAAGAACAGCCAGGCGGTGGCAAAGCCCGGCAGCACCGAGCGAGTGGCGCCGAGCGGGAACGAGAGCAGCACGGCAGCCGCGCCCGCCCCCAGCGCCAGCAGCAAGGCGAGCGTGAGGGGCCGGCCGAAGAAGCGCGCGTTGTCTTTGTAGAGGCTCATGGCGCGGCCTTTGGTTTGATGGTGCGGACGAGGTGCACGAGATCCCAGAGGTCGGTCTGGCTGAGCCCCTCGCGCATCACCGGCATCGCCTTGCCGCCGAGGACGACCGTCGCGTAGAGGTAGCCGTCGCTGTGCACCTGGATGGCCGGATAGCCGAGGTCCGGCGCGGGCGGGAAGAACTTGCTGACCGGTCCGCCGCCGTGCCCCTCGGCTCCGTGGCAGCTCAGGCAGCGCTCGAGGAAGAGGGCGTGCCCGCGCGCGACCGACGCCGCGTCGGTGGCAAACGCCTCCTTGAGTCCGTCGGCGTCTTCGCGCTCGTCGAAGTGCGGCCGGGCGTCGAGGGGCACCGAGCCCTCGGGCTCCGCGCGCGCGATCGAGTGCAGCCCGCCGCCGGGCTGGAACCACATATCGGTGCGCCAGTCATTCGCGCAGGCGCTGCAGGCAATACTCGCGAGCGCGAAGAATGACTTAAGCGACATCGCGGACCTCCTCGGCGCCCGCGGCGCGGAGCAGCACGCGCGCCGACTCGCCGGCGCCGGGAAGGAACACGCCGATGCGATCGCGCAGGAAGCGGGGGTCGTGCGGCATGAAGCTCTTTCTGCGCGCGGCGAAGGCGCCGATGAGCATACCCAAGAAATTACTCAACCCGCCGATGAGTACGGTCACTTCGAAGATGATCACCAGGAAGGCGGGCAAGGCGACCACGGGCTTGCCGCCCACCGAGATGGGCAGCGCGAGCGAGGTGCCGATGGTGAGCCAGAGGCCAAGGCAGATGCCAACCGAGGCGCCGCCGAGCGTGACTGCGCCGATGATGCTCTTCTTCTGCGCCATCGCCTCCATCACCTCTGGAAACGGCGCGGGCATCGCGGCGCGCACGTCGGCGTGGCCAGCCTCGTGAGCCGCCCGCACCGCGCGCGCGGCCTGCAAGGGATCGGCAAAGACCGCGAGGACGCCGGGCTCATGCAGCATGGGCGGCCTCGTGCAGGGCTGCGTGGTGGGCATCTTCCTTGAGCTCAGAAACGGAGATCGCGGGCAGGAGCTTGAGGAAGAGGAGGAACCAGAAGAAGAACCAACCAAAGGAACCCAGGGTGATTCCTATTTCGACCAGCCGCGGGTGATAGGTGCCCCAATCAAAGGGGACGCGGTTGTGCTCGAGCGAGGAGACGACGATGTTGAAGCGCTCGAGCCACATGCCGACATTGACGAGCACGCAGACAAAAAAGAGTCCGACCAGCGAGCCGCGCACGCGCTTGAAGAAGAGGAACAGCGGCCCGACGCAGTTGCCGAGCACCATCAGCCAGAAGAAGGGCCAGAAGGCGCCGGTGGCGCGGTAGAGCAGGGTGTCGCGCTCCGGACCAGGGCCCGCGCGCAGCGCTAGGAGAAATTCGGTTGAGTATGAATAGGTCAGGATGAGTGAGGTGAGGATGACCAGCCGCGAGAGCATATCAAAGTGATCCAAGGTGATGATGCTCTCGAGCTTCATCGCGCGGCGGATCGGGATCAGGAGAGTAATCACCATCGCCACGCCGGAGAGGATGGCGCCGGCGACGAAGTAAGGGGGAAAGAGCGTTGAGTGCCAGCCCGGCACGATGGAGACGGCAAAGTCCCAGGAGACGACGCTGTGCACCGAGATCACGAGCGGCGTCGCGAAGGCGGCAAAGAACAGATAGGCGCGGCCGTGGTGGCGCCACTCCTCCGCCGTGCCGCGCCAGCCCAGGGCGAAGAGCGCGTAGAAGCGGCGGCGGAGGCCCTGGCTGCCGTCGCGCAAGGCGGCTGCGTCGGGCATCAGGCCGGCGAGGAGGAACATCGCGCTCACGCAGAAGTAGGTCGAGATGGCGAAGGCGTCCCAGACCAGCGGCGAGCGGAAGTTGATCTGGAGATGGCGTTGATTTGGATAAGGCAATATCCAGTGCGCATACCAAGGCCGCCCGAGGTGGATGATGGGGAAGAGGCCGGCGGTCATCACGCCGAAGACGGTCATCGCCTCGGCGGCGCGGTAGACCGCGGTGCGAAAGCGGGCGCGGAAGAGGAAGAGCACCGCGGAGATCAGCGTGCCCGAGTGCGCGATGCCGACCCAGAAGACGAAGTCGGTGATGAGCACTCCCCAGCCCACCGGCCGGTTGAGTCCCGTGTACTGCATGCCAAAGCGGATGATGAGCGACCAGCTATAGACGCCGATGGCGATGCACGTCAGCGAGACCGCCACCAGCGCGGCCCAGCCGTAGCGCGGAGGGCGCAGGGCGTCCTCGGTGGTCTGGTCGAGCGACCGCATCCGCTCGGCGATGGCGGCGCTCACCCCTTGCCTCCGCGGCGGGCCTGGTAGGCGATGGCGGGCAGCGTGTTGACCTCTTCCAGGAGCCGGTAGCCGCGGCTTTCTGCTTGCGCCAAGGCGACGCGCGACTTCGGGTCCTTGGCGTCGCCGAACACCAGCGCCTGCGCGGGGCAGGTCTGGACGCAGGCTGGAGTCACCTCGCCGTCGCGCACCGGCCGGCCCTCGTCGCGGGCGGTCCCTTCGGCGAAGCGGATGCGCTGGACGCAGAAGGTGCACTTCTCCATCACGCCTTTGCTGCGCACGCTGACGTCGGGGTTGAGCTGCATCTGCAGCGGCTCGACGAAGACCGGGTCCTCCCAGTTGAAGACGCGCGCGTCGTACGGGCAGTTGTTGGCGCAGTAGCGGGTGCCGATGCAGCGGTTGTAGACCTGCGCGTTGAGCCCCTCGGGCGTGTGGTAGGTCGCGTAGACCGGGCACACCGGCTCGCAGGGCGCGGCGTCGCAGTGCTGGCAGAGCGAGGGCAGGAGCGCGACACGGGAGGCCTCGAGCGAGGCGCCTTTCTCGACGCTGCGCTGGATGCGGAGCCAGGCCATCAGCCGGCCCTCGCGCGCGGCTTGCGGGCCGACGACCGGGAGATTGTTCTCGGCGTAGCAGGCGACGACGCAGGCCTGGCAGCCGGTGCACTTGTCGAGATCGATGGACATCGCCCAGCGGTGCTGGGGGTGCTCGTGGGGAGCAACGAGCGTTCTGCCCTGCTCGTGGCCCTGCTCGCGCTTGGGCGCTCCGCCTTCGGCGATCACGCGCGCGAGGTCTCGGCCCTCCTGGCTCGCGCGCCCGGTGAGCGCGAGCGGGAACGTCTTGCCGGTGCGCTCGAGCCGCACGGCGCGGCCAGGCGTGCCGAGCGCGCGCAGCTCGGGAGCATCTTGTGGAACCGCGACCGCGTCGTCGTGCAGCGCCGGGCTGATCAGCGCCGCGAGCTCGGCCTTGCCCTGGTCGGTAGAGAGCGCGAGCAAATCGCCCGTCTTCACGCCCAGCCGCTGCGCGGTCGCTTGCGAGAGCTCGGCCCAGCTCGACCAGGAGACGCCCGTGAGCACATCGGGCACCTCGCGCAGCCAGCCCGGCGCCTCTGGGTCTGCGTTGGCCAGCGCGGTGGCGAAGGCGACCAGATGCAGCCCCTCCGCCGGCGAGGGTTTGGTGAAGAGGAGCGGCGCCAGCCCGTCCAGCTTGAGCGCGGGCTGCAGGGCCTCGACGTGGCCGACGACCACGCCTTGCGCCTGCACGTCGCGCTGGGCCTGCGGTGTGTCGAGCTTTGCCCCGAGCGCCTTCGCGCCCGCCTGCCAGCGCGCCTTCGAGAGCTCGCGAAAGTCCTTGTCGGCGATGCCCGGCAGCTTGAGCGCCGCCGCCAGGTCGAGCAGCACTTGCGAGGAGGCGCGCGTGTCCCAGAGCGGGCTCAGCACCGGCTGCTGCAGCGCGAGCATCCCCTTGCGCGGCTCGAGGTCGCCAAAGGACTCGAGCGCGTGGTGGTCGGGCAGGACGAAGTGCGCGAGGCGCGCGGTGGCGTCCAGCCGCTCGCCGAGGGAGACGATGAGCGGCACCTTGCGCAGCGCCTCCTCGACGCGCGCCGAGGCCGGCAGCTTTCCCAGCGGGTCGGCGCGGTGCAGCAGCAGCACCGTGACCTCGCCTCGCCGCGCTTCCTCGAGGAGCGCGTATAGGTCCTCTTCGGGCGAGGGCGCGTCGAGCTCGCTGCCCAGGCCGAGCTGCATCGATTTGCCGAAGTTGCCGAGCACGAGATTGCAGAGCTGCACGGCCGCCGCGAGCGCTCTTCCCTCTGCGCCGGACGCCGAGGCAGGCGGCCCGAGCAGCGCTGAAGGACGCCGCAGAGACAGCTCGCGGCCGAGGTGCGCGACCTGCTCTGGCGACACTCCGCGCAAAGGCCGCGGCGGGGGCAAAGCGGCGCGGATGGCGGCGGCCTCGGGCGGCAGAGCTGCGACCTGATTCACCGGATCCAAGAGCCAGCGCAAGAGCTCGAGGGCCACTTGCAGCTCCTCGCCCGGAGCCGTGCAGAGCCAGGTGTCCGCGTTGGCGCCGCTCATCGAGAGCCGAGGAGAGATCCAGGTGAGGCGCGTCCGGTCCGGCTCACCGCGGCCGGCCATCAAGCCCCGCGCCTGCTCGACGGGCGAGAGCCAGGTCTCGAGGAAGTCGGCGCCAAACGAGACCACCGAACGCGCGCGCGACAGAGCGAGCACCGGCAGCTCCGCTCTGCCGAAGAGCTTCATGTTCGCCGCGCGCAGCGAGGCGAGGTCGCGCGGCTCGAAGACCACGCGCGCGTTCTTGGCCGCGCCCAGAGCGGACGCGAACGATCTCTGCACCGCGCCGGCGCTGCCGGGCTCGCAGCGGGAGAGGAGCCGCAGGCCGGCGATGCGGCCATCGCTCCCGCGCAGCTTTCCCAAAAGTCCGCCGAGCTGCGCGAGCGCGGCCGCCCAGGGCAAGGGCTTGAGCTCATCTCCCTGGCGCGCGAGCGGCCCGCGCAGCCGGTCGGGCGCGTAGAGCCCTTGCAGCTCGGCCTGCCCGCGCGCGCACAGGGCGCCGGCCGAGATCGGATCGTCCGGGTTGCCTTCCAGCTTGACCACGCGGCCCTCGCGGGAACGGGCGGTGACGCCGCAGCCGGCGCCGCAGCCCCGGCAGACGGTCCGATAGAAGAGCGGCTTTCCCGGCACCAGGTTCTCGGGCGGGTTGAGCAGCGGAATCAGCTTCTCCGGCGCGTGCGAGGGCGAGCACGCGGCGGCGACGCCGGTGGCCGAGACGACCTTCAGGAAGAAGCGGCGGCCGATCCCAGGCACGAGCTCACCTCACTTGTGGCAGGCCAGACAATCGACGGTCGCTTGCTTCTGCCGGTGGCAGTCCATGCAGAAGCCCATCTGCAGGTCGTGCACCTTTTCGTCCCGCGCCATGGCGGCGACGTCGCCGTGGCACGCTTTGCACGTGACGCCTTGCGCGAGGTGGCGCTCGTGGCTGAAGAAGACGTGGTCGGGCACGCGGTGCACCCGGGCGAAGGTGAGCGGGCGGCCGGCCGCGAACTCTGCGGTGAGCTTCTGCACCCCGGGCTTGTCCTTGCTGACGAACTTGTGGCAGCCGATGCAGACGCTGGTCGGCGCCAGCCCCGCGTTCGGTGAGTGGCGCGCGTACGAGTGGCAGACGGTGCAGCCGATCTGGTTGTCGCCCGCGTGCGTCTTGTGGCTGAAGGCGACCTCTTGCGAGTCCGCGGTGGCCGGCGCGGCCCCTGCCTGGCAGCCCGCCGCGGCGGAGAGCAGCGCTGGGGCCAGGAGCGCGCCGAGCCTCGTCACCGCTTGACCGAGAAGTTCGCTTCCGCGGGCCCGGCGCCGACGGTCACCGCCACGCTCGCGGCCTTGAGCTTGTGCGCGTTCCAGACGACCACGGTGTAGTCGCCCGGCGGCACGCCCTTGATCTTGTAGCTGCCGTCCTTGCCCACCACGGCGGCGAAGGGGTTCTGCCCCACGACCACGTAGGCGAGCATCTCGGGATGGACGCTGCAGAGCTGCGAGTAGACGCCCGGCTTGTCGAAGGTGTGCTTGCCCTCGGCCTTGCTGGCGATCATCCCGAGGTTGTAGCCCTCGGCGTCGGCTGAGTAGACGTTGTGCTCGACGCCGTCTGAGTTGAGGAAATCGACGGTGTCACCGGCCGTGATGGTCAGCAGATGCGGGACGAACTTCATCCCCTTCTGATCCATCTTGTGGGTCTTGGGCGCGAAGGTCCCGGGCGCTTTCTCCACCGAGACGACGGTCTCCGCCAGGTACTTGGCGGGCGTCGCGTCCACCTTGCCGGTGATGTCGGAAGCGGTGGCGGCGCCTGCCGCGCAGAGGAAGAGCGCTGCTGCAAAGGTCATCGTTGATCGCATGGGTAGGGCTCCGTCGAGGTGGTTGAGAGGTCAGAAGGCAAAGGCAGCGCCGAGCACGATCGCCTCGAGCTCGAGGCCAACCGAGGTCGGCCCGGGAACGTTCGGGTCGTTCGACGCCACAGGGACGGCGCTGCCGCCGACCGCGCCCCAGCCGCCCGGCGGCTGCCCGCTCGCCGATTCGAGGATCGCCGTCAGCGAGACCTTGATGTTGGGGCGGACCGCGGAGGCGATGCCGGCGAGCAGCCGGACATTGTTGACGCTAGAGAGCCCGTCTTGAGTCAATGAGTTGTACTCAAGCCTGACCGCAGGGACGAAGTAGGGTTGCACGAGATACGAGAGCTCTCCGTAGAGCGCCAGCAGCTTCGCTCCCGTGCCGTCCGCTGCCGCGTGGTTGTGCGTCTCCCAGTAGGCGCCGCCGTTCAGCTCCAGCGAGTCGAGCTGGCCGCGCAGGTTGCCGCCGACCACCGTGGCTGAGTCGAGCCAGAGCACCGGCGCCGTGCTGGTCGCGTCGGGGCTGGTGAAGCTGGCGCTGTTGACCGAGCGGTAGACCCAGAGATCGACGGTCACGGCCTTCTCCTCCCAAGGCCGCATCGCGTCGCTGATCTTGCCCGCGCCCTCGCCGTCCAGCCGCAGCCCGCCGATCTTGTAGCCGATGTGCCCGTAGAAATTTTCGCTGGGCCGCGTGTCCACGTTGCTGCCGGCGTTGAGCCCGACCGAGTAGTCGAAGCGGCCGCCGAGGACGCCGTTCACCTCGAAGCCGTTGAAGTGATCGAAGACATTCCAGGTGCTGCCGAGCGAGCCGTTGAGGGCGGTCACGCCCGACGAGGGCATGATCTGATCAGAGAGGTAGCTCGAGTGCGGGCCGAAGCTGGTCAGCGTCGAGAAGGCGCGGCCGGCGCGGACGTTGACCGCGTGCTTGGGGCCGAACAGATCGCTCGCGTAGACCTGCGCGTGCTCGAGGGAGATCGACCCGTCCGAGGAGAAGGTCACCTCGGCGAAGTAGGTGATCAGATCGCTGTAGCTTCCACCGGCCCAGAGGTGCCCTTCGGCGACCAGATCCTTGGTCAGGAAGACCGCCCCCTGGTCGGCGCGGCCGCCGCTGGAGTTCTTGTCCGGATGGAGGACCGCCTGGCCATTGAAGCCAAGCGAGAGCGGCGGAATGGCGCTGAAGCCGAACTGCTCGTCGGAGCCGGCGGCCTTGGGCGTGAGCGGAACCGTCTCCTGCTTTACGTAGTCGCTGTCGGTGCCGGGGAAGCGGAAGCTGTTGCGCCGGAACGCCTCGCCGAACGGCGTGAGCTTTGGATAGACCGTGTGGCAGGTCAGGCAGCTGGTGCCATATTTGCGCGCAAACGAAGGAATTGCGCGTGCGGGGGCGGCTGCTGAGACGGCGACGAGCAGGGCGGCCAGGGTCAGCTTGCGCGTGGCGGGTGCTCCCGACATGGAGTGCTTTCCGCAGGGCGCGGCAGGGATTGACCTCCAGCGCGGAGGGAGCCCGGGACGCCTTGCTGTTGCACTCGTTACGCATGGCCCGTGCCACCGCCCCGGATTCGCCGCTGCCCGGCCGTTCGCGCCGAGCAGGAGGCTTCTGTCTAGG
>JBBRMA010000104.1:0-12025 GCA_038231075.1 Myxococcales bacterium | reverse complement strand
GCCGGGGCTGTCGCCGCCGGTCCCTTCGCCGCCCTTGTCGCCGCCCTCGCCCGGAGCGTCGCCGCCGGGGCTGTCGCCGCCGGTCCCTTCGCCGCCCTTGTCGCCGCCCTCGCCCGGAGCGTCGCCGCCGGGGCTGTCGCCGCCGGTCCCTTCGCCGCCCTTGTCGCCGCCCTCGCCCGGAGAGTCGCCGCCGGGGCTGTCGCCGCCGGTCCCTTCGCCGCCCTTGTCGCCGCTCTCGCCCGGAGCGTCGCCGCCGGGGCTGTCGCCGCCTTCGCCAGAGCCGCCCGCGGCCTTGTCGCCTTCTCCGCCGCCACCCGAGCCGGCCTCGCCGTCACCCCCGCCGCTCTCCGCTTGCTTCTTGCCCGCGCTGTCGGACTCGGCAGCGTCGACGTGCAGCCCGCCCTCGGCCGGTTCTTCGGGCGCGCCCTTGTCGTTGCCCGACTCGAGCGGAATCGACGGCATCTCCTGCACGACCTTCACCTTGCCGCCGGAGACCGAGCCTTGCGTCTGCCCGATGGCTTCCCACTTGTCTGCCTTCTTCCGCTCGATGACGAAGTGGATCATCTCGCCGTCGCGCCCGGGGGCCTTGACGGACATGGTGATCTTCTCGCCCGGATCGGCGTCGGCCTTGCTCCACTGCGGGCTCTCGAGGTGCGGAGGCAGCTTCACCGCCGCCACTGCGCTGATCAGCTCGCGGCCGTCGGCGGTGCGCACGCGGAAGCGATAGCGCTGCACCGGTGGGCCGTCGTCCTTCTTGCCGCCCTTGCCGCCCGCGCCTTTGCCGCCGCCAGCGCCTTTTCCTCCTCCTCCTCCTCCTCCTCCGCCACCGCCGCCGTCCGCGCCGCCCGCCGACTTGCCGCCAGGCTCGTCTCCGCCGGGAGACTCTCCACCTGGGCTGTCTCCTCCAGGCGAATCTCCGCCGCCCTTGCCCGGCGAGTCGCCGCCGGGGCTGTCTCCTCCGGGCGAATCTCCGCCTGGACCCTCGCCGCCAGGCGAATCTCCGCCGCCGCCTTTGCCGGGGGAGTCGCCACCAGGACTGTCCCCACCGGGCGAGTCTCCACCCGGACTCTCGCCGCCGGGCGAATCGCCGCCCGTCCCTTGGCCGCCGGGACCTTCGCCACCGGGCGCGTCTCCGCCGGGGCTGTCTCCACCAGGAGAATCTCCGCCGCCGCCTTTGCCTGGCGCGTCTCCGCCGGGGCTGTCTCCACCAGGAGAATCTCCGCCGCCGCCTTTGCCTGGCGCGTCTCCGCCGGGTTCCTCCCCGCCGGGAGATTCGCCTCCGGGTGAATCTCCACCAGTCCCTTGACCGCCGGGCGAATCTCCGCCCGGGCTCTCTCCGCCGGGGCTCTCTCCGCCGGGAGAGTCTCCGCCAGTTCCCTGGCCGCCTGGGCTGTCGCCGCCAGAGTCATTCCCGCCCGGACTCTCGCCTCCGGGCGCATCTCCTGGGCTCTCGCCCCCGGGCGCATCTCCTGGGCTCTCGCCTCCGGGCGCATCTCCGGGGCTCTCGCCTCCGGGCGCATCTCCGGGGCTCTCGCCTCCGGGCGCATCTCCGGGGCTCTCGCCTCCAGGCGCATCTCCGGGGCTCTCGCCTCCCCCGCCTTTCCCTGTGCCCTTCCCTGCTTGACCGGTGCCGTGCTTACCGGTGCCAGTCCCGTGCTTGCCGGTCCCAGTGCCGTGCTTGCCGGTGCCAGTCCCGTGGTGGCCGGTCCCTGTGCCGTGATGGCCGGTCCCTGTGCCGTGATGGCCGGTGCCAGTGCCGTGGTGGCCGGTGCCAGTCCCGTGGTGGCCGGTGCCAGTTCCGTGGTGGCCGGTGCCGGTGCCGTGATGGCCGGTCCCTGTGCCGTGATGGCCGGTGCCAGTCCCGTGATGACCGGTGCCAGTGCCGTGGTGGCCCGTGCCGGTGCCGTGATGGCCGGTGCCAGTTCCGTGGTGGCCGGTGCCAGTCCCGTGGTGGCCGGTGCCAGTCCCGTGATGGCCGGTGCCAGTGCCGTGGTGGCCGGTGCCGGTGCCGTGATGGCCGGTGCCGGTGCCGTGCTTGCCAGTGCCAGTTCCGTGATGGGCCGTGCCAGTCCCGTGGTGGCCGGTACCAGTTCCGTGATGGGCCGTGCCGGTCCCATGGTGGGCGGTGCCCGTGCCGTGCCTGGCGGTCCCAGTTCCGTGGCCGGCAGTCGCGTGGTGCGCGCCCGTTCCATGGCCAGCAGTCGCGTGGTGCCCCGCCGTTCCGTGGCTGGCAGTCGCGTGGTGCCCCGCCGTTCCGTGGCTGGCAGTCGCGTGGTGCCCCGCCGTTCCGTGGCTGGCGGTCGCGTGGTGCCCCGAGCCTGCGGGCTTGCCGCCGCCTGTCGCATGGTGCGCAGCGGTTCCCTGGCCCCCCGCGGGCTTGTGCTGGGCCGGCGGATGCTGCGTCGGCGGGTGGTTCCGCGCGGGCGGATGCGACGCCGCGGGCTTGGCGGCAGGCTTCGCCGCCGGCTTGCTAGGGGGTTTTCCGGACTTGGCCATGGTGCCTTGCTCCTGAGATCCAAAACGTGAAAATGCCGATGGCCTCCGCCTCTTTTTCAAGAGTCGGAGGGCCGTGCAAAGCTCTGCCTGCGCCGGGACCAGAGCGGTCCCGCCCGATGAAGCCGCCTACGCCTGTGGCGGAGGTGGACCGGTGCTGGCCTTGCCTTGCAAGGCCGGCGGCGCGAGCTTCACTTTCACTTGTCCCTGTTTGATGAGCGCCCGATCCTTCGCGATGACGGCGAAGGACCCATCGGGCTGCTCTTCTTCAATCGACAACGCGGCGAGCTCGCCGTCGAGGCCGATGGAGTCGACGAGGAGGATCAGGTCCTCCCCGTCGCCATACCGCTCCTTTTCGAAGCGGGCCTGCACGAACTGTTCAAGAAGTCGGATGGGCGAGGGCACCGTCACCAGCGCGGAGGCCGCGTCGCCCTTGACGTGCGCGGTGGTCTCCGCGAGCGGGATCCACTCGCCGCCTTCCGCGGTCTCGAGGATGACGGTGAGCGTCTGCCCGTCCATCCCCTTGGTGATGATGTCGAGCGAGACCTGGGCGCCGATCTCCAGCTTGCCGCCGAACTTCGCCGAGACCAGCTCTTCCTTGAGCTCGTCGAACGGCTTGACCTCGGGCAGCGGCGGAATGGCCAGCGCCTTGGACGCCTTGTTGTCCGCGACGGTGACGTCGCTGACGTCGATCTGCACCCACTTGCCGGCGACCTCCATGTCGAGGAGGAGCGTGAGCTTCTGGCCGTCCATCTCGAGGGTGGTGACCTCGAGCGTGGCGTCCTGGCCGGGCACCACTTCGCCGGCGAAGGTCGCGGTCTGCACCGTGGGGACGGGGTCTTTCTTTTTCGGCGTGGGGATGGCGATGCCGGCCTTGGCCTCGCCGCTCTTGATGGTCGAGAGCGCGTGCCCGACCTCTTCCCACTTGCCCGGCCCGATCTGCCGCTCGAGCGTGAAGGCGAGCGAGTCGCCGTCGCAGTTCTGCGCCTTGACGAGCAGCCAGGCCATGTCGCCGGACTTGAGCTCCTTGTCGGCCCAGAGCAGGTCCGAGATGGTGCCGATGGGCGCGTTCGCGCCGTCGTGCTCGGGCGGCGGCGTCTGCCAGCTCGTCTCGAGCTTGCCTTCCTTGATGTGCCCGTCCCAGCGGGTCTCGGACTCCCACTTGCCGGGGCTCTCCTCGCGCTCGACGACGACGAGGCACCACTCGCCCTCGAGGCCGTCGGCCTCGATGTGCATCTGCAGCGTCTCGCCCGGCTTGCACTCGGCGGCGCCCCACTCGGCCTTGGTGAACTTGCCGCCGGTGAGCTTCTTGACCGCCGGGATCTTGAAGGTGGCCTTGGCCTCGGTGCCGCCCGTGACCTGGGCCTGCACGCGGTCGACCTCGGCCCACGAGCCCGACCCGTCGGCGTCGGTCTCGACGATGAGCGTGTACGGCTTGTCGCCGAGGTGCTTGCCCTTGAGGAAGAGCTGCGCCTCCTCGCCCGGGTCGTAGATGGCCTTGTCCCAGGCCTTGAGGATGAAGCGCGGCTGCGGGAGGACGAGCGTGAACTCCTTGCCCGTCTTGAGCGGGCGGGAAACGATCGGCGCAGGCGGCGGTGCCGCGAGGTCGATGCGCTGGTTCCCGCCGCTGTCCGCCACTTCGGGCACTCCTCAAGCGCAGAAAGTCCGGTAGACGCCCAGACGCTGACCGCAGCCGAGTTTACGATATTTTTGGGCAAGCTTGCAAGGGCGCGCTCGGTGGCGCGGGCGCTCCTTGGAAAAAAGCCAGGGACGGTTAGGGTCCCCGCGCTTGGGAACCAAAGGGAATCCGTCGCCCGCCGTCGCGCCAGAGCAGCCTACTGCAAATGCCAGCTTCTGGGCACGCGCCCGGCGCCCGCTGCAGCGAGGCCCTGCCTTTCCCTGGGACAACACGGTCCTGCTCTCGCTGGCCGCGGTCATCGGCATCTATGCGGGCATCGCGGCAGGCCTCTTCGCGAGCTGCATCCGCACGGTCCAGATCGTGCTCTTCAAGTTCCCCGAGCTGACGAGCGCCCTCTTCGGCAGGGGCGACCAGTGGCGCGCGCTGGCCTGGCGGCGCCTGCGCGCGGCACCCTGGCACCCTGAGTTCGCGGTGCTCGCGGGGCTCATCATCGCCGCCTCGCTCGGCATCTCTTGGCTGGCCGAGCATCGCCGCGTGCGCGTCCCGATCTTCGAGGCGCACCGGCTGCGCTCGGCGGGCGTGGCGGGCGCCTTTGGCCTCTCGCTCTTCTACCCGCTGCTCCTCTTGCGGACCTTCAACGGCACGTTTCACGAGAGCGAGGGCGGCCTCTTCGAGATGCTCGTGGCCGTGCCCCTCTGGCTCCGCATCCTCGCGCCAGCGCTCGGCGGGCTGGCGGCGGGCCTCGTGGTCCGCTACGTCAGCCCCGAGAGCGCTGGCCACGGCGTGGTCGAGGTGATCGAGGCGGTCCACTCGCGCGGCGACAAATTGCGCGGGCACGTGGCGCTGTGGAAGAGCGTGGCCGCCGGGCTCGTCATCGGCTCGGGAGGCAGCGCCGGCCGCGAGGGTCCCGTGGTCCACGTCGGCGGCTCGGTGGCCGCGAGCCTCGCGCGGACCTTGAAGATCCCGCGCGAAGGGGCGGCGCTCTTGATGGCCTGCGGCGCCGCTGCCGGCATCGCCGCGTCCTTCCACGCCCCGCTCGCCGGCACCCTCTTCGCGCTCGAGATCGTGCTCGGCGACTTCAGCGCCCGCCGCTTCACGCCCGTGGTCCTCGCCTCGGTCTGCGCCACCGTGACCTCGCGCGCGTTGCTCGGCGGCGGCTCCGATCTGCGGCCGGTCGCCTGGGTCCTGCACAGCCCGGTCGAGATGGCGCTCTACGTCGTGCTCGGCCTCATCGCCGGCGGCTGCGCGATCCTGTACGTGCGCGCCAACCACCTCGCCGAAGAGCTGTTCGAAGGCCACTCGTCGCGGTTCGGCGCCCTCGGCCAGGTCGCCCGGAGAGTGCCGCCCGCGCTCAAGCCGATGCTCGGCGGCCTGCTCGTCGGCGCCGTCGCGCTCGCAGCCCCGCGCGCGATGGGCACCGGCACCGAGTCGATGAACGCCGCCCTCGCCGGCCAGCTCGCGCTCGGCGCGCTGGTGCTCGCGCTCGTCGTCAAGCTGGTCGCCACCGCGCTCACGCTCGGCTCGGGCGCGCCCGGCGGCAGCTTCTTCCCCGCGGTCTTCCTCGGCGCCATGCTCGGCGGCGCCTTCGGGCAGGTGGCACGGCTCGTCTTCGGCAGCACCATCGCCGGGCCTGAGGCCTACGCCGCGGTCGGCATGGGCGCCGTGGTCGCGGGGGCAACCGTCGCGCCGCTGACCGGAGTGCTGATGATGTTCGAGCTCACCGGCAGCTACCAGATCGTGCTGCCGCTTCTCGTCTCGTGCGGCATCGCGACGGCGCTGGTGGTCGGCAAGCTCGGTGGCTCGATGTACGCGCTCAAGGCCCGCGCGCGCGGCGTCCGCCCTGGCAGGGTCCCCTCGGCCTTGCGGGGCCTCTCGGTCGCCACCGCGGTCGAGCGGCTCGAGCCGCTGCGCGCCGACCTCCCCTTCGCCGACCTCGTGCGCCGCGTGGCCGAGTCGTCGCACCCGGCCTTCCCCATCGTCGACGGCGCGGGCAAGCTGCTCGGCGTGCTCTCGGTCCGTGAAGTGCGCGCGGCGCTGCTCGACCACGCGCTCGAGGACCTCGCGGTGGCCGGCGACTTCGCCCACCCGGTCCGCACGCTGCTCCTGGACGACACCCTCGAGCTGGCGCTGGATCAGCTGGACAGCTCAGGCGCCGAGGCCGTCGTCCTCGAGCCAGGAGCAGAGGGGCAAGCGACGGCCGTGGGCATCCTCACCCGAGAGTCGGTGCTGGATGCCTGGCACCGCGCGTCCGAGGAGACCTGAGAGGGCCTCCGGTCGTGGCCGGAAGGAGGCCGCTCTCTACTTCTTCCAGAACACGATCTTCTCGCGCCCGAACCGCGCGATGGCCTCCTCGAGCGGCCGGTGCAGCCAGAGGATGACGCTGCTCCGCTCGTGCTGCTGGTTCGACAAGAACGAGTGGAAGGAGTTGGCCGTGCACTCGAAGACCAGCGCGGTGTTGTCGATGGGCGCGACCTTCGCGGCCGGCTCCAGCACCGGATCGCGCGGCTTTCGATAAAGCCCGGTCTCGCCGCCGTCGCCCTCTCTCCATGTCGGGTTGTTCAAATAGAAGAGCATGGCCACCGCGCGCGCCGTCTGGCGCGAGGTCTTGCCGGCCGCGTACGACTCCCCGTTTTGATAGTGGCAAAGCTTGGAGTCGTTGACGTTGATCCCGTCCGGGCGGTGGTTGTCGACGAAGTGGCCCGGGTTCAGATCGTTGTGCACCTTGCCGTGATCGCTGCCCCGCTTGTGGTGGTGGAGCGCGGCGCTCACGTCGAGGGTTGCGCGCACGCCCGTCAGCTCTTGCAGCGCGTCGTGCCAGCGGCGAGTCTGGAAGACCTCCAGCGGGCCACCGAGCCGGGTCAGCGTCAGCGAATAGGCGTCATAGCCCGCCATGCGCCGCGAGAGCCGCCGCGGGTCGCTCGGCTCCGAGAGGCCGCGCGCGAGGATGGCGCGGAACGAATCGCCGAGGCGCGCGAGCTCGGGGCGGGGAAAGACGTTCGAGCCGATCCAGTGCGGAAAGGGGTCGTCGCGCTGCTCCCAGCGCGGCTGCGCCGCTTGCGCCAGCTCATCGAGCTCGTCGAGCGATGAGGTCGTCGCCTCTGCGGCAGCACCCGCCATCTACTTGCCCTTGCCGGCGGCCTCGGCGTCCGGATCGACCGGCACGATGAAGGTCGAGGCGGAGAGGAACTCGCGCCCGTCGGGCAGCCTGCCGCGCACGCGCAGCCGGCGCACGCCCGAGGTGGGCTCTGCCTTGGGCGCAGGCTTCTCCGTCTCTTTTTTCTGCGGCGTGGCCATAAGCCCTCTGGCTTGAGTTTACCACCAACGGGGCCGCGCCGGAAGAGGCCCGCTCCTACTTGCCGGGCTTGAACCAGTTCAGGACCGAGTTCATCACCGCGCCGTGCTCGGGCTCCGAGAGCTTCTCGAGCTCGCCGGCGTCGAGCCAGGTGCCGCCGCAGTTGAAGCACTTGTCCACGTCGAAGCCCTTGAACTTGAGCGCGTGCAGCTCCATGCCGCAGTTCGGGCAGTGCATGTAGTGCAGCTTCTTCAGCTCTTCTCTGTGCGCCTGCGCGAGCTGCTGCTGCTGCTCGAGCGCGATCTTCTGCTTCTTGAGCGCGTCCTCGCGGGCGAAGTATTCCTCTTCGACGGTGCTGGGCTTGTCGGACATGATTCTCCTCGGCGAGAGAGCGTTTCCTAGCACATCAGAAGGGCAACGCGATCGAGCCGCTCAGCTGGTTGTGGCGCGGGTCCATGGCGAAGCTCGCGGCGCTGATGAGCAGGTCGTACCAGAAGTGGATGGCGACCGGCGCGGCGAGGCCATAGCCGTGCTGCCGATAGCTCCACCCAAGATAGCCGCCGATGAGAGTCAGGAAGGGCACGCCGATGGCGAGGTACGAGACGCGCTCGGAGCTGTCGAGGAAGATCGCGTTGGGCGCGTGCAAGGCGCCGAAGAGCAGCGCGCCATAGACGAGGCCCTGGTCCTCGCCGAAGCGACGCGCGAAGGCCGACTGGAAGGTGCCCCGGAACGTCGTCTCCTCGGCGATGGCGACGTGCTCGAAGAGGCCTGCCCCGATGACGCCGCCGGTCGCGTAGCCGAGGCCGGGCGCGAAGTCGGTGCCAAAGAGGCGGGGCCTCGCGCGGAAGGGACGCGAGAGGCCGCCCGTGATCGCGGTGACGCCAAGGCCCGCCGCGAAGGTCCCGAGGATGCCGGCCCAGACGTCGGGCTGCGACAGCACGCGCAGGTTGAAGGGCGCCACGGCCAGCTCGGGCAGCGTGTCCTGCGGCACATAGAGGAGGCGGCGCGAGAGGCCAATTTCGAGCGCGCGCGAGAACTCGGTGTAGAGCACCAGATCCGAGAGCGCCAGGAGCGGGATGGCCGCGCCGGGATAGGTGATGTCGTGCTTGAGCGCCACGCCGATCCCCGTCGCCAGCTCGCCGGCGCCGAGCGAGGCGAGGACGATGCCCTCGGCCGTGCGCCCCTCGCAGAGCGCGCCCAGGCCCGGGGTCAAGGCCATCGCGAGCGGAGCGCAGCTTGGGCTTGCAACGTGCGCCTCCGCTTGCAGCTCGCGCTCGCTTTGCGGCTCATCGGCCGAGCGGCGCGCGGTGCGCAGCGCGGGTCCGCACGCGAGCGACGACAGGCAGAGCAAGGCGAGCGCGCGCTTCACGCGGGCCCCACGCGGACGATCTGGCCGGTGAGCTCTCCCTCGTCGAGGCGGACGATGCTGGCCGCCACCTCCTCGGTCGCCACGCGGCGCGGAAAGCCGTCCGGCGCCGTCGCGTTGGCGCGCACCGCGAGCGGCGCAAGCTCGGCCGCGAGGTGCCGGGTCAGCATGTCGAGCGCGGCCTTGCTCGCCGAGTAGAGCCCCTGCTTCTGGTTTCCGTAGACGTTCTGGCCCGAGAGGCTGGAGACGTTGACGACGTTGCGGCGCGCGGCGCGATTGTCGGCCTCGTTGCCGCGCCAGGCCCGCAGGGCGCAGGCCGAGACCAGCCGCAGCGGCGCCAGCACATTGACCTCGAGCTGCGCCGAGGCCGCAGCGAGCGCGCGCGCGTCGAGCAGCGGAAAGAGCGAATAGTCCACCGCGTTGTTGACGAGCAGATCGACGCGCCCGAACCGCGCCAGCGCCGCCTTCACGACGCGGTCCGCCTCGGTCGGATCGGCGAGATCGGCCCGCAGCGCAAAGACGCCGTCGAGCAGCGGCGGCGCGCGCTTGCCGTGCACGGCGGCGATCTCGTAGCGATCGGCGTACAGCCGGCAGAAGGCCGCGCCCAGCCTGCCGCCGGCGCCGGTGAGGAGGCAGACGCGCTTCACCGCCGTTCCCTCCCACGAGCGGGCCCGCCGATCAACCGTTCCGTCCGGGGCGCGCCTCGTCTACGCTGGGCAGAGCGATGCTCTCCGCCCTCCCCTTCCCGCCCGTCGAGCCGCGCGCAGCCCGCGTCGATCTGCCCGACCCGCGCGACGCCGAGGGCGAGGTGGTCGCCGTCAGCCGCACCATGTCGCCGGGCCTCGTGCTGCAAGCGTATCGCAAAGGGATCTTCCCCTGGCCGGTGCGCGAGCAGCTCGTGCCCTGGGTCTCGCCCGACCCGCGCTGCCACTTTCCCCTCGAGAAGGCGGCGCGCTGGCCGCGCACGGTGCGGCGCGATCTGGCGGCCGGATTTCTCACCAGCTTCGACCGCGCCTTCGAGGAGGTGCTGCGCGCCTGCGGGGACGAACGCCAGGAAGGCACCTGGATCACGGGGGATCTCAAGAAGACGTACCTCGAGCTGCACCGGCTCGGCTGGGCCCACTCGATCGAGGTGTGGAACGAGCGCGGCCAGCTCGCGGGCGGGCTGTACGGCGTGGCGGTCGGCGGCCTCTTCGCCGGCGAGTCGATGTTCCACCGCGACACCGGCGCGTCCAAGGTCGCCTTCGCGCGCATGGCCGAGCGGCTCCACGCGCGCGGCTTCCGGCTCTTCGACGTGCAGGTGCGGACCGACCACCTGGCCTCGCTCGGCTGCGAGGAGATCCCGCGGCTGCAGTACCTGGAGCGCCTCGCCGCTGCGCTGGCCGCGCCGGTCAGGTTCGGCGATCCCGACTAGGCCGATCGCGACGGATGCGCTTGCTTTTCTACTGCAGCCCGCGCTCGTGCAGGTCCTCGTCCGAGAGGCCGAGCAGATGGCCGACCTCGTGGAGCACGGTGACGCGGATCTGCTCGATCAGCTCCTCGCGCGTGCCGGCCATGCGCTCGAGGTTGCGCTGGAAGAGGAAGATGGCGGGCGGCAGATCGCCGGTCGCGCCCGCGTCGCGCAGGCTTTGCCCGCGAAAGAGGCCGAGCATCAACGGCGAGAGCGGGTGGTCGCCCTGGTGCTCGCGCAGATCGTGCTCGTCGGGAAGCTCCTTGACGCTGACCAGCGCGGTCGCGACGTGGCCGCGGATCTCCTCGGGCAGGAGCGCGACGGCCTCGCGCAGGGCGGCGTCGAAGTCGGCGGACGAGAGGTGCACGGGGGTGGGAAAGTCGTCGGGGGCGAGCTCGCGCGCGCGGGCGAAGCGCTGCTCGGAGGCGTAGCGCTCGCCGGCGCGCTCGAGGACGAGGCCGAGCAGGTGCTGCACCCAGGCGTCGTCGGGGCCGAGCTTGACGGCGCGCTCGAGCGTGGCCCGCGCCTCGGCGAAGCGGGAGAGCTCGAAGAGCGCCGAGCCCTCCTCGGCGAGCACGTCGGCCCGCTCGCCCAGCTCCTCGCCTGCGCTCTTGGCGGCCTCGAGCGCGTCCTCGTGCTGGCCGAGCGCGTTCAGGCCCATGGCCTCGATCAAGAAGAGCTCGGCGACCAGCTCGAGGTCGTCGTCCTCCTCGGCCAACTGGCGGCCGCTCTGGGCAAGCTCGAGCCCCTGCTCGACCAGATCGGCGTCGCCGCTGCAGACGAAGAACTCGGCGGCGTCGAAGAGCACGTCGGGATCGTCGGGGTCGAGCTCGACGGCGCGCCCGAAGGCCTCGGCAGCGTCCTCGCCGCGCAAGAGCCCCGCCAGCGCCAGCGCGCGCGCCTGGTGGGCCGCCGCCAGCTCGGGGTCGCCTTCGATGGCGGAGTCGGCCAGCTCGAGCGCCTTGCCGGCGTCTTCCCGCTCGAGCGCGGCAAACGCCTTGACGAGCAGCTCTTCCGGATCGCGGGCCATTCGCTTTCATACAGCAGCCATCGGCCCATTGCACCAGAGCAAGACGGCGCGCGCTCGGCTACAAGGCTGCTCGTGAACCGGCGGATGATGATCATCCTGGCAGCGCCCCCGCTCCTGCTCGTGCTGGCGCTCCTGGTGCTGACCCAGCTTCCCGAGCGCGCGCACCGGCAGCCGCCCGCGCTGCCTCCGTCCAGGCCGGTGGCGCCGGTCGCGCCGGCAGCGATCGCCCCGCCCCTCGCGACGGCGCCGACCGGGCCCGCCGCGCCGCCTCCGCTCGATCCGGCCGCTGTCTCCTCGCCCCAGTCGACGCTCTCGTCCTCGCTGCGCTTCCTGGAAGCGAATGACGAGGTCCGCTTCCGCCAGACGCTGCTCGCGCAGCCGGCCTCCCAGCTCACGGCCGAGGCCTTCTCCCGCTGCCGCGCCCGCGTCGGCCAGGCGCCCGTCACGCCCGATTGGGAGGTCGCCGAGCGCACCGTCCAAGACGGCCACCTCGTCGTCCGCGTGAGCATCTTCGGCAAGTCGATGACGGGCTTTCACGACCTGCGCGGCCGCTGGCTCGCCGACGCGATCTGGTGTCTGCCATAGCCGCAATGCCAGGCAAACAGGCGCCGGTAGTACCGGCCGCGGGCAGGCGGGAACCCGCCGCGAGGAACGGGCACCCACCCGACAGAGGTGGCTCGCTGCGCTCGCAGTTTAAGAGTATGCGTCGGGAGCCCTTAATCCTCTCGACGGGTTCCCGCCTGCCCGCTGCCTAT
>JBBRMA010000103.1:0-13604 GCA_038231075.1 Myxococcales bacterium | reverse complement strand
CTCCGCTTCTTTCAGCGCCGCCTCGCGGCCGGTCGCCTTGCGGTTTGCTCGGGTCGCTGCGACCTGCTTCCCGAAGGACTTTCACCTCCTGACGACGTTCATGCTGGGCACACCAACGGTGACTCGCTGCGCTCGCATCGATCGGATTTCTTGGCGCGCGCCCTTAAGCCACCCTTAAGCCGCGCGACAGGCCTCTGCCTGCCGGCGGCCTATTTGCTTATCTGCCTGACATTTAGGAATGGGGGAAAGAAAGAGAACCAATTGATGGCGGTTGAGGCTCGAGCCCAGAACTGAATCATTTGGTATCCATTTTTTCCTCTTACTCAAGGTCTGGCAGATAGGCAGCGGGCAGGCAGAGACCTGTCGCGCGGCTTCAGGGCTCCCGCAGCAGAAATCCAAAAATGCGAGCGCAGCGAGCCACCGCATGCGGGTGGGCGCCCGTGCCGCGCGGCAGGTCTCTGCCTGCACGCGGCCGGTACCTCCGGCGCCTATCTGACTGACATTGAGTCTAGTCCAGGTGCCGCGATCGAAAGCTCAGGCGCGCTTGCGCAGGAACATGTGCGTCGCCTTCTCGCCTGCGACGGACCTCTCGCATTGGTAGCCGAGCGTGCGCAGATCGAGGCCGTTGAAGAGGTTCTCGCCCTTTCCCAGCAGCACGGGCCGCACCGCGAGGTGCAGGTCGTCGATGAGTCCCGCCTTCAGATATTGCCGGACCGTAGCGACGCCGCCTCCGACGCGGACGTCCTTTCCTCCGGCGGCCGCCTTCGCCTGCTGCAGCGCGGACTCGATGTCGGTGACGAAGATGAACTCGGTTCCGCCCTTCATCTTGAGCGTCGGCCGCGGGTGGTGCGTCAACACGAACGTCGGCACGTGATACGGCGGCTCGTCTCCCCACCAACCCTTCCAGCTCTCGTCCAGCCACGGCCCGCGCACGGGACCGAACATGTTGCGCCCGAGAATCCACGCGCCCATGTTCTTGAACCCCTCCTCGGCCATCTGGTTGTCGACGCCGACCTCGCCGTCGCCGCCGCCACCGTGCAT
Source organism: Myxococcales bacterium (assembly GCA_038231075.1). Taxonomy (GTDB): domain Bacteria; phylum Myxococcota; class Myxococcia; order Myxococcales; family 40CM-4-68-19; genus JBBRMA01. The sequence goes on along the minus strand of JBBRMA010000103.1, from coordinate 12,563 downwards.
CTGCTGGAACACGCGTGTGGGGAAGAACCACTGGAAGATCTCGGGGCCCATCACTCCGAGCGGATTGTCGAGGCTCTGGTCGGGACCGGCTGCATAGCCGTCGAGCGAGACGGAGAAACAGAGGACGCGCAGCTTGGACACGGTGGCTCTCCTCAGGATTGATTTAAGTTCTAGGGATGCAGTGGCACTGCCGCGCGGGCGTAGACGCGGAGGATGAGTGCGCCGTCGCGCTTTAGTTTGACCCAGGCGTGCTGCGGCGGGGCGGCCTGGGCCACGACGCCGCGCGCCTTCTCTAGCGTCGCAAAGCTGGCGGACCCTGATTCCCGCCCATTGTCAGACGAGCTCCGTACCTCGGCCGTCGCGGTCAGATCGACCTGGACGATCTTGAGCAGCTCGGCGCGGGCGAGCGCGTCCACCAGCGCCAGCGCGGCCTGCAGGCGCGAGCTGCCCGGCACTTCGCTCTGCGCCCAGGCAAACAAGGTTCCGCCATCGCGCCCGCTGGTGGCGTCGCGCGGATCAGGCACGGGCAGCTCGCCGCCGCGCTCGAGGACCTGTTCGCCTGTGCCCTCCGCAGTCGGCGCAGGCTTTCCGATGGGCGCGGCGGCGCAGGACAGGAGCAGAGAAAGCAGGAGAGCGCGGGGCATCAGAGGAGCCTACCGGATCAACGCGGGGGCGGCTCGCAGAAGCCCTTGCGGTCAAAACCCGAAGACGCGCGCGGTGGACTCGCCCCGGGTCGCCAGCCTCCGCGCCAGCTCGGGGAGATCAGCGCAGAGCGCGGAGAGCGACCGTCCGGGGGGCCGCACGAGCACGATGCCGGCGCCGTTCAGCTTCTCGCGCTTTAAACGCAACGGTGTTGCAACAACCTCGACCGCGGTCCCGTGGACGCCCCCTTCGGCGAGCGCGTTGAGCAGAGTGACCGGGCGAGTCATCGCCTTGATCGGGTACCAGAGGAGCAGCGTCGCCTGGGGCCGATCGGCGAAGAGCCGGGGCAAAAGCCGCGCCACCTCGTTCCACTCGGCCTTGTCGGAATAAGGCGGGTCGATGAGCAGCACGGCGCGCTGCGAGGCGTCCTGCGCGAGGCGCCGCGCCGTGCCCGCGAGCCCCTCTTCTGAGTGGATGCGCACGCGATCGTCCGCGCCCAGCGAGGCCCGGAGCAATCGCGTCGCCTGGGGATCGATCTCGAACAGCGCCAGCTCGTCGCGCGGCCGCGCGGCCTTTTGCAGGATTGCCTGGGCCAGCACAGGCGAGCCGGGATACGCGCGCGGCCGCGACGAACCCTCGGGCGAGAAGCGGCCCACGAGCGATCGGTAGAGGGAGAGCGGCCCGGCGCCGTCGGCGTGCGGCGGCACGTCCCAGAGGCGCGAGATGCCCTCGCCCCACTCGCCCACCGTGGCGAGCGCATAGAGGCCGTCGCCCGCGTGCGACTCGAGGTAGAGGAGGGGCTCTGGCAGCGGCACAAGCTCGCGCAGCACCGCCGTGAGGGCGACGTGCTTCAGGACGTCGCCCATGTTGCCCGCGTGCCGCGCGTGCGCGTAGTCCATGGAACCCCTCCGACGCGCGCTGTACCACGCGAGCCGCGCTTCGCGCTAAGTAACGCCGGTGCCGCCCAGCCCCCGCCGCCTCGCGGCCGCGCTCTGCCTCTTGTCGTTCACCGCCTGGAGCACCTGGGAGCTGGTGCGCCCCGCGCGCTCGCCCTTCATGGACCTGTCGGGCACGTTCACCGACCATTTTTCGCACATGAACGCGGCGCGGCTGTTCACGCGGGTGGGCGCCGACGTCTGGCGCACGCCCCTCAACCGGATGCTGCCGCGGCCGACGCCGGACGAGGCCGCGCGGCTGCCCCCCGAGGACTTCGCCTGCCGCGATTGCGTCTTCGTCGTGCCGGGGTGGAAGAAGCCAATCTTGCAGAGCTGGCCCTCGGTGGTGCGCTTCTATCCGCCCGGTGACATGGTCCTGATGGCGCCGGTGGCCGCGCTCTTCCACTTCACCGAGCTGTCGGCCACCAACGCCAATCGCCTCCTGCTCGTGATCATCCTGGCGTGCGCGCACCTGGGGCTGCTGCTGCTGCTCGAGCCCATCCTCGCGGCGCAGGGGCCCGCGCGCTGGGAGCTGCTCCTGCCGCTGTACCTCGGCGCCAACGTCATCTTCCATTGGTCATTGGAGGGCTTCTACGACGTCGTCATGATCGCCCCCCTCTTGCTCTGCTGGCGGGCGCTGGGCCAGCGGCGGGGCCTCTCTGCCGGGGTCTGGTTCTGCGTGGCCGCCTTCTTTCATTTCCGCTCCTATTACTATGCGCCCTGGGCGCTGGCGGCGGCCGTGCTGGTGGTGCGCGAGCAGCAGTGGCGAACCTTTGACAAGCGCGCCTGGGTCGCCCTGGGCGCGGGCGCGCTGCTCGGCGCGGCTTCGCTCGGGTCCTACTTTCTCGCCCTGCGCGGCCTGCTCGACTTCAACGTCTACCTGAGCCCGCTCGTGATCACCGCGAGCCACGTGGACAAGCCCGCGCTGGTGACCGGCGCGCTGGTGGCCGTTTTTTCGCTGCTGATGTTCGTGACCGCCCGTTCGTGGATGGACGCGCTGATGGTGCCGTGGCTCGCGCTCATCCTCACCACCGTGCGCCAGACCATGCCCTGGTACATGATCGCGCTCGTGCCTTGGCTGTGCGCCAGCCCGCGCCCCGGGCGGCCCGAGCGCAGCACCCTCGCGTACCAGGGACGCATCCTGATCTTTCTCTTTCTCGCCTATGTCCATTACGACCCGCGCCTGGGCCTGGACGTGGCGCCGACCTGGCTCGGGCGCCTGCTCTTTTGACCGATTCCGCCCGCGCCGCTTTCCGCTAAGGTGCGGACCGTCATGCCCACCGCCGCCGTCGTCGACGCCGACTTCCGCAAGCGTCGAGCCCAGAACTGGGTCTTTCTCGGGCTCATGTACGCCATGTTCTACATGGCCCGGTACAACCTGGCCGTCGCCGATCCCTATCTATTAAAGGCCTTCGGCTGGAGCAAGGCAGACCTCGGCATCCTCAAGAGCGCCGGCCTCATCACCTACGGCATCTCGGTCTTCTTGAACGGCCCCATCGCCGACCGGATCGGCGGCAAGAAGGCCATCCTCATCGGCGCCGCCGGCTCGGCCATCTCGAACGTCGTCTTCGCGCTGCTGGGTCGCAAGCTGGCTGCCGAGGGCGGAGGCAGCGGCGCGGCGGCCTCGCTCGCCATCGTCTCTGCAGTCAACTATTACTTCCAATCATTCGGCGCGCTCTCCATCGTCAAGGTCAACGCCGCCTGGTTCAGCGTGCGCGAGCGCGGCTCGTTCGCCGGCATCTTCGGCATCATGATTCAGCTCGGGCGGATGTTGCCCTTCGCCCTCGGCGCGCAGATCCTTCTCTACCTGCCCTGGCATTACATCTTCCTGGTCCCCGCCGGCGCGCTCGTCCTGCTCTTCGGGCTCAACTACTTCCTGGTCGAGGACTCACCCGCCAAGGCGGGCCTGGGCGAATACGACACCGGCGACGAGTCGCCCGAAGACGCCGCCAGGAAGGTCTCTTTAGGTTCGGTCTTATATCGATTCTTTTCCCAGCCGGTGGCCTGGGTCATCGCCGGCGCGAGCTTCTGCACCGGCATCGTCCGGCAGGGAATCCTCGACCAATGGTCCACGCTCTATTTCAAGGAGGTGCACAACCTCCTGCCGAGCGCGGCCATCGTCCAGTTGCTCAACGTCTGGCTGATTCCCGTCGCCTCCGTCTGCGCGGGCCTCGCGGCCGGCTTCCTCTCCGACAAGATCTTCAACTCACGCCGCGGCCCGGTCATTACGTTGGCGTTTTGCGGCCAGACCGTGATGCTGGTTGCGCTCTCGCAGGTGCGCGCGCCCTTCGCCGCCGCGTTGGTCCTGGCCGGGCTGCAGCTCTTCATCAACGCCGGGCACTCGCTGATCGGCGGCGCGGCCAGCATGGACTTCGGCGGGCGCAAGGCCGCGGCCACGGCGGCCGGCCTCTTTGACGGGATGCAATATGTCGCCGGCAGCATCGTCGGCTATGGAATGGGCCGCCTGCTCACGACCTATGGTTGGAGCGCGTGGACCTATGCCGTCCTACCGTTCGCGCTGATTGGAGCAGGGCTCGCGGCAACTCTCTGGAATACTCTACCAAAGCGGGGCAGCGGCCTCCATGGCGGACCGCCGCTGGAGCCAAAAGCACCGGCCACGACTTGATGCCCGCTCTACCAGCCCTGATCGTGCATCGATTGCAGCAGGCTTGAGTAGAACTGAGCCGCGTGGAACCCCGGAGTCTCGCCGAGCGGCTGGTTGACCTCGCCGAGGTGGTCGCCGGGAATCAAGCCGCGAAAGGTTCCCCAATGTTGAGAGTCAACCGGGACGATGCCGTCTGAGTCGAGGTGCTTGGACTTGAGTATCGTCCAGGTCGGCGTGAGCACGGCGTGCAGCCACCCTGAGTTTCTCTCCAGGCCGAGCGGCGAGGCCATCCCGGCATAGGACCAATAGGTGACGCCGTCGGCGTCGGGGACGCTTGGGTTGAAGGTATTGGCCATATATCCGGTGGTGAGCTCGTTGGCGCCCGTCAGCGACCAGCCCAAGACCGAGACGAGGACGTTCAAGGCGTCCTCGACGGGCCCGCCGATGGCGCCGACGACCAGGTCGGCGATGGGCGAGCCCCGGTGCGGCGTGGCGATGGTGATGAGCGCCTTGACCCGCTTCTGGTAGCCGAGCCTGGAGATGAGCCAGCGCGCGTCGAGGCCGCCCTGGCTGTGGCCGACCAGCACCAGCGGGCCGTCGATGCGGTCGAGCTGCTGCTTGAGCTCGGCGGCGCGCTGCTCGATCGAGGCGAAGGAGCTCTCGGCGGCGACGAAGACCCTGGCGCCCTGGCGCTGCCAGAGCTCGGGAATGTGGAAGAAGTACCCGACCGGGCCGATGTTCTTGAAGCCGCCCATCCCGTGCACCAGCACGACGGTCGCGGCCGGCGGCTGCGCGGTCTGCGTCTGGCCCCCCGAGAGGAGGTCGCCCTGGTCCAGGGCTGTGGGGCTGCAAGAGGTCGCGCCGAGCGCTGCCAGCGCGACGAAGAGAAGCGTTCGCTTCCACTCCGGCTTTCGCATGTCTGGCACGCTGCGCCTCGGACGATCGACCGATCTATCGGTCAACTGGCTGATGCGTTTTTCCTGAAGTTGGAAACTGCGCGGAGCGGCAGATTTTATTTGACGCGAATCCAAGTTGGAGAATAGTTCTCCAACTTTTTCACCAGCCCCAACGTCCGTCAGGAGACCGCATGCCCAATCTCAAGAGCACCAAGACCCACGAGAACCTCAAGGCCGCCTTCGCCGGCGAGAGCCAGGCGAACCGCCGCTACCTCTATTTCGCCAAGCAGGCCGACGTCGAAGGCCGCCCCGACATCGCCGGCCTCTTCCGCGACACCGCCGAGGGCGAGACGGGCCACGCCCACGGCCACCTCGAGTTCCTCGAGGCCGTCGGCGACCCCGCCACCGGCGAGCCCATCGGCGACACCCACAAGAACCTGGCCGCCGCGGTGGCCGGCGAGACGTACGAGTACACGCAGATGTACCCGGGCTTCGCCAAGTCGGCCCGCGAGGAGGGCTTCACCGAGATCGCCGAGTGGTTCGAGACGCTCGCCAAGGCCGAGAAGGCCCACGCCGGCCGCTTCGCCAAGGGGCTGCAGCAGGTCAGGTCGGAAGAGTAGGAGCAGGCATCCGACCACCGGCTCTCCGGCTCTTCAGTTGTAGCCGGAAAGCCGGAAGTCGAACGCCGGCCACCCAAGAGGAAGACCTCAGTGAAGCTACCCATGCATCAGCCGCCAGGCCCAGCCTCGGTCGCGCAGGCGGCGCAGGCCGTCGCCGATCCGCATGGGATGAGCTACGACTCGCCGCTCTTTTTCGACAAGGGCAGCCTCGACTCCGAGCTGCATCGGGTCTTTGAAATCTGCAACGGGTGCAGGCTCTGCTACTCGCTCTGCCCGTCGTTCAAGGTGATGCTCGACCGGGTTGACGAGCTCGACCCGGGGCGCGCCGAGGCGGAAGGCAAGCACCTCGAGGCCGGCGGCGGGATGATCGAAGAGCACGACGCCGCGAAGCTGCTCCAGCACGTCACCGTCGAGACCAAGAACCCGGTCGAGTACCTGGGCGCCGCCGATTATCGACGCGTGGTCGAGCTCTGCTACGAGTGCAAGCTCTGCTATCCGAAGTGCCCGTATGTCCCGCCGCATGAGTTCGCGGTCGATTTTCCCAAGCTGATGCTGCGCGCCAAGATCAACTGGGCGCAGGACGAGGGGATCGCCTTTCGCGAGAGGGTCCTCGGCGCCACCGACGCGGTGGGCACGGCGATGACGAAGATCGCGCCCATCGCCAACGCGGCGGCGCACAACAAGTTCAACCGGATGTTGATGGAGCACACCGTCGGCATCCACCGCGATCGCCAATTGCCGAATTACGCCAGCGAGACGCTCTTGCAGTGGTGGGGCCGGCGCGCGCCCAAGCAGCCAAAAGAGCAGCCGAGCGCGGACGTGGCGGTCTTCGGCACCTGCTTCGTCAACTACAACGACCCGGAGATCGGCAAGGCCGTCGTCGAGACGCTCGAGCTGGCGGGCTGCAGCGTGGACGTGCCCGACCAGGTCTGCTGCGGCATGCCCAAGCTCGACGGCGGCGACATCGAGGGCGCGCGCCAGCTCCTGCGCAAGAACCTCGAGTTGCTCGGCCCCGCCGTGCGCGCGGGCAAGAAGATCTGCTCGCCCGGCCCGAGCTGCACGCTGATGCTCAAGCAGGAGCTCCCCGAGCTCTTGCCTGGGCCCGAATCGCGGGCGCTGGCCGACGCGGTGGTGGACGCGAGCGACCTCATCTTGCAATTGGCTCGTCAGAAGAAGCTGAAGAAGCCTTCGATAAAGATCGGCAAAGTGGCCGTCCACGTCCCCTGCCACAACCGGGTGCAGAACATCGGCTACAAGGGCCGCGACCTGCTCAAGTGGGCGGGCGCCGAAGTGACCCTGGTGGACCGCTGCTGCGGCATGGACGGCACCTGGGGAATGAAGACCGAGTTCTTTGCCGAGTCGCTGAAGGTCGCCGAGAAGGCGGCCCAGGCCGTCGAGACCAGCGAGCCCGACGTGGTGTCGAGCGACTGCCCGCTGGCCGGGATCCAGCTCACGCAAAAGACCGGGCGCCAGTCGTTCCACCCCGTGCGCGTGCTGCACGGCGCGCTGACGGGGCAGCCGCTCGGCTCGCCCAAACCGCCCGAGGAGAAGAAATGATGGAGCCGCTCCAGCAGAAGGATCTGTGGCCGCTGCCCGTCTACGAAGGCGTGCGCAACGAGTTCCGCCGCAAAGTCATCGCCGAGAAGGAGCACCGCCGCCTCGCGGTCGGGCCCGACATGACCTTCGTGTTCGAGAATCGACTGACCGTGAAGTTCCAGGTCCAGGAGATCCTGCGCGTCGAGCGGATCAGCAAGCCCGAAGGCGTGCAAGAGGAGCTCGACGGCTTCAACGAGATGCTGCCGGGCAGAGGCGAGCTCTCGGCCACCCTGCTCATCGAGCTGATCGGCCCGGAGCCCGAGGTGGCGGCAAAGCTCGCCAGGCTCAGCGGGCTCGCAGACCACGTCTGGCTCGAGCTGGCCGGCGCGCGCGTTCAGGCGTCGTTCGACGGCGACCGCGACGACGGCCGGCGCGTCTCCGCGGTCCAGTACGTGCGCTTCCCCCTGGGGGCGCACGGGCCCGCGTTATCGAAACTTACTGAATCGGTGGCGCTGGTCATCGACCATCCTGCCTATGCGCACCGGGCCGAGCTCTCGCCCGAGGCCCGCCGCTCGCTGGCGCGCGACCTGGAAGGGTAGACTGAGGCGATGAGGCGGCAGCGGGCGACCCAGGCCAGCCAGGACGTGGACGCGATCTTCGTCGCGCATTGCCGTGCGCGCGGACTCGCGGTCACCGAGCAGCGGCGCGCCATCTTTGCCGCGCTGGCCGCCTCGCGCGAGCACCCCAGCGCCGAGCAGCTCTTCCAGTCCGTCCGCGATCGGTTACCGAATCTGTCGCTCGCCACGGTCTACAAGAACCTGGAGTCCTTGCGGGCCATCGGCGCGGTCAGCGACGTCAACTCGCTCCACGACCAGGGCCGCTACGAGGCGTCTCTGCCCGGCACCGGCGCGGGCGACCGCCACCACCACCTCGTCTGCACCTCCTGCAAGAAGGTCCTGGACCTCGGCGACGACGAGCTGAAGGCGCCCAGCCTGCCTGCCCACAAGGCACACGGCTTCGAGGTCCGCGCGGTCCGCGTCCAGGTCGAGGGCCTCTGCCCCGACTGCCAGCGCGCGAGCTAACGATCCCTTTTTTGCCTGCCCCAACCCGCTGGCAGCGTGGCAGAGTGCGCGCCGATGCAAAATCCCGTCTCGGTCGATGGCGCCCCCCGCGCGAGCGGTGAGGCAGCGACTCCCCTGCTCGGCGTGCCGGGCTTCGTCTACGCCGACCTGCACGATGACCTGCGGCTCGCCGACCTGACCGCCGCCTTCGACGACGAGCTGCGGGCGGCCGACCCGGAGCTCTCGGCGACGTATGAAGCCCATCGCGCCGGGCGCAACGTCTTGCGGGGCCCGGCCGAAGGAGACTTCCTGGTCGCGCTCGCGGCCCACTTGTCGCGCTTCGTCGCCCGCCTCTTCGGCGCAGAGGAGGCCGCGCTTGGCTTCCGCGCGGCGGCCGGGCGCGACGCGCCGCTGTTCCGGGTCAAGCGCGACTTCGTTGCCCGGCGGGTCTTCAAGCGCAACGCGCCCAATCGCCCCGCGGCCGCTGAGTTTCCCGCCGTGGACGCGTCCGTCGTCCAGATCCTCGCGGCGGCGGTGAGGCGCGACCCGCGCGCAGCGACGGCCGTGAGCGACCCGGAGCTCCTGCTCGCCCTGGTCATCGACACGCTGCTCGACGCCGAGCGGGCGCTGTCCGTCCGCTTCGATCCGCACAAGCCCGGCGCGCTGGATGTGCCCGCCTTCGCCGCCTTTCGCACGCTGGCCAAGGCGATCGAGCTCGGGCTGCGCGATCTGGGCGCGCTGCCCGAGCTCTCCGCGCAGCTTGGCGCGCTCCCGACCGAGGCCGACCCGGCTGACCTGCTCGCCGCGCGCAAGCTGCTCGAGCTCTTCGACCGCTGGTGCTTTGCCGCGCGCCTGCATGAAGCAGGGCGGCACCGGACGCAGCTCTGGGCGCTCTTGAAGCTGCCCCAGCCGCTCGACTTCGACAACCTCGTGCCGCTGCGCCGCCCGCGCCCGGAGCGGCCCGAATCGATCGAGGGCCACGAGCACCACCAGCGGCGCCGCGACGGATTCGGCCTCACCGACCTGCGCATGGACCCGCGCGAGGTGCGGAGCGAAATCGACTACTGCTTGTATTGCCACACGCGCAGCAAGGACACCTGCCGGACCGGGTTCGCCGCCGGCCCGCCCACGCATCCGGACGCGACGCCGCCCTACAAGACCAACCCGCTCGGAATCCCGCTCACCGGCTGCCCGCTGGAGGAGCGCATCAGCGAGGCGCACGAGCGGGCCAAGGAGGGCGATCCGATCGGCGCGCTGGCGCTGGTCTGCGTCGACAACCCGATGGCTCCCGGCACCGGCCACCGCATCTGCAATGATTGCATGAAGGCGTGCATCTACCAGAAGCAGGAGCCGGTCAATATCCCGCAGATCGAGACGCGGCTCTTGACCGACGTGCTCGGGCTCCGCTGGGGATTCGAGATCTGGAGCCTGCTGTCGCGCTGGAATCCGCTCAAGTGCGCGCCCGGCCAGCGGCAGCACCCAAGGCCTTACAGCGGACTCAATGTCCTCGTCGTGGGCATGGGTCCGGCTGGGTATACTCTAGCCCATCACTTACTCAACGAAGGGTTCGGCGTGGTCGGGCTCGATGGCCTGAAGATCGAGCCGCTGCCCCCCGAGCTGCTCGGTCGCACCCGCGCCCAGGGCGGAGTTCCGCGCGCCGTCGAATCGACCAGCGAGCGCTTCGGCGCCCCGCTCGACCAGCGCATCACCAGCGGCTTTGGCGGCGTGAGTGAGTATGGAATCACCGTGCGCTGGGACAAGTCGTTCCTCGATATCCTCCATCTGAACCTCGCCCGGCGGCGCGCCTTTCGCGTCTATGGCGGCGCGCGGTTTGGCGGAACGATCACCGCCGAGGAGGCCTTCCGTCTGGGCTTCCACCACATCGCCATCGCGGCGGGCGCCGGCAAGCCGACGCTCATCCCGCTCGAGGGAAACCTCATGCGCGGCGTGCGCAAGGCGAGCGACTTCCTCATGGCGCTGCAGCTCTCGGGCGCCTTCAAGAAGAGCGCGCTCGCCAACCTGCAAGCGCGGCTGCCGGCGGTGGTCATCGGCGGCGGCTTGACTGCCATTGATACCGCCACTGAGTTGGCGGCTTACTATCCGGTCCAGGTAGAGAAGCTGCTCGCGCGGCACGAGCAACTGGCCCAGGACGCCGGAAGCGACGCCAAGCTGCTCGGGCTCTTCGATGGCGAAGAGCGCGAGGTCTATCAAGAGATGCTGGCCCACGGCCTCGCCATCCGCGCCGAGCGGGCCCGCGCCGTGGCTGCCGGCGAGGCGCCGGACTTTGCGAAGCTCGTCAAGCAGTGGGGCGGCGTGACCATCGCTTATCGAAAGGGGCTGCAGGACTCGCCCGCTTATCGATTGAATCACGAGGAGGTCATCAAGTGCCTCGAGGAGGGCATCGTCTTCGCCGAGGGCCTCTCGCCGGCGGCCGCCATCGCCGACGCGGCCGGGGCATTGAAGTCAGTGCGCTTTGCCTTGCAGAAGAAGGACGGCAGCAAGTGGCGCGACGCGGGCCAGGTGGTTGAGTTGCCCGCGCGCACGCTCTGCGTCGCCGCCGGGACCAGCCCGAACATCACCTACGAGAAAGAGGCGCCGGGCAGCTTCGAGCTCGACAAGGAGCACGGCAGCTTCAAGAGCTTCCGCGCCGAGCTCAATGAGGACGGGACGCATCGACTGGTGCCCGCCGAGGTCACAAGCGACCTGAGCGGCAGGCCCGGCTTCTTCACCAGCTACCAGCGCGACGGCAAGCTCATCTCCTATTTCGGCGACAACCACCCGGTCTATGCCGGCTCGGTCGTCAAGGCGATGGCGTCCGCCAAGGACGGCTATCCGCACATCGCGGCGCTCTTTTCCGATCGGCTCGCGGCCATCGACAAGCTCGTCGCGACCAAGGGAGCGGAGCGCGAGCGCGAGCTGGACCGGCTCGAGACCGCGGGCTGGGCCTTCGCCCAGAAGATCCACCAGGAGCTGACCGCGACCGTGCACGCGGTCAACCGACTCACGCCGACGATCGTCGAGGTGGTGGTCAAGGCCCCGGCCGCCGCGCGCCGCTTCGAGCCCGGCCAGTTTTATCGATTGCAAAACTTCGAGAGCTCGGCGCGAGAGATTGAAAGCACGAAATTGCTGATGGAAGGCCTCGCGCTCACCGGCGCCTGGGTCGATCGCGAGCGTGGCCTGCTCGGGCTGATCGTGCTCGAGCTCGGCGCCTCGAGCCGCCTCTGCGCCGCGCTCACGCCGGGCGAGCCGGTGGTCGTCATGGGGCCGACCGGAGCGCCGAGCACCATCCCCAAGGGCGAGGACGTGGCGCTCTGCGGAGGGGGCCTCGGCAACGCCGTGCTCTTCTCGATCGGCAAGGCGCTGCGCTCGAACGGCTGCCGCGTCGTCTACTTTGCCGGTTATCGAAAAGCAGAAGACGTCTTCAAGCGCGACGACATCGAGGCCGCGACCGACGTCGTGGTCTGGGCGGTGGACAAGGGCACAATGCCCCCCCAGCCGCGGCGGCAACAAGACAGGAGCTTCAGCGGCAACATGGTCGAGGCCATGGTCGCCTACGCGAGCGGCGCGCTCGGCGAGCCGGCCATTCCCTTCGGAGGCGTCAAGCGCATCATCGCCATCGGCAGCGACCGGATGATGGCCGCGGTCACCTCGGCGCGACATGGCGTGCTCGCGCGCTGGCTGCCGAAAGAGCACGTCGGCATCGCGTCGATCAACTCGCCGATGCAGTGCATGATGAAAGAGATCTGCGCGCAGTGTTTGCAAAAGCATCGCGACCCGGTGACGGGAAAGGAGTCGGTGGTCTTCACCTGCTTCGACCAGGACCAGCCGATGGACCAGGTGGACTGGGAGAACCTGCGCGCGCGGCTGCGGGCCAACAGCCTGCAAGAGAAGCTGGCCGCCCTCTGGCTCGACCGCCTGCTGCGCAAGACGCACGTGCCTCGCGTCTGAGCCAAGGCTAGGGCGTGTCCGGAAGTTTGCTCCCATCCAGGACGCGCACGGCGCGGCCCGGCCGGGAGTCCGGCCGTGGAGGAGGGGGCTCAGACAGCTTGCTGGCTGAGGGGAACCCGCAGGGTTCCCTCCAACGGGACGACGTACATCGATGAGGAACGAAGTTCCGAACCGGTGTACTAGAGCACCGATCGGGTTGAAGGACCGAGGAGAACGGTCGAGTCGCAAGCAGCGCAAGGAACGACGAGGCGCCGTACTTTCTGTACGGCAACGAGGAGAGACGCGGCGATGCGCAGCGAATCGGCCGAGCGGGTTGCCCG
>JBBRMA010000102.1:0-14029 GCA_038231075.1 Myxococcales bacterium | reverse complement strand
ACCGAGCCCGAGGGATGAGGACCAAGCAGCGCAAGGCACGAGGAGGGAGCCGTACTTTCTGTACGGCGACGACGAGCAACGCAGCGATGCGCCGGTCGTCGGCCCTCTGGCGACGGGAGGAGTTTGCGGACACGCCCTAGAGCAGGATCAGGAGCGCGCGCCGCCTGTGGTAGAAAATCCTCGACGCATCGGAGAGAGTCGGCCTTTGCGACGGCAACCATTCCAGGGCGCGCTTCTCACCTGCGTCGGGCTCGCCCTCGCGCTGCTGCTCGCGTGCGATCCACGCGCGAGGCGACCTGCCAGCGCGGACGCCGCCTCCTGGAGCCGGCTGGTCGCCGCGCTGCAGCTGATCGCCGACGAGCACCACGAAGCGCTCGAGCTCGAGCAGCAAGAGGACAGGCAGCGCCGCCTGCAAGAGCTGGCCACGCTGCTCGAGGCGGCCTCACTCCCGGTCGAGCGGAGTGATCTTCCGGCCGCCCTGAAGACCGAGCTTGCCTCGCTGCGCCCGCGCGTCCTCTCCAACGAATGGGAGCTGGGCGGGCCGTTGACCGCCTTGGCAAACAAGATCGTCGCTTGGGCACGCCTGGCCAATACGCCGCCCGGCAAACCTGATTTGATTGCGGGAAAGAATGCCTATGCCCGCGCCTGCGCCGCTTGCCATGGCAGCGACGGGAGCGGGCGCCCCGAGCTGACCGCGATGGATCCGCCGCCCGTCAATATCCTGCGGCCGCAGGTCAACTTAACGCCTTATGAGTTCTTCAATCGGGTCACCTATGGAGGCGCGGCCACGGCGATGCCGTCGTTCGAGGAGGGGCTCACCGTCGCCGAGCGCTGGGACATCGTCTTCTTCCTCTTCGCCGAGCGCTGGCCTCCTTGTCGCAAGGCGCTGCCTGCGATCAGCTCGGACGAGCTGGCGTTGTCGGGCGACTTCGAGCTGGGCAACAAGTTCGGCTACGGCGCCGCCGCCTGCCTGCGCCGCACCTTCCTCGCGCCGACTTCCAGATAGCGGCAGCAGCGGGCGCGTGCAGGTGAGCGAGCGCCAGGGTACGCTCTCTGCGAGGTGCGCCATGACCTTCGAAGTCATCATCATCGGAAGCGGCCAGGCCGGAGTGCCGCTGGCGACGCGCCTGGCCGGCGCTGGCAAGCAAGTGCTGATCGTGGAGCGCGCGGCCCTCGGCGGGACCTGCGTCAACACCGGCTGCACGCCGACCAAGACGATGGTGGCGGCCGCCCGCGCCGCCCACATCGCGCGCACCGCGGGAAGGCTCGGCGTGCGCGCGGGGCCGGTCGAGATCGATCTCGCGGCCATCGTCGATCGCAAGGACGCGATGGTGCGGCGGTGGAGCGAAGGCGTCGGCCGCCGCCTCCAGGGCGAACGGCTGACGGTCGAGCGCGGGCACGCGCGCTTCGTCGGCGACCGCAAGGTCGAGGTCGAAGGCCGGGTCCACGAGGCAAAGGAGGTCATCATCAACGTCGGCGCGCGCCCCGCCGTGCCGGAGCTTGCGGGCCTCCACTCGGTGCCCTGGCTCGACAACGCGACGGTGATGAAGCTGCGCGAAGTGCCCTCGCATCTCCTGGTGCTGGGCGGCGGCTACATCGGCTGCGAGTTCGGCCAGATGTTCCGCCGCTTCGGCGCGCAGGTGACCATCGTCGACCACCACGAGCACTTGCTGGCCCGCGAGGACCCCGAGATCTCCACGGCGCTCGAGGACGCTTTTGGCAAGGAGGGCCTTCACCTCGCGCTGGGCGCGAAGGCCGCCAGCGTCTCGGGCGACACGAACGCGATCACCCTGCGGCTGGCGAACGGCAGGGAGCTGCGGGGCTCGCATCTATTGGTCTGCGTCGGCCGCCGCCCGAACACCGACGACCTCGGCTGCGAACAAGCGGGCATCGTGCTCGACGAGCAGGGGAGTGTGGTCATCGACGACGACTATCGGACCAGCGCGCCCGGCATCTACGCGGTCGGCGACGCCACGGGCGGCCCGATGTTCACGCACACCAGCTGGGACGATCACCGGCGGCTCTTCGACCTTCTCCTTGCCCGCTCGCAGAAAGGCCGCCGCGGCCGCGTGGTTCCCTACGCGGTCTTTACCGACCCGCAGGTCGCGGGCGTCGGGCTCACCGAGAAGGAAGCGCGCCGGCAAGGCCTCGACTTCGAGGTGGCGACGATGCCGTTTGGCAACATCGCGCGCGCCATCGAACTGGACGAGCCCGCGGGCATACTCAAGGTACTCATCGACCCCAAGACCGAGCGCGTGCTCGGCGCGTTCATCGTCGGCGCCGAAGCGGGCGAGCTGATCCACGTCTTCGTCGCGCTGCTGCAAGCCTCTGCCTCGGTGCGCGCCATCGTCGACGCCGAGTTCGTCCATCCAACCTTCTCTGAGGGAGTACAATCGCTAGTGATGAAGCTGCCACGCTTCTCTCTCAGTTAGGGTCGTACAAAAGCCAGGCAAATAAGCACCGGTAGGCTACCGGCCGCCGGCAGGCAGAGGCCCGCCGCGCGGAACGGGCACCCACCCCTTAATCCTCGCGACAGGCCTCTGCCTGCCGGCGGCCTGTTTGCCTATCTGCCTGACATTGGGATCGGCGGGACAAGAGACGCCAGGTAGTCGCGTTTGAACACTCAAGCTGACTCACTGGGTTTCACTTTCCAATTCCCCCCCGAGGTCTGGCAAATAGGCAGCGGGCAGGCGGGAACCCGTCGGGAGGATTAAGGGCTCCGGCAACCTTGCATTGAAATTGGTGCATCTGTGCCGGTGGGCGCCCGTTCCGAGCGGCGGGTTCCCGCCTGCCCGCGGCCGGTACTCACCGGCGCTTGTTTGCCTGACCTCAGGGCAACGCCCCGTCGAGGATCCATTGCCGCAAGGTGATCGCCTCGGCCGTGCTGGTGGGAAGGCAGACGAGGCCGGTGCACATGGTCGGTAGCCCGGGGCTCACTGTGCCGGTCGGATAGGTATAGATCAGGTTTCCCGGATTGAAAGGCGCCGCGTCGCCCCGCGCCTCGTTGAAGGGCGTGGGCTCGGCGCTGGAGAGGTCGGGCGGCTCGCCCGGCCCGTGGCACGAAGTGCAGGTGTTGCCGTCGGCGAGAATCGCTTCACCCCAGATTCTTCCTACTCCGTCTTGAGTATAGGAGACCAAGGGAGTGGCGCTGGCCGTGGCGGTGAGCCCGGTGCCTTGCGCATTGGTCGCGGCGACGATGAACGTATATTGGCTGGGGTCACCGCAGGCCTGCGTGCCCGGCGTTCCGGGCTGATAGCCGCAGGTCGTGAGCGCCGGCGAGGCGATCAAGGCGGGCGAGACCGCGTTGGCGACAGTGGTCACCGCTGCCCCGCTCTTGAGTACGCTGATGGTGTAGCTCGTGATCGCGCTGGCGCCGGGATCGGCGGGAGGCGACCATTGCACGGCGGCGCTGGCCGCGCCCGGCGTGACCACCAGGCTCGTCGGCTCGGTCGGAGAGCCCACCGGCACCGGGGGCACGCTGATGGAGTTGCTCGGCAACGAGGCGGGGCCAGGGAGCCCGGCGGCATTCGTCGCGATCACCGTAAAGGTATAGGACGCGCCCGGAGTCAATCCATCGATGATGCCGGTGGTGGCCGCCCCGCCCGTGGTCGCGGTGGCATTTCCAGGGCTCGCCTTGATTTGATAGACCGCCAGGGTTGAGTTGCCTGTCTCGGCTGGCGCGGTCCAGCTCACCTGGGCGCCGCCGATCCTGGGCGTCGCGGAGACACTGGTCGGCGACCCGGGCGGATCGACCGTGGTGACCACGAGCAGCACCTCGGGCGAGGCCAGCGTGCCCGCTTTCGCGACCAGCCGGATGGTGATGGTCGCAGGAGCCGGCGGCGCGGTGAAGGTGACTGCGCTCCCCGACGGGAGCAGCGTCACCGCGGGTCCCGCCGCCTGCGTCCAAGTGAGGCTGTCCTCGAACTGGCTCCCGCTGCCATCGAGCGTGATGGTCTGCCCGGGCCGGAGCGGCGAGGCATTGACCAGCGCGATGCGCGCGACCGGACGGCCCGGGCCGATCAGGGGGACCTGGGCGACCGCCTGCGCCAGGATCTTTGGCTGGCTCGGGTAGCTGAGCCAGAAGTTGAGGAAGCCGCGCTCGGAGAGCGGCATCGAGCCGTCCTCGAACATCTTGCTGCGCACCAGCGCCGCCTTGCCGATGAACTGGGCGTAGGTAGAAAAGTCGCGGAACGGCTCGCGCTGCGCGTGGCAGGAGCGGCAAGAGCGGGCATAGACCGATTGATAGAGAGGCGGCGCCAAGGCTGGCGTCGTCCAACCTGCTTGAGTATAGGTACCGTCAAAGAGCGCCTTGGGATGGGCCGGGCCGCCATACCAGCCGTCCACCAGCTCCGGCACCACGGATGGATCCGCGGCCAGATAGGTCGCCTTGACTGCCTCATTGAACTTCTTGAAGGCGCCTTCTTGATCCGCCCTTCTAAAGTTGGGCCTGGTTGAGTAAGCGAGCGAATCAAGGTCGAAGGGAATGAAGTGCGCGCCCAGATCGCCGCCGTTGGAGTAGGTCAGGTCGGAGATAGCGCCACCATGGCAGGCGAGGCAGACCGCAGGCTGCTGCTTGGGTCCGAAGTCATCGAGGATGGGGTCGGTGATGCGCGCGCCTTTGGGATTGAAGACGAAGAACTTGGTGAAATAGTCGGCGGGGGCGGAGCCATCCTCGCGCGGCGACCACTCCATCGCCACGGTGGCGATGAGCCGGGTGCCGGCGATGGCGTCGTCTACCGTTGGATAGTTCTCGACATAGAAGGTAACGCGCTTGCCTGCCCGCCTCATGTGCATATGGCGGCCAAACCCAAGGTCGGTGTGGTTGATATAGATGGCGCTGGCCTCGGCGTCGGCCGGCAGACCAAAGCCGTTGGCGGCCTTCCAATCCGCAAGGGTGGTCCGCGAGGAGATCGCGGGCGGGTCGAGTGCCTCGTAATAGACCTGGGCGCTGGTCTCGGTGTCCTGCACCAGGTCGCCGACCAGGAAGCGGGCCTTGTGGGATCCGGGCGATTGCGGATAGGGCGGCAGTGTCACCGTCAGCACCAGCGCCGTGCCAGGCGGCGCCAAGGAGCCTGCCGGCGGCGACTGCTCCACGACTGAGACCGGAGGATCGGCCACGCGCCGCTGCACGATGAAGCCCTTGGGATCGATCGGGTCGGGCAGCTTGAGCCCGGCGGCAGCCACCAGCGCGCCGGCCGCGTCGAGGTCTTTGCCAACCAAAGAGGGGACGGTCGCGCAGGTCGCGGGCGTGCAGGCGGCCGTCGCGCACTTGCACTCAGCGAAGGCCGTGCCGCCCTGGTTGCAGGTCTGCGTGCCGTCGGCGCCCCCTGCGCAGGTGCAGGCCTGGGTCGCCCCCGCGGCGCACGAGGCGAGCGGCCGGCAGGTCCCGCTGGCGCAGGTCTTTCCCGATCCGCAGTCGGCGGAGGTGCTGCACGGCGCGCAGGCGGAGAGCGAGAAGCAAGCGACCGCGGCGATCGCGATGAGGCAACCTTTCATACTCAATACCCAAGCTGCTGCTGCCGTGGCTTGCCGTACTTATCGGGGGGGAAGGCGTTGGGCTTCTTGTCCGAGGCGATGGCGAGCGAGAGCCTCGCGCCGCGCTCGCGCACGGTGAGCTTCTCTCTCGAGGGAGCGGAGAGGCTCTCGTGCCACATCTCTACCTCGTAGTCGCCGGGCGGCACGTTCTTGATGGTGAAGGCGCCCCCCGAACCTGCCAGCGCATAGTAAGGAGTATCGACGACCACGATATAGGCCTGCATGGTCGTGTGGATATTGCAGAGCACTTCGACCACGCCCGGCTTGTCGAAGGTGAAGTCGGCCGACTTGCCGAGCTCGATGAAGCCGGCGTCGAACTGCCGCGCGGGGCTGAGCGAGAAGACGTTGTGGAAGATCTCGTCGTTGTTGCGGAAGGCGACGGTGGTGCCGACCGGGACCGCCAGCACGTGAGGGATGAAGCGCTTTCCCTTCTGCACGATCACCTTGCCGTGGACGGGGCGGACAGAGAGGTGATGGCGGTCGGCGGGGCGCAGCATGATCACCGCGCCGCCCGGCCCGCTGTCGCCGCCGGTCACCGTGCCGCTGACGGTGGCGGTGGTGGGTTTGGCCGGCTCGGCCTTCTTTCCGTCATCTGCTTTGGCGTCGTTGGATGCGTTGGAGGTGGGCGCGGGCACCTCCGCCTTGCCTCCCGCGCGGGCGCGCGCCTTGGCGGCGAGCGGGCCGATGACTTCAATCAACTCCGGCTCGAGGTCGGGCAGGCGCAAGAGCTCTTCCCAGCGCGCCGCGGCCTGCGCTGCGTCGCCCGAGTCCCAGGCCAGCTTTCCGCCGCCGAGCAGATTGAAGATCAAATAGTGGCGCTCGGCCAACGCCTTGATCTTGAGGTCCTCGACCGACTTGACGGCCAGCGGCAGCGGCTGCTCCTTGCGCAGCCACTCGGGTGCGTCGTCGCCGGCGGGCCGTGCCAACGCCTGGCGCCCGCCGCCGGCGAGAGCGACCGCGGCCAGTGTAGAGAGGATGCTCCGGACCGGATTGCGCATGGGGTTCACCACGAATAGACCGCCGAGGAAGTGATGATGTTGTTCGGCACGCTGGGGGTGCCGGCCAGCTCGCGATTGACCAGGACCTCGCCCTTGAGCGCCAGCGACTCCCAGAGGTCGAGCCGCAGCCCCGCCGTGATGCGATCGACCGTGATCGGCGTGAAGGCCTCGAACTGGGCGTGGCGGCGTCCATAGCGCCCATAGCCGGTGAGCTTGCGGAACGCGCCTCCGCCGAGGGTCAAGGAATAGGCGGCCTGCACATATCCGCCACGGGCCGCGAACCCCGAGGCGATGGTCTGCGGGCCCAGGCCGTCGATCTTGTCGAAGCCGCCGGCGTCCTGGTCGATGTCGATCAGCTCCGCAGAGACGGCGAGTCCGCCGAGCACCACCCGCGCATCGAAGCCCCACATGCGCTGCTTGACGCCTGACTCGCGCTGGTCATTGCGCGGGCCATACATCCCGCTGGCGCCGAGCTTGACTTCAATGAAGCGCAGGTTCAACTCAACACCAAAGCGGCCACTCACCACCGGCACGCCGGTCAGGCTCGCCTCGGCCGGCTGCAGCGTCTCGGTCAAGGTGCCTTGGTTGGTGGCCGCGATGTTGGCGCTGACCGCCATCCAGAGCGACGGTATCTGCCGGCGATAGAACGCCTTGCCGCCGATCGATTGCCCCGTCGTATAGCGCGCAATCAATGACGGCGTGACCCCGGTGCGCAGGTTCGCCTCGTTGTCGAGATATTCGATACCAAAGACGGAATCAAACTTGCCGAGGAAGAGCGCGAGCTCGTGGTTGCTGAACGGCGTCAGGCGCCCGAAGGCCTGCTCGACGACGACGCGGGTGTCGCTGCCGGCGCCAAACCTCGGCACCAGCTGGGCGCGCGCGAAGATCAGGAGCGGCGCGCCGGGCGGCAGATATCTGACGTCGAAGTCCACGGTGTTGATCAAGAACGAGCCATTGCCGCCGATCCCCGCCGAGCGCGGGAGGAAGCCATTGGTGAAGCGGCCGCTGGAGTCGGTCGAGGCGGCGTCTCCGCGCGAGTTCACCGCCGGCGCAAAGGCGTCCACCCCATAGTCTGCCGGCGTGCGCAGATCGTTGGCGGGAAAGCTGGTGCCGTTTCCTTGCGCCTTGGCGAAGCCGACGTCGATATACCCATTGACGCGCAGCGGGCTCGGCGCCGCGGTGGCCGGCTCCGAGTAGGAGTCCTCGGTGGCTTCGGCGGGCGCCGCCGCTGCCAGGAGCACGAGCAGGGCGGCGATCACAGCGCGGCTCCGTCGAAGAGCAGGAGCGCATTGGCCGAGAAGCGCCCGGTGTCGACGAAGGCGGTGTTGGGAAGGTTTGATTCAATATTGGCTTGAGTGTCGAGCCAGGTGCAGCCCGAGGGGAAATCGCCGGCCGCGAAGCAGGCGCCGTCGAGCGCCACGCGGAGGATGAACTGGTCCCGCTCGGGCGTGTCCTCGGCGACCTGGCCGGGCATGGGCACCAAGGCCGCGCCGGCGCTGGCCGCGATCCGGTCGCGCAGCGCGGACATCGCCTTGGGCACGAAGATGCCGGGCAAGGGATCGCCCGCGCGGGTCGCGAGCACCGCAGCGTACTCGTGCGAGAGCGCGCCGAACTGCGGCACGCCGCCCGGCGCATTGACGGCCCTGGGCGAGCGGAAGGGGCCGGTGCCGCTCACGCGCGGCAGCTCGAGCAGGACCGGCGTGCCGTCCTTGCCGCGCAGCGCGAACTGGAAGAGCACGGTCTCCTGGACGACGCGGTGGTCATCGATGTTGAAGCGACCCTGGCCCCACTCGAGGTAGGCGACCTGCGCGCCCTCGAGCCAGCCTTGCTGCGGCAGGCGATTGACCAGCGGATCGAAGGTGAGCGGCCGCAGCGGCGTATTCCCCGCGGTGCGCGCGAGCCCAAGGCCCGCCGGCGCGATCGAGCGATAGACGTTCGGGCCGGGCACGATCGCAAAGCCCGCGCTCATCACCTCGGCGAGGCTGGTCATGGTGCCCGCATATCCGGCGGGGACGACGACATACTCAATGGTCCAGAACGGACTATAGAAGCCGCTGCCCGGCCGGACGCTGAAGATCGGCAAAGCGCCCGCGAGCGGCGTGGGTCCGGCGAGCGGGTCGATGGCCGTCACCAGCTGGTAGACCGGCTGCGCCCAGACGCGGGGAAATTGATCCCAGAGCTCGGTGGTCACATAGGCGGCAGGGCGCGCGTCGGCAAAGCCGGCAAAGACGGTGAGCCCGTCGGTGTCGGGCGCCTGGGTCGCGGCCGCGCTCGCATAGGGAGGCGAGAGCAGCGTGAGCGGCGCGCCACGCAGGGTGATCGCCGCGGGCAAGACGTTGCGGGAAGCGCCCGCGAGCGCGAGCAAGGAATAGGCGCGGCCCGGCGGCTCCGCGGCGCCCTCGCCGCACGCGGAGCCGAGCGTAGCTGCCAGCAACAGGGCAAGGCAGGTGGGTCGCGGCGCCGGCGATGGCGTTCTCATCGGGACCTCTCTCTGGGCCGCTGCGGGATCAGCTCGGTCTGGGCGGTGCCTTCTCGAGGCGCGCCGGCGCTGGCCGCCTTGATCACCCTCGCGTGGGCCTGCAGCTTTGCCTGCTCCGCCCGCAGCTCGTCGCCGAAGAGCCGCTCCATTTCGCGGTGCATGGCGGCGAGGTTTCCGACCTGGTCGCCGAGCGCGGTGATGGCGTCCGCGAACTCAGCCGCGCTCTGGAAGCGCAGCGCCGGATCTTGCTGCAATGCCTTGATGAGGAGCGGCTGCAAGGGCGCCGGCAAGCGCGCGATCCGGGCGGCCTCCTCGTCGCCGACGCCGCCGGCCGCCTTGATCAGCCGCGCGTGCGCGGTGGCGCCCTCGTAGAGCGGCGCGCCGGCGAGCGCCGAGTACATCACCAGCGCCACCGAGGCGACGTCGGTGCGCGCGTCCACCTCGAGGCCGTGGGCCTGCTCGGGCGCCATGAAGCGGACGTTGCCTTTGACGGTGCCGGCCACCGTGTGCGTCAGGCGCTCGCGGGCCTTGGCGATGCCGAAGTCGAGGAGCTTCACCTCGCCCCGCGCCGAGATGAGAATGTTTTGCGGCGAGACGTCTCGGTGGACGATGCCCATCGGGTTGCCCTCGCCATCGACCCGCGTGTGCGCGTATTCGAGGGCCTGCAGCGTCTCGCGGATGGCGTAGAGCACCAGCTTGGGATCGACCCCCTGTCCATCGACGAGCCTCGCCCGCTTGGTGATGCGGCCGAGGTCGCGCCCGAGGATATATTCCTGCGCCATGAAGTATTCGGCGCCGACCTTTCCGAAATCGAAGACGGGGATGATGTTCGAGTGCACCAGCGTCGAGGCGAGGCGCGCCTCGTCGATGAACATATCGACCAGATCCTTGCGCCCCAGCATCTCGCCGCGCAGACGCTTGACGACGAAGTGGCGCTTGAAGCCCTCGGCGCCGTGGACCACCGCGGTATAGACCTCGGCCATTCCGCCCTCGCCCAGCCTGTCGAGCAGCGTATAGCGCCCGAACTCTTGCGGGCCGGCGGCGCCCTTGGCCTTTGCGCTCGCTTTGCCGCTGCCGTTCGCGAGGCCGGGCTTGACCTGGGTCCCTTGCCCTTCGCCGATCGGCGCTCGCGGGGCGGAGATGACCTGGGTGGCGCCGACGCGGTCGGCCAGCTGCGGCTCGGGCCTCGTCCTGCGCAGCAGAAAGCCCAGCCCGAGCGCGAGCGCGGCGAGTACGCCGGCCGCGCCGAAAATGGCGTTGAAGAGGGTTGAGTCAGCCGCGGAGGGCGACGTCTCCGGCGCGGTCCAGAGAAGGACGCCTCCCCCGAACTGGGTTGATTGCGAGGAGGCCGCCTCGCCGGCGCCGGTTGGACCCTTGGTCGCAGCAGCCTCGAGCGAGCGCTTGGCCCTGGCCGATCCAGCGGAGGCGAGAACCGCCTTGCCATTGGTCATCACCACTGCGGCCTTCAGTTGCTGGGCGAGCGCGGCCACGGCCTCTTCACCGAACGGCTTGCCGATCAGGAGCACCGGCTGCTCCTTGGGCCCGGGCTTGTTGATCACCGCGGTCGCGAGAAGAAATGCTGCGCCACCCACCGCGCGCACGCCCGCCCCGTGCTGGTGCGCGCGCGCCCTCGCGATCAGGTCGGAGGCGTCCAGTTCCGCCGGCGCGCCCTCGACGCCGTCGAGCTTGTCGCCGAGCGCGACTCCATAGACGCTGGCGCTGCGCCGCACCGGCTCCCACCAGGCCTCGGAGGTGAAGCCATCGCGCAGCGT
The DNA here is from genome assembly GCA_038231075.1 of Myxococcales bacterium. Lineage (GTDB taxonomy): Bacteria > Myxococcota > Myxococcia > Myxococcales > 40CM-4-68-19 > JBBRMA01. Next base: position 3,245 of record JBBRMA010000102.1, on the reverse strand, counting down.
GTTCCAGTCCACCATGCCGACCTGGGCGCAGAGCACGGGCAACGAGCCGGCCTCCCGCGCCTTCGCCTCCAGCGCAGAGAGCTGCTCCTGCACCGCTCGCTCGGCTTCTTCGCGCACCTGCTCAGCGAGCCGCCCCTGCCTCTCGTCTGCGTCCGCAGCGCGAGTCCGGCGCAGATAGACAGAGCCCGCCGCCGCCAGCGCCAGCAGCGCGAACGCGACCGCGATGCCAATCAATTTGTAGGGACGGTAGGACAAGGGCGCGCCTCTCTGTCCATGGGAGGCTATGCACGACGGCGGCGCCCGGCCGGCAGGAGGGCGCGCAGCGAGCACTTTCCGCGGCTACCTGTCCAGAGCCGGACGCTGCGCCAAAAAAGAAGGCGCCCGCGGTCTCCCGCGAGCGCCTCGATGGAGCTTTGCAAGGGCCGACTAGTTGTCGATGCAACCCTTCTGCCCGCTGCTGTTGGGGAAGCCGGTGCCGGCCGTGAAGGCGGCGTTCGACCACTCGGCCTGGGCCTTCCACTGCGAGCCGTTGGAGAACGTCACCAGCGGGTGCGCGAAGATGAAGTTGCACTTGTCGCCGTTCTCGTTGCCGCGCGAGTCGTACCAGCCGCCGTTGTTCGGGTCGGTGCGCGCCTCGGAGAGCTCGTGCGAGCTGGTGTTGGCGATGGCCGAGAGGCCCTGCGAGTGCAGGCCCGAGGTGTCGCTGGGGTCGCAGCCCGCATCGCCGTCCAGGTTCCAGAAGAAGGCGAACTGGACGGTCACGCCGTTGCAGGTGCCGGCGCTGTGATAGCCGCAGTAACCGGCGCTCCCGCGCTTCAGGTCCACATAGACGGGATAGTAGCCGTTGTGGACCGCGCCAGTGCCGATCACCTTGCACACCTCGGCGAGGATGGCGCTGGTGCTGCCGCCGCCGCTGGCCGTGCCCAGGTCCACGGTGTGGCCGGTGGAGCTGACGGTGGAGGTCACCTGGCCATTGGTGCCGGTATATTCATCGGAGGCGTGGGCATATCCAGAGCTGCCATATCCCGCATAGTAGGTATCCATTCCGGTGATCTTGTCGCCGGGGTTGCTCCAGCCCGGGCCCCAGAAGATCGAGTGCACGGTGGCGGTGGGCATGATCTCGCCGTTGTGGAAGAGCATGTTGGCGCCGGTCTTCCCCCGCTGGCCGATGGGCGCCGTCTCTACTGCGTCCTTGGCCATGTGCACGCCGAGCATTGGCGGCGCCTGGTCATTTGCTTCTTCGGGGTGGGTGGCGTTGCCGCCGCAAGCGGCAGCGAGTGCGATCACGAGGGATGGAAGCAGGACCTTCTTCACGTGGATACCTCCGGTGAGAAGCAGCTTGCGCAAGTGCCTACGCGAGGTCGGGTGCCGCGAGCAAGACGCGGAGCGGCAAAGGCTGCGGAATCTGCTCTTTCCCGACAGAACGGAGGTGCACGGCGGCGCGGGGACGGAGTAAGACGCAGTCCATGAGCGACGAGACGCCGTCCGAGCCCGACATCATGGAGCCGACGCTGTGGCGGAAGAATGGCTGGACCGCCCGGGTCATCCGCAGCGAGGACGACGACGGCTGGGCGGTCGAGATCAGGAAGGCCGGCCTCTCTGAGCCGGCGCTCATCAGCCCCTGGGTGATGGGCCGCGACAAGAAGAACCCCAAGCCGTTCGACGGTCCGGCGTTCACCACCTTCGTCAAGACCGCCTCGGAGGTGCTGGCCCGCTCGGCACGGCAGCGCGAGCAGGCCTTGAAGAAGCGGCTCGACCTCGCCTGGGAGGGCCGCTGGTACGCAGTGACGCTCGAGCAGGTGCCCGACGAGTTCGAGCCCCACGCGATCCTCTCCGCCGTCGATGACGCCGGCCAGACCGTGGCGAGGCACCAGGTCGCCGCGAGCTACAAGATGACGCGCGAAGTGGCCGAGGCATGGATCCGCGGCGGCTTCGCAGCGCCCTGAGCGCGTGCGCGTGACTGCGGAAACCTCTAGCGACGACCTGCGCCGATGAACTTCGATGACCTCCGGCGGCTCGCCGTCACGCAGACGCTCTTTGCGCCCACCACGTTGCAGCGGGCGATCGAGCGGCTGGGGTTCGTCCAGGCCGACCCGATCCGCGCCCCCGCCCGCGCGCAGGATCTGATCTTGCGCCAGCGGGTCAAAGGCTATCGCACAGGCGACCTCGAGCGCCGCTACCACGCGCTCTCCATCGAGGAAGACGTCTTCATCAACTACGGATTCGTCACCCGAGGCCTGCAGGCGCTGATGCATCCGCGACCGGGCGTCACCGTCCCTGCCGGGGGCAGCAAGGCGTTGAGCGCTCTGCGCCGCGAGCGGGCGAGGCTGCTGCTCGACTTCGTCCGCGAGCATGGCGTCGTCCACCCGCGCCAGGTGGACGACCACTTCGCCCACGGCAGGGTCAAGAACTACTGGGGCGGCTCGTCCAATGCCACCACCCAGCTCCTCGACCTGATGCACTACCGCGGGCTCTTGCGCATCGCGCGGCGCGAAGGGGGCGTGCGCCTCTACGCTCCGCGCGAGCACGACCAGACCGCCCTCGACGCCGCCTCGCTGCGCGCGCGGCTCGACGCGCTGGTGGACGTGGTGGTCAATCTCTATGCGCCGCTGCCGGCGAGCAGCCTCGGCTTCTTCATTGGCCGCCTCCGCTACGCGGTTCCGCAATGGCGCGACCAGCTCAAAGCGGCTGTGCAGCGGGCGCGCGAGCGCTTGTCGCACGCCAGCGTCGGCGGCATCGATTGGCACTGGCCTGCGGCCGCGTCCAGCACCCGCGCGCCGGAGCCGCTGGTGCGCCTGCTCGCGCCCTTCGATCCGGTGGTGCAGGATCGCACCCGCTTCGAGCTGCTCTGGGGATGGCAGTACCGTTTCGAGGCGTACACGCCCGTTCCCAAGCGAAAGCTCGGCTACTACGCCCTGCCCCTGCTCTGGCGCGATCGCGTGATCGGCTGGGGCAACCTCTCGGTCAAGGACGGCGCGCTCGCCGCCGACCTCGGGTACGCCTCTTCTGGCCCGCCGCGCGATCGCCTCTTCAAGCCCGCGCTCGCCGCCGAGCTCGACCGCATGGGCGTGTTCCTCTGTCAGTCAGACAAGCACCGGTAGTACCGGCCGCCGGCAGGCAGAGGCCCGCCGCGCGGCACGGGCGCCCACGCGCGTCTGGTGGCTCGCTGCGCTCGCATCGATCGGATTTCTTGCCGCGCGAGCCCTTAAGCCGCGCGACAGGCCTCTGCCTGCCGGCGGCCTATT
>JBBRMA010000101.1:0-14627 GCA_038231075.1 Myxococcales bacterium | reverse complement strand
TACATTCGAGCGCCGATGGCCGGCGCGCTGCTTCCTCGCTCCTCGGTTGAATACAGCACGGTATTCGCCCTCGTCGCTCTTCGCATCGCTTGGCCCTCGACGCTCTCGGTGTTTGACGCTATCTCGCGACCGCTGCACTAGCGCCCGACCTTCGCGGCGAAGCGCGCGATCAGCGCGGCGACTTCGGGCGACGCTTCGACTTGCGGATACCAGCGTCCTGATTTCAGTTGTGCACAATCGATCGGCGAACGGCCATGCCAGGAGGGCAGCTCGTCGACCTCCCTGCGCGCGAGGGGCGCAGAGCAACCCGCGCCGAGGTGCCAGGCTGCGTTCTAAAGCGGTCGCGTCTCGCAGAGGGTTCTTCGCACCAGTCCGGGGCTTCTTCAACACCCGCAGCCGAGGGCTCGACCTGACTCATGCAGCCAGCGTCTTGACCTCGACGCGTTTCCGCTTCTTCGGCGGATGGGCGAGCGCGCGGAGCCGGTCACCGGTCTCAGTCCGGCCGGCCAGGTGGTCCAGCGCGAGCGCGCCCAGGAGCGCGACCGTGCGCCGGTCGGCGGGTATCTTGCCGTTCTCGATGCGCGAGATCGTCTCCGGCCGGAGCTCGAGCAGCTCGCCCAGCTCGGCCGCGGTGTGCGCCATGCTCTTGCGCAGGAACCTCAGTGCATCAGGCGACGATGCGCCGCCGGCGGGGAGACGCGGGTTCGAGCACCGAGGGTAACCGGGCAAGGTCATTGGGTGATAAGCAAACCCGCGCGCGCCATCGCCAGCCTGGCCCACCCGCCGTCCTCGGTTTCGAATCCTGTCTCCTCCGCCATCCATCATCTCGCCTTCATCGGCCCGGCCAGGAGACGGCACTGTGCAGCTCGCCGCCAAGCGCTTCTCCGACACCGGCGAGCTCAGCCCCTCGAGTGGCTCCATCGGTCCTCGCCTGACGCTGGCCGGGTTTCTCGAATCGCCGCTCGCGACCGGGGCGCGCGCGCTCGGCGGATGGGCGTCCTGGTCGAGCTTCGAGCTGACGCGGCAGCTGATCTGCGGGGCGCACTTCTCGGCGACGCTGCGCTTCCAGGGGGAAAGGCTTGCCCTGGTCAACCTCGCGCTGATCGAAGAGCTGGCCAGCGGCGAGGACTGGGACGAGGCCGTGGCGCTGGCAAAGAGAGGGCGGCACGACGCGTGGCTCGCGGCCTGCCTGGGTCCGCCGCCCTATCGATATCTTTGGGGAACCGTTGAGTCTGTCTATGACCCGCGCAGCGTCTCCAGCTCGATCGGGGTCACCTACCTTGAGTAATGGTTACTTCCCGCCATATCGTCTCAAGACCGCGGCGATTGGATTCGCCACTCCGGAATCAAAGAACGAGGTCAGGGCCGTCTTGAGCGGCCGCTCGCCGCGCGAGTCTTTGCGATTGGGATCCGCGCCCGCCTTGAGTAGCGCCTCGATGGTTGCGAGCTGCTTCTTCCGATCGAACGAAATTCCCAGGATGGCGTAATGGAGCGGGGTGCGCGTCTCTTGCTCACCCGCAGCGTCGCTGCAGACGGGAAACGCGCCCCGGGCATTCGGGTCGGCGCCGTGCCGGAGCAACAGGTCGCTCAAGGAGAGAAGGGTGACGTGGTCCTCCTGCATCTCCCAGTCGCCTCCCTGGATCGCCGCCGTCAACGGGGTCTCGCCACAGACGTTGGTGTAGCTCGCCGGCGCTCCCGAATCGAGCAGCCTCTTTACTTCTGCGTAGTCGCGCCTCCAGGCCGCCCGTGTCAAGAGGTCAGCCTCTGTAAAAAGGGATTCGCGGCGGCGCTTCGGCGCAAGCTGCCACCCGGCACCGGGACGGCCGGAGCCGCCGTACAAGAGCTGCCCGGAGCTCTGCTGCTCCAGTGACCAGAGGGTGCGGGCGTCGAGCTTTCCGTTCCGCGCCAAAAGCCCACTGGCTGGGACGAAGCGGAGCAAGGCGCGCGCATCCTCGAGAAAGGAGAGCCCGCACACCCCGTATGCCTGCGTCCTCCTCAAGTCGGGCGAGAGCGCGAGCAGCTGCGTCTGCAGAGCGGGTCTCTCTTGCGAGAGCCCGAGCGCCACGGCCGCGTGCGCGCACTCCGAGAGGCCCGCCGCTTCGTCGCGACCCAGGAGACGCGAGCGTTCCTGGTGGAGCTTCCACGCCGCCTCCAGCCTCTCCGGGCGGTCCGAGAGCGCGGCAGAAAGCAAGCCCGCGCAGGCGCCGCGCGCGTCGGGCCGCTGTGAGACGAACCAGAGGAGCACGTCGAGCCGCCCGGCCTGCGCCGCCAGCCGGTAGCCAAGCTCGTCGTGCGCGGCAGGGTCAAAACGGCTCTCCTGGAATCTCGCGGTCAAGGCCGCCAGGTCGAGGTTGCTCATCTCGCCTTGCAGGCGCGAGGAGGCAGCGGTAGAGGCGCTCCGCCTCGCCTGGACGGCAAAGGCGCCCAGGGCGAACGCGGCGCCGAGCGCGAAGACGACCGAAGAGGCAATGACCGTGGTCCGGTCCGCCTTCGCGAGGAGGACCCCGGCGAACAAGGCGACGCTCGGCACCAGGATGCCGACCGCGGCGCCGCCGTTGAAGCCGTCGAGGTGGACGGCCAGCTGGAAGAGGATGGCCGCCACGAGGACGCTGAAAAAGGCGGTGCCCCAGCCAAAGACCCCGAGCTGGTTGGTCCGGAAGACGGCGAGCGAGACGGCGACCGCCCAGCCCAAGATTGCAGCGGCCGCATACACAATCATCAACGCGGCCGCAGCACCGCCGGCCGCGACATTTCCGCCGCGCACCTTGGGGAATGCCTCCAAAGCAAGAACACAGCCCAAGGACAAGGCCGCCAGGTAGACGACGGTGGTCCATCCGAGCGCGGTCAGCTTCATCGCCCCTGACTCTACCTGCGAGGTCGCGCGGGAGACGAGCGGAGCTTTGACGGTCTCTAGGAATGCAGATATCCAGGGTCTCCGCAGCCGCTCCAGGGGTGCATTCATGAATGCGCTCGCCGCCCGCAGCGCGACGCCTGCCGACGCAGAGGCAATCGTCCGCATCTACAACCAAGGCATCGAGGATCGCTCGGCCACCTTCGAGACGCGCCCGCGCACGGCCGAGGAGGTGCGGGGCTGGTTCGATGGCCGCCACCCCATCGCGGTGGTCGAGGACGCAGGCGAGGTGATCGCGTTTGCCGCGTCATCGCAGTGGCGCGCGCGAGAGTGCTACCGCGCCATCGCCGAGCTCTCGGTGTACGTCGCCCGCGAGCAGCGGGGCCGCGGCGCAGGCCGGCTCGCGCTCGAGGAGTTGCTCAGGCTGGCGCGGTCGGCGGGCTTCTCCAAGCTGCTCGGCGCGCTCTTCGTCGGCAATGAGGGCAGCAGGGCGCTGATGCGCGCCGCGGGTTTTCGCGAGGTCGGCGTCTACGAGAAGCAAGCGCACCTCGAGGGCGCCTGGAAGGACATCCTCATCGTCGAGAAGCTGCTCAAAGAGAACCTCGCCATCGTCCGCAAAGTCATCTTCGCCTGCGTCCACAACGCCGGCCGCTCGCAGATGGCGGCGGCGTTCTTCAACGCGCTGGCTCATCCCGCCAAGGCCTTCGCGATCTCGGCCGGCACCAGGCCCGGAGCGCAAGTCCATGCAGAGGTGGCGGCGGCGATGAAGCTGGCGGGCATCGACCTCACGCGCGAGAAGCCCAGGCTCTTGACCGCCGAATTGGCCGCCGGCGCGTCCCTGCTTGTGACCATGGGCTGCGGCGAGGAGTGCCCGGCCGTCCCCGGCGCCGCCCGCGAAGACTGGCCATTGGACGATCCAAAGGGGAAGCCGCTGCACGAGGTGATTGGCCTTCGCGACCAGGTCCGCGACCGCGTGACGGCGATGGTCCAGGCCAAAGGGTGGACCAGCCGCTGAGAGCTTGAAGAAGTTCCACCGACGCCCCGACTTCTCAGTCTCGAGCCGCCGGCACGGTTCGCTTGTGGCGCGGTGCGCGAAGGCGTAGGCTATGGATGCCAATGGTTCCCCAGAAGACACCGCGCAGGACCATCCTCGTCATCGAGGACGACACCGACATCGCCAACGCGGTGGCCGAGCACCTGCGCGAGGGCGGCTACTCGGTCGAGACCATCGGCGACGGCGACTCGGCCTGGCGCCGGCTGCTCGAGGGCGGGCGCCCGAGCCTGATCGTGCTCGATCTGAAGCTGCCAGGCCTGAGCGGCTGGGACCTGCTGGCCCGCCTGCGCGAGAGCACCACTCTCGTCAACGTGCCGGTGGTGGTGGCCTCGGCGTTCCTTGGGTCGCCGGTCGCGGGCGCGCTCGCCTGGCTGAAGAAGCCGTTCGCGCCCCAAGATCTGTTCGCCGTCGTCCAGCGGCTCGTTCCCGGCTAGAGAGTTCGCGGACGCGCGCTAGCTCTTCTTCTTCTTCTTCTTCTTTTTCTTCGCGGGCGCCGGCGGCTTCATCGACTTGGTCGGCGTGGCCAACGCCTTGAGTTGCTTGAGCGTGCCGTTGAAGACGGACAGGTCCTTGGCGCTCTTGAGACCCGGAATGTCGTAGACGCCGGCCGCCCTGTTCTCACCGTAATATTGCCAGAACGTCCAGCTCGACCAGACGGTCTTCGGCATCGTGGGCGCGGTCGCCCCGTCTTTGTAGTTCGCGATGTAGAGAAGGAATGGATGCTTGGCGAAGTCCTTCTCGTCCAGCGCGCTCACCTCGAGCATGTCCCAGATCTCGTAGCCGACGTACATCAAGACGCCGCGGCCGTACTCCGTGTGCAGGGCCTCGATGAGCGCCTTCAGCTCCTTCTTGATGCGCTCCCGGTCGGCGTGGATGAGCTTTTTCTCGCTCTCATCCGTCTCGCCGCTCTTCTTGTCGGGCATGGTCTCGAGGTCGATCATCGGCGGCAGCGTGCCCGCGCCCAGCTGCAGGCCGGTGGGCTGCGCCAGCTTGAGCTCCTTGATGAACGCGGCGGCCTGGGCTCCGGGCGTCACCCCTTGCCGCTTGTAATTGAACATCGAATAGGCGCCGCGAACGAGCTGGTCCGCCGAGCCGGTCTGCACTCCTTTCCAGTTGGTCTGGAAGGTGGTGCGGTTCGAGATGTCGGTGCCGCCGCCGCGGCTGGCGAGGAAGACCGCGAACCGGAGGCGGTGCTTGCCGGCGTACGCTTTTTCCAGCGCCGCATAGTCGAGCGCGTGCGAGTCCGAGAGATCGACCCCGTAGACGTCGAGCGCGGTGCCGCCCGACGAGATGTTCTTGGCGGGGATTCCGAAACAGGCGGGCGAGGCATCCTTGGCGTACTTCCGGCACTCGGGGTCCGGGGCGTCGTTGCCGACGGTCTTTTGCCGCACCGGCTTTTTCGCCGCCGGCTTCTTCGCGTCCGATGGCGGGGGCAAGAGCAGCGCCACGGCGAGCGCGGCGGCACAGGGCAGGCGGAACATGGTCGCTCCTGGTTGGAGCTTGCACTGTAGCCTTTCAGACGATCGTCGGCGTGCACCTTTCCGCCCCAGGGCATCCGATCATTGCCGGCTAGTGCCCGGAGCGTTCTCTCGGCAGAGTGCGCCAACTTTTCCCCGATGGGAGGCTCTTTTGGCGCGCCGTGTTTCGTTCAGGATCGCCGGGTTCGCTGCGCTGCTCCTCGCGTCGGCTTGCCATGGTGACCGGACGCAGGGGCTGGACGCGAACCCGTCTTCGCCGGAAGTGCTCGAGTTCGGCCTGCTGGCCGTCGGCGGCAGCAAGACGCTGGCGCTGCCCATCAACAACCTCGGCTCCATCAACCTGAACGTGAACCAGGTCCGGCTCGACGAGCCGTTCGGGCTGGCGCAGATCCCAGACCCCGTCGAGCCCGGCGCGGAAGGGACGGCGCTCGTCACCTTCGCCCCCATCGCGCCCGGCGAGACCATGGGCCAGGCCGTCATCGTCACCTCCTCGATCAGCACGCCGATCCTGAACGTCAGGCTGCACGGCGTCGCCTACTCGCCGACGCTGACCGCCTCGCCCTCGCGCCTCGACTTCGGCGACGTTGAAGTCGGCTCGTTCAAGACGCTGCCTGTCACCGTGACCAACGGCTCGCCAGTGGCGCTCGACCTCAGCGTCAACGTGGCGGCGCTGGGTGATTTCACGGTCTCGCCCGCCGGCGAGATCGGCTCGATCGCGCCGCACGCCGGCCAGCAAGTGATGGTCACTTTCGCGCCCACGGTGGCGGGCGCGCGCGAGGGCGGCCTGCTCATCGCCTGCCCGGTCTGCTCGACGCTGCCCTTCGAGCTCTCGGGCAACGGCATCGCCAAGCCCGTGCCCACCGTCTGCACGCTGCAGGCCGATCCGCTCCGCCTCGACTACGGGCCGCTCGACCCCGGCCAGTCGCAGCACCAGACGGTGACGCTCAAGTCCACGGGCAACGGCCCTTGCCACGTGAGCGCTCCTTACTTCGCGCCCGACAGCGACTCGTCCTTCAACGGCACCTTCGCGGCGCTGGACCTGGCCTCCGGCCAGTCGGCAACCCTCGACGTCGCCTTCTCACCGACCGCCGCGACGCCGCTGCGGGTCAACGGCGGCCTGGTCCTGGTCTCGAACAACGCCTCCGACGGGCCCACCACCATCTCGCTCGGCGGCGTGGTCAACGCGCCGGCGCCTCCTCCCCCTCCGCCGGGAAAGCTCCAGGTCACGCCCGCCTCGCTGACCTTCTCTTCGCAGGTGCCAAACGCTCCCGCCGCGCAGCAGATCACGCTCGCAAACACCGGCGGCAGCGCGCTCAGTTGGCAGGCCACCGATGACGATGCGCGGATGCACCTGGCCGCGCCCGCGTCGGGAACGCTCGCGCCCGGTCAGACCGCAACCGTCGCCGTCACGGTGGACGCTCCGGCCGCCGCGGGCAGCCGCAGCCAGAAGATCACCGTGAGCGCCGGCGCCGCGGGCAGCGCCTTGGTCCCCGTGACCATCACCGCCTCGGCAGCGCCGCCTCCGCCGCCCACGCCGGCCGCGCTCACCGTCTCGCCGCTCTCGCTCACTTATGCAGCCGAGATCGGCACGGCGCCGTCGCCGCAGGCCATCACCATCGGCAACTCGGGCGGCCTGGATCTCACCTGGACCGCGGCCGCCGACGACGCCACCATCACCGTCGCGCCGGGCAGCGGCACGGTCCATGGCGGCAGCAGCGTCTTCGCCACCATCGCCCTCGGCCTCCAAGGCGTCGCCGGCACCCGCACCCAGACCGTCAACGTGGACGCGGGCGCGGCGGGCAGCGCGACCGTCACGCTCACCATCGTCATCAAGCAGACCGCGCCGCCGCCCCCGCCGCCCCAGTACGGGGCCAGCGTGTGGCCCAAGTTCCACCACGACAACGGGAACACCGGCCTCTCCACCATCGACACGAGCAACAACAAGGGCGTGGCGCGCAAGGTGAAGCTCTCGACGCCCGCGCCCTGCAAGAGCCTCTCCGGCGTCTGGCGCTGCGGCACGTACCAGGCCTCGCCCTCGCTCGGCGCCGACGGCACCATCTTCCAGGTGGGCGGCGACGGCAACGTCTACGCGGTGGACCCGACGACGCTGGGCGTGAAGTGGAAGACGCCCGTTGGCGAGCCCATGCTCGCCTCGGCCGAGAGCGACATCACCGTGGTCAAGAGCGGCCACTTCTTCGTCCACGCACACGGGACCGGCGCCGATCTGCCCCAGTTCTTCAAGATCCTCGACGAGGGCACCAAGGGCACCATCTCCTGGCAGAACACGCCGGCGGGCTACGACTCGTTCGGCAAGCGCATCGACGGCTTCGACTCCGCCCCGGCCATCGACTACGACGGCAACCTCTACTTGATGAATGAGGATGCCTCGAAGGTCGGCTCGTGGAACCAGACCGCCAAGAAGCTCTTCGACCTGGTGCTGAGCCCGAAGACCAGCAACAACTTCACCCACGGCGCGGCGCTCACCACCGACCGGGTCGCCTTCTGGACCTCGGGCGGCAGCATCTGGGCGCTCGACGAGAACGCGCACACGGTGGCCTGGAGCGCGCAAGACCCGGCCCTGTCCGTCGCGGGCGTGCAGACCTACGCCAAGAACGCGCCGATGATCACGAGCGACGGCAAGGTCATCGCCTCGCTCGGCTGGCGCCAGGGGAGCGCGGGCGCGTACCAGTTCTACTCGCGCCTGACGGCCTATGACGCCAAGACCACCAAGAAGCAGCTCTGGTCGGTGCTGATCGGGCCGACCAAGGGCGTCAAGGGCGTCCCGCCGCTGAGCGCCAATGTCAGCGCCGACGAGGAGCTTCGCTACAACCTCGGCGTCTCCTCGCCAGCGCAGGGGCCCGACGGGACCATCTACCTTGGCCACGCCGACGGCCTGTACGCGATCGACCCGGTCAAGCACTCGGTGAAGTGGGCCTACGGCACCGGCAGCGTCGTCAGCTCGCCCGCCGTGGGCGCGGACGGGACCGTCTACTTCGGCTCGATGGACGGCTACCTCTATGCCGTCAAGAACGCCAACCTCGTCTGGCAGGTGAAGGCGGGCGGCCAGGTCAACTCGTCGCCGGCCATCGGCGCCGATGGCTCGGTCTACGCCATGAGCGACGACGGATACCTCTACGCGGTGAAGTAGGGCGGTCCTGGCAGGGCCTGGCCGCCGCACTCGCCAAGAATTGGGCGGCCCCGGCGGGGGTGTGCGAGACTCCGCCGGTCATGTTGAAGCTCCCGAGGTGGCTCTGGGTCCTGGCCGCCGTGCTCGTGTTCGCGGGCGCGCTCGGGACGATTGCCATCGATCGCACCCACGTGCAGAGGGCGCAGGCGTTCGCCACGCGGCTCGCGGCCAACGCGCGCGACGCCGCCCGCGACGGCCTCCGCGCCAGGCTCGACCAGCTCGCCGGCAAGGCGAACAACGCGGCCGCGCTGCCCCAGCTGCGGGCGCAGCTCTCCGCCTACGACGCGCCGACGCTGCGCGACGGCTTCCAGAACGAGCCTTGGTGGCAGCCGGTGCGGAGCGAGTTTCGCGTCTATGGAGTCGCGCTGACCGGCGACGCGCTCGACCTGGTCGAAGGCGAAGGAATGGGCGCCGCCGACCTCGACGTCGCTCGCCTGGTGCGCGCCGCGCGCGAGAGCCGGCAGACCGCCGCGGTGGTTCCGGCGCGCTCGAAGAACAACTGGCCGTATCTGGCGGCGGCGGCGGTGGTGGACTCTCCGGGCCGGGCCGCGAACGCGGTGCTGGTGCTGGCGCGGCCCCTCGATGAAGCCATCGCCAAGGAGCTGGCCACGCGCGCCGGCGGGCCGCTGGTGCTGCACGACGGGCACAGCACGCTCGTCGCCGTGGGCGAGGGCAAGGAGCTGCTCCAGGCCGCGGCTGACCGGGGCGCCGCGAGTCCCCTGGTCGCCCCCGATGGCAGCTGGGCGGTGGCCACGCAGGAGCTGGTGCCGGGCCTGACGCTCTGGGTGATGGCCTCGCCGGGCCACGCCGACGAAGTGCGCGACTCGCTCGCCACCAAGGTGGTCCTCTGGGGTCTGATCGCCGCCGGGCTCCTCGCGGCGGCCGTGGTCGCCGTGCGCGGTGCGCGCCCGCCCGAGCTGGCCTTCGGCGCAGGCCAGTCCAATCCCAATCTGCAACATCTGCCCCTCCCGAGCGGCCAGTCGGCGCCGATGCTGCTGCCGCAAGGCGCGGGCATCTCGCAGCAGCTGACGCCGACGCCGCCGCTCGGCAACGGGCCTCTCGGCAGCACCAACCCGGCCTTCCAGCCGGGCACCGACGACGTCACCGCGGTCAGCCTCGCGGCGGTGCAGCTGCCCGCGCAGAAGAACGTCTTTGGCCGCTATCTCCTGCTCGACCGCCTGGGCGAAGGCGGCATGGCCGAGGTCTACACCGCGGTCGCCTTCGGAGCCGAAAACTTCCGCCGGACCTTCGTGGTCAAGCGCCTGCGCGCCGAGATGATGCGCGAGCCGACCGTGGTCAGCGCCTTCATCGACGAAGCCAACCTGGCCTCCTCGCTCGTACACTCCAACATCGTGCCCGTCTTCGACTTCGGCAAAGTAGGCGAGGAGTACTTCCTGGCCCAGGAGTACATCCTCGGCAGGGACCTTGGCCGCCTCACCCGGCGCGCGCTGGAGCTGGACGGAAAGACCATCAGCCCCGCCCAGGTCTACTTCATCGCACACGAGACGCTCAAAGCCCTCGAGTACGCGCACAGCCGCGTCGGCGACGGGGGGAAGTCGCTCGGCATCGTCCACCGCGACGTCTCGCCCAACAACATCCTGGTGTCGGCCCGCGGCGAGGTGAAGCTCATCGACTTCGGCATCGCCAAGGCCGAGGGGCGCCTGACGCAGACCCAGCACGGCGTCGTCAAAGGCAACGTGCGCTTCATGTCGCCCGAGCAGGCGCGCGGCGCGGGCGTGGACAGCCGCGGCGACCTCTTCTCGCTCGGCCTCGTCATGTACTACGCGATCGCCGGCGAGGCGCTTTACACCGGCGACAACAGCTACGAGCTGTTGCTGCGCGCCGCGCAGGGGCCCGGCACCGAAGAGGCGGACAAGATCCTGGCGCTGCCCGAGCCCGCCTCGCGCATCTTGCGCCGTGTGCTCTCGCTCGAGCCCGACGCGCGCTTCCAGTCGGCGGCCGAGTTCGGCCTGGCGCTCGCGCCTTTCCTCGACGGGGCCTCGGCCGCGCTCTCACGAACGATGGAGCACCTCTTCGCCGAGGACATCCGCGACGAGGAGAGGCGCTTCAACGCCGCGGTCCAGGCCGGCGCCACCGGCAAGTCAAACCCGACCAATCCGCAGCAGGTGATCACGAAATGAAGGCACTCGCCGCCCGCACTTGTCCTCTCGCACTCGGGGTCTTGCTCGCAGGCGCGCTCGGCTCTTGCACCGGGTCGCAGGGTTCGCCGCCCCCGAGCAAGCTCTGGACGGTCGAGGATCTGCGGAGCGCCGCGCAGGCGGGCAAGTCCCTCGCGGGGATCCCCGCCAGCAACTTCATCACCCTGCGCACGCAAGCGCTGCCCTATCTCTCGCCGCCCTATAGCGACGCGAGCCTGGCCGAGCGGGCCGACCGCGACGGCCTCACCGTCTTTCCCGCCTTCAGCGAGGGGCACACGGCCGCGTACTCAACCACCGAAGTCTGGGAGAACTTCGCCGCCGTCTGGGTGCAGCCTCTCTATGTCGCCATCAATGGGTTCTCGAATGGCACGCCGCAGTTCGCGGCCGGCACCGCCGCCATCTTCTCGGTCGGCACCCGCACCCGCTTCTATTCTCCTTATTGGCAGATCAACTACTTCGTCCTTCCCGCCGACGTCGACGCCAGCACCTTCAAGAGCGCCAAGCAGGTCCTCGACTCCGGATATCCCATCATCCAGGGCCGCGGCACCCTCTGCGTCCTCGCGCCGCCCGACGTGCACCTGGCCGAGGGCAGCGGCTCGGACGCCACAGTGCGGCCCCTCTTCGGCGACCCGCTGCCCATCAACTATGCCCAGGGATATGTCGACGGCGAGGTCGTCTCCTATATCGATTTCGGCAAGAACCGCTTCACCTGGAATCCCCAGAACAACGTCATCGACGAGGCGGCGCTGTTCGAGTTGGGCCTGCGCGCCGACGACGGCTCGCTCGTGCGCCTGGGGCTGCCGAATGTGGGCGGGACGGGTCCGCTCTTCTCCAACACTCCCGCGCGAGTGACCGGCAACCTGCCCCAGTTCGGCAGCTTCTGGCATCTCTACACGGCCTTCATTCCGTCGGGCTCCGGCATCTTCGTCCCCTCGAGCCGGCCCGCGCTCAAAGCGCAGCTCCTCTCCGCGGCCGCGGGCGCCGGCTCGACGGTCACGCCGCCGCTGGTGCCCCCGATAGCGGCCCAGATCGAAGCCCGCGCCGACGCCGCGCAATATCTTCTGCGGGTGGCGGTCAACCCAGGCTGCTTTCAGGACCCGGCGGGATTTCCGCAGAGCTGCCGCTGGCTCGATTCGCAGGCGGCCGTCGAGCGGGAGATCCCGGGCACGCTCATCAATGACGCTGCGCTCTATTTGACGTGCTCTCTCTTGGCCTATAACGACAAGGCCGTCGGACCGTGATGCGCGCTCTCGCTTCCTTGGCCCTCGCAGCGCTGCTCGCCGCTCCCGTCCGCGCCCAGCAAGCCCCCGCGGCGATCGACGACGACGACGACGAGCTCTTGGAAGAGGCCGCCGCCGCTGCCGCGTCGAACCCCACGGCAGCGCCTGGATATTCGCCGGCGACCGCCGCAGCGGCCACGCCCGCGCTCCGAATCAACGGATATATCGACATCGGCTTTGCTCGCGCCCAAGGCGACGGCACCAGCTTCCCGGCAGGCGACGAGCGGCTGCCCGCCGACTATGGGGTTGATACTTTTGCTCCCATGGTCAACTCAAGGGGCGACGTCGCCTCGACCAACGCGGGCGGCCGCTTCACCAACGGCTTTCTGCCCCACACGGTCAATATCGGGGGCCGCGCTTCCTTCCTCATCAACACCGTCGATCTTGATATCCGCTATGCGCCATCCGATTGGCCCGTGCTGCTCTTTGCCCGCACCCAGCTCCTGCCGCGCTTCAACTCAAGCGACGGCGAAGGCACCCGCGTCCTGGTCGAGCAGGCCTTCGCGCGCGTGCAGCCCTTTGCCGGCCAGGAGCTGATGCTCTTCGCCGGCAAGCTCGATTCGGTCTTCGGCGTCGAATATCTCGAGAACGAAGCCAACCTGCGCACCGGCGTGACTCCGTCGTTGTTGGCCCGCTATACGACCGGCCAACCCCTCGGCGTCAAGGCGTTCTATCGCTTGCAGATCACTCCGCTGTGGTCCGCGATCTCGCTCAACGTCGCGGCCACCAACGGCGGGACGCTGGTGGACACGCTGCAGCCACAGAGCGCCAGCCTGACCGGCGTGCCCGTGGTCAGCGGCCGGCTCGGCGTCGAGGTCAATCTGCGCAAGGTCGAGCTCAAGCTCGGCGGCAGCGCCTTCTACGGCCCGCGCAACGACCAGCACAATCAAGACGTGGCCCAGCGCGGTTTTGGCGCCGACGCGCGGCTCATCCTCGGCTGGCTCGCGTTGACGGGCGAGTGGGTCAAGATCGATCAGTTCGCCGGCGCGGGCGACAAGGACAACGGCCTCGGGCAGCAGACCGCGGTGAGCGGCTTCCACGCCGACGGCTACTACGGCACCGCGGCGCTCGCGCTGCCGGTCGAGCTTGGCGCCTTGAAGAAGATCACTCCCTATGGTCGCTACTCCCGCCGCCACGCGCAGTTCGAGGGCTTCACGCCGATCACCGTGGACGCCGTCGCTGCTGGCTTGCGCATTGATATCTTCGATTCCCTGGCACTCAAGGGCGAGGCGCTCTTCAACCGCGAGCTCGAAGGCGCGCCGCAGGTGCCGAACAACGTCTATACCTCGTCGTTGGTGTTGAGCTTCTGAGGAACAACATGCGGCTATCGGCCATCGGCTATCGACTCTCGGCGGTCTCCCTGTTGATCGCCGCGTCGGCGCTGGGACGTGACAACGGCAAGAAGGCGGCTCCCGACCCGGCGGCGTGGCCCGGGACGGAGATGCCCTTGCCGCTCTCGGTGCGCACGCCGCAAGATCTGGCGTTCAAGGCGCTGGCCGAGCGGCAATACCTGCTCTTCAATCTGCTCGCGCAGGGGAAGCAGTCCTATGACCGTGGTGAGTACGCGGTCGCGGCCCAGAAGTGGGAGGCCTTGCTGCAGCTCAAGAACCTCGACGCCGAGGTGGACAAGGTGGTGCGCCCCTATGCCGCCGACGCGCGCGCCAGGGCCGGTGGGCAGGCGGCTGAGTTGCCTGCGCCGCGTGAGTCAACTCAAGACGAACCCAAGGCCGAGGCCGGCGCCGACCAGAAGCCCGCAGCGGAGGGCGAGAAGACCGAGGCGCGCCGACGCCGCCGCGGAGTCGTCTCCGTCGAGGGAACCATCTCCGGTGGAGGCCCCGCGGGCCCCGGCGGCGCCATCGTCACGCTCAGGCGGCTCAACGGCCGCATGCCGCGGATGGCTCCGGCGACCGACAAAGTGGTCAGCCAGCGCAACAAGGGCTTTCTTCCGCGCGTCCTGGCCGTGCCGGTCGGTACGGCGGTGGCGTTCAAGAACGAGGACCCGCTCGCCCACAACGTCTTCTCGCTCAGCGCCTCCAAGCAATTCGACACTGGACTCTACAAGGCGCCTGGCGAGGCGAGCGTCACCTTCGACAAGCCCGGCGTGGTCCAGCTGCTCTGCAACATCCACGCGGCCATGGTTGGATATATCGTCGTCGTCGATACTCCGTACTATGCCCAGGCCGACGGCAAGGGCTCCTTTGCCATCCGCGGAGTCATCCCGGGCGACTATGACCTCGAGATCTGGCACGAGAGCGCGTCCCAGGCGACGCGGCTGAAGGTCTCGGTGGGCAAGGACGGCAGCCTGACGCGCGAGGGGAACCCGGTCGAGCTGAGCGTGGGCGGCGACCGGCAGCCGCCGGTGAATCCGCTCGACAAGTACGGCAAGCCGCGCCAATCCCAATTAGGGTATTGAGGCGAATGCCAGGCAAATAGCCACCGGCCGCCGGCAGGCAGAGGCCCGCCGCGCGGAACGGGCGCCCACCCGCGTAATGTGGCTCGCTGCGCGCGCATCGATCGGATTTCTTGGCGCGGGAGGCCATAATCCACGCGGCGGGCCGGGGGCGGCCGGCGGCCCAGATTCGTGCTTGCCGTCAGTGAGAGTGGGGTGGGTAGAGGCG
>JBBRMA010000100.1:0-14857 GCA_038231075.1 Myxococcales bacterium | reverse complement strand
TACCGGCCGCCGGCAGGCAGAGGCCCGCCGCTCGGAACGGGCGCCCACCCGCGTGAGGTGGCTCGCTGCGCTCGCAGCGATCGGATTTCTTGCCGCGGGAGCCCTTGATCCTCGCGACGGGCCTCTGCCTGCCGGCGGCCTGTTTGGCTATTTGCCTGACATTGGGAGGAGGGGGTGGAAAGAGACGTCAGGTGGTCGCGTTTGAAGACTCAAGATGACTCACTGGATTCCCTTTTCAAATTCTCCCCAATGTCTGGCAAATAGGCCGCGGGCAGGCGGGAACCTGTCGCGAGGATCAAGGGGGCGCTAGTGCGGACACGCCCTAGATCCGGGTGCGGGCTGCCGCTTCCGCTTCCAGCGCGGCCTTCACCGACGGCCTTCCGTGGATGCGCTCGTAGTACGCGCTCAGGTTGGCCGGCATCGGCACGTCCTTGTGCTTGGCCCAGGTGAGGATGGTGAACAGATACGTGTCGGCCACGGTGAACTGGTCGCCGAGCAGGAACGGCTTGCCGGCGAGCTGCCTGCCGACGTACTCGAGCTTGGGGATGAAGGCCGCCTTCGCCGCCGCCTTGGCCGCGTCGTCACCCTTGAAGATGGGGGAGAAGCCCTTGTGCAGCTCGGTGGCGATGTAGTTCAGCCACTCGGCGAGGCGATAGCGCTCGAGGGTCCCGGCCTTGGGCGCGAGGTTCGACTCGGGCTTCTGGTCGGCGATGTACTGCACGATGGCCGCGCCCTCGGTGAGGATCTCGCCGCCGTCCAGCCGCAGCGTCGGCACCGCGCCCTTCGGGTTGATGGCGAGGAAGTCTTCTCCGCCCTGCGTCTTCTTCTCTTTGAGCGAGACCCTCTCCAGGTCGAAGGGCAGTCCGGCCTCGCGCAGCGCGATGTGAGGAGAGAGAGAGCAGGCGCCTGGGCTGAAGTAGAGCTTCATCGAGACCTCCGCGGTTGGCTCGCACAGATGCCGCGGAAGGCCGCCAGATTCAGCGCGCACCCTGGGCCTCGAGACGGTCGGCCTCGAGGTCGAGTTGGACGCGGCGCTGGGGTCCCACAAACAAACAAGCAGGACTGTTTGTATTCTGCCGCTACTCGGGCAGCTTCACCTTCCAGAGCTTGCCGCCCTTCGAGTCCGGGACGTACGCGGTGCCATCGCCGTCGATGATCACCGTCCGTCCGCCCGCGACCGTCTTGGCGGTGGCGAACTCCTCGATCGCGCCGGTCTCCTTGGCCTCGCCGATGGTCAACAGGCCGTCCTTGCCGCTGGCCGCGTAGAGCAGGTGGCGTTTCTCGAGGTAGTCGATGTTGTCGACGCCGGCGCCGGTCTTCAGCTCGCCGATGACCGCGCCGTCCTTGCCCGCGTCGAGGACCTTCACGCCGCCGGCGCCGCAAGCGACGAACAGGTGCCGCCGCTCGGTGTCGAGGGCGAGGCCGCGCGGCCCCTTCTCGCCGCAGGCGGGCTTCCAGGTGGCCACCGTCTTGCGGCTCTTGGCGTCGATGGCCAGCGTCAGGTCCTTGTCCTCAAGGTTCGTGTAGACGAGGCCGCGCTTCTCGTCGACGACATACCCTTCGGGCTCGCCGTCGAGCTTGATGGTGTGCGTCACCTTGGGCTTGTTCGCGTGCTTCACCGAGACGACGACGATGCTGCTGTCGCGCGGCGTGGTCACCCACACCTCGTGCGAGTGGCCGACGTAGAAGACGCCGTCGGGCGACGAGTCGAGCGTGGCGCAGCCCTTCTTCTCGCGCGTCTTGGCGTCGAACGAGCAGAGCGACTGGTCGGCGCGGTTGGCGATGAAGACGTGGCCGTGGCCGGCGGTGCCCGCGGTGGGGCCGGCCACGCCGCGCTCGCCCTTCTTGGTGGCAAAGCCCTCGACGCCCTCGAGCTTGCCGCTCTTGGTGTCGATGACATTGACCCGCGCGGTGTTGCCCGCGGGAACCCAGAGGTGGCCGGTCGAGCCGTCAAAGACGAGGTAGTCCATGCCGACCGGGGGACCGCCGGGAAGCTCGATGGGCTCGGCGGTGAGTGCGGCTGCTGCGGCCAGGGACGCGAGGAGGGTGAGCATGGAGCGGGTTCTAACGCGCTTGACGACTACGCGCGCAAGACCTATATCCGAACAGATATTTGCAGCAGCCAAGACTAGGTTGATAAAAAAATGGAGCTGGACCCTATAGATTATAGGATTTTGGACCTGCTCCAGCGGGACGCGCGCAGCACGCAGATGCAGATCGCCCAGGCGGTCGGACTCTCGCAGCCCTCGGTCGCCGACCGGATCAGGAAGCTCGAGGGGTCGGGGGCCATCAAGTCCTTCGTCGCGCGGCTCGACCCGCGGCAGATGGGCAACGACATCCGCGCTTTCATCGGCGTGCGCATCTCGCACCCGCGGCACCATGAGGCGTTCACGCGGCGCATGCAGGAGATCGCCGAGGTGCTCGAGTGCCACCGCGTCGCCGGCGTCGACTCGTACGTGCTGAAGGTCGTGACGCGCAACACCGAGACGCTCGACCAGCTGATCTCGGACACGCTGCGGCGCATCGCCGGCGTGACGCGCACGCAGACCACCATCGTGCTGGCCGCCGTCAAGGAATCGACGGAAGTGCCGCTGCCCCTCGCCAACGAAGAGGAGGCGGCGCCCACGCGGCGCCGCCGGAAGGAGCAATCCGAATGAGCGCGCAGCTTGCCGTCCGCATGGCGAACATCAAGGCCTCGGCGATCCGGGAGATCCTGAAAGTCACCGAGCGGCCCGACGTGCTCTCGTTTGCCGGCGGGCTGCCCGCCCCGGAGTCGTTCCCGGTCGCCGCCATCGCGGCCGCGCACGCCGACGTGCTCGCCACCCAAGGCGCGCAGGCGCTGCAATATGGTCCGACCGAAGGCTATGGCCCGCTCCGCGCCTGGATCGCCGCGCGGGTCAGCGCCCAGGGACTGCAGGCGACGGCCGAGCAGGTGCTGATCACCGCCGGCTCGCAGCAAGGCATCGACCTCGTGGGCAAGGCGTTCATCGACCCGGGCGATCGGGTCGCGGTCGAGGGGCCCTCGTACCTGGCGGCGCTGCAGTCGTTTGGCACCTACGGCGCCGACTTCGAGGTGGTGCAGAGCGACGCGCAGGGCATGCGCGTTTCCGACCTCGAGCGCCTCTTGCAAGAGAAGCCGATCAAGCTCGTGTACCTCGTGCCGACCTTTCAGAACCCGAGCGGCACCACGCTCTCGCTCGAGCGGAGGATCAAGCTGGCGCGGCTGGCCGCCGAGAAGGGCGTGACGCTGATTGAAGACGATCCCTACGGTGAGCTGCGCTTCTCGGGCACGCGGCTTCCCTCGGTGGCCTCGCTCGACCCGCGCGCGCACGTCATCTATCTCGGCACCTTCTCGAAGACGCTGGCGCCCGGCCTGCGCCTCGGTTGGGTGGTGGCCGACGAGCGGACGATCAAGGCGCTCACCATCGCCAAGCAGGCCGCCGATCTGCACTGCGGCACGCTGGCCCAGCGGGCGACGGCGCGGCTCTTAGAGACCTTTGACTATGACGGACACTTGAGTCAGCTGCGCGCGCTCTATGGCGCCCGCTGCAACGCCATGCTGGAGGCGGTGGCGCGCAGCTTTCCGGCCGGGACCACCTATACGCGTCCCGAGGGCGGCCTCTTCGTCTGGGTGCGCCTGCCGCACGGCCTCGACGCCGAGGAGCTCTTGGTGGACGCGATGGCCGAGAAGGTGGCCTTCGTGCCGGGCGCGCCGTTCTATCCGCACGGCCCCGATCGCAGCACCCTGCGCCTCAACTTCTCCAATCGGCCGCCGGAGCTGATCGCGCAAGGCATCGCGCGCCTGGGCGCCTGCGTGCAGCGCCGGTTGACGCGCGCGGCATGAGCGCTGACCGGATGGCGGCCGCGGCCGAGGCGCGCCTGGGCTTCCCTGATCGGGGAGGTGGCGCCCGTCGCATCGCGGCCCGCGCTGCGCTGGCGCGGCTGATCTGGGATTCCAAAGGCGCGCGCCGGGTCCCTCCGCAAGCGGCGCTCGATGCGGCCTTGGCCGCGCTGCCGGCGCAAGAGCTGGCCTGGATCACCGAGCTGACGCCGCTCGGGCCCGTCTATCTCTTGCCCACCGCGCCCTTCTTGCGCGCGCTCGCCGCCACCATTCGCGCGACGGGCGCCGCGCGGGTGCTGGAAGTGGCCGCGGGAGATGGGCACCTCGGCCGATCGCTCGCGCGCATCGCGCCCGACCTGCGCATTCAAGTGACCGACTCGGGCGCGTGGGAGGAGCCGGCGGCGCGGATGAGCGCGGCTGAGAAGCGCGAGCACCGCCGGGCGCGCGTGAGTGGGATTGAGTTGACTCAAGACGTACTCAAGCTCGAGGCGCGGGCGGCGATCAAAAAGCTCCGGCCCGAGCTGGTGCTGGCCTCGTGGCTGCCGCCCGGGCCGACGCTGGCGCAGGTGATCAAAGCGCCGGTGCGCTACGTGCTCGAGATCGGCGCCGGGTCAGGCGTGACCGGCGACATCTCCTGCTGGCGCTTTCCGCACGAGTTCTGCGAGGGCAAGGTGGAGTCGCTGGCCCGCTGCCGACTCGACGGAAGGCCCGCGCGCGCGCTGCACACCCGCGTCACGCTCTATCTCGGCCAGGCGCACGAAGAGTTCGCCGAAGAGAAGGTCCATTGGTTGGGCGGCGAGTCCTGATGCCAGTCAAATCAGCACCGGTAGGTACCGGCCGCCGGCAGGCAGAGGGCCGGTCGCGGCACGGGCGCCCACCCGACCGGGGTGGCTCGCTGCGCTCGCAGCTTGAGAGTTTGCGTCGCGAGCCCTGAAGCCGCGACCGACCCACGGCCTGCCGGCGGCCTATCTGCCGATCTGACTGACATTGGGAGGGGTGAAAGAGATGTCAGGTAGTCGCGTTTGAAGACTCAAGCTGACTCACTGGGTTCCCTTTTCCCATCCTCCCCAATGTCTGGCAGAGAGACGACGGGCAGGCGAGCCCCTCCGCTGCGGCTCCGCAGCGGATCCACTGCGTCTGCACTCCCATGGCCACCTCGATGAGGGCAGGTTATCCACAGCCGTGCCAGGATGCGCGCGCAGCGGAGGCGACAATGGACAAACGGACGAATCGGCAGTGGCTCCTGACCAGCCGGCCCCAGGGGATGATCAACGGCAGCGAGTTCAAGCTGGTGGAGAGCGAGCTGCCTGTCCCAAGCGACGGCGAGCTCCTGGTGCAGAACCTGTACCTGTCGTGCGATCCCACGCAGCGCGGCTGGATCGGCGGCGATACCTATCTGCCCGCCGTCAAGATCGGCGAGGTGGTGCGCTCGTTCGCGGTCGGCAAGGTGCTTGAATCAAAGAATCCAAAGTACGAGACCGGCCAGCTCGTCCAAGGGCTGTTCGGCTGGCAGGACTACGCGATCGGCAAGCCCGGCGCCGAATCTGCGCCGAGCCGCATGCCTGCTGGCGTTCCCATCGAGACCGCGATGAGCGCGCTCGGGATGACCGGCATGACCGCCTACTTCGGCCTGCTCGACATCGGCAAGCCGCAGCCCGGCGAGACGGTGGTGGTCTCCGGCGCGGCGGGCGCCACCGGCTCGGCGGTCGGGCAGATCGCAAAGATTAAAGGGTGCCGCGCCATCGGCATCGCCGGCGGCAAGGAGAAGTGCAAGTCATTGATTGATGAGTATGGGTTCGACGGCGCCATTGATTACAAGGCGGAGGACGTGGGCAAGCGGCTGCGCGAGCTCTGCCCCAAGGGAATCGACGTCTATTTCGACAACGTCGGCGGCGAGATCCTCGACGCGGCGCTCGCGCGCCTGGCCCGCAACGGGCGCGTCATCATCTGCGGAGCCATCGCGCGCTACAGCGCCGCCGAGCTGCCGCCGGGGCCCAAGAACTATCTGAACCTGTTGCTGCAGCGCGGCCGGATGGAAGGGTTTCTCGTCTTCGACTATCTGCCCCGCGCGGCGGAGGCGGGCGCGGCCCTGGCCGGCTGGATCAAAGAAGGAAAGCTCAAGGACAAGATCGACGTGCAGCACGGGCTCGAGAACGCGCCGGCGACGCTGATGCGTCTCTTCAAAGGCGAGAATCAAGGAAAGCAGCTCCTGAAGATCGCAGACCCTTGATTGGATTGGTATGCTCCTGCCAATGGCAACCGACAGCTATTTGAGCCCTCGCCCGGCCGGCGCGCCAGTGACCCTGGTCGTCGGCACGATGAACTTTGGCAAGCGCACCACGGCCGACGAGTCGGCGCGCATCATCGCCCGCGCGCTCGAGCGGGGGCTCTCGGTCTTCGACACGGCCAACGTCTACAATGACGGCGAGTCCGAGCGCATCGTCGGGCGGGCGCTCCGCTCGCAGCCCGAGGCGCGCATCGCCAGCAAGTGCGGCATCGGCAAGATGACCGCGCGCGAGGGGCTCTCGGCCGCGCGGGTGGCGGCCGCGCTCGATGAGAGCCTGCAGCGGCTGGGGCGCGACCACGTCGATCTGTACTATCTGCACGCGCCCGATCCAAAGACGCCGATCGAAGAGACCCTCGAGGCGCTGCAGCGCGCGCGCGCGGCGGGGAAGATACGGGCCTTTGGGGTGTCGAACTACGCCTCGTGGCAGATCTGCGACATGGTGCACCTGTGCAAGGCCCGCTCCTTTGAGCCGCCGCGGGTCTCGCAGGTGCTCTACAACCTGCTCATCCAGCAGCTCGACCTCGAATACTTCGCCTTTGCGAAGCGCTTTGGAATCCACACCACCGTCTACAATCCGCTCGCCGGCGGCGTGCTGGCCGGCAAGGGCAAGGCGGGGGCGCGCTTCGAAAAGAATCCCATGTACCAGCGCCGCTATTTGAGCGACCGGCTCGCCGAGCTGGCCGAGGGCTATGCGGCGCTTGCAACTCAAGCCGGACTCAACCCCGTGCAGCTCGCCTATGCCTGGATCGCCGAGCGGCCCGGCGTCGACTCCGTGCTGCTCGGACCGGCCAGCGTGGAGCAGCTCGACGCCGGCATCGACGGCTGCGCGCTGCAGCTCTCGACAGAGGTGAGAAAGCAGATCGACGAGCTGCACAGGCAGTACCTCGGCACCGACGTCAGCTACGCAAGATGATGCTGCGCGCGGGCGCCGAGGCGCTGCCCCTCCACGAGCCGCTCGCCCACTTTGCCGAGCACGGCTACGCGCGCCTGGGGCCCGTCGCCAGCGAGGAAGAGCTCGAGCTCCTGCGCCGCCGGGCCGACGAGATCATGCTCGGGCAGGTGGTCTATCCCGGGATGTTCTTCCAGCACGATTCGCCGACCGGCGGCTATGGCGAGGTGCCCCGCGGGCGGGGATATACCGGGCCGTCCTTGAGTTACCGGAAGATTGAAAAGCTCGAGCGCGACCCGCTCTATCGAAGCTATCTCGAGAACGAGCTCTTCGGCCGGATCGCGCGCGCGGTCATCGGGCCCGAGATCGCGCTCTGCCGCGCCGTGCTCTTCACCAAATCGGCCGAGGGAGGCACCGAGCTGCCTTGGCACCAGGACGGCGGCTCGTTCTGGGGACTCTCGCGCGACCCGGAGCTGCAGATCTGGACGGCGCTCGACGACGCACCCGAGGAGTCGGGCTGCCTGCAGCTGGTGCCAAAGAGCCACGCCAAGGGGCTGGCGACACCGCTTGGCGGCGTCATTCCCGACGACGTGGTGGCGCGCAACCCCGACGCGGCGGGCGCCATCCTGGTTCCCGCGCGGGCGGGCGAGTCGGTCCTGATCCACAACCATCTCTGGCACCGCTCGGGGCGCAACCGCACCGGCAAGGCGCGCCGCGCGCTCACCGTCTGCCTGATGGACGCCGCCACCCGCTGCACGCGCCGCCGCTCTCCAAGGTCGTTCTTGCGGCTCTTTTGAGTTCTTGCAGTCGACAAAGCATGCGTCCGCTCGCTTGCCTGCTGGACGGCAGCAGGTAGGCTTCTGGTCGCGTGAACCGAGAAGAAGCCGAGCGCGAAGCCGAGAAGCAGCCGGGCGGTGTGGCCGCCCGCATCGTG
Source organism: Myxococcales bacterium (assembly GCA_038231075.1). Classification (GTDB taxonomy): domain Bacteria; phylum Myxococcota; class Myxococcia; order Myxococcales; family 40CM-4-68-19; genus JBBRMA01. Next base: position 6,906 of record JBBRMA010000100.1, on the reverse strand, counting down.
CGGGCCCCCGACGGGCGCTTGATCGTGGACGCGACAGCGGAGTGGCGCAGCCTGCGGCTGGTCGGGTCGGCAGAGCCCGGCAAGGAAGGTGACTATGTCGTCGTCATCTGCGACGACAAGCCCGCCGGTTGAATCAACTCAAGGAGCCGCATGAGTCGCGCCGCTCGCACCCTCTTGCCCTGGTCCATGGTCTCACTCCTCTGCGCGGGAGCCTCCGCGCACGGGCAGGAGCGGCGCGACCCGCGCATCTCCGCCCTGCTCGCGCGCATCCAGCCCGAGCACTTGCACGCAACCGTCGCGCGCCTGGTGGCGTTCGGCACGCGCAACACGCTCTCGGACGTCGAGTCGAAGACGCGCGGCATCGGCGCGGCGCGCGCCTGGCTGGCCCAGGAGTTCGCCGCGCTGGCCAAGGCGGACGGCTCGCGGCTCAAGCCGTTCGAGGACCGCTTCGTCGCGCCGGCGAGCCCGCGGGTGCCGGCGCCGGTCGAGCTCGTCAACGTCGGCGCGGTGCTGCCCGGAGTGGACGCCGCGCGCGCCGCGCAGGCCATCGTGATGACGGGGCACTACGACACGCGTGCCTCCGACGTGCTCGACGCCAGGAGCGACGCGCCGGGCGCGGTGGACGACGGCAGCGGCACCTCGATGGCGCTGGAGCTGGCCCACGCGATGGCCAGGGAGTCGCCGCCGGTGACCCTCTATTTCGTCGCCGTGGCCGGGGAAGAGCAGGGCCTGCTCGGGTCGCAGCACCTGGCCGAGCGGCTCAAGGCCGAGGGAGTCGAGGTGCTGGCCATGGTCTCGGTGGACATCGCCGGCAACTCGGAGGGGCAGGACGGCGTCAAGGACAGCGCCACCGCGCGCATCTTCTCCGAGGCCATCTCGACCATCGAGACCGAAAAGGAGAAGAAGCTCCGCGAGGCGCTCGGCACCGACAACGATGGCCGCGCGCGCGAGTGGGCCCGCTACCTGGCGCGCGTGGGCGAGCGCTACGTCGATGGCCTCAAGCTGCGGGTGCTGCTGCGGCGCGACCGCATCGCGCGCGGCTCGGACCACATGTCGTTCGCGAAGCTCGGCTTCCCCGCACTGCGCCTGTCGGAGTCGCGCGAGAACTATCGGCGCCAGCACCAGGACGTGCGCACCGAGGGCCCTGTGTCCTATGGCGACGATCTGGCCCACTTCGACGTGGCCTACGCGGCGCGGATCTGCAAGGCGCTGGGCGCGGGCCTCGCGTCGCTGGCCTTCGCCCCGCGGGCGCCGCTTCAGATTACGCTCGGCGGGGCGGTGAGCGCGGACACGCAGCTGCAGTGGACGCTGCCCGCCGACGAGCGCATCGCCGACGTGGTCCTCTATCGCCGCCCGGCCGAGTCGGTGCATTGGGAGTCGGTGCGCTCGCTCGGCAAGGTGGCGCAGGTGACGCTGACCTCGGTCATCCCGGACGATCACTTCTTTGCCGTCGCCACCGTGGATGCGGCGGGCAACGAGTCCTTGCCCCAGCCGCCCACGGCGATGGCCGCGCCGCCGCCGCTGCCGCCGCAAAGGTCTGACCAGCATAAAACGGTCCAATGAACGTCAGCACTCCCATGCTCCGCACTGCGCTCCTCGCCTTGCTTGCCACTTCTGCCTGCGCCACCTATCGCGCGCTTCCAGTGCCCCCGCCGCGGCCTGGCCTGGAGCCGGTCGCGGCGCAGCTCGAGAAGACGCGGCTGCTCTTCTTCAAGTCGGCCGAAGAGGTCGCGGTCGAGCGCGCCTACCTCAGCCCCACCGACCGCGCGCTCATCCTCGCCACCGTCACAAAGCCCGAGGGCGGCGTCTGGTCGTCGCGCGACGGCGGCCGCGAGTGGAGCTTCACCAAGGTCTCCGACGACGAGCCGTCGGGCGACCAGCGGGCCTTGCGCGGCTCGTTCGCGCCGCGGGTCTTTCGCGACCTGCTCTTCGACCCGCGCGACGGCAAGGTGCTCTACGGCCGCTCGGCCACGCGGCTCTGGCTCTCGGAAGACGCGGGCCAATCCTTCGAGCCGCTGGGCACCCCGTGGGAGGGCGCCAACGGCCGCGTCCAGACCGCCGCGCTCGGCGCCGATGGGACGCTCTACGCGGCCAGCAACGGGCGTCTCGCCGCCTCGCGCGATCACGGGCGGACCTATCGGGCCGTCGCGCTGCCGACCGATCCCGGAGGCCAACCAGAGGGTCCGCGCCTGCGCATCCGCAGCATCGCGCCGGTTCCCGGACAGCCGGGCTCGCTCTACGTCTCCATCGGCGCCGACCGGGGCGATCTGCTCCCGGCCTTGATGGGCCTCGTCGATCGCACCTCGCCCGACGTGCAGACGGTGCTCGATCTGGTCTCGCCAAGGCCCGAGTCGCCGCGCGCCTACGGCTATGGCGACGGGCGTGAGGGCGTCTATCTGAGCGAGGACGGCGGCGCGCGCTGGACCAAGACGGCGCTCGCGCTCGAGGCCTGGCTCTGCGCCGAGCCGGGCGCGATCACTGCCGTGGCGGCCGATCAGCTGCTCGAGGTGGCCTCGCTGGCGCGGCGCTATCCGGAGCTCGCGGCCGTCGCCACCACGCAGCTCCACAGCGGCGGCGTCGATCTGGCCGCGCTGCAGGCCGCGCTGCGCTATCCGGGGCAGGCGCGCGTGCTGGCGGGGACCGTGGGCGGCGGGCTCATCTTCCGCTCGGTGGACAACGGCAAGAGCTGGTCGCGGCTGGACGAGCTGCTGCCCGCCCAAGCGGCCGCCGCGCGCGAGTCCATCGACCGGCAGCGCAGCGCCTGGCTCGAGCCGCCCGCGCCGAAGCGGCCCAAGTATCAACAGGCCCGCGCGCCGGCCGCGGTCGCGCCGCCCTCGGTGAACTTCCGCGGGCCGAACCAGCCGCTGGTCGCGCTGCCCGGCACTGACTTCGAGTCGCGCGCGAGCAAGACGCCGCGCGCCGCGCTGGTGATGCTCTTTGACCCCCTGCAGCTCCTGACCCGCTTCAACGCCGGGCTGCCGCTCTCGGGCCTGGCGCGAACCAGCGGCGGCGCGCTCGTCGGCTTTGCGCCGACCGAAGAGTTCTGGAACGCGCTGGCGCTGGCGCTGGCCAAGGCGAGCGCGGCCGAGGGCGAGCTCTCCCTGGGCCCCGGGGCGACCACCGATCCCCTGCCCTCCGGCGCCTTCCAGCTCCTCCGCTCGGCAGACGGCGGCGCGCACTTTGCCGGCGAGCCGATGCCGACGCGGACCTTCGATCCCGACGGCAGCCTCGCCGCCCGCGGACTCATCCCCTATCCGACGTCGATCGCTCCGGGCGAAGCGCAGACGCTCCTGCCGATCTCGGCCATCGATCGCGGGGGGCGTGCCTGGCAGCACCTCTGGCGCCTGGTGCCTTGAGGTCCGCGATTATCGATTTTCCGCCATCGGCTTGCCGAGCAGCTCGAGCGCCGAGAGCACGAGCACGGTGACCCCGGTGCGGATGGTCTTCTCGCGGTCGGGCGCGAAGGTCCCCGAGTGCAAGGACGGCAGCGGCGTCCCCTTGGCCTTGGCCTCGGCATACTTGCCGGGCTCGACGGCGCCGATGCGCAGCATCACCGAGGGGACGTGCGCCGCGCGGCCGAACTCGCCGAAGTCCTCGGCGATCATCTCGGGCTTCCCCTCGACGACGTTGCCCTGCCCGAGCTCCCTGCCGAGCATGGTCGCGAGCCGCCGCGTCACCGCCGGGTCGTTGTAGGTCGCGTTGGCCGGCTCGGAGAGCTTGATCTCGGGCTCGCGCGGAGCGAGCGCGGCGGCGGCCTCGGCCTTGGCGATGCGCAAGATCCCGTCCAGCATCTGCTTGCGGATCTCGGGACTGTAGGTGCGCACGGTGATCTGGAGCGCGACCTGGTCGGGCACGATGTTGTGCTTGAAGCCGCCGTGGATGGAGCCGACGGTGATGACAGCCGGCTCGAGCGGGTCCTTCTCGCGCGAGATCAGCGTCTGCAGCGCCAGCACGGTGCGCGCCGCGATCACGATCGGGTCCACCGTGGTCTCGGGCTTGGCCCCATGCCCGCCGCGGCCAAAGATCGTCAGATCCACCGAATCGACGTTGGCGAGCGCGTACCCAGGCACGTAGCCAACCGTGCCCGCCGGCAGCTCGGAAATATCGTGCACCGCCACCGCGAAGTCGGGCTTGGGAAAGCGGGCGAGGAAGCCATCGGCGAGCATCGCCTTGGCGCCGTGCACGGTCTCCTCCGCGGGCTGGCCCACCATCAAGAGCGTCCCGCGCCAGCGATCCTTGTGCGCAGCCAGGAGCGACGCGGCGCCGGTCCACGACGCCATGTGCACGTCGTGGCCGCAGGCGTGCATCACCGGCACCGTCTTGCCGTTCGGATCCTTGGCGGTCACCTTGCTGGCGTAGGGCAGCCCCGTCTTCTCCTCGACGGGCAGCGCGTCGAGCTCGGTCCGGAGCAGCACCGTCGGGCCCTGGCCGTTCTTGAGCACGCCGACGACACCGGTGCCGCCAACTCCGGTGGTCACTTCAAACCCAAGCGCGGTCAGCCGCTCTGCCAGCTTCTTGGCCGTCTTCTCCTCGCGCGAGGAGAGCTCGGGGTGCTCGTGCAGGTCGAGGTAGAGCGCGTCGAGCGACGGGTAGAGTTCGTCGAGGCCCTGGACCGCAGGGGGGGCGCCGTCGGCCCGGGAGGCGGGCGATGCCAGGAGCAAGGCGAAGAGAGCGGCTGCGGTGCGCGTCATCGAGAAACCTCCAGAGCTGCGACCAGCTAACCTGTTCGGTGCTCCAGGACAAGAGAGGCACCGCTGGGCTTTCGCTTCACCACGCAGAGCCGGGTCAATCCGCGCCTGATTGAAGGCTACCTGCCGCTCTCGTCGGCGCGCGCGGTCGCGGGCGTGCTCGGCGTCCTCTCGGCGCACGCGCAGCACACCCCGAGCCGCCGCGCCGGCAGCGTGCAGAGCCAGGCGGTGGCGCTGCAGAAGGCCGACCTCGCCCAGGCGCGCGGCTTTGACGGCACCGGCATCAAGATCGGCGCCATCTCCGATAGCTTCGACACCTGCGCCGGCTGCTCGACCCACGCGGCCGATGACGTGACCAGCGGTGATCTCTCGGCGGTCAACGTCTTGGAAGACTCCCCGGGCGGCACCGACGAGGGCCGCGCCATGCTGCAGCTGATCCACGACATCGCGCCCGGCGCGTCGCTCCTGTTCTCCACCGCCTTCGTCGGCGAGCTCGACTTCGCCAACCAGATCCTCGCGCTCCGCCAGGCCGGCGCCGACGTGATCGTGGACGACGTCGGCTACTTCGACGAGCCGATGTACTCGGACGGCGTCGTCGCCCAGTCCGTGGACATGGTCGCCGCCGACGGCGCCGCCTATTTCTCCTCGGCGGGCAACAACGGGCTCGAGGCCTATGAAGCGATCTACCAGCCCGTCCCGTTCGCCCGGGCGCAGGCGCTGATCGCCCGGGGCAAGGGAAACCTCAAGCTCGATCAGATTCCGGCCAACATCCGCCCGCAGACCATCCACGACTTCAGCGGCATCGACGGCGGCGCGAGCTTCAGCCAGACCTTCACCACGGTCACCGACAACCGCATCAGCTTCCAGTGGGACGAGCCGTTCTTCCTCGGCAAGGTGAAGACCGATTTCAACATCTATGTCTTCGATGTCGACGGCAACTGGATGGACCCCGCCAGCTCCGCCTTCCCCGGGTTCTACACCACCGACGACAACACCGTGACCGATGCGGCCTTCGAGTTCGTCGATCTGCCGCCCTTCGCCGGCGAGCTGCACGGCGGCGCCAACGCCAGCGACTATCAGATCGTCATCGGCAACGTGAACGGCGGGCCCGCCCGGCACATCAAGTACATCAACGACAACGGCCTCGGCGTCAGCCAGCGCCAGTCGGCGCCGTCGATCTATGGCCACCCGGCCGCCCGCGGCGCGCAGGCCATCGCGGCCACCTACTACGCGATCCCGAACTTCCCCGAGGACTTCAGCTCGCCCGGCCCCAACACCATCCTCTTCGACACCAACGGCAACCGCTTGTCGTCGCCGGACGTGCGCTTTACGCCGCAGCTGACGGGCGCGGACGGCGTGGACACGACCTTCTTCGGGTTTGATTCCGACGGCACCGGCTTCCCCAACTTCTTCGGCACCAGCGCCGCCGCGCCCGACGTGGCGGCGGTCGGCGTCCTGGCGCTGCAGGCCGCGGGCGGTCCGGGCAGCCTCCGCCCGCACTCGCTCTACCGGATCTTGCAGAGCACCGCGACGCCCATCCCCATGCCGAACGACCGCTCGTGGAGCGCCGCGTTCGCCGGCCCCGTCGTCTTCAACGCCAAGGGCGATTGGGTGCGCTGGAGCCGCTACTTCGGCTTCGCAGTGCAGCCCTACACCGACCGCTCGGTGGCCACGATCGCAATCGACGCCACCTCAGCCAACCTCACCTTCAGCAAGAACCCGAACCGGTTCCACATCGGCCAGACCAACGGCGTGCAGCTGACGGACATCACCCGCGCGGTCAGCGCCGACGCCTCGACCCTCACGCTCACGTTCGCGGCCGGCAAGTTCAAGGCGGGCGGCGCCTTCCGCTTCGGCATGTCGGTCTTCAACCCGATCCAAGGCACGACCGAGGAGGACCCGGATCGCCTCCGCGGCACGGTCATCACCGTGACGCTCGACAACGGCAAGACCTTCAGCGGCACGGTCTTCGCGGACGAGCGGCACCGCATCAACCGCTTCACCGGCCACGGCCTCGTCAACGCCGACGAGGCGACGCGGCAGGCGCACCGCCAGGGCGCCGACCGGTAGTCAGCCAAAGCCGGTCAAATCAGCACCCGGTAGGGTACCGGCCGCCGGCAGGCAGAGGCCTGCCGCGCGGCACGGGCGCCCACCCGCATGCGGTGGCTCGCTGCGCTCGCATTTTTGGATTTCTGCTGCGGGAGCCCTAAAGCCGCGC
>JBBRMA010000099.1:0-15134 GCA_038231075.1 Myxococcales bacterium | reverse complement strand
GAATGCCTGCTCTCATCGCCTACCTAAAGACCAACGACGACCTACTCAACAATAAGTCCAATACTATTGCTTATGCCGCCTGATATGGTATTGAGCTCAACCAAGTCGCCGCTCAGTTTCAACACCGAGCGGGACAACGCCACGACCACCGTCCCGGTCTTCGCTACCTGTTCATCGATCTAGATGCAGGAACGATCGTTGGTGATGTTCGCTTTGATGCTGGCGAATCGCTCAGGCCAGAGCCCTCGGGCTTCAGCAGGGTCTCGCGAACGGATGGGGCACTGGTTGCGTACCGGCAGGATGAGAACGGCGTAGTGATTTCGAGTATTGCCCTCCCAGGGGACGCCGGGACACAGTTTGTTTTCGCACCGAATCAGCGAGGCGGATATGCAGTCGTGCGGAGCGATACGAACACCGACGGCGGGTGGGTCGAATCGCTTGTTACGGTCAGCCCAGAATGGACGACCGCGGGGCAGGTCACGGTGCAATCGAGTGCGGATGGAGGTGGTCCTGGAAAGCTCTTGATGGCGAGCGACTATGGCGGTAACGTCTTGCTCGTGTCCGGAGAGAAATCCTCCACCCTGCACGGGCCGTGCGTGTATCTCTGGCTTCGCCCTGACGGCACCGTTCTGGGTTGCGGACCTGGGTCGATGGATTTCAATGACAACGCTTACGGACTCATCGGTGCGGTCGCGGTGGAACAGGTAATCATCTACCCGCCTTACCCATATTACTGGCTCCAAGATCCAGACGGTCCGCCGCGAAGCAGGCCACGGATGTACTTGAACGGCTGGTCGATCATTCGCCATGGCCAGGCTTACGGGTCTTGGGGACAGCTCTGCGGCGATTCGAGCTGTTTTGGCGATCCCGACATGGTGTGGATCGACTCGGCGGCGGCCGGCGAGTGTGGTCGCGCGTATTTCTCTCCCTTGGGAGCCTTCGACTTCGCCGCCTCGCGCGATGGGACCTTGGTTCAATACTCGGGCTGTCGAATGCGAATCTGGCCACGGGTGGTGCCCTGATTGCGAGGCGCCACAACTAAAGAGCCACCAACCCCGCGCGCGCCGCCCGCACGATGGCCTCCGAGCGCGAACCCGCGCCCAGCTTGGCCAGGATGGCGTTGACGTGAAACTTGGCCGTGTGGTCGCTGATACCAAGGCGGGCCGCGATCGCTTTGTTCGACAACCCTAGCGACAAGTGCTGCAGCACCTCGGCCTCGCGAGGAGTCAAGGTCTCCCCGAGCGCCTGGGCGGTCGCGCGCGGGCGCAACAGCACCGAGGAGAGCCGCGGCTCCAGGATCAACAAGCCCGCCGCGGCGGCCACCAGCGCGGCCGCGATGCGAGACCCCTCGGCATCGCGGGTCAGCACTCCGCGCGCGCCGGCGAGGAGCGCCTCGCTCGCGTGCGCCTCGTCTTCGACCAGCACGACGGCGGGTGGCGCGCTCTCCAGCCCGTGCAGCCCTTCGAGGCCCGCGCCCGCGTCGATGGCGAGGACGTCGCAGGGCGCCGCGGCGAGCCAGGCGTCGAGCTCGTCGAGCGGCGCCTGGCCGACCACCACCAGCGCCGGCTCACGGCCCAAGAGCGCGGCGAGGCCAGAGCGCGAGAGCGAATCCTTGCCGAGCACCAGGACACGAGCGGGCACGAGGCGGGTTGTAAGCCCCTCGCCCGCCGCGCGCAGAAAACAAGCAGGCCTGCCTGTCTGGCCCTGCCCGAAAGGATGGGGGCTCGCCGTCCCTTTCGCCGATGTGCCCGCGGCGCGCGGCCGATAGACCTGATCGCGGGAACTCAAGGAGGCAAGCGATGGCGACGGATGCAATGCAGGGACTCTCGGGCGCGCTGGCGGAGCTGACGGCGCGCGTGGGGCCGAGCGTGGTGCGGGTGGAGGGTCGCAGGCGGCCCTCGTCGGGCGTGGCGCTGGCCGCGGGCGTGGTCGTGACCGCGAGCCACACCGTCGAGGCAGAAGATGACGCCGAGGTCGAGGTGGGGCTGCAGGATGGCCGCAGCGTCAAGGCGCAGCTCATCGGACGCGACGAGGGGACCGATCTCGCGGCGCTGCGGGTTGAGGGTCTGGACCTGGTGCCGGCGCCGTGGCTCGGAGGCGACGCGGCAGGCCCGGTGCGCGTGGGAAACTTGGTGCTGGCGATTTCGCGGCCCGGCAAGTCGGCGCGCGCCTCGCTTGGCGTGGTGAGCGCGCTCTCCGAGTCCGAGTGGCGCTCGCCGGCGGGCGGCCGCATCGACCGCTATCTGGAGACGGATCTGGCGCTCCGGCCAGGCTTCTCGGGCAGCGCGTTGGTGGACTCCTTGGGACGGGTCGTCGCGCTGAACACGACCGGGCTTCTGCGTGGCACGGCCTCGGCGATCCCGGCCGCCACCGTGCAGCGAGTGGTCCAGCAGCTCCTCGCGCACGGCTCGGTGGCGCGCGGCTATCTCGGCATCAGCACCTTGCCGGCGCGCCTGCCCGAGGCGATCGCCAAGGAGCTTGGCCAACCGGCGGCGCTGCTCGTCTCGGCGGTCGATCCAGGCAGCCCTGCCTCGCGCGCGGGCCTCATCTTCGGCGACGCCGTGGCGGCCTTCGACGGCCGGGCGCTCGCGCACCCCGGCGCGCTCCTCGAGCTGCTCGACGACCAGTCGGTGGGCAAGACCGTGCAGCTCAAGATCGTCCGCGCGGGCGAGCTGCGCGCGCTTGCTCTCACCATCGGCAAGCGGGAGCCGCGCGCCCATGGCTAATGCAACAGTGTTGCAACAGCTCTCGAGCGACCTGGCCGACCTGGTCACCCGCGTCTCGCCTTCGGTGGTGGGCGTCGAGCATGGCCGCGGCGGCGGCTCGGGCCTGCTCTTCGCCGGCGATGGCTGCATCCTCACCAACCGCCACGTGGCCCGCGCCGGGCCTGCGCGCGCGCTCCGCGTGGTGCTGCCCGGCGGAGACGGGGTCCGCGCCGAGATCGTCGGCACCGACGCGCGCACCGATCTGGCCGTGCTGCGGATCCTCGAGTCGGGCGTGGCCGCGAGCTGGCCCAGCCTCCAGCTCGCCGACGCGCTGCCGCTGCGCGTGGGGCAGCTCGCCGTCGCCATCGGCAATCCGCTCGGCTTCGAGCGCTCGGTCACGCTCGGCGTGGTCAGCGCGCTCTACCGCAGCTTGCCGACCGGCCGGAACGAGGTGCTCGAGGGCCTCGTGCAGACCGACGCCGCGGTGAACCCCGGCAACTCGGGCGGGCCGCTGGTGGACGCCTTTGGCAACGTCATCGGCGTGACCACGGCGATGCTGCCCTACGCGAGCAACATCGGCTTCGCGGTGCCCGCGCGCACGGCGAGCTGGGTGGCCGCGGTGCTCCTGCAGCACGGCGAGGTCAAGCGGCCGCTCCTCGGCATCTCGGCGCGCGGCGAAGAACTTTCGCCCTTGGCCGCGCAGGCGCACGGCCAGGCGCGTGGGGTCCGCGTGCTCGAGGTCTCGCCAGGCACCACCGCGGCCCGCATCGGCCTTCAGCAAGGCGACGTCCTGCTCGCCATCGGCAGCGCCGAGCTGGCCACGCTCGACGACTTGTCGCGCGCGCTGGTGCTCGGTGGCGCGGTCGAGATGCGGCTGCACGTCCTGCGCGACGAGCAGCGCCGCGAGCTGCGGGTCCCGCCGCGCAAGGACGCCCTCGCGGCAGCGTAGCGGCCTTGGCTCGGCGGTGAGTCTTCGAGCTAAGCTCGGCGTCATGAGCAGCGTGCGCTTCGACGTGGACGGAGCGGTCGCCCTGGTCACCATCGACAGGCCCGCGGTGAGGAACGCGATCGACCGCGCGACCGCCGACGAGCTCCTGGCCGCGTTCCTGCGCTTCGAGACCGACCCCGCGCTGCACGTCGCCGTCCTCACCGGCGCCGGCGGCACCTTTTGCTCCGGCGCTGATTTGAAAGCCATGGCGGCGGGCGCGCCCAACCAGATCGACGAGGCGGGCGATGGACCCCTCGGACCGACGCGGCGAACGCTGAGCAAGCCGTCCATCGCCGCCATCGAAGGCCACGCAGTAGCCGGCGGGCTCGAGCTGGCGCTGTTTTGCGATCTGCGCGTGGCCGCCCGCGACGCGGTGCTGGGCGTCTTCTGCCGCCGCTGGGGTGTGCCCCTGATCGACGGCGGCACGGTGAGGCTGCCGCGCCAGATCGGGCACGCGCGGGCGATGGACCTGATCCTCACCGGCCGCGGCGTCTCGGGCGAGGAGGCGCTCTCCCTGGGCCTCGTCAACCGGCTCACCGAGCGAGGCTGCGCGCTGCCGGCCGCGCTGGCGCTAGCCCACGAGCTGGCCGCGCTGCCGCAGACCTGCCTGCGCTCGGATCGCCTCTCGGCGCTGGAGCAGTGGGACCTGCCGCTCGACGAGGCGCTGCGCAACGAGGCCCGGCGCGGCAGGGACGCGCTCGGCTCGGCCGAGCTGGTCGAGGGCGTGTCCCGCTTCACCCGCGGCAGAAGGTGAGATGAACCCGCCGCGGAGCCGTGCTAGGCGTTTTCGCCATGAAAAGCCTACTCGCCCTGTTGCTTGCCTCGGCCGCGTTGAGCTGCGCCCACGCGCCGTCGCCGGCGCCGATGACCCCGGCGCAACAAGCCGACTCGACCGCCGCCGCCGAGCTGGACAAATCCACCGCGCGCTTCGCGCCCACCGAGCTGCGCGTCGATCTCTCCGCGCTGCCGGCCAACGAGCGCGCCGCGCTTGCCGAGCTGGTCCACGCCGCGCGCCTGATGGACGCCCTCTTCTTGCGCCAGTCCTTCGCGGCCAATCCCTCGCTCCTTTCGCTTCTGGCCGGCGATCGCAGCGAGCTCGGCCGGGCGCGGCTGCACGCCTTCCTGGTCAACAAGGGCCCCTGGTCGCGGCTCGACCAGGAGACGCCGTTCCTCTCGGGCGTGCAGGCCAGGCCGCAAGGTGGAAATTTCTACCCCGCCGACGCCACCAAGGAGCAGGTCGAGCTCTGGGCGAACCAGCTCCCCGAGAAGGAGAAGCAGCGCGCGCTGGGCTTCTTCACCACCGTGCGGCGCGACGCGCGCGGCGGCTTTGTCGCCGTCAATTACAGCCTCGAATACCAGGACGTGCTGCAGCTCGCGGCGCAGCACCTGCGCAAGGCGGCGGGACTGACCGCGCAGCCGACGCTCAAGGCGTACCTCGAGAAGCGCGCGGCCGCGTTCGCGAGCAACGATTACCACGAGAGCGACGTGGCCTGGATGGAGCTCGACGCGAGCATCGAGCCGACCATTGGTCCTTACGAGGTCTATGAGGACAACTGGTTCAACGCCAAGGCGTCCTATGAAGCCTTTCTCGGCGTGCGCGACGACGCCGAGTCGGGCAAGCTGGCGAAGCTCTCGGGCGAGCTGCAGGGTTTGGAGAACGCGCTGCCCATCGACGAGCCGCTGAAGAACGGCAAGCTCGGGGCGCTCGCGCCCATCGCGGTCATCAACGAGGTCTTCTGCTCGGGCGACGCCAACCGGGGAGTCCAGACCGCTGCCTTCAACCTGCCGAACGACGAGCGCATCCTCCGCGAGCGCGGCACCAAGCGGGTGATGCTGAAGAACGTGCAGCAGGCAAAATTCGATCAAGTGCTCCTACCGATCGCAAAAGTTGCCTTGTCGATCGGCGCGCAGAAGGACGTCTCCTTCGAGGCCTTTTTCACGCACATCCTCATGCACGAGCTGATGCACGGCCTGGGTCCGCACCGCGTCACCGGCAGCGAGACCACGGTGCGCCAGGCGATGCAGGAGGCCGGGAGCGCCATTGAAGAGGCCAAGGCCGACATCGCCGGCCTCTGGGCGCTGCAGCGGCTGGTGGACAAGGGCGCGCTCGACAAGTCGCTCGAGGCCACCATGTACACGACGTTCCTGGCCTCGGCGTTCCGCTCCATCCGCTTCGGCATCACCGAGGCGCACGGCAAGGGCATCGCGCTGCAGCTCAACTCGCTGCTCGACGCGGGCGCATTCACCGTGGCCGCCGACGGGACGTTCGCGGTGAACGCGGGCAGGATCAAGGACGCGGTGGCGGCGCTGACCCGCGAGTTGATGCTCTTGCAAGCCGGCGGCGACGCGGCCAAAGAGCGCCAGCTCTTGGCCGACCGGGCCACCGTCCGGCCAGAGGTGAAGCGCGTGCTCGACCGGCTGCTCGCCGTCCCGGTGGACATCGAGCCGCTCTTCACCACCGCCGACGAGCTCGCGCCGACCAGGTAGGCGAGGGGACGGCGCCGTCGTCCACTCGACGGGCGCGGCGCTTCCCTCTTGCGGCGCTGCCCGGGCGCGGCCTTTGGTGTCTGCGTGACCCGATCGCGCACTGCCCACGAGGCCCTGGTAGACGACCCTCTCTGGTTCAAGGACGCCGTCATCTACGAGCTGCGCGTGCGCTCGTATATGGACAAGAGCGGCGACGGGATCGGCGACTTCGCCGGTCTGACCGACAAGCTCGACTATCTCCAAGACCTGGGCGTCACCGCGCTCTGGCTCCTGCCCATCAACCCCTCGCCCGGGCGCGATGATGGATATGATATCTCCGACTATACCGATATCCACCCGGACGTCGGCACGGTGCAGGAGTTCAAGACCTTCCTCGACGAGGCGCACCGGCGCGGCCTGCGCGTCATCACCGAGCTGGTGCTCAACCACACCTCGGATCAGCACCCTTGGTTCCAGCGCGCCCGCCGCGCGCCCAAGGGCTCGCCCGAGCGCGACTTCTACGTCTGGAGCGACACGCCCGACCGCTATAAAGAAGCGCGCATCATCTTCAAGGACTTCGAGCCGTCGAACTGGTCGTGGGATCCGGTGGCGCGGCAATACTTCTGGCACCGCTTCTTCGCCCACCAGCCTGACTTGAACTTCGACAACCCGGCGGTGCACGAGACCATGCTCGGCGTGGTCGATTTCTGGTTCAACCTGGGCGTGGACGGCCTGCGCCTGGACGCGGTTCCGTATCTCTATGAGCGCGAGGGGACCAACTGCGAGAACCTCGACGAGGGCCACGGCTTCTTGAAGCGGCTGCGCGCCCACATCGATTCCAAATTCAAGAATCGGATGCTCCTGGCCGAGGCGAACCAGTGGCCCGAAGACGCCGCGCAATACTTTGGCCGCGGCGACGAATGCCACATGAACTTCCACTTCCCGATCATGCCGCGCATCTTCATGTCGCTGCACATGGAAGACCGGCTCCCCATCATCGACATCCTCGCCCAGACGCCGCAGATCCCCGACGGGTGCCAATGGGCGGTCTTTCTCCGCAACCATGATGAGTTGACCCTGGAGATGGTGACCGACGAGGAGCGCGATTATATGTATCGCGCCTATGCGGCCGAGCAAGGCATGCGCATCAATCTCGGCATCCGCCGCCGGCTGGCGCCGCTCTTGGGAAATGATCGGCGCAACATCGAATTGGTCAACGCCCTGCTCTGCTCGCTGCCCGGCACGCCGGTGCTCTACTATGGCGACGAGATCGGAATGGGCGACAATTTCTTCCTCGGCGACCGCAATGGCGTGCGCACGCCGATGCAATGGAGCGCCGACCGCAACGCCGGCTTCTCGCGCGCCAATCCGCAGCGCTTGATCCTCCCCGTCATCATCGACCCCGAGTATCACTTCGAATCAATCAACGTAGAGGCGCAGCAGAACAACCCCAACTCACTGCTCTGGTGGACCAAGCGGCTGCTCGGGCTGCGCAAGCGCTTCAAGGCTTTCGGACGCGGGTCGATTGAGTTCCTGCACCCCGACAACAACCGCGTGCTGGCCTTCGTGCGGCAGTTCGGCGACGAGACCGTGCTCATCGTCGCCAACCTCTCGCGCTTTACCCAATATGTTGAGTTGGATCTCTCCAAGTACCGCGCCATGGTGCCGACCGAGCTGTTCGGTCGCAGCAAGTTTCCTCCGATAGGAGAATTGCCTTACTTGCTGACCCTGGGCGGGCACGCCTTCTATTGGTTCTCGCTCACCCCGGCCAAGAGCTCGGCGGCCGAGGTGCGCGAGGCCGGCTATGCGACCCCGACCCTCAAGGTGTCGCCCGACGCCGCGGACATGCTCTGGGGCGAGGGGCGCGCGCTGGTCGAAGAGGCGCTGCCCGCGTGGCTCGAGCGGCGCCGCTGGTTCCAAGGCGACGATCGGCAGCTCACCGAGGCGCGCATCGTCGATGCCGTGCTCCTGCCTTCGTCTCGCGACGCCATCCACCTGACCGTGGCGCGGGTCACCTACTCCGAGGGCGAGGACGCGCTCTTCGCCTTGCCTCTCGGGGTGGCGCTCGGCGAGGAGGCGCAGCAGATCTCGCAGCGATCGCCGCAAGCGGTGATCGCCCGGCTGCGCGGTGCGGGCAAGGCCGAAGGCGTGCTCTACGACGCCCTCGCCGATCTGCCCTCGAGCGGCGCGCTGCTCGAGGCCATGGCCCGCGGCCTGCGCGCGCGCAGCGGGGCGGGCGAGATGGTGGCGGCGATGTGGCAGCGCGAGCCCGGAGGCGATCTGCCCGCCCTCGAGCCGCGCGCGCTCAAGGGCTCCGAGCAGTCGAGCGCGGAGGCCACCTTCGGCGACCGCTATGTCCTGAAGTTCCAGCGGCGGCTCGAGGAGGGCGACGGCGCCGAGGTGGACATCGGCCGGTTCCTCGCGCGGAGGCCGCCCATCAACTGCGCCGTGGCCCCCGTGGCGTCGCTCGAATATCGCCCGGTGCGCGGCGAGCCCATGACCGTGGCCACGCTGCAGCCGCTGGTGCCGAACGAGGCCGGCGCGTGGGCCTTCACGCGCGAGGAGCTGGGCCGCTACTTCGAGCGCGCGCTGGCGAGGCCGGCCGAAGGGGCGCCCGTGCCGCCCCCGGCCGAGACCCCGCTGCAGCTCGCGGCCGCGCAGCCGCCCGACGAGGCGCGCGCGCTGATCGGCGGCTTCCTCGAGGCGGCGCGGCTGATGGGCGCGCGCATCGCCGAGCTGCACCTGACGCTGGCGAGCGACTCTGAGGACGCGAGCTTTGCGTCCGAGCCCTACTCCGCGCTCGGCCAGCGCTCGTCGTACCAGACGATGCGCAACGTCTGCGGCCGCGTGTTGCGGCAGCTGCGCGAGGGCACCTCCCAGCTCGAGCCCGCGGCCGCCGCGCTGGCCAAGGGGCTCCTGGCAAAGCCCGACCGGCTCTACAAGCGCATCGAGCCGCTGCGCGACCGGCGCCTGACCGCGCACCGCCTGCGCACCCACGGCGATCTGCAGCTGATGAACCTGCTCTACACGGGCAAGGACTTCGTGGTCGTGGACTTCGCGGGCGACAAGAAGAAGCCGGCGCAGGACCGGCGGCGCAAGCGCTCGCCCTTGCGGGACGTGGCTTGCATGCTGCGCTCGTTCGACTACGCGGCCGGCGCGGCGGTGCTCGACGAGCAGCAGATCCGCCCCGCCGACCGGGCCACCGGCGAGCGCTGGGCGCGGCTCTGGGTGACCTGGGTCCAGGCGGCCTTCCTCGGCGGCTACCTGTCCCGCGCCGGCGACGCGACCTTCGTCCCCCGCGACCGCGCCGAGCTGGCCGTGATGGTCGAGGCGTTCCAGCTCGAGAAGGCGCTCGAGCAGCTGGGAGATGACCTGGCCAAGCGGTCGCCGCGGGCCATCATCGCCCTGCAGTTCATCGACTCAACACTTGCCTGACCGCGCACCGGCAGCGCGCGAGCTGCATCTTTACCTTTCAGACGGCCAGCTGTGTCCGTTCCATGGAGCCGCTGGTCTAGGGCAGGAGGTTGCGATGATGTTGGTCCGCTCGAATGACGCGCTCTTCGCCGCCGGGATCGTCGCGACCTGGCTCGCGGTCTTCGGCGCCGTGTTGACGCAGACCGGGCTCTCGCTGCTGCCCTGGTAGCGGTCAGACGCAAAGTTGCTACCGCGGCGGGCCGTTCAAGGGTAGGACTTCCGGCCCATGAGCCAGAGTCTGCACGCCGCTGACGCCCTCGCCTTTTCCGAGCGCACCTGGGAGCAGGAGATCGTCCCCGCGCTCGAAGCGTACATCCGCATCCCGAACCGGTCTCAATCGTTCGACCCCGACTGGCGCGAGGCCGGCCACATGAAGCGGGCGGTCGAGCACGTGGCCCTCTGGTGCAAGGCGCAGCCCATCCCCGGCCTCACCGTCGAGATCCACGAGCTGGAAGGCTGCTCGCCGCTCATCCTCATGGAGATCCCCGGCGAGGGGACAGACACCGTCCTGATGTACGGGCACCTCGACAAGCAGCCCGAGTTCCTGCCCTGGGAGGACGGGCTTTCGCCCTGGGTGCCCACGCGCCGCGGCGACAAGCTCTACGGCCGCGGCGGCGCCGACGACGGCTATGCGGCCTTCGCCTCGCTCTCGGCGGTGCGGCTCCTCCGCGAGAGCGGCCTTCCGCACGCGCGCGTGGTGGTGATGATCGAGGCGGGCGAGGAGAGCGGCAGCCCCGATCTGGAAAAGTACGTGAAGCACCTGGCGGCGCGCATCGGCAAGCCGAGCCTGGTCGTCTGCCTGGACTCGGGCTGCGGAAACTACGACCAGCTGTGGATGACCACTTCGCTGCGCGGCATGATCGCCGGAAATCTCAAGGTGCAGATCCTCACCGAGGGCGTCCACTCAGGCGACGCGAGCGGCGTCGTGGCCTCGACCTTCCGCATCCTCCGCATGTTGCTCTCGCGCATCGAGGACGAGCAGACGGGCAAGATCCTCCTCTCGGAGCTGCACGTGGACATCCCGCGCCACCGGGCCGAGCAAGCGCGCGCGGCCGCGGGCGTGCTGGGCCGCGACACCTTCGCCAAGTTCCCCTGGGTCGAGGGCGCAAAGCCGATGCACGACGACCTCGGCGAATTGGTGCTCAACCGCACCTGGCGGCCAGCGCTCTCGATCACGGGCGCCGAAGGGCTGCCAGCGCTGGGCAGCGCGGGCAACGTCCTGCGACCCTCGACCAGCGTGAAGGTCTCCATGCGCATCCCCCCGCGGCTCGACCCGACCAAGGCGACCCGCGCGCTCAAGAACGCCCTCGAGAAGGACCCGCCTTACGGCGCCAAGGTCACCTTCGAGGGCGAGAAGGCGAGCACCGGCTGGGACGCGCCCGCGCTTGCGCCCTGGCTGGAAAAATCGGTGGCCGACGCGTCGCAGGCCTTCTTCGGCAAGCCGCCGATGGCGATGGGCGAGGGCGGGACGATCCCCTTCATGGGCATGCTCGGCGAGCGGTTCCCCGAGGCGCAGTTCTTGATCACAGGCGTCCTCGGCCCGCAGTCGAACGCGCACGGGCCGAACGAGTTCCTGCACCTGCCCACGGGCAAGAAGCTGACCTGCGCCGTGGCCCAGGTGATCACCGATCACTTCACCCGCGGCGCCTGACGCGGGGTCACGGCCGCTCGCTCCGGCACGCGAGCAGCCGGGCTTCGCGAAGCGGCCGTGTCCGCCCTAGTCCGCCCTAGTCCTCCCAGCCGGTCTTGCTCTCGTAATAGTGGTTGAGCAGGAAGAGCGCCTTGTGGAAGCCGTTGGCGAGCATCTCGGCGTAGGCCTTGGCGGGCGAGAATCCCTGGTGGAAGACGCGGTAGAGACCGATGATGAGGCCAGTGCGATCCTCGCCGTGCTGACAGTGGACGAGCACGGGGCGGTGCGTCGGGTCGGCGAGCCAGGCCTCGATGCGGTTGACCTGGCTGTCGTTCGGATACCAGAAGCCGCTCATCTGCTCCGAGACGAAGGTCATCCCGAGCGACTTTGCCCAGCCGGCCTCGGTGGCGATGACGCCGCTGTCGTTCTCGAGATCGAGGATGTACTTCACGCCGGCGGCCTTGAGCGCGGCCAGATCGGCCTGCGTCGGGCGCTTGCTGCGGTAGATGCCAGGCGAGACGACGGTGGCGCCGATCTGCTTGACCGCCACCTGGATGGCGGCCTCGTCCGCGTTCGGCGTCTCCTCGGGCGCTTGCCCGCCGCAGGCCGCGATCAAAGAGACTGCACAGAGGATTGAGAGCCGACGAAGCTGCGCCATTTGAATCCCTCCCGCTTTGAAATGGGATTCAATGAAAGGCGCACTCCGCGGCGGCGCGCATCGGAAGAGTGGCGGATGAAGCTCAGGTGACCACGGCGAGGCGCGGTGCGGCGTCGCCGTAATAGAGGCTGCGCAAGAGGCGCCGGTTGTGGATGACCGGCTTGTCGAACTTGCCCAGGCGGAGGCCGTCGAGCGACTCGGGCGTGTGCACCGACCGGCACATCCGCGCGTCGGCTTCCACTTCGCGCACGCCGACGATGTGCGCCACCTGGCGGACGACCGGCCGCAGGAAGCGGAAGAGCGAGCCCGGCTCGATGGCGGTGAAGAGGAAGACGTGCAGCCGCGTGAGCGCGTCGGTCTCCGGCACCAGGAAGACGGCGGTGCGCACGCCGAGCGGGCGGCGCTTGCCAGAGGCTGGGTCCTCCCAGCGGAAGCTGAAGACGGCGTGCACCGGGTCGAAGCGGGTGACCCACTCGTTGCAGTAGCGGTCGCCTTCGTGCACGGCGAAGAGCGGCAGGCTCCAGTGGCGCCGCTGCGGGCCGCGGTAGCGCACCTCGGTGCGGTCGTCGAAGTTGTCGGCCTCGAACTCCATCTGGGGCAGGCCGCGCGCGTCCCAGCCGAGCATCTTGTGCACGGAGGGGAAGTGCTCGTCCTCGGAGAAGTTGTCGAGGGCGACGTGGAGCGGCGCCGCGAAGGGCACGCTGAAGCTGCCGGCAAAGGTGAACCCCGGCCAGCCGAGCCCGGTGAGCGCGCTCTCGGGGACGGAGCGGTCGGCGAGCCAGAGGGAGCCGTGCCGCTCGACCACTTGAAACGCCGCGGTGTCGCAGTTGCGCAGCCCTGGCTGGGCAGGGCTCTGGCCGCAGCCGTCCCTATCGAAACTCCAGCCGTGATAGCCGCAGACTATCGCTCCCCCTCGGACGGCGCCGGCCTCGGAGAGCGATGCGTGGCGGTGGGGGCAAAGATCGTCCACCGCGGCGGGGCGGCCCTCGGCGTCGCGAAAGAGGGCGATGCGGCGGCCCCCGAGCGAGATGCCGACGGGGCGCCGCTTGAGCTTTGCCGCCTCGAGGACCGGGTGGAAGAAGCGCGTCAGGCGCTGGCCCATTCACCCCTCGCCTTCTCTGTCCGCAAGGCGCTGGCGATGCGGCGCGCGTCGATGGCCATCTCGCGGAAGTTGCCGCTGATGGGATTGGAGTAGCCGATGAAGTGCAGGCGGGGCGCGGCCGGCAGCGTGCGCGCTCCGTGGGCCAGCGGCATGCCCTTTTCGTCGAGCACCCCGAGGTGGCCGACCAGCCGCTCGAGCGCGCGCGAGTAGCCGGTGGCGGCGATGACCACCTCGGGCTCCACGCGCTCGCCGCCCTCGAGCACGACCTCCTTGCCCTCGAACGCGCGCACCGCCGGGACGATGGTCACCTTGCGCGCCTTGAGCGCCGCGACGAAGCCGACGTCGAGAATGGGGATCTGTCCCTCGCGCGCCCTGGTGTACGCGCCGCGCGGCGAGGACGGAAGGCCGAAGGGCCGCAGATCGCCCACGGCCAGCCGCGTGATCGCGCCCGCGACGCCATCGACCAGCCCGGGCGGCAGGTACCGCAAGAGGACGCCGAGCCGCTGCGTGGACATCCCGAGCAGCTCGCGCGGCGCGATGTTCGGCGGCGTGCGCACGGAGACCCGGACCCGCGAGGCGCCTCCCTCGACCAGGTCAACCGCGATCTCGGCGCCGCTGTTGCCCGTGCCCACGACCAGCACGTCGCGGCCGCTGAACGGGCCGGCGTTCTTGTAGGTCGCCGAGTGGAGCAGCTGGCCGGTGAAGCTGCCTTGGCCGGGCCACTCGGGCAAGCGCGGCGTGTGGTTGTAGCCGGTGGCGACGACGGCGGCGCGGGCGGTGATCGGCCCGGCGCCGGTGTCCACGCGCCAGAGGCCGTTCTCGCGCTCGAGCTTCTGCACCTCGGTGCCGAGCTGCAGCTCGAGCTGGTGGTGGCGCGCGTAGCGCTCGAGGTACTCGACCACGTGCGCGCGCGAGACCCAGCGGCCAAACTCGCGCGGGATGGCGAACCCCGGCAGCCCCGAGAGCGCGCGCTCGGTGTGCAGGTGGAGCCGCTCGTAGTGCGCCCGCCAGCTCGCGCCCACCGCGGCCGCGCGGTCGATGACCAGCGGCGCAAGGCCAGCGCTCCGCAGCGCCGCGGCCGCCGCCAGCCCGCCCGGCCCTGCGCCAATGATGACCGCGTCGCGCGCATCGCTCATGGTGCGAATGTACCCTTTTGAGACGCGGGGCGGCTATCGACCGGCGGCTCTTCCCGAGTAGGTTCCCGTCTGATGAGCGTTCCCACGCCGCCGCCCGAGCCGGCCGACCACGAGCTCGACGCCGTCGTCGCCCACGCCGCGCTGGCGTGCGAGGCGCCCGCGGCGGCCCTCGCGCTCGAGGAGCCGGGCCGCCTCGTGCTCAGGGCGCGCCACGGCGTCCAGCTGCAGGAGCTGCCCGCGCCGCTGACGCCGCCCTGGCCCGCCGGCGTCACCGAGCCCATCTGCGCCGAGGACGTCCGCCATGTTCCGGAGCTGGCCGACCACCCGCTGCTCGCCTGCTGGCCCGGCGCGCGGCTCTTCGCGCTGGCGCCGCTGGTGGACCGGCAGGGCTCGACGCACGGCGCGCTGGTCGTGCTCGATCGCCGCTCGCGCCCGCTCCTGGCGGCCCAGCGCGATTCGCTGCGCTTCCTGGCCGGCCACGCGGCGGCCCTGCTCGAGCTGCGCCGGAAGCTGCGCTCGTTCATCCGCCTGGTGGAGGCGCTGCCCGAGCGGCTCTACGCCTTCGACCGCCGCGGCCGCTGCCTCTACGCGAGCCTCGCCGGCGCGCGCGCGCTGGGGCTGCCGCCCTCGCAGCTCATCGGCCACTCGCTCGACGAGCTGGCCGCCTGGAACCTCGCGGCGGCGCGCCTGCGCCCGCTGGTCGAGCGGGTCTTCGAGACGGGGCGGCCCACCATCCACCGCGAGGTGGCGCCGAGCGAGGCGGGCGTCAAGGCCGTCGAGCTGCACGTCCTGCTCGTCCCGGGCGTGGACGCGGTCGTGGTGCAGGGCCGCGAAGACTAGTGCAGCGGTCGCGAGATAGCGTA
Organism: Myxococcales bacterium; assembly: GCA_038231075.1. GTDB lineage: Bacteria > Myxococcota > Myxococcia > Myxococcales > 40CM-4-68-19 > JBBRMA01. The sequence continues at coordinate 112 of JBBRMA010000099.1, read as the reverse complement.
CATTCGAGCGCCGATGGCCGGCGCGCTGCTTCCTCGCTCCTCGGTTGAATACAGCACGGTATTCGCCCTCGTCGCTCTTCGCATCGCTTGGCCCTCGACGCTCTCGGTGTTT
>JBBRMA010000098.1:0-15588 GCA_038231075.1 Myxococcales bacterium | reverse complement strand
CGGCCGCCAACTTTTCTCTCGAAGATGTGCACATCCTTCATGTATCAGAAATGTGCGATCGTGGCCATGTGTTCTTCGCTGTGCCCAGAAACGATCCTGGGCACCTTGGGATACGATGAAGTTGCGAAGGTAGGGCTAGGTACGAAAGAGCGCGCTCGAGCGGCGCGGCAACGATCAGCCTGTCGAACGTCTCGGTCGTATCGTTGGTGGTCACCCGGATCACCGTGCCGCTCTCTGCGGGTTGCCGCTCGACGCGGCTCACCGGGGTCGCCAGCCGCACGTCCAGCCCGGCCGCCGCCGCCTCGCAGATGCGCAGAAAGCCCTGCGGTACCACCGCGGGCCAGCCGGTCTTCTTTCCCCTGGCCAGCTGCAGGAAGTGCCGGAGCTTATGCCGATCCCACAACTTCATCACATAGAGCGCCGGCATGGTCCGATAATCGCCATAGCCATAGGCGATGAAGATCGGCTCGAGCACCGAGCAGAAGGCCTCGATCCCGCGGCCCCGCGCGTACTCTGCGAAGGGAACATGGAGCTCGGGATCGGCACCAACGAAACCCGGCTCCTCAAGCGATGAGTATCGGCCGATGAGCCGCCAGTAGCGGAGCGCGGCGAGAAGCGTTGCGATCAGGCCTGACCTGTCTCTGGCGTACTGACCCAGCCTCTTGCTGCCCCCGTTGCCGTCCAGATCGACGATGCTGCGGGTCGGTGCTTCCTTCAGCTGGAGGCCGGCCTCTCGGACAACCTCGCGCGCGATCTTGTAATCCTCAGCCAGGAAGATTGCGCCGAGGTCATAGGTCCGCCCCTCCCGCTCCACGGTCCGGACCTTGCCGCCCAGGACCGGCGCACTCTCGAAGACCGTCACGCGCTCGTATCCGAGCTGCCGCAGCTTTCGCCCGGCTATCAGGCCTCCCACGCCAGCCCCGATGATGGCGATGCGCTCGGACCTGGTTGGCTTCGACACGTTGTTGTTGTCAGGCTGCATGCTGTTGCTCCTGCTCGTCCGCGGTCGGAGCAAGGCGGGCCGTACGCTTTGGCCTTCATCGAAGCCTGACTGCGCATTCAGCTTCGTTCCGGAGTGGACCGGGGTGACCGAGGGCAGTCTTGCCCCACGACGGCGAGCGTGCCAGCGAGCGGGTAACTTTACAGCCAGCCGCGAGTACTTACTGATGGTCAGGTGGCTGGGATCGATCGTAAACCGTCTCCATGGACGAGGCCTGCCTTCGCTGTACCGCCGTGCCGCTCGAACCGCTGGCAGGCGCGGAGGGGATCGCGTTCTTCGAGTGTCCCAATTGTAGCCGGCGGTACTCGCGGCGCGACGGCGGGGTGCTGACGGACAAGTGGGGCAGCCCCATCAGCCTGGCCCTCTACCCGATCATCTTCACCAAGCACCCGCAGGACGACGCCGACCGCGTCGCAAAGCTCGTCCTCGAGAGTGACACCCGGCAGGAGCAGAAGCGTCTGGTGAGCGAGATTCGCGAGGAGCTGGCACGACCCACGCAGCCGGTGAGCGCGATTCTCTCAGGGTTGATGGGGACCGAAGAGGACGTGCGGGAGTTCCTGCGCATGGTCGCCGACCGCATCGACGCGGCGATGGACTGAGGGCCCTGCACGCCTGCGGCCGCGATGACTGCCAAGGCCGAGGGCGCCTGGACCGCGGCGGCGCAGGGCGGTCAGCTGCCGGCCCGACGCGCCTCCCGGGAAGGGGTCATTGATTGGGTGGACGGCCCATGCGCGTGGGTCCGCCAGAGACCGCGCCGATTGATTGCACGGTCACCGTCACAGAAGCGGTCGCGATATCGCCCGAATCGTCGGCGACCGCGACCACGTCGGTGACGTTGCTATTGCTGCCGGCGACATAGTGACCGGAGGAGTCGATGCGGCCGCCGGAGTTGTTGGGCGAGAGCGCCCAAGTGAACGATTCACCGTCACCGCTGGCCTCGAAGTCGATGGAGCCGCCCGGGGAAACGGAGGCCGAAGAGGGAGAGACGTCAGGCATGGTCAATTCCTTCCGCAGGACTGGTGGCCTGCGGAGTAACCTAGCTACTGGCCCGTGCTCGGCAATCCCATCCGGGCGAGAAACGGCGCCCAGCGGCGATCGCTGCTCAGCGACCGGGAGAGCTCGACCTTCAACGAGCAGAGGTCGGAGTCGTGCTGGGCGAAGGCGCGCGCGAGCCACTCGAAAGCGGCGTCGGGCTGGCCTTGCCAGGAGTAGACCCGAGCCACTTCGTAGGCGGCCTCCTTGCCGAACTTGCGCTTCAGCTCGTCGAGCGCTTGCTGCGCTTTGAGCTCTTCGCCCGCGAGGTGAGCAGCGATCGCCACGCTGGCGAGGCGGGCCTCTTCGTCGGGGAGGAGCTGGGCAGCAGCCAGCGCAGGCTTTGGCTGCCCTTCGCGGAGCGAGAGCAGGATCGAATAGGACCTCGCATAGATGTTCTCGGGAGCGATCGCGAGCGCGCGCACGCAGGCCTCGCGCGCCGGCCCGAGCTGACCGTCGTGCAGCGAGAGCCAGCACAGGTTGCTCCACAGGGTCGAGGAGAGCGGCTCGAGCAGAAGCGACCTGCGGGTCTCGGCGATGGCCTCTTTCAACCGGCCGAGAGGCGCCAGCAAGGAGATGGCCCGGTCGGCGATGGCCGCAAAGTCGCGCGGGTCGAGCGCCAGGGCCCGATCGAAGTCCTGCTCGGCGCCGCGCCAGTCCCAGAGATCGCGCGCGCGCATGTTCCCGCGCACGCGATATCCGTCGGCCCGCCCGGGCGCCAGCGCCACTGCCTTTTCGGCCGCGGCCCGGCCGAGCCGCTTGAACGCTCCCGCCTCGCTCTCTGATTTCGAGTCGCTGCTGCGATTGAGCAGCGTCGAGGCAAGCGCCGACCAGGCCGGCGCATAGCTCGCATCCAGGGCCAGCGCCTTCTCGAGCGCCTCCTGCGACTTGCGCCAGGCATCCGCCGAGCCTCGGCGGTTGAGCTCGCGGCCGAGCAGGAAGAGGCTGTAGACCTCTTCGCGCGCGGGGCGGTCCTTGCCGATGATGGTCGCCTGGCCGGGCAGCAGCTTGATCTTGAGCGCCGCGACCACGGCTGTTGCGATGTCATCCTGGACGGCGAAGATGTCCCGCAGCTCCCGATCGAAGGTCTCGGCCCATAGGTTGTATCCGTCCTGCACTTTGACGAGCTGGGCGGTGATGCGGATGCGGCTGCCCGCCTTTCGCACGCTGCCCTCGAGGATGGCGGAGACGTTGAGCTTCTGGCCGATGGCCCTCAAGTCCTCGGCCTTGCCCTTGAACGAGAACGACGAAGTGCGGCCCGTCACCGAGAGGCCGGGCACGTGTGCCAGGGCATTCAGGATCTCTGCCGCCAACCCGTCGGAGAAATAGTCCTGCTCCGGGTCGGCGCTCAGGTTGACGAAGGCCAGCACGGCGACCGAGGGGCCGCTCGGCGCCGCCGGCGCAGAGTTGGTCGGCGAGGGTCTGCCCTGATTGCGAAACGACAGGTAGTAGATGACGCCGGGCGCAGCGATCAAGAGGCCCATGCCCGCCAGGAGCGGCCAGATCCAGACTCCGATGCGCGACGGCACCCTGGCTCCCGCGCCTCCGGCCTCCACCCGCGCCGCCCCGGCGTCCCTGAGATCGAAGGCCCAGGCCAGGACCAGCGTGATGGGAAAGCCGACGCCGAGCGCGACCACCGTGACCTTCAGGACCCAGTCCGGCAGCTCGAGGCCGTGCATCACCGGCTCAACCACTTGGAGGAGGCCGAAAGCGACGAGGCCGAACGCGAGCAACGCCCGGAACACGCGCCTCTGCTTGAACTCCTCCAGCATGGCGGCGAGCCGCGATGCCGAAGGCTTCTTCAAGAGGCCCGCACGCAAGCAACGGCCGGTGCGCTCCGCCGGCGCGGAGCACGAGGCTCGCGCAACGCGGGCCGTGCCCCCCAGGCTGCGCCCGCCGCTGCCTTCCTATCGAGGCGTTCTGACATGGCCGATCCGGAAGAGCCTTTCCTTTTGGACCGAGGCCGTTCTACTTGGCTGGCTTCACCGGCACCAGCGCGCTCTGCGAGGCCACCGCCTGCCAGCTCTGGCCATGCCGGACAAAGACGTCGGTCCAGACATAGTGGCCGCTCGTGTCCTTGCCCTTGTTCGAGCTCTTCTCGTCGTCGCTGCCGGTGACCACGGCCGTGTCGCCGAAGACCCGCACCTTGAGGTCGCTCAGCGTCATCGAGTCGATGCGGTTCTCACCCGAAGAGAGCTCGGCGAGCGCCTTCTCCCGGCTGGTCTCGCCCAAGGTGCCGAGCGACACCCATTCGTTGGCGAGGATCTTCCCCAGCGCGGCGCTGTCCTTCTTGAGGGCGGCGTCCGTCCAGTCCTGCTCGAGCTGTTTGAGCGTCTGCTCCGTGCTGGTCCCTTCCTTGGCGTTGGCCGGGCCCGATGCCGCGAGGAACAACACTCCAAGAGCTGCGCCGACGATGGCGAGTCGCTTCATACGTCACGTCCTTCTGCTGATTCGCGGTGCTTTGCAGGAGACCCCGCAGAGGCAGGCCCGCAAGGGGCCAGCGATTCAACGTGCGGAGCCGGCACGCACACCGCAAGGGCGCCGCTCGCCCGCACGGAGAGCCTCCCGGCGCCGCGAGCGCTCCGCACCCGCCACGGGCCCTACGTCAGGCGTCTTGTGCCAGCGCGTCGATGAGCATTGCGACGCGCCCGTTCGAGTCACTCGGCCGTCGGCCGGCTCGCCATCCATTTCCGCAGGGCGCGCGCGTCGAGCGGCTTGGTCATCACGGGGAGCGACGTCTCGCTGAGGAAGCGCTGGAGCGCCTCCGACGTCGCGCCTCCCGAGATCAAGAGGAAGCGCTCTGCGAGGTGGGGGTGCCGACGCGCCGTGTGCGCATAGAGCTCGGCGCCGCTCACGCGTGGCATGGAGAGATCGGAGATGACGAAGTCGAAGCGCTCGACCTCGAGGCGCTCGATCGCCTCATGCCCGTCGTCCACGCAAACGATCTCGATGTCCGACAGGAGCCGCAGAAGCACTCTCCTCACCTGCGCGTCGTCCTCGACGAGCAGCAGGCGCATGCCTCGAGCCGGAGACGGGTGCTCGGTCGGGGCGGACGCCACGGGCGGCGTCTGTCGCGGCAGGCGAACCAGCAGACGACAGCCTCGCGGGTCGTTGTCCTGCACCGATATCGACCCCGAAGCCTCCGTCACGATTCGATGCGCGATCGACAGGCCGAGGCCCAATCCGCCCGTGAAGCGCTTCGTCGTGAAGAAGGGGTCGAAGACTTGAGTGCGACTGCTCGCCGCGATGCCGATCCCCGTGTCCTCGACTGCGACATGGACCTCCTCATCCTCCGTCCACGCGCGCACGCAGACGCGGTTGTCCGAGGCAGCGCCGTCCGGTAGCGCGTCCCCGGCGTTGACGAGCAGGTTGACGAGCAGCTGTGACATCTGCGCCGGGTCTCCGGCGGCCCAGAGGTCCTTCGGTACGTCGACGACGACTTGGGCGCGATCGCGCAGACGGTGAGCTGCGAGCTTGAGCGAGAACTGCACGACGCTGGCGACCTCCCACCGATCCTGCCGGTGCTGCGCGTCGCGCGTCCCGAATTCCCGTACCTGGCTGACGATCGCTCGGATGCGGTCCGCGCCGAGCGCCGCGTCGTCGAGTGCTCCTTCGAGGTCGGCGCCCGGCTGCGAGAGGTTCTCACGGATGAACAACAGATTGCCGGAGATGTACGTCAGCGGGTTGTTGATCTCGTGCGCGAGGCCGAGCGCCATCGTCCCCATCGACGCGAGACGCTCCGCGTGCACGACCGATGACATCGCTCGATCCCGATCTTGCAACGCGGCAGCGAGCTCCTCCGCCAACATGTTCGCCGATGAGGCGAGCGCGTCCACGAGGCCGTCGCCGGTGATGCTGGCCCTCCGCTGGAAGTCGAGCCGCGCGAACGAGCAGAACACGTCGAGGATCTCGTTGAGCCGCTCGGCGTCCGCTCTCGGTTCGCCCTCGAGCGCGAGCTGGGTCGTCGCGAGTCGCTCCACCGAGCTCGCGAGCGCGCTCGCCAATTGGCGCTCGGGCCCCGCCGCATCTCGATCCGCCAACTCACGCACCTGGCGCCGCACCTCTTCGAGCTGCGCCATGAGAGTCGCGAGTGTGGACGGAGCGCTCATCGCTTGAAGGTTCGCAACCAGGCTAGCGCTTGTTCCGCGTCGCCGAACATGCGGGTCGGCATCGAAGGCTTGTTGAGGCCGAGGAAGAAGTTACCGATGGCGCGGCTGAGCGGCGAGTCGACGAGGAGCGCGGTTGCGGTGAACACGCCGGTGACCTCCTGGCCGGCGTAATAGACGCGCGCCTCGCGAGAGAGAGCGCGCGCCTTGCGAATGTCCATCAGGAACGGCCGCGGGAGGGAGACTCCGAGGCCCCGTTGCGCGGCGACCTGCGCCTTCGCCTCGGCGAGATCTTGCGCCGCGGCTGGCGACGCCTCACCCCTCAATATGCCTTCTTCGTCGACCCAGAATCGACCCGATGAAATGCAGACCTCACTCATTTGCCACTCCTCACACTATCAACGAAGCTCATAAGAATAGGGCGCGCGGTCGGCGAACACAAACCTCCGATCTGCCGCAGGCCGAATCTGCAATCACGCAACCAATCATGGCGCGCGCGGGCCTGAGCGGAGATTGCCACACCAGCGCGGGACGATTCTGGCGCTGGCCTCGAGTCCTCCGCGGAACGCCCGCCACGGATATAGAACTGATGTCTACCGTGGGTCCGAGAATCAATGAGTCAGGTACTATAGTTCGTGAGTTCGTTTGGTGCCCGAATGCGATCACCAACTCTCTCTCTGTGTTAACTGGGCGCGGAAGGCGTTTGGTTGACACGCTCGTCCTGTCGCTCTCGCCCGACGAACTGCTGGCCCGCTTCGCGACGGCTCGTGCCGCCGCCTCGGGCCCATGGCGTGCGCTACCACGGTCTTGTTCGCGCCCTAGTCCATCTCCTCCTTCTTCTCCTCGCGCGGATTGACGACGGGCACAGGCTTTAGCGCGCAGGCAATGGCGGGGTTGCCGCACTTGTCGAGGTCGGTGCCCCTGCCGGCTCCGAGCTGCCCGAAATTTCCGGCGCCCCAGCAGAACGCCTTGCCCGCCTGATCGAGCGCGCAGGCGGCAGCGGCGCCGACCGAGATGGCGCGGAACTTCCGGCCGCCCGCGACCTGCTGGGGCTCTGCCCGGACCTCGGCGCCTGCCTTGCCGACGCCGAGCTGGCCGGCCCAGTTGGCGCCCCAGCAGAAGGCGCTGCCGTCCTCGGCCACTGCGCAGGTCTCGGCGACGCCGGCGCTGATGTCCTTGAGCTTGAAGCCTCCCTTCACCTTCACCGGCACGGCCGAGTTGGCCCCGAGGGTGGCATTGCCGGCGCCGAGCCGCGCCCCGCCTGCTCCCCAGCAGAAGCCCTCGCCCGCCTCGGTGATGCCGCACGAGTGGACGTAGCCGGCGCTGACCAGGCGGAACTTGTGGCCGCCCGACACCTCGACCGGCACCTCGACCTCTTCGGCCTTTTGCGGCGCCCCGAGCTGCCCGAGGATGGCGAGGCCCCAGCAGTACGCCTTGCCGTCCTTGGCCAGCGCGCAGGTGTGCGAGCCGCCGGCGGAGATCTGCTTGAACCGGAGCGTCTCGCTGATCAGGTTCGGCGCGCGGCTGCACGGGGTCTTGCCGCACAGCTCGCCGGTGCGCTTGCCGGCCTTGCCAGTGTCGTTGGCACCCCAGCAAAAGGCGCGGCCTTCGGCGTCGAGCGCGCAGGTCTGCCCGGCGCCGCCGCTCAGCGACGCGGGCTTCCAGGGCAGCTCGACGAGCTGCGGGAGCTTTGCGCCCTTCCACCCGGTGGCGAACGAGCCGAGGCTGTTGTTTCCCCAGCAATACAGCTCGCCCGCTTTGGTGGCGCCGCAGCTTCCGTACTCGCCGACCGCGAGCGATGCGAAGACGAGCTTGCCAGCGATGGGCAGCGCCGACCGCGAGCACATCGCGCGGCCGGTGCAGGTCTCGCCCTTGCTGCCGCGCGCCTCGGCGCCGAGCTCCCACTGCTCGTCATATCCCCAGCACTGGCCCTCTCCGGAAGCCGTCAGCCCGCAGGCGCGGTTCTTGGCGGCGAAGATCTGCGCGTAGGCCGTGGAAGGGGCCGGCGCCTCCTGGGCAGCTTCCCCCTCGGCTTTTTCGGCGGCGATGGCCGCGAACGAGAGCGAGAGCAAGAGCAGCGGGGCGGTGAATCGATTGAGCACGGGCGGCTCCTGGCTGGTTGAGTTGGCTTGAGTTGGAGTGAGTCGCGCCATCAGTAGATGGGGAAATCGTCGGCGAGGTTTTCGCGGCGAGCGGTGGGCCGCTGCTGCCCCTGGGTCATCGCCTGCACCTTGGTCGTCACGTAGTCGCGCAGCTCGCCGACGCGGATGACGCCGTCCTTGTCGAGGTCGGCGTTGCCCGAGCGCAGCCCTTCCAGCAGTGCGAAGGTGAAGACGCCGTTCTTGTACTCATCGGACTCGAGCGCCGACTCGGCCCCGCCGGCCGACGAGATCACCACCGCGCCAGACCCGCGCCGCAGGTCGGCGAAGAGCTCGCGCATCAGCTCGAAGGAGTCCTCGATGGCGAAGCCGACCTTGGAGATGCCGCGCGATCCCGGCCGCACCGTCAGGGTCCCCTCCGCGACTTTGACCGCCACCTTGGCCAGCGGCGCCGTGGGGTCGAGCTCGCCCGAGAAGCAGGTGTCCATGAGCAGGAGCTTGTGGCGCGAGGGGATGCCGTCGAGCAGCCGCTCCAGCTCCTCGTAGGGCAGCCCGCGCGCGGCCGGGTGCTCGAAGTCGATGTCGGAGGTGGCGAAGTAGTAGTTGCGCTGCTCGTCGGCGATGCCGTGGCCGGCGACGAAGAGCACCACCTGGTCGTCAACCTGGGTCTTCAGAAGCGCAGCGCGCGCGCCAAGGATCGCCTCGCGGGTGGCCGCGCGGTCGAGGATCTGCACCGTCGAGACCTCGGCGAACAAGTTGCGCCGGGCCGCGCCCAGGGCGGCCGAGAGGTCTTTGGCGTCTTTGGCGGCGTAGCGCAGGTCGTGCTCGGGGCTGCCGTAGTCGGAGACCCCGACCGCCACCACCAAGAGCTTGCGCGGCCGCGGCGGGCCCCCGTACGAGACCATGAAGGTGCGGCGCAGGCTCTCGACGCCCTGGTCGTTGAGGGCCGAGACGGCGATGCGATTCTGTCCTTGCGAGAGCTCGACCGAGACCCGCCTGGTGATCTTGTGCGCGTCCGGTCCCTCGAGCGGCAGGCCGCGCAGACCGTGGACCGCGACCTCGTTGATGCTGACCAGGAGCCGCGAGAGTGCGCGGCGCTGGTCCTTGGCCTCGATCTCGAAGGAGAGCTCGCGCTGGTCGCTCTGCAAAGGCGGCTCGCTGCCGACGATCTGCAGCTCGGGAAGCTCGGCGTCACTGCCGAGCTGCTCCTCGCGGAAGCCCAGGATCGCGAGCCGCTTCTGCCACGCCTTGTGCAGCGCCTCGACGCGCGCCTTCGTGGCGACGCCCACCCGCTCTGCGAGCAGATCGGGCCGGTTCCGGAGCAGGTCCAGGCTCTCGAAGGGATAGATGGAGTAGCCGCGCGAGAAGTGGATGGCCCGCGTGGCGCCGCGAGACCCCGCGTAGTAGCCGCCCGGCGAGATGGCGGCGAAGTCGGCTTCATCGACGACCACGAGGCTGGCGAGGAGCTCCCCCGTGCCGGCGCGAAAGAGGCGCACCGCTTGGTCGGCGGCGGTGGCCAGCAGCTTGCCGTCGGGGCTGGCTGCGACCGAGGTGACTTCCTCGAGCTGACCGACCAGGCCCGGCAGCTCCTTTCCCGTGGCGACGTCCCAGGCGCGCACCTTGCCTTCGCTGCCGCCGGCGAAGAGCCGCTTGCCGTCCGGCGCGAAGGTGAGCGCCTCGATCGGCGTGCCGTAGGCGGGAACGTCCTTGAGCTCGAGCGTGTGCAAGAGCGCCTTGGTCCTGGCGTCGTACAGCCAGATGCGGGGGCCATGTGAGGCCTCGAACCCTGGCACGAGCGCAATGACGCTTCCCTCAGGCGACCAGGCGGCGAGCTCGAGCTTGTCAATGGTGTCCGGCAGGGTGGCGAGGGTCTCCTTGCTCTTTGCCCCCTGGGTCGCGAGGCGGACGGTGCGGCGCGGGCCCAGGTAGAGGGCGGTGTTGCCGCCTGGCGAGAGCGCCAGCGTGTTCCCGTTCACGAACGCCTTCATCTTGCCCCGCTGCGCGCAGGTGGCGGGGTCGTAGATCAAGAGCTCCTTGCCGAAGCCATCGCTGCTCACCAGCCTCGTGCCGTCGGAGCTGAAAGCCGCTGCTTCGCCCGGGAGCTGGCAGAGGATGCGGCCTGCATCGAGGTCCCAGAGCTCGGCGACGGGGCTGCCCTGGGACTGCTGCTCGAGGTGGATCGGCACCCAGAGCCGTTTGCCGTCGGGAGAGAGCCGCGGCGCGGTCTCGAAGGTTCGCAGCCCCGCGCCGTGGAAGGAGTGCGTGGGCCGCAGGGTGACCAGGTCCCAGACGCGGATCAGGTAGTTCGGATAGTCGCGCGTCGGCAGTCCGGCCCACGACTCGCTCACCGTCACCAGCCGGCGGCCGTCGCCCGAGAAGGCGGCGAACCGCTGCAGCCTCGCGTGGCCGGAAAAGGACTGCACGGCGCGGCCAGAGCGCAGGTCGATGAGCTGGTCGTCGCAGAGGAGGAAGCGGGCGTCCGGGGTGAAGACCGCGCTGCCCACGTAGCGGATGGGCAGCGGGAGGCTCTTGCGCAGCGCTCCGGAGGCGACGTCGTAGAGCGCCAGGGACGTCGTCTCGCCTGAATCGGTGTGGTGCTGCAAGAGCGCGGCGGTCGCGCCGTCGCGGCTGATGGCCAGCACCGAAGGCGCGCCGGTCCCGAGCGTGCGCAGCACCTTGCCGTCGCGATCCGAGACGAGGACGCCCGTCTTCGAGCTGGTCAGGAGCACCTCGCCGCCGGTGGCCGCCGGGCCGTAGCCCTGGGCGTCTTGCTCGAACGAGTCGCTCCCGCCGGAGATCGAGACCCGGTACTGCTGCACGCTGACCACGCGCGCGCCTCCGGCCAGAAAGGCGATCGCCGCGAGTGCGCTCGGCAGGAGTTGCTTCTTGACGGCAAGGGTTTCGGCGTCGAGCAGCCGCACGGCTTTCTGCGCCTCCGCCACGGCGAGCAGCTTGCCGTCGGGGCTGTAGGCGATGTCGCGGATGGCGAGCTCGCCGGCGGCGAAGGCGCGCAGGAGGGCGCCGGTGCGCAGGTCCCAGAAGCGGAGCTGGCCGTCGTCTCCCGCCGTCACCGCCGTCTTGTCGCCGGGCGCGAACGCCACCGCGCTGCCGAGCTTCTTGTGGCCGCGGAAGCTGCGCAGCTCGCGGCCGGTGGCCACGTCCCAAAGGATGGCGCCGTCGTTGGAAGGCGAGAGCAGGAGCCGCCCATCGGCGCTGAAGACCGGCGGGCGCTGCCAGGGCTTGTCCCTCCCCGCCGTGCGGCCCTGCAAGACCACCTCGAGGGGCTCGGCGGCCGTGGCCGCGGCAGGGAGGAAGAGCGCGGCGACAGCGGCGAGAAGCAGGTGTCCGACCATGGTCACATGCTAGCCGAGGTGCCAGCCTTGAGATTCACAGACTGACGCAGCCAGCAGATCACACCGCAGGTCGTCCACCCCCCCCCCGTCGGCGCAGCAGTTCGGAGTCATGGAGCGCGCGCTCCGCACCCTGGCTGCAGGCCGCACCTGCCGGGCGCGCTTCCAACGACGACCAGTCGCGTGTCTTCGGGGCGCACGACAGCTCGAGGCAGCGCTGACCCGCATCACAACGCCGACCGCACCGATCGGCCGTGCGCCAGCCGCTCGTCGGCGCCATTTGTCTTTCCATGAAGATGAAGAAGCTCGGCCTCGTCGGGGGCATCAGCTGGGTGTCCACGCTGGACTACTACCGGTACCTGAACGAAGGCATCCACGCGCGGCGCGGGGGACTGGAGTTCGCCGAATGCTTGCTCTATTCACTCAACTTCGGCGACATCCAGGCGGTCGAGTGGCCGAATTCGTTTCCGCTCCTCCTCGGCGCCTGCGAGAGCCTGGTGCGCGGCGGTGCTGGCTGCACCGAAGTCCCCCTTCTCCTCGGCCCCGCCGACCTCCCCGTCCCGGTCTTCGACACCGCCAAGATCCACTGCCAGGCCGCCATCGACTTCGCGCTCGGCCAAGAGCTCGACCGAAAATAGACGACCGTTTCTGAATCTGGTTCTTCGACGCCGCGGCGGGTCACCCGTCAGAGCGCGAGGTCGGGATCGCCCTCGACGACACGCTGCTCGAGCTGTGGGCGCTGCCCTGCGCTCCAGCGGGCAGCGCGGTGCGCGACGCGATATGTGCCCGGCCCGCCCTCTTCGCCTTCGCTGCGTCTCCCGTGCGCTGCTAGTCGAGGCACGCGCGCACGCCGTGATGCATCAGAGATTGATCGCGGGCTTCATCTTCCCCGCGAGGCCGGCCCAGAAGCTGTGCCGATCGCCGGAGAGCGTGACGAACCCGGTGATGCCGCCGTCGCGTGGTACCCAGATGCGAGAACGAACTCTCTCTGTGTTGACTGCGCGCGAAGATGCGACCGGTTAAGACAAAAGAGAGTCGCCAGGAACCGCAACCCGATCGGCGCTAGACTACGACTGGCGGGAAGAGCGGCGTCTGCCGTGGAACCGGACCACCAGCTCCGCCCGGCTCGTCACACCGACTGAGCGATAGACCTCCTTCACGTACCCCCGCACGGTGTGGGTCGACAAACCAAGCGTCAGGGCAATCTCCTTGTCGCTCTTGGCCCGCAACAGCTCGGTGAGCACGCGTGCAAGACGCGCCGGCAGGGGTCGGTTCATGCCGCCCAGCTCGTCGGCAGGTGAATCGTGAAGCCATGCACACGCTTCGTGGAAGGCGCGTAAGAGCCGGAGGTCCTGCCTGTTGAACGCGCGCTCGCCCCAGGCGCGGTTGACCGCCAAAACCCGCACGGCTGCCGGACGCCGGCCAGGCACCAGTGAATACATGACGTGGTCCAAGCGGATGGTCCGCCGCAGGTCAGCCACATAGCCCGAGTCGTACCAGTCGTGGTCGGTCACGATGTCCTGTCGCCGGACCGCAAGCGAGGCGTTGCCGGCTTTCATCATCTGCGCCACCGCCGGGTCCCAGGCCGAGCCGAGCTGCGCATAGAGCGGCCACGCCACCCGGCGCGCATAATCGTCCATGCCCACGTCGGTCACTTCGGTGACGCGACCGCGGCCTCCGGGGCGGAAGTCCTGGTCCTCGAGCAGCAGCGCGACAGGCGCACCGACGACGTCCAGTAGTCCCCTGAGCAGGTGCTGGAGCTGCTCCTCCCGCTGTGCGGGCACGTGGCGCAGGTCCGCGACCAACCCCAGCAGCCGCCTCGCGCGGGCTTCGTTCAGCATGTCAACCTTTCGACGCCTTGGTGCAATCCTCCGCGCCATTCTACAGCGTCATCAGGCAACCAGCGCTCCCTTCAACCCGATGGCCCGAACCAGCGAGCTTGTGTGCACCGCCACTCGCTCTTCGGACGGCACCGAAAAGATCGCGCCTGTGCTGCATGCCCTGTCGCGCGACGCCAGGCTGAGCTCGCCGAGGAGCAATGCGTAGAGCCCCACCCCAAACGCAACCTGCCTGCCTTCCGCCATGAGGGTCGGAGAGCGTGAGATCAGACCACGCCAACGCTCCGACCCGATGGCGTGCTGCGGCCACGGGGGCAGCGGCAGTGCCACCGGCAAGAACGGCCGCCCGTCCGCTCCCACGCGCTCTTCTCCCACCGTCTGATAGCCGAGCCGCGCGAACACGGCGTGTGCGGTGGGGTTCACGACACCGATCAGCATCTGGTCGCCCCGCGAGCGCGCCCACCATCCCGCCAGCTTGACCAGCAGACTGCCCAGGCCCCAATCGCGGTAGTCGCGATCGACGAACACGGTGGATCCGCAGCCCGCCTCGTGCGTGCCCGCGCCAAGCACCGCGAAGTCGTGGTACCGCAGGGCGGAGGTGCCCGCTGCAGACGGAGCTGTGTACCGGATGCCCGCGATCACGGTGGTGTCAGCCCAAACAGCGAAGTGCGTCGTCGCCGGGCTCTCGTCGAACGCATCCAGCAGGCGCTGATCGGCGCGCGGCCCGAGCGCCTTCTCCTGGTCAACATAGACGCGGTAGCGTGCGGCAAAGACCCGATCGCGATCCCGCGCGTCGGTTGCGATGCGCAGACAGAGGGTCGCGGTCATTGCGCCGCGTCCTGCGCCGGGAGGGCGAACAGCGAGAGGTCGTCCATCGCCTGCTGGTAGCAACGCTCGAGCGCGTCGGTGCAGGCTCCGAGCGCCGCCAAGAAGCGGGCGAGCTGCGGCTCGGTCAGGATGTTCCGGCGCAGGAGCTTGACCGATCCCTCCCAGTGGCCGTCCGACCCACTGTCAAAATCAATGTGCGAGGCAAGAAAGCGCGTCGCCGAGGCGGGCGCGGCAACCCCCCAGCGTCCCACCAAGGCGTTGAGACGATCGATAAATGCCCGGTCGAGGTGCGCCGACATGCCCTCTGCTGCCAGCGGCGCGGCGCAGAGCAGGACCGGGTCGTGCAGAGCGGAGATCAGCGCCAGCTCGGAGAGCAAGAACTGCAGCGTCGCCGGGCTGGCGCAGGCGCCCTCCCGGGCATGAGCCACATCCGCCGAGAGATGAAGCAGATCGCGCTCGATGATCAATTCGTGGTTCACCTCGCCCGAGAGGTGGCCGATGAAGTGCTCGCGCAGCTCCGAATCGGCCGAGTCGGCGATGCAGGCGCCCAGGATGCGAGTCGTGTAGCGCACATACTGGTGGGTCTGTTCGAGCATGTGAACGTACTGCTCGCGAGCCAGCGTCCCCTGGTCCACCGCACGGCAGAACCCGGAACTCCGGAAGCGCGCGACAAACGCCTTGACGCTTGCGACCACCTCGCCGACCAGGAGTTCGGGTTGCAGCGGCTCTCCGTTTCGCGCGCAGGCCGCGCCCAGCGCCGAGAGTGCCTCGGCGGTGCGCACGGCGTGGATCGGTGCGAGCAAAGGAAGCTCGCGCAGCGGCAAGAACTTCGACAGCAGGCGGAAATCGGTTTCGGGCGCCAGCACCGCGACTGAGCGCCGTTCAATGCGCGCAGCCCGCAGAGTGGCGTAGGCAAGCACGGCGCCTGCACCCTCGGGCGCACCTGGGGCAACTTCAAAACGGCCGACCCAGGCTCCCGTTTTCAGCACCTCCGGCGCATAGCCGACCCGTACCATCGGCGAGTGCTCGAGCGCGGAGACTTTGGAAGAGCCCAGGGCAACGCCGCCTTCGCCGGTCAGGACTTCCAGAAGAAGCGCTTCCTCGAAACCACCCGTGCAGGAGATCGCAAATGACGTCGTGGCTCGTTCCGACCGGCTGAGAGCAGAGGGCATGTTCGCGCTTCTAACAAGCGCCTACGTGCTGATGCCGACCATCTGACCATCCGCATTCGGCACGCAAATCCCGGACGGATCCGGAGCGCGACCGCAGGCGGCCGGAGGTCGCGATGGAGTCGAGCAAGAGGCGGAGCTACACGGCGGAGCAGCGCGAGGCGGT
>JBBRMA010000097.1:0-16346 GCA_038231075.1 Myxococcales bacterium | reverse complement strand
CCCGCGGCCTATCTGCCAGACCTTGGGAGAATTTGAAAAAGAAATCCAGTGAGTCAGTTTGAGTCTTCAAACGCGACTACTCGACGTCTCCTTCCACCCCTCTCCCACTGTCAGGCAGATAGGCAAATAGGCCGCCGGCAGGCAGAGGCCCGCCGCGAGGATTAGGGGCTCCCGCGGCAAGTAATCCGATCGATGCGAGCGCAGCGAGCCACACTACGCGGGTGGGCGCCCGTTCCGCGCGGCGGGCCTCTGCCTGCCGGCGGCCGGTACCTACCGGCGCCTATTTGATTGACTGTGGGTACCCGACCATCTTGCCAGCCTGCGGGTCCCAGAGCTTGAGCCGCAAGCAGGCCGCGATCTCCTTGGGAGAGAGCGAGGTGCGCCCCGGCGTCTGCAGCTCGGGGATGGCCGCCATCGCCTCGCGGAGCCGATAGAAGGGAATCGACGGATTCAAATGGTGCACGTGGTGATATCCGATATCAGCCGTGAACCAACCGACGATCGGGCCCGTCTCCATGAAGCTCGAGCTCTGCAGCGCGGCCACGTCATAGGTCCAGGTATGGCGCGGCTGGATGTGCAGCCGATCGAAGTTGTGCTGCGCATAGAAGAGATAGGCGCCGCTGGTGGTGGCCACCATCAACGGCGCGAGCTGGCAAGCGAGCAGCGCCGTGAAGCCGCCCCACTGGAAGAGCAGGACGCCGGCGCCCGCGTGCGCGATCACCGCCAAGAGCGAGTCCCAGCGCTTGCGCGGCGCGCGCAAGAACGCGAGCAGGCCCATCTCCAGATAGAACATGGTGAAGTAGGCAAAGAGGATCGTCAGCGGGTGGCGCGCATAGCGATACTTGCGGCGCAGCGCGGGGCTGGCCTCGTTCCATTGCGCGACCGTCATCACCGGATACGAGCCGATGTGCGATCCGGCCATCTGCATCGTGTGGGCGTGGTGATAGTTGTGGGTCTCGCGCCAGACGCGCGGCGGCGCCAGCACGGCCAGGCCAAACGGATACATCACCACGCGCGCGAGCTTCGAGTTGCGCAGCAAAGAGCCGTGAATGAAGTCGTGATAGAGGATGAACACGCGCACGAACAGGAGCCCTTCCACCACGCCGGCCAGCAGGCGCACAGCGAAGGGCAGGCGGGTCAGGGTGACCGCAGCACAGGCGAGCAGCGCGCCAACTCCAGACAGCACGTACCACCACGAGCGCGCCCGCGATTCGACGGCGAAGGGGCGCGTCGCCTCGATCAGCTCCCGGCCGCTCCTGGCTTGGTCCGCATTCATCAGGGCCACCACTCTAACCTCCTTGATCCCGGTAGACAATCGCAGGCGGCCAGGCGCTCAGTCGATGCGCTTGAGGGCATACTGGGCGAGCGATTGGTAATGCTTCTCAAAGCCGCGCACGCAGGTGGCCAGGTAGCGATCGTAGTCATCGAAGACCTTGTCGCCCCAGGTCGCGCGCACGTGCGCCTCGTGATCGTGCAGCCGCTTGAGCCACTCGGCGGTGGTTTTTTGATAATGGACCCGCCGCGTCTTGACCTCGATCACTTCCCAATAGGGATTGACCGCCGTGATGATCTCCTCGAGCCGCGGCGTGATGCCGCCCGGGAAGATCTCATAGGTGACCCAGCCGATGTTCTTCAGGTCAGCGCGGTCGCGCGGCACGAAGTTGCGGAGGATGGTCTGCAGGCCGAACCAGGCGCCAGGCTTCGTCCATTCATGCGCGAGCCGGAAATAGTTGCGATACATCTGCACGGCCTTGCCCTCGCGCGCCTCGCCCGGGGTGCAGATGTGCTCCATCATGCAGATGGAGATGAGGGCGTCGAACTTCGCGGCCGGCTTGTAGTCGAGGTAGCTGCACACCTGCGGGTGCACGTTGGGGATGGCGCGCCGCCGGATCTCCGCGCACTGCGCCTCGGAGAGCGTGATTCCGTGCGCCGCGCCCACCTTGTTGACCAGCGCCTGGTACTCGACGTTGGCACCCCAGCCGCAGCCGATGTCGAGCACCGACATGCCGGGCTTGACGTGGGCGTACTCGGAGAGCACGCGCAGCTTCTCCAGCTGCGCTTCTTCCAGCGACGGGCGCTGGCCCACCGGCCGGCCGTGCACCTCGTCCTCGACGTCGCTGTAGACGGCGCAGGTGTAGTTCATCCGCTCGTCGAGCCAGAGGCGGAAGAACTCGTTGCTCACGTCGTAGGAGACGGCGACATCTGCTTTCGTGGAACCCATCGGGTGCTCCGGTGAAGATGAGCTGCTGCTGATAGCACAGGTCAGGGCCGCCCGCCCGTGAAGGCGGCCACCGAATCGGCCAGCTCGGCGAGCACCCCGGCGTCATCCCTGCCGCTGCGCTTGAGGACGTGAAACGAGTGGTCTGCGCCCTCGACCACATGCAGGCGCGGAGGCGGCGAGAGCTGCTCGAGCAACGGCCGCAACAAGGGCAGGTCGCACAGCTCGTCCCGCGTGCCCTGCAGGAACAGCATCGGCACGCGCACGGCCAGGAGGTGCTCGCCGCGCGCCGCGTTCGGCGGCTTGCCCTGTGCGTGGAGCGGAAAGCCCACGAGCACCAGGCCCCGCACGCCCGGCAGCGCCTCGATCGCGGCGGCCTGCGTCGTCATCCGCCCGCCCATCGACTTGCCGCCCGCGTAGAGGGGAAGACCTTCATCCGCGCCCCGCGCCACGGCGGCCCGCACGGCAGCGTGTAATTTTGCAGGAGGGTCCGGCCGGCGCGACTCCCTCGCCATGTACTCGAACTGGTAGCGGAGCGTGGCCACGCCCCGTGTGGCCAGCGCCTGGGCGAGGTCTTCGAGGAAGTGGTGGCCCATCCCCGCGCCGGCGCCATGGGCCAGCACCAGCAAGGCGTGCGCGTCGGGCGGCCGCAGCAGCAGCGCGGGGAGGCCGTTGGCGAGAGAGGTGGTGAAGGGCTCGGTCATCGTGCCCAGCATCGCTCAAAGTCGGTCTGGGCGCCCCCGCCGCAAAGTTGAGAGAGGGACCGGGACAAGGCATGCTCTCCTCGTGACGACCGCATTTACAGAGCTCACGCTGCGCAACTTCAAGTCGTTCCGTGAGGCGACGGTTCCGCTGTCCCCAGGGATTACTGTCTTCGTCGGAGCCAACAACAGCGGCAAGTCGAGCGCCCTGGCAGCGTTTCGGCTGCTCTCGCTTGTGTTTCGTACCAACGGGGGTAGCGGAACCGATGACCTGTCGCCTTCTTCGATCCCATGCCGACGAGGGGATGGAACCTGGAGCGTTGGAATAGCCCAAACGGCAGGGCACTCATGGTCGAGCTACTCAATCGCCAGACAAGGGACGCCTGGGCAACTCTGGGAGGAAGTCAGAGAGACGCCGATAGGTGCTATCGTCGAACCGAAGGGAAACAACGCAGGTCATATCGCGAGCATCACGGGCAGCCCTGGTATCAAGGGCCCTCCCGGCACGTGGATGAACTTCCTCCAAACGAATGCACACCTCCATCCGCCTTCGGCACTGTTGGGCGAATCTCTTTTGGGCATGAGTGTCTTCGACTTGCGGATAGGAGCACTACGGAAGGCAACGCCCAATCGCCCCGGCGTCTTGCTCGAAGGAGATGGCACGAATCTGGGGGCCGTCTTGGACCTCCTCGCGAACGAACGGCCCGAGGTGTTTGAAGCAATTACTGATGAGGTGAGGAGCGCGGCACCGGAGGTCAAGAAGCTCACGACACCGAACGGTGATATGCAAGGCACCAAGACACTGGGCATTCAAGAACTGGATGGTCAGGTCTATCGATCCGAGCAGATCTCCGACGGCCTTCTCCTATTCGTTGGTATCGCTACCGCCCTGCATATGAGCGCCCGCCGGCCCACGCTCGTCGCAATCGAGGAGCCAGAACGCGGGATTCACCCGAGGCGCATCACGGACGTGGTCGATTACTTCCGGCGAATGTCTCAACGAGGGACTCAGGTTGTCCTGACGACCCATTCGCCGCTAGTCCTCGACGAATTTCGTGACGAACCCGACAGCGTGTTGCTTTTTGATCGCGACGCTGATGGGTCCCACGTTCGCAAACTCACCGACGTTCCTGATTGGGAGAAATCCCTGCAAGGCAAGCCATTGGGAGACCTTTGGTACTCTGGACTCCTCGGTGGAGTTCCCAGGCGATGAGGTTCGCGTTTTGCGTCGAGGACGACACTGACGAGGAAATCTTCCGCGCCCTCCTCGAGAAGCTCTGGGGCGAGCCCATTGAGGTTGCGCAAACGTTCCGCTTTCCGAGAGGCGGCTTTGGCCCCGCGTTGACTACGGCGAATGCCATTGCGCGCAGGACTTGGTTCGAACACCTCGACGGCGCGCTGTTCGCGATCGACAACGACGGGCACGAGCCGCATCGAGATGATCACGTGCCTTCGAAGAATTCGAGCTGTCGGCTCTGCCGACTTCGATTCGAGGCCAACCTCGGAGATCTGCTCGCTCGGGACCGAGCTCCGTTCATGCCTGCCCACTACCTCTTTGTGGTGCCAGTTCAGTTTATCGAAACGTGGCTCTTGTGCCTGACATCGCATCCATTCGCCGGCGCCCCCGAGGCCGTGGGCGTGACGCACACCGAGCGGCGCCTGCTCAAAGCAGCCCTCTACGGGGTCAGCAACCCGGACCGGGAGACGAGGAGGAAAGCGACCAAGCCTCTCCTGAGTAAGTTGGATCGTGCTGAGCTCGCCCGTCGCAGTGAGAGCTTCCGTCGTTTCGCGTCCGAGATAGAGGAAGCGAAGAGCGCCCGCATGCGAACCCTCCTCACGCACGGTCAGTGACCCGTCGCTCTGCGCCACGCGCGCGTCAGGCTGTCAGCCACGTCCGCCACGCCGACCCCTTTGGTCGCCTGCGCGAAGACGATCGGGCCAAGCCCGCGCATCTTCTTCGCGTCGCGCTCCATGACGCCGAGGTCCGCGCCCACCATGGGCGCGAGGTCGGTCTTGTTGATGACCAATAAATCCGATTGAGTAATGCCCGGCCCGCCCTTGCGCGGCACCTTGTCGCCGCCGGCGACGTCGATGACATAGATGGTGTAGTCAGCCAATTCGCGGCTGTATTGCGCGGCCAGGTTGTCGCCGCCGCTCTCGACGAAGAGCAGCTCGGGCTTGATTGCCTCCATCAACTCTTCCAACGCCATCAAGTTGTGGCTGATGTCCTCGCGGATGGCCGCGTGCGGGCAGCCTCCCGTCTCCACCGCGCGGATGCGCTCGGCCGGCAGCGCCCCGTTGCGCACCAGGAACTCGGCGTCCTCGCGGGTGAAGATGTCGTTGGTGACCACGCCGAGGGAGACCTCCTCGCGCAAGTGGCGGCAGAGCGCCAGGAGCAACGCCGTCTTGCCGCTGCCGACGGGACCGCCGATGCCGATGGTATAGGCGCGCTGCGCATAATCGCGCGCGAGCGGCTCGTCGCGATCGTGGAAGTGGCCGGCGTCGTCGGGCAGGTCGTGCATGTGAGCTCCTCAGCTTTGAAAGAGGCGCGAGTAGAGTCGATCATGAGTTGCCGAGAGCAGATCGGCGAGCGGCGCGGTCTGCGCCAACGAGTCAAGGGGAAGCTCACCGCAGCCGAGCAGGACCTGGTCGAGAGTGGCCGCCAAGGAGACCTGCAGGGTTTGCGATTGCAACGTGCCGATCACCCCAAGGCGCACGCCGGCGCCGAGCAGGCCGCGCAACCCTAGAGAGAGGTAGAGTTGCTGCGCGTCGATCAGAGGCACGCCGAGCCGGCTCAAGGCGGCGCCAAACACCGGCGCGTGGTGCAGGCAAAGGCCGGCGGCGCGTGCCTCGTCCCGGAGCGGCGACACCTGCGCAAAGACGCGGGCGCAAGTGTCGAGGAGCGCCCGGCCTTGAGTCCGGCTGGCGCGATTGGCCACGTGATTGACCAGGAGGGCGTCGGCGCGCGCGTCGCAGTCGGGCAGGCCGCGAGGGTCCTGGTGCGCGGCGCGCAAGAGCGGCAGCGCGCCCTGCCCCATCTGCCAGAGGGCGTCCTCGGCAAAGCGGCGCAGCGCCGCGGGCGATGCCAGCTCGCCGGCCTGCCACGCGCCCTCCAGGCCCGCCGAATGCGCGAATCCGCCCGTGGGGAATCCGCTGTCCGCCAACTGCAAGAGCAACCAGGGCGTCGCCATTTGATTAGAACAGCGAATAGCGCTGCGCGAGAGAGAGCCGCACCGCTGGCTGGCAAGTGAGCAGCTCGCCGTCGGCGCGGACTTGATAGCTCTCGGGATCGATCTCGAGCCTGGGCAGCGCGTCGTTCAGCTTCATCTCGCGCTTGCCGATGCCCCTGCACCCCCGCACGGCGCTGAGGCGCTTGCTGAGGCCGAGCGGCGCCACCGTGCCCTCGGCGAGCGCGCGCCGGGAGACAAAGGCGAGGCTGGTTCCGCCGCCGGCGCCGAACATGGGCCGCATATAAGAAGGCTGCGGCGTGGGGATGGAGGCGCCCGCGTCGCCCATCTGCGACCAGGCGATGAAGCCGCCCTTGACGACGAGCTCGGGACGCGCGCCGAAGAAGGCCGGCCGCCAGAGCACGATGTCGGCGAGCTTGCCGACCTCCAGGGACCCGACCTCGTGCGCGAAGCCGTGGGCGATGGCCGGATTGATGGTGTACTTGGCGAGATAACGCTTGATGCGTTGATTGTCGTCCTTGCCATCGCCCGCCAGCGGGCCGCGCTGGTCGCGCATCTTGTCCGCGGTCTGCCAGGTGCGGGTGATCACCTCGCCCACGCGGCCCATCGCCTGGCTGTCGCTCGACATCATGCTGATGGCGCCCAGGTCGTGGAGGATATCCTCGGCGGCGATGGTCTCGCCGCGAATCCTGCTCTCGGCGAAGGAGACGTCCTCCGGGATCTCGCGGTCGAGGTGGTGGCAGACCATGAGCATGTCGAGGTGCTCGTCTAGAGTATTGACCGTATAAGGCCGCGTCGGGTTGGTGGAGCTCGGCAGCACGTTGGGTTCGCCGCACACGCGCAGGATATCGGGGGCGTGCCCGCCGCCGGCGCCCTCGGAGTGGTAGGTGTGAATCGTGCGCCCTTTGAAGGCCGCGATGGAATCACCGACATATCCAGACTCATTGAGGGTGTCGGTGTGGATGGTCACCTGCACGTCCTCCGCCTCGGCTGCGTCCAGGCAGCAATCGATGGCCGCGGGGGTCGTGCCCCAGTCCTCGTGCAGCTTGAGCCCAATCGCGCCGGCGCGGATCTGATCGACCAATCCAGCGGGCAGCGAGGTGTTTCCCTTCCCGGTGAAGCCGATATTGAGCGGGATGCCGTCAGTCGCCTGCAGCATCCGCGCGAGGTTCCAGGCGCCCGGCGTGCAGGTGGTCGCCTTGGTGCCGGTCGCAGGGCCGGTGCCGCCGCCCACCCAGGTGGTGATTCCGCTCGCCAGCGCCTCGGGCGCCTGCTGGGGCGAGATGAAGTGGATATGGGTATCGACACCACCGGCCGTGGCAATCAATCCCTCGCCGGCGATGGCCTCGGTGGTGACTCCGACAATCATCCCTTGAGTCACGCCCGCCATGATATCGGGGTTGCCCGCCTTTCCAATCCCGACGATGCGGCCCCGCTTGATGCCGATATCAGCCTTGTAGATGCCGCTCCAATCGACGACCAAGGCGTTGGTGATGACGCAATCGAGCGCCAGGTCGTCGCCGACGCCCGCCATCTGGCCCATGCCGTCGCGCAGCACCTTGCCGCCGCCGAACTTGCACTCGTCACCATAGGTCGTCGCGTCGCGTTCGACGCGCGCGAAGAGGCCGGTGTCGCCGAGCCGCACGCGGTCGCCGGTGGTTGGACCATAGAGATCGGCGTAGTGGCGTCGATCGATCGGCCGGCTCATGTGGCTTCCAGGTGGGCAAATCCCTGCGCGCGCGCGGCCTCGGCCACCCGGGCGCGGCCCTCGTCAGTCACGGGGCCCGAGGCCAGCGCGTTGCCGCCCCGCACCACGCGCGCGCCCGCCAGCGCGACCAGGTGCACGAGCTTGCGCTCGCCGGGCTCGAAGCGAACGGCGGTCCCCGCGGGGATATCCAAGCGCATTCCATAGGCCCTGGTGCGGTCGAAGGAGAGGGCCCGATTGGTCTCGTGGAACGGATAGTGGCTGCCGACCTGGATGGGCCTGTCGCCTTGATTGGCGACCTCGAGATCAAGGGTCTCGCGACCTTCATTGAGGAGGAGATCTTTGCCCTCGGTGACGATCTCGCCCGGCAGCGGCTCCTCGTGCGGGAGCGTGAACCTCGCCGCGTCGGGCACCGGCAGGAAGCTGCCGTACAGGGCCAGGGCCAAATCGCCCTGCTCGGAGGCGATGGGGTGATGGACGGTGACGAGCTTGCTGCCGTCCGGGAACGTTCCCTCCACCTGCACCTCCGCGACCAGCTCGGGGACGCCGGCCATCACTTGCGCGCGGCCCAGAATCCGCCGGCCCAGGTCCATCAGCTCGGCGACGCGGCGGCCGTCGCGGATCAGCTCGAGCAGCTGGGTGGCGATGAGCGCGACCGCCTCGGGATACGAGAGGCGCAGGCCGCGCGCGAGGCGCTTCTGGGCGAGGAAGCCGGCGCCGTGGAGCAAGAGCTTGTCGAGCTCGCGTGGAGTCAGGTGCATGGGGCGACGATACGCGAGCCGGCTAGAAACGGCGCGCCCAAGGGTCGTCTCCAAGCAGCGGCGGCAAGAATGAGAGCCGCAGCTGCACCTGGCGCGTGACCGCCTCGACCGATTCGCCCGCGATGCGCACGAGCACTCCGTCGGCCGCGGGGCTGACCGCTTCCAACAGGGCCGCGCGCTTGCCGGGCGGGCTCTGGTCGATGGCCGCGCGCAGCGCCGCCGCGTGCTCGCGCAGCGCAGGCCCGAGCAGGAGCAAGGTCGCCAGGGCGTCAAAGCGGCCGAGCCGCGCCGCCAGCGGGCCGTGCGCAGGGTCGAGCAGGAGCGCGTCGCGAAGCAGCGTCCGACCAGCGGCGCGCACCTCGAGCACGTTCGACCAGCGCGAGAACGCCCAGCGCTCGCCGTGCGCGGCCCGGCCCGAGGTCAGGGTGTCGGCGACCAGCAGCGACCCGCCCGCCGCCAGCTCGACGGTGAGCCGCTGGTCGCAGCGCGCCCCCGCGAAGCACGACGTGGGATCAGGCAACAGCGCCAGGAAACCCCCGTCGGCAACGCGCGCCTCAGTGTGGCTGGTCGAGCCGCGCGGCGAGCGATAGACGCGCAGCGAGCCCATCGACGACACCAGCGCCGTCGCCCCGGCGCCAACGTCGATCGAGAGGCGCAGCTGATCCCCATCGACCAGCCCGCCTCCCAGCGTCGTGGTGTAGACCCAGGCGCCATTTCCATGATTGCGCGGGGTCAAGAAACGCAGCGGCCCCGCCTGCAGCGCGGCCCGCACGACCGTGCCGTCGCCGGAGCGAACCAACTCGAGCTTCGCTGTCGCTGGCTCACCCAAGGAAGGGCAGCATAGATGACTCTCGGCTATCGCCGTCTTCAAGCGGCGCCGAGCGCGCGCACCATCGCCGCCGCCGCCAGGTAGTGGCAGACGCTCGCGGCCACCACCAGCGCGTGGAAGATCTCGTGATAGCCGAACACGCGGGGCGAAGGATTGGGCCGGCGCAGCGCATAGATCACGGCGCCGGTGATGTAGAGGACGCCGCCGCCGGCGATGAGCCAGACGCCTCCGGCGCCGATGGCGCGCCCAACGTGGCCGAGGATCGGCACCGCGCCCAGGCCGAAGGCGACGCTGATGGCCGCCACCAGCGGCTTGGGAGCACTCTTCCACAAGATGGCCCGCAGCACGCCGAGCAGCGCCACCGACCAGACCAGCGAGAGCGCCAGCACGCGGCCCTCGGGCAGGAGCAGGCACATGGGCGTGAAGGTGCCCGCGATGAGGACGAAGATGGCCGAGTGGTCCAGGCGCCGCATCCGTTCGCGCGCGAGGGGGGACCAGGTGCGGCGGTGATAGAGGGCGCTGGTGCCGAGCAGCGCGCAGAGCGAGGCGCCGTAGACCAGCGCCGCGACCATCGCCGGCGCGCCGCGCGCCCGCCAGGTCAACACCCCGCTCGCGGCCAGCGCCACGTAGAAGGCGATCTCATGCGACACTCCGCGCAGGAGCGGTTTCACCGGCACGGCTGCCTTGACGTCCATCGGCCATGGCTACCGTCCGCCTGTCACCCGCGCGTCATCCTGGAGGCAAAGTGACCATCCGCGCCGCGCTCGCCCTCGCCGCCCTGCTCCTGGCCGCCCCGCTCGCCCGCGCCGACGACGCCGTGCGGCTCGGCAACTTGAAGTTCGCTCACTATGGCGCCATTTCCTACATGAAGGAGCTGGGGCCAAAGTTCGGGCTGGCCATCACCGAGCACGTCTTTGCCAAAGGCATCGACATCGTGCCGGCCATCTTGTCGGGCGACGTGGACGTGGCGGCCAGCGCGGTGGACGCGGCCATCTCGGCGCGGGCCGCAGGCGCGCCGGTGCTGATCGTCGCCGGCTTTGCCAAGGGCGGCGCGCGCATCGTCGGCCGCAAGGATCTGGGAATCAAATCAATTGCTGAGTTGAAAGGAAAGAAGGTCGGCGTGCCGCGCGGAGGGGCGCAGGAGATCCTCCTCTTCGCCGAGCTGGCCAAGGCCGGGCTGAGCTTTGGTCCGGGCGGCGACAAGGACGTGCAGATACTCTACCTTGCCTATGCCGATTTGAATCAAGCGTTGGAAGCGAAGCAGATCGACGCCATGTCGCAGTCGGAGCCGCAGTCGTCGCAGGCCATCGCCAGGGGCTTTGGCGCAGAGATCCTGAAGCCCTACGACACGCCCCTGGGCGAGCCCTCGCGCGCGCTGGTGATCACCGAGAAGCTCTATACCGAGAAGCCCGACGTCGCGCGGCGACTGCTGGAGTGCTTCGTTGCCTCGACTCGCAAGTTCCTCGACGAGCCGGAGCTGGCCGAGAAGTTCGTGCGCGAGCAGGTCTTCAAAGGGCAGCTCTCGGCCGGGGATTACAAAGACGCGATGAGCAATGCGTCGTTCACCTATGACATCACCGCCGAGCACGTGCAGATCACGGCCGACCTGATGGTCAAGTACGGCGTCGGGCGGCTCGCGAGCGCGCCCAAGGCGTCCGAGTTCGTCAAGCTCGACCTGCTCGCCAAGGCCAAGGAAAAGGCCGGCGTGAAATGAAGCGCGAGACGGCGCTCGGCAGCGTGGTGCGCGCGGTGGCCGTGCCCATCGCGGTGCTGGCCCTCTGGGAGCTGGCGGTGCGGAGAGGCCTCGTCAACCCGGCCGTGCTGCCCCCGCCGTCGCGCGTCTTCGTGCGCTGGCTCGACTATGCGAAATCGGGCGAGCTGCCGCGCGATGCCTTCGCCAGCCTCCTGCGCGTGGGAGTTGGCTTTGCCATCGGCGCAGGGCTGGCGCTGCCCATCGGCCTCGCCATGGGCGCGAGCGATCGAACCTATCGCTTGCTGAACCCATTGGTTCAGTTGGTGCGCCCGATTCCTCCGATCGCGTTCATTCCGCTCGCCATCTTGTGGTTCGGCCTGGGAAACCCGCCCGCCTTCTTCCTCATCGCGCTCGGCGCCTTCTTTCCCATCCTCGTCAACACCATCTCGGGCGTGCGCAACGTCGATGGCATCTATCTGCGGGCCGCGCGCAACCTGGGCGCGCGCGGGCCGACGCTGTTCTTGCGCGTCATCCTGCCTGCCTCGCTGCCGCACATCCTCACCGGCATGCGCGTGGCCATCGGCGTCGCCTTCATCGTCGTCATCGTCGCCGAGATGATCGCCGTCAACAATGGCCTCGGCTATCGAATCCTCGAGGCGCGCGAATACTTCTGGTCCGACAAGATCATCGCCGGAATGCTCTCGATCGGCGTCATCGGCCTCGCCATCGACACCGCCATGGCACGCTTGAACGGCTATCTCTTGCGCTGGCACCGGGGCCTCGATGGCTGACGCCATCTCCATCAAGGGCCTGCGCGTCGCCTATGGCGATCTGGTCGCGCTCGACGGCATCGACCTGCAGATCGCCGAGGGTGAGTTTGTCTGCCTGCTCGGCCCCTCGGGCTGCGGCAAGTCCACCTTGCTCAACGCCGTCGCGGGCTTCGTCGAGCCGACCGCCGGCACCGTGCTGGCCGCGGGCTTCCCCATCGAAGGCCCGGGCCCCGACCGCGCCATGGTCTTCCAGGAATATGCGCTCTTTCCCTGGATGACCGTGGAAGAGAACGTCGCCTTCGGCCTGGAGATCCGCCGCGAGAGCAAAGCCAGGATCGGCGAGATCGTCGCCGGCCTCTTGCGCAAGCTCTCCCTCTGGGACTTCCGCGCGCGCTTTCCCAAGGACCTCTCGGGCGGCATGCGGCAGCGCGTGGCCATCGCCCGCGCGCTGGCGCTCGATTCGCCGACGCTGCTCTTTGACGAGCCCTTCGGCGCGCTCGACGCGCTGACGCGCAAGAGCCTGCAGGGCGAGCTCCTGCGCATCTGGGCCGGGCTGCGCAAGACCGCGCTCTTCGTCACCCACTCGATTGAAGAATCCATCCACCTGGCGGATAGAGTCGTGGTCATGACCTATCGGCCCGGCACGGTGAAGCGCATCGTCCCGATCGACCTGCCGCGCCCGCGCGAGGCCGGCACGCCTGCCTTCGCGGCTGTCGAGAAGGTCTTGACCGAGCTGGTCATGGAAGAGCAACGACGGCACCAACAAGACGAGCTGCAGCCGATGGCCGAGAGTCGATAGCCGACGATCAAAGGAGGTCAAGATGCAGGGCCTGATGATGGACTTCCCGCTGACGCTGACCCACCTGTTCGACCGCGCCGGCACCTACTTCGCCAACGTCGAGATCATCAGCCGGCGCAGCGACCAGAGCGTGCACCGGACGACCTATGGCGAGGTGCACGCGCGGGTGCAGAGGCTGGCCAACGCGCTGCAGCGGCTGGGGCTCAAGCCCGGCGACCGCGTAGCGACTCTAGGTTGGAACTCAAGCCGCCATTTGGAGGCCTATTTCGCCATTCCCCTCGCCGGCGGCGTCTTGCACACGCTCAACCCGCGGCTGTCGGGCACCGATCTCGCGTACATCATGAACCACGCCGAGGACCAGATCCTGCTCCTCGACGAAGTGCTCCTGCCCGTCTTCGAGAAGTTCAAGAAGGACGTCTCTGTGCGCCACGTCATCGTCTGGCCCAGCGCCGACAAGGCGCCTCTCCTAACGACCGACTATGAAGAGCTGATCGCTGCCGAGGAGCCGCACTTCACGCCGCCGCCCATCGAGGAGAACCAGGCCGCGGGCGTCTGCTACACCTCGGGCACCACCGGCCACCCGAAGGGCGTGGTCTTTTCCCACCGCTCCACCGTTTTGCATTCGCTGGCGGCGGCGCTGCCCGACGTGCTCGGCCTCTCTCGCCGCGACGTGGTCCTGCCGGTGGTGCCGATGTTCCACGCCAACGCCTGGGGCCTGCCGTACACGGCCACCATGCTCGGCATCAAGCTGGTCTTCCCTGGCCCGCACCTCGACGCCAAGAACGTGCTCGACTTGATCAGCCAGGAGAAGGTGACGTTCGCGGCCGGCGTGCCCACCGTCTGGCTCGCGATCCTCGAGGCGCTCGACAAGGACAAGTCACGCTGGGACGTCTCCCAGCTCAAGACCATGCTCATCGGCGGCTCGGCGGCGCCGCAGGCCATGATTGAAGCGTTCGAGAAGCGGCACGGGCTCAATGTCCTGCACGCCTGGGGCATGACCGAGATGTCACCGCTCGGAACGGTCTGCCGCTTGAAGCCCCAGCTCGATCAATTGCCCGAGGCCGAGCGCTTTCGCCTGCGGGCAACTCAAGGCCTCCCGTCCCCGCTGGTTGAGTTGCGCGTGGTCGGCGACACCGGCCTCGTCGCCAACGACGGCAAGTCGATGGGCGAGCTGCAGGCGCGCGGACCGTGGATCGCGAAGAGCTATTTCAAGAACCCGGGCGAGGCCGACAAGTTCACCAAGGACGGCTGGCTGCGCACCGGAGATATCGTCACCGTCGATCATGAAGGATATGTCCGCATCACCGACCGCAGCAAGGATCTCATCAAGTCGGGCGGCGAGTGGATCAGCTCCGTCGATCTGGAGAACGCGCTGATGGGCCACCCGGCGGTCAAGGAGGCGGCCGTCATCGCCCTGCCCCACCCGAAATGGGACGAGCGCCCCGTGGCCTGCGTGGTGCTGAAAGAGGGCGCCAAGGCCACCGGCGAAGAGCTGCGCAAGTTCCTCGAGCCGTCGTTCGCGAAGTTCTGGCTGCCCGACGCCTTCGTCTTCCTCGGCGCCATTCCCCGCACCGCGGTGGGCAAGTTCCTCAAGTCGGCCCTGCGCGAGCAGATCAAGTCAGTCGAATGGCGAGAGGGTTAGACTCAAGGCAGTCAAATAGGCACCGGTAAGGTATCGGCCGCCGGCAGGCAGAGGCCCGTCGCGCGGAACGGGCGCCCACCCGCGTTGTGAGGCTCGCTGCGCTCGCAGCGATCGGATTTCTTGCCGCGGGAGCCCTTGATCCTCGCGACGGGCCTCTGCCTGCCGGCGGCCTATTTGCCTATCTGCCTGACATTGAGAGGGGGGTGCAAAGAGACGTCAGGTGGTCACGTTTGAGGACTCAAGCTGGCTCTCCATAGTAATCGACGATGTCATCTCCGTCGTCGCGGTTGGGCCAAGGTGCGGACGTCGCAATTGTGGCAGCCTCAAGCGGCGGCGGGAATGATCAGCCGCAGCGCGCGCGGCCGGACGGTGATTTCTGCGCGCGGCGTGGCGATGAACTCCTCGCCGTCGATCTGCGCCGCGAGCGGCGTCCCGCCTTCGGGCTGCTCGAATCGCAGGCTGAGAGCGGCCGCGCGAAAGGGCCGTGAGTGTTCGATCCCGAGCGCCGAGAGCACGCCGGTGCTGAGCGGGCTCGACTCGTGCTCGGCGATGGCCTTGGAGATCCAATCGCGCTTGCCGCGGAACGGCACCACCTCGAGCTGGCCGTCGTCGTGGCGCGAGCTGCGATCGAAGATCCACGCGCCCGCATAGATGCGCGTGTTCTTGACGATGAGATCGGTCAGCCCGTCGAGCTCCATGGCAGCGCCGTCCACCACGAGCCGGGCCGCGAATTTGTCGTCGACCACATAGGATTCGAGAAAGGTCTTCAAGAGCGCCCCTGCATAGACGACCTGGTCGCGGTACAGCTCGCGCAGCACCTCGTTGTCGCCGACCTTCTTCCGGTCGCGGTTGCGCCTGGCCAGCACGCGCGCCGAGATTCCCCAGCCGGCGGAGTCGAAAAATGCCGCCGAGGCCAGCTCGCGGCCCTCGTCGTCGAGCGCGCGCAACAGACCCGCGTCGAGCCGCGTCTCATTGCCCGCCAGCACCACGCCCAAGTTGTGCTCGAGCGACTCGGCGTCGGCCGCGAGCCCGAAGCTCTTGCCTTGGTCATTGGCGGTGCCGGTCGGCAGCATGCCGAGCGCGATCTCTTCGCGCCGTCCGCTCGCAAGCAGGCCGGCGGCCACTTCGCGAAAGGTCCCGTCGCCTCCCATGGCGATGACGCAGCGGTGCCGGCCCTTGTCGAGCGCCGCGGTGACCGCGCCCACGGTGCGGCCCTCCGGCTCGGTGGCGAGGAAGTCGCACGCGACCCCGCGCGCCGCCAGGTGTTCGCGCGCCTGGGCAATCCGGGCTTCGTTCTTGCCGCTCTGCGCGGTCGGGTTGCCGACCAGGAGGTGGGCGGCTTTCTTCACGCGTGGCATGCCTCCACTCTACTGCGTTTGACTTCGCCCGCCCGCGCCGCTCTACTCGGGCGGCATGACGACGCCCACGCCGCCGCCCGCCGCTGCCTTCTGGAACAAATGCAGCGTCTGCAAGAAGCCGATTCCCTTCGGCGGCAAGTATCTGAAGTGCGTGGTCTCCACCTGCAATCGCAAGCGCTTCCAGCTCTACTTCTGCTCCGACGGCTGCTGGGACGCGCACAATCCCGACCAGAATCACCGGAACCCAGGCTATACCGAGCAGGTCGCGCCAATGGCTGGCAAATAGCGACTCGTAGGGCTACCGGCCGCCGGCAGGCAGAGGCCCGTCGCGCGGCACGGGCGCCCACGCGCGTCTGGTGGCTCGCTGCGCTCGCATCGATCGGATTTCTTGCCGCGCGAGCCCTTAAGCCGCGCGACAGGCCTCTGCCTGCCGGCGGCCTATTTGCTTATCTGCCTGACATCAGGGAATTGGGGGAAAGAGAACCAATTGATGACGATTGAGACTCGAGCCCAGAACTGAATCATTTGGTAGCTAATTTTCCCCTCTTACTCAATGTCTGGCAGATAGGCAGCGGGCAGGCAGAGACCTGTCGCGCGGCTTCAGGGCTCACGACGCAAACTCTCAAGATGCGAGCGCAGCGAGCCACCTCTGTCGGGTGGGCGCCCGTGCCGCGCGGCAGGT
>JBBRMA010000096.1:0-16650 GCA_038231075.1 Myxococcales bacterium | reverse complement strand
GGTCGGAGACCCGCGGGCGGAACTCGCCAGGCAAACGCGATCGGAATCGTCAGGTGTCAGCCAACGTCAGCGACCTGGCACCTGGCGTCAGTTGGGAGATCCGAGAATTCTGACTGGTAGGCGGTTGACAAGCGCACCTAGTATCCAACCGCCGCCGTTGCCGCAGTGCGAATACATCCCTTTCTTGCAATTGGCGCACTTGCCACAAGCGCTGATGCACGAGAGGAGGACGCGGTCGCCCTTCTTGAAGCTCGACACCGCCGAGCCCACTTCGTCGATGACGCCGACGCCCTCGTGGCCGAGGATGCGGCCATCGGTGGCAGTCGGAACATCGCCCTTCATGATGTGTAGATCGGTCCCGCAGATCGTCGTCCGGAGAATGCGAACGATCGCGTCCGATGAGTCCTTGATGACGGGCTTGGGCTTCTCTTCCCAGGAACGCTTGCCAGGTCCGTGATAGACGAGCGCCTTCATGACTTGCCTCTCTTCCGATGCGCGGAAGTGATGCGTTGTGAACTCTGCTCTCGGTGCAACTGCCGTTCCACAGCGGACGGAGAGTGTCGGCACCCCGCGCCGCTGCCTGGCAGGGTTGGTTTTTGCGCGACCGTCTCGTCATCCGGCATTTCTTGCGCCGAGCGAGCGCTGGGCTCGGGGCGTTCTCGATCTGGCGGCGCTCTTGCGGTTGCACCGTTGACGCGGATTCAAGCAGCGGTCATCCCCTTCTCGCAGCTCAGCGGGGTGGTCGGCGCGTTCTTCAAGCCGCTGGCGCTGACGATGGCGGTCACTCTCGCGGTTTCGTTCTGCATCGTGCTGCAGGAGGCGCGGCGCGAGCTGCTCGAGGGCACGGAGGTCCAGCGGGCGTGGGAGCTCGCGGCACAGCGGCGGTTGCGCCCCGTCGCCATGACCGTGCTCGCGACGTCCTTGGCGCTGAGCCCGCTCGCCTTCGCCCTGGGCGCGGGCGCGCAGCTCATGCAGCCGCTCGCGATCGCGGTGATCGGCGGCTTCGTCCTCTCCGGTCCCGCGGTCTTGCTGCTCCTGCCCGGCCTCTACTGCCTGCTCGATCCCCACGGCCGGCTCGCGGGGAAAGGCCCGCGCGAAGTCGCGCCCGGCTGATGACCCGGGCGCCGCCCCGCTGCTTCACCCGCCAACCTTGCCACCGGGCTTCTCCTCGCCGGCCGGTTGGTTGGCGCGCGCAGGACTTTCTTGCGGCACCTCGCTGAAGCGGAACGGCGGCCGCTGGTAGCCGGTCGGCTTCTGCGCATCGGGAATGGTGACTGCATTCCCGTCCCGCAAGTTGAGGTAGTGCGAGGACATGATCTCGACGCCGGCGGCGTTGAAGTGATCCTGGATCTGCGCGTGCAGCCGCGAATAGATGACGGCCATCTGGCTCGCCTCGGCGGTGTAGGCGTTGATTTCATAGCCGACGTAGAAATCGCTGAGCGCGGTCTGCAGCACGAAGGGTGCGGGCGATTCCAGGATCCCTTCGGTCGAGCGCGCGGCGGCGATGAGCAGCTCGTGGACCTGCCTCCACGGTGCGTCGTAGCCGATGGTCACGGAGGTATGAAGGATCAATCCGGCCCGCCTGGCGCCGGCGCTGTAATTGATGATGTGATTGCCCAGCACCATCGAGTTGGCGATGGTGATCTCGACGTTCTTGATGCTGCGGATGCGCACCACCAAGAGGCCGGTCTCGATCACGTCGCCCACGGTGTCCGAGATCTGGACGCGATCGCCGATCGCAAACGGCCGCATATACGTCATCGCGATGCCGGCGATGATGTTGCCGATGGCGGAGCTCGAGCCGAGCGAGAAGAGCACCCCCACGAAGATGGAGATGCCCTGGAAGGCGGGCGACTTCGAGCCGGGAAGGTAGGGAAAGGCGGCGACGGCGGCCAGCGCCAGCACCAGGAAGCGCACGATCTTGTAGGTCGGATCGGCCCACTCCGCGGGGAAGCTCGGGATCGAGAGGGTGCCCTTCTTCAGCTCGTCGGCGGCGAGCTTGAGGAGCTTGAGGACCCAGCGGGTGAAGAGGACGATGAGGGTCAGGTAGACGAGGTTCGGCAAGTACCCGACGATGTCGCGCAGGAGCTTGAAGAGCGCCCCGAGCACATACGCCCCGACCTGCTCGGCGAAGCCGCGGGTCCAGGGAAAAAAGCTGAGGACGGTGTTCAGGTAGACGCCGATCGCGAGCAGCACGATCGCCATCCGCAGGCGGCGCAGCGTGACCAGCGAGGCGTGCACGATGCGCTCGGGGGTCAGGAGCGGAACGCTGCCGATGTGGAGCGTCGGGATCCAGCGCGGGCTCGAGTTGGTGAGCGTCGCCTGGAGCCGTCCATACATCGCGCGCACTCCGAACAGCAGCAACACCAAGATCAGCGTGGCGAGGACGCAGTAGGCGCCCGCCAGCAGAAGGCCGCGGAGGCTGCGGCCGTCGAACTCGCGCTGGAGCGTGACGCGAACGCGGCCCGCGACGGCGGTGGCGAGCTGCTGCCGGGTCTTGGCGAGCGGCGCTGCGTCGGCGTCGCGGACCGAGACGACCAGCGCATCGCCCGCGAGCAGATCGGTGGCGTCCGCGCGCTCGACGGTGCGGACGGCTTGCAGCACCGTCGAGGGCCCCGCGGCGATCTCCGAGAGGCGCGCCTCGATGGCGGCGGCGCGCTGAACGGGGTTCAGCTTTCCGGCGGGGGCGTGCACCACCATCAACGTCTCGTTGCGGAAGACGACCGCAACGCCGGGGGCCTTGTCGGCGAGGTCCTCTCCTGCCGTGCTGCCCTGCGCCAGCTGGGGCCCGGCGTCGGAGGAGCCTGCGTCGGCGGTGCCCCCGTCGAGGATCCCGGCGTCGCGTGAAGGCTCGAGGGCCTGCGCCCCGCCGAGGCTGCCGCAGCAGATCGCGACGAGAAGCACCGATTCGAAGCGTTTCATGGATCCTCGCGGGGCTTGACGATCAGCGTCGCATCGAGCGCGATGAGGAGCTGCTGCTCGCTGGCCGCCTCCAGGATTCCTTCGCGGCGCGCGGCCGAGAGTGCCTCGCGCTGGGCGAGCAGCACGCGCCGATTCGCCTCGTCGAGGAGCTCTTCGCGCAGCGGAGCCGATCTTCCTTCCAGCTCGGCCTGCGTCCGCTCGGCGGCCCCCATCCTCTGGCGCAGGTCCTGCTCGAGGCCGACGAGCAGCTCGGGGCTCATCGATGCTTCGCGCCTCACGTTCTCCAGCTCGGCGAGCCCGTGGCGCGCCGCCAGCGCGGCGCCGTGGGCCAGCCGATGCCGGAGCGCGGGCTCCGAGGCTGGCAGCGAAATGCCGAGCAGGCGAAGCATGGGCGCCGCGGTGAGGCCCTGGACGACGATGGTCAACAGGACGACGCCGAAGGTCATGTTCACCAAGAGCTCCCGAAAGGGGAAGCCCGCGGGCAGCGCCAGCACCAGCACCATCGAGAGGGCGCCACGCAGGCCGCTCCAGCTCAGCATCGCCGCCCAGCTCCACGGCAGCCGCTCGCGGGTCCCGCGCAACGCGGCGGCGGAGAGGAAGATCACCACCGTCCGCGCCAATAGAACCACCAGCCAGGCGAGGAGGATCTGCTTCCAGGAGGCCAAGAGCGCGGCCGGGCGCACCTCGAAGCCGATGAGGAGGAAGACGATGGAGTTGAGCGCGAAGGCGACGTAGTCCCAGAACGCATTGACCGCCAGCCTCGAGCCCGGTGCCATTCCGGACCGCGCGTAGTGGCCACAGACCACGCCGCCGACCACGGTGGCGATCACGCCGGAGACGTGCAGCTGCTCTCCGAAGACGAAGGTTCCGTAGGCGACCACGACGGTGAGCGTGATCTCGACCACGGCCTCATCGACGCGCCGGATCAGGTGCGCGCCGGTGAAGCCGATCGCCGCACCGAGGACGGCGCCGAGGCCGGCCACGCGCAAGAACTCCCCGGTGGCGCCCGCGAGCGTGAAGTGCGCGCCGGCCACCGAGGCCAGGACCAGGTTGAAGACCACCACGCCGGTGCCGTCGTTGAAGAGGCTCTCGCCCTCGACCAGCACCAGCAGCCTGGGCGGGACCGTCAAGTTGCGAAAGACCGCGACCACCGCGATCGGGTCGGTGGCGGCGACCGCGGCGCCGAAGACCAGCGCGGCGCTGAAGGGAAAGCCGGGGACCAGCGCCATCCGCAAGCTGCCGAGGAGCGCCGCGGTGAGCAGCACCACCGCGATCATGCCGGGAATGGCGAGCGCGCTGAGGGAGATCTTGTTGGCGAACAGGTCGGTGGGCTTGAGGTGGAAGGCCGCCTCGAAGAGCAGCCCCGGCAAGAGGACGGTGAAGAGCAGCTCTTTGGTGAGCGGCGGCGGCGTGATGAGCTCGGTGGCGCCGAGGAGCAGGCCCGTGAGCACCAGCGCCACGGTGTAGGGCAGGCGCGCGCGCCGGGTGGCGATGGCCACCGCGGTGGCGACGACGAAGAGCAGGACGAAGACCACCTCGAAGTGCATCGGCTCTCCGATCACGAGCTGACCAGCACGATCTGCGGACGCACGTCGTCTTCGGGAGTCGAGTGCCAGTGGTTGACGAGGATTTGATAGACCATCACCCCCACCTCGCCCTCGCCCCAGAGAAGATATTCCAGCGACTGCGCCACCGGGTGCCGCAACGAGAGCTCGATATAGATGGCGAGCGGGTCGAGCTGCTCGGACACCCAGGCGATGGCGTTGGCGATGGCCGAGGCGCCGCGGACCTCGATGAGCAGGTGCTCGCCGGAGCGGCGCACGCGGAGCTGAAGCGCGCCGGTGAAGTCGCTCCGGTCGTCGGCGAGGCTGACGTGGAGGAAGGCGATCTGCCCCTGGGCGTGGAACGACTCGCGCGCCTGGCCGACCTTGTCGCGCAACGCCTTCTCGTCTTTTTCGCGGACCGGCACGAGGCTCACCTTGCGGCCGCGGATCTCCTCCCACAAGGCGGTCGACTCGGCGTCGGCGAAGGTCGCTTTCTCGACGCGGAACTCGAGCGAGCGGGCGATGCGGCTCAGAGCGCTGCACAGCAGGATGGCGGTGGTGAAGATGGTGGCGATGATGACGCCGTCGGGCCGCTCCATGACGTTGTCGGCGAAGGTGTAGGCGAAGACGGCGCTGGCCAGCCAGAAGAACAGGCTCAGGGCGACTCCCGAGCGCTGCCTGGCCCCGTCCGCGCGCGCCTCGCGCCAGAGCGAGAGGGCCACCGCGACCGACGCGGAGAGCATCAGCGCCAGAACGCCGGTTGCGTAAGCGCCGCCCTGGGCGTCGACGTCGGCGCGGAAGACCAGCGTGACCAGGACGTCGATGCCGAACAGCAAGGCGATGAGCGGCCGAGGGTGCTCGACCCACTTGGGCGCCATGCCGAAGCGCGGCAGATAGCGGGGGATGAGGTTCAACATGCCGGCCATGGCTGAGGCGCCGGCGAACCACAAGATCAGGATGGTGGACAGGTCGTAGACGGAGCCGAAGCCGTTGCCGAGGAGCTCGTGGGCGAGCCACGCCAGCGCGCGACCGGAGGCCTTGCCGCCCGGCTGCATCGCGTCGGCGGGGATCAGCACCGTGGTGACCAGGCTCGAGGCGACCAGCAGCACGCTCATCAACAGGGCTGCGCTCGCGAGCAGGCGCCTGGTGTTGCGAATGCGGCCGGCGGGCGGCGTGCCGTCGCCTGCGTCGCCGCGGACCAGCGGCATCACCGAAACGCCGGTCTCGAATCCGCTCATGCCGAGCGCAAGGCGGGGAAAGACCAGCACCGACGCCGCCAGGATGGCTGGCCACGATCCGCGGGCGTCGAGCGCGAGGCGCCAATGCGCGATCAGCTCCGGGCGGCGTGCCATCTCGACCAGGCCGCGCGCCAGCACGATGGCGTTGAGGAACAAGTAGGGCACGCAGATGAAGGCCGCGACGCCGATGGCCTCGCCGAAGCCGCGCAAGAAGACGGCGGCGAGCAGCGCGAGCAACAGCAGCGTGACCCAGATGCGGTGGTCGCCGAGCCAGGGATGGAGCAGCGGATTCTCGACCGCGTGGGTCGCGGCGTCGGCTGCCGAGAGCGTCATGGTGATGACGAAGTCGGTCGAGGCGAAACCGAGCAGGCCGAGCACGAACAGCTTGCCGCTCCAGCCCGGCAAGAGGCGCTCGAGCATCGCGATCGATCCCTGGCCGGCGAACGAGCGCTTCGCCACCTGCGCGTAGATGGGCAGCGCGCCCCCGAGCGTCACCGCGATCAGGACCAGCGTGGCGATGGGCGAGAGCGCGCCCGCGGCGACGAAGGCGATGGCGGGCTGGTAGCCGAGCGTCGAGAAGTAGTCGACGCCGGTCAGCCAGAGCACGCGGTGCCAGGGACGCTGGGTGTGCTCTTCGCCCGGCGCCAGCGTCGGGATCAAGAAGCGCCGCAAGGCCGAGGGCGCGAGCAGCGGCGCCTTCGGCGAGGGCTTGCGCGTCGGCTGCGGCTCGACCTTCCCGATCAGCGGTTTCATCCAGTGCGCGCACTCTAGGCCCGAGGCCCGACAGCGCGCGAGTTCATGACCGGGGCGCTGCCCGAGACAGCGCGGTCAACCCGCGGCGGTCATCCCTTCGCCGACTCGAGCACGATGGTGAACACTGCGCCCTTGCCCGGCTCGCTCTTCACCTCAACTGAACCGCCGTGCGCCGAGACGACTGCCTTCACCAGGCTCAGCCCCAGGCCCAGGCCGCGCTGGTTGCGGCTCGGATCGGCGCGGAAGAGGCGATTCCAGATGCGCTCCAGATCGGCCGCGGCGATGCCGACGCCGTTGTCGGAGACGATCACCACGGCGCTCTCGCCGCGGCGCGCGGTGGAGATCTCGACCTGGCCGCCGGCCGGCGTGTACTTGAGGGCGTTGTCGACCAGGTTGGCCACGGCCTGGAAGATGCGATTGCGATCGGCGAGCGCGATCACGTGCGGCTCGAGGTGGGTGACCAGTCGCAGCGAGCGCTCCTCCGCTACCGATTCGTAGAGGTCGATGACCTCGCGCAGAAGCTGCGCCAGGTCGACCGGCGTGCGCGCGAGCTTCATCACCCCCGTCTCCGCTTCGGAGATGTCCATCACCGTCCGCAGCATCTGCAGCACCTGCTCGGACTCCTCGATGACCTGGGCCAGCGCCTCACGCAGATCTTCGGGCCTCGCCCCTTCGCGCAGGCCGAGCTCGGCGCCCGTGCGCAGCCGCGTGAGCGGAGTGCGCAGGTCGTGGGCGACGTTGTCGAGCGCCTCGCGCATCCCGCGCACCAGCTTCTCGTTGCGCTCGAGCATGCCGTTGAAGAGCGTGGCCAGCACGTCCAGCTCGTCGCCCGCCTCTCGCTCGGGGACGCGGAGCGACAGGTCGCCCGAGTCGATGACCTCCTGCGCGGTCGACGCCAAGAGCGAGACCGGCGCGAGCGCGCGCCGCGTGAGCAGAAAGCCGCCCGCGAGCCCGACGATGACGGCAAGCACCCAGACCGCCACCAGCCCCGCGCGCAGGTGGGCCAATATCTGAAGGGTCTGGTCGTCGCGGATGACGAGATGCAGGGAGCGGCCCATCGGCAGCGGCGCCACCGCCGTCTGCAACGCGCCCGCCGCCGGCTGCTTCGCCGCCCCGCTGTCGGCCGGCGTGAAGTGGTGCTCGAAGAGCGTCACCTGCGCCGGGTCGACGACGCGCACCCAGGTCTCGGTGGCTTCCACCCGCGATTCCAGCTCGCGCTTGAGCCCCTCGACGCCTTTCTCTTCGACCAGCCGCTTGTCGGCGTCGAGCCGCTCGGCCACCGTCGCCACCAGCTGCTCGTGGATGGAGGCGCGGATGCCCAGGCCGGCGGCGGTCGCCAGGATGAGCGTGCTGGCGATGAAGATGCCGAGATACCACGCAGTCAGCCGCGCGCTCATCGAGCGCGTCCAGCGCACCGGCGGCGGGCTAGGAGGCCGTCGGCGCATTCGCCGAGGCGAACTGTCCTGATCCCGCTGCGCGGTTCGCGCGGATTTCGGGCTAGTCCTTGCGGAGGACATAGCCGACGCCGCGCAGGGTGTGGATGAGCTGCACCGGGAAGTCGCGGTCCACCTTGCGGCGCAGGCGGCTGACCAGCACCTCGACCACGTTGGTCTGCGGATCGAACGAGTAGTCCCAGAGGCGCTCGAGGATCATGGTGCGCGACACCACGCGCTCGGCGTTGCGCAGCAAGTATTCGAGCAGCGAGAACTCGCGGGCCTGCAGCGCGATGGCCTGCCCGCCGCGCGCCACCTTGCGGCTGCGCAGATCGAGCGTCAGGTCTTCATAATGCAACTGCAGCGCTCCCTCGGCGGCGCCGCTGGCGCGTCGTACCAGCGCGAGCAGGCGCGCCACCAGCTCGGCGAAGGAGAAGGGCTTGGCGAGGTAGTCGTCGGCGCCCGCGGAGAGGCCGGCGATGCGGTCGTCGACCTCGCTCTTGGCGCTGAGGACGATGACCGGCAGCTTGCGCTTGCGCGCCCGCAGCTCGCGGATGATGCCGAGGCCGTCGCGGCCGGGCAGCATCAGATCGACCACGGCGGCGTCGACCGGCGCGGCGAGCGCCAGCTGCAGGCCGTCCTCGCCGTCGCGCGCCCAGTCGACCACGTGCCCTTCCTGCCGCAGCCCCTGGGCGACGAAGCTGCCGATCTTCTCGTCATCCTCGATGATGAGGAAGCGCAACGCGTCCTCGCGTCATGGGTGGGGTGGAACCAGCGGCTCGACGGCAGCAGAGTCTATCCAGCCGGTGCGTCCCTGGCCATCGCGCACTTCGAGCCAGCCGCCGAGTCGTTCGAGCGAGGCCACTTCCTCGCCGGGCGCGAGCGTGGCGTCGCTCTGCGCGGTGGTGAACGGCGAGACGCGCAGCGGCGCCCCGGCTTGCGCCACC
This sequence comes from Myxococcales bacterium, assembly GCA_038231075.1. GTDB lineage: Bacteria > Myxococcota > Myxococcia > Myxococcales > 40CM-4-68-19 > JBBRMA01. Next base: position 7,813 of record JBBRMA010000096.1, on the reverse strand, counting down.
ACCACCTCGCGATCGAGCCGCCGCGCCAGGGCCGCATCGGCGGCTCCGGCGACGAGCCCGAGCGCGGCTGCGGCGCCGGCGACACCGTAGAGCTGCTTCTTGCGCGACCAGAGCGCGGCGGCGAGGAAACCCGCGGCTGCCCAGAGCGCGCCCATCGACGCCCAGGTCCACTCCGGCTGCGAGAGCAGCGCCGCGGCCGACTCGAGCCTGGTCGCCTCGGGCGCGACGACGCCGGCGCCGTCTCGCGCGCGGGCCAGCTTCGCGGCGGCCGCGGCGTCTCGCGGCGCCGCCCAGTGCGCGCGCGCGGCCTGCAGCACCTCCTGGCCGGTGGTCGACGGCGGTTGCGCACCGAGCGCCGCCAGCGCGACTGCGAGCAGAGCTCCGGTCATGGCCGCGCTCCTTTCAGCTCGAGCTCGCACTCGATGATCGCGTCCCATTCGGCGAGCGAGCCCGCGTGCGGCGCGCGACCGGCAAACCGCGCTCGCTCGGCGGCGCCGAGCAAGCGGGCAGCCTCGCGGCCTTCGCTGCCCAGCCGCCCCTCGACCTCGGCGGCGCTGACCTGCTCGGGCGCGATGTGGAAGCGCTCGGAGAGCCGCGCCTGCAGCGCCCGCCGGGCGGCCTCGAAGTAGGCACCTTCATCGCCCTCGGCGAGCGCGCGCTTCATCTGCGCACGCCTCAATTGCAGCTGCTGGTCCCTCTCTTTGCGCAGCGCGCGTGGTGCGGTCGCGCGGCCGGCGGCGCCTCGCCGCCAGAGTGCCAGCAAGACCAGCGTCAAGGGGAAGAGCTGCAAGAGCCAGAACCATCCGTGCCGGTAAGGCGGCACCAGGTCCCTGCTGGCCACCCCGGCCGTTGGAGCGGAATCGGGCTGCTGCGCCGCGGCCTGCGGTTGCTGCGCCGCGGTCTGGACGGCTGCAGGCGCGATCTGCAGCGAAATCGGCTCGGTGGTCTTCGTCACGTACGCGCCGCGGTCGGGGTCGAAGTAGCTGAAGCGCAGCGCCGGCACTTGCAAGACACCGCTCTTCTGCGGAGCGATGGCCTGCTCGAAGGTCTTGGTCCCGACCAGCCCGGCCGAGCCCTGCAGCGCCGCGAAGGTCGCGGTGGACGGGTACGATCTCCAGTCGCCGTCGCCGGCGAGGCCGGCGGTGGTGACGCGGTCGAAGTTGCCCTGCCCGCTGATCGCGACGCGCAGGCGGAGCGGCTCGTATTGCGTGGCAGTGCTCTCGACGATGGAGGCGCTGACGTCGAAGTGGCCGACGGCGCCGCTGAAGTCGGCAGGCCTGCCTTCCTTCGGCAGCGCCACCACCTGCACCGCCAACGCGGGCGAGCGCAGCGTCAGCTCCCGCTCTTGCGCGGCGCCGAAGAAGCCGCCGCCGAAGCCGCGCATGCGCTGCATCATCGAGCGCATCATCGCCGAGGGCGAGCTGGTGAACGGGTCCTGGTCCGTGCCGAGCAGCGAGCCGAAGGGGTCCTGCGCAGGCTCCACGGCCTGCTGGTAACGCACCACCACCGGCAGCGTGGCCACTGCCGAGGTCTTGCCTGCGCTGGCCACCGAGAGCGAGGTGCTCCAGCGCGCGAAGTGGTAGGGCTCGCCGGCGATGAGCTCGTCGCCTTGCTGGGGCTGCTCGGGGAGCTGGCCGACGACGAACGCCTGGCCGCGCAGCATCGGCTGGCCGTTGAGGGTGACCTCGGCGCCGGGCCGGAAGGCGGCCTTGAACGTCACCGGCACCGCCTCGCCGACGTAGAGCTTGCGGTGCGGCAGCGCCACGTGGAGGAGCCCGAGCGGCCCGTCCTGCGCCGCCGGCCGCGCGCCCGTCGCCGACCGCGACTGCGACTGCGACTGCGCGCCCGCAGGCGCCACCTCGAGCGTGAGCGCGGTGTCGCCGACCTGGATCGAATAGCTGCCGGGCCGCTGCGCCGTGACCTGGTAGAGGGTGAACGACTGCTGCGAGACCCGGCCGTTGACGACCGACATCTCGCTGCTCTGGCCGGTGCGGCTCAGCTCGAGGCCGTCGGCGGAGGGCGCGCCGCTGCCCGCCGGCACGCGCAGCACCGCGGCCTGGTCGACCGCGATGCGGTCCGGCTCGAGCTGCGGAGTGGCCACGGCACCGCTCGCCGTCATCGCGGCGCCGAGAATGGCGGTAGTCAGAAAGGTCATCATCGGCGTCACCAATCCTTCTTCGCTGGTTCGTCGTCGGCGGGCGCGCGCTGATCGCCGGCAAATCCCATCACGCGGTCGTCTCCCTTGAGCGCGTCGAGCAGCGCGCGGGCGTCGTTGCGCGACATCCTCCCGGGCGTCGCCTGGTCGTCGCGCTCGTCGCGCGGCTCGGCGCTCGCCGGCTGGCCGGCTCCCTTCTTGTCCTGCTGCGCGCCCGGTTGCTGGCCTGCGCGCGCGCCGGCATCTTGCTTCGCCTGCTGGCCCTGCCCTTGGTTCTGTTGCGACTTCGCCCGCTGGTCACTGGCCTGCTGCGATTGGCTCTGCTGGCCGTTGGTTTGCTGCGACTTCCCCTGCTGGTCCTTGGCCTGCTTCGACTGCCCCTGCTGATTTTTTGCCTGCTTCGACTGCTGCTGATCTTTTTGATCCTGCTTCGCCTGATCCTGCTGCTTCTGCTGCTGCTGTTTCTTCTCCAGCTCAGCGAGCTTCTTCTTGACCAGGTCGCGATTGAACCGCGCGTCACCGTCCTTCGGGTCCAGCGCCAGCGCGCCGTCGTAAGAGCCGATCGCCTTCTTCCAGGCGGCGATGGTCTCTTCGGGCTTCGCCGCGACCGCGGCCTCGCCGGAGCGAAACTGCGCGTTGCCGAGGTCGTAGTAGCTCTGCTGCTGGAGCTCGACCTTGCCCTGCCGCAGCGCCCGCTCGAACGAGGCCTGCGCCTCGGTGTAGTCGCCCTTCTTGTACGCCGCCGCGCCGAGGTTGTAGTGCAGGCGCGCATCGCCTGGGGCAGCCGCGGCCGCCTTGCGATATTCGTCGGCGGCCTGCGCGAACTTGCCCTCGCGATACTCCCTCTCCGCGTCGCGCACCGAGGCGCGCGCGCCGGTGGTGACGAGCAGGAGCCCGGCAGCCGCTGCGACCGTCGCGGTGCGCGGCGCCGCGCGAGCGGACTTCCGGCGCCGCTCACCCAGCAGCGGTTCGAGCGCCAGGCAGAAGAGCGCGAACCCGAGCGGCCACTGGAACCGCTCGATGGGCGTGCGCCGCAGCCGCGACCCGTGCGCCTCCTTGGGCAGCTTCGCCAGCGCGTCTTGATAGAGCGCGTCCAGCCCTTTGCCGTCGGCGCCGAGAAGCCGGTAGGCGCCGCCGGTCGCTGCCGCGATCTGCCGCAGCGCCGGCTCGTCGAGGTGCGAGCGCACGAACGCGCCGCTCTCGTCGCGCGCAAATCCGCCGCCGGGCAGCGGCACCAGCTCGCCCGCGCCGGTGCCGACGCCGACGGTATAGATGTGCAGGCCTTCCTTGGCGGCGGCGCGCGCCTCGTCGAGCGCGTGCGCTTCCAGGTCCTCGCCGTCGGTGAGCAGCACCAAGAGCTTGTCGTTGCGCGGCTCGCTCTTGAGCGCCTCGCGCGCCGCGGCGATGGCAGAGCCCACGTCGGTGCCGCCGCGCGGAATGATCGAGGTGTCGAGCGCCGCCAGCGACTGCGCGAACATCTGCTCGTCGAGGGTGAGCGGCACCTGCAAGAAGGCCTCGCCGGCGAAGGCGACGAGGCCCAGCCTGTCGCCCTGCACGCGCGGCAGCAGATCTTGGATGGCGAGCTTCGCCCGCAGCAGGCGATTTGGCTTCAGGTCGGGCGCGAGCATGCTCTTGGAGACGTCGACGGCGAAGAGCAGATCAAGGCCGCGCTTCTGCACCTCCTCGTCGCGAAAGCCGCGCTGGGGGCGGGCCAGCGCCGCGCAGCAGCCGAAGACCCCGAGCGCGAGCAGCCCTCGCTTGAAGAGCCTGAGCGGTCGCGACAGCGAGCTCTGCGAGCGCGCATTGAAGCTGGCCAGCGCCTTGCGCCGCCTGCGATCGAGCCGCGCGCCGAGCGCGACGACCAGCGCCACCAGCACGCCGCCCGCGACCAGAAACCCCGGATTGGCAAAGGTGATGTTCACGGAATCCTCCCGAAGCGGGTCAGGCCGAGGCCGATCTCGCCGAGCAAGAGCGCGAGGGCCGGAAGCGCCGCCCAGCCAAACCGCTCCTCGCGGTGGTCGTATCGCTTGAGCGTGCGAGTGGTCTTCTCCATCGAATCGATGGCGGCGTAGATGTGCTGCAGCGAGCCCTCGTCGGTGGCGCGGAAGAACTTCGCGCCGGTGGTTCCCGCGATGTCCTTGAGAGTGCCTTCGTCGACGTCGACCTTGGTCATGACGATGTGCTTGTGGCCGCTCTCGTCCTCGACGGGCATGGGCGCCTCGCCGCGGCCGCCGACGCCGACGGTGTAGACCTTGATGCCCAGCGCCTGCGCCGCCTGCGCCGCCAGCGCCGGCTGGATGCGGCCGGTGTTGTTCTGGCCGTCGGTGAGCAACACCACGATCTTTGATTTGGCCTGCTCGCCGCGCAGCCGGTTTCCGGCCGAGGCCAGCGCGGAGCCGATGGCGGTGCCATCCTTGATCATGCCGGGCTGCAGCCGGTCGAGGTTCTGCAACAGCCAGTCGTGATCGAGCGTGAGCGGCGACATCAGATAGGGCTCGCTGGCGAAGGCGACCAGGCCGATGCGGTCGCCCGGACGGTTCTGGATGAACTTCGCCACCACCGACTTGACGACCTCGAGGCGGCTCTTGCGGTGGCCGCCTTCGCTCAGGTCGAGCGCCTGCATCGAGCCCGAGACGTCGACCGCCAGCATCAGGTCGATGCCGCTCGACTGCACCTCCGTCGACGAATGCAAGAGCTGCGGCCGCGCCAGCGCGACGATGAGGCCGGCCGCGCCGATCCAGCGCGCCATCTGCAGCACGCTGCCCCAGCGGCTGCGGGTGCGCCCCGCCACCGCCCGCGCCACCTCGACGCTGGAGTAGGTCACCGCCGCCCGCGGTCCTTTGCGGCCGCGCCATAAGATGAACAGAGGCAAGAGCGCGAGCAGCCACAACAGCTCTGGATTGGCGAAGCCGATCATGTCGCGCTCCTCTGCGCCGGCAGGCTCTTGGTGGCGAGCACGAAGCCGCGGGCCAGCTCGTGCACCGCGGCCAGCTCCGACGTCCCCGGCGCGCTGCGGGCGAACTTGGCCAGGTCGCAGGCTTGCAGGAACTTCGACAGCTCGGGCTGGCCGGCCAGCGGCGAGCCTGGCTGCGCGGCGGCGTCGGCGAGGAACTCCTCGGTGGTCCGGTGCGCGGCGCGCAGCGCGAACGCGTCCTCGATGTACCAGCGGACGGCGTCGGAGGCGCCGAGCGCGTACTCGCGCGGGTGGCCTGCCTCGGCCATCGGCCACGCCTCCGCGAGGCGGCAGAGCGCGCGCTCCGCCAGCGTCTCTGGCTTGCGCTGCTTGCGGCGCAGCGCCAGCGCGGCGATCACGCCCGCAGCGGCCGCACCTCCCGCCCACGGGAGAAAGCGCAGCCAGGTGGGGATCGGCAGCGGGCCGCGAATGTCGCGCAGCTCGTCGGCCGCGGGTGGACTCTTTTGCTGCTGGGCCGCGGGCGCGCCGAGCAGCGCGGCGCAGAGGATCAGCGCGGTCATCGGCGTGCTCCGCGTCCGTGCAAGAGCTGGATCAAGGCCGGCAGGTAGGGCAGCGAGGCGTCGATCTGCAGGCCGTCGATCGACTCGCCGCGCAGCGCGCGCCGGAGCAGCTCGCCGCGCTCCTTGGCCTCGTCGGCGAATTGCTGGCGCACGCGCTGCGAGCCGGTGTCGATCTCGACCAGCTCGCCGGTCTCGGCGTCCTCGAGCGTGAGCAGCCCGACGTCGGGCAGCGCGCGCTCGCGCGGGTCGTGGATCTGCAGCGCGAGCACGTCGTGCCGCCGCCGCAGCTTGCGCAGCGCCTGCCGCAGCGCGGGGGCCTCTGCGCCCTGGAAATCGGAGATGGTGAAGACGATGGCGCGCCGGCGCGTCACCGAATCGAGGAAGTCGAGCGCCTGGCCGATGTCGGTCCGCTGGCTCTGCGGCCGGCAGCTCAGGATCTCGCGCACCAGCCGCAGCGCGTGGGTGCGCCCCTTGCGCGGCGGCAGATAGCGCTCGACGCGATCGGAGAACAGCAACAGGCCGACGCGGTCGCTGTTCTTCACCGCCGAGAGCGCCAGCACGCAGGCGATCTCGGCCTCGATCTCGCGCTTGGTGCGCTTGCCCGAGCCGAAATCTCCCGAGGCGCTGACGTCCACCGCCAGCACGATGGTGAGCTCGCGCTCCTCGCGGTACTTCTTCACGAAGGGCCGCCCGGCGCGCGCGGTCACGTTCCAGTCGATGCTGCGGATCTCGTCGCCGGGCACGTACTCGCGCACCTCGTCGAAGTCCATGCCGCGGCCGCGGAACACCGAGCGGAAGCGCCCGTCGAGCGCGTCGTTCGACAACCGCCGGGTGCGGATCTCGATGCGGCGCACCTGCTTCAAGATCTCGTTGAGGTTGGTCTCCATGGCTTCCTCGCTCAGGGGTTGGGAAGCGCTTCGAGGATGCGGCTGACGATGTCGTCGGCGCGCATGCCCTCGGCCTCGGCCTCGTAGGTCAGGCCGATGCGGTGGCGCAGCACGTCCGGCGCCAGCATCTTCACGTCCGACGGCACCACGTAGCCGCGGCCCTTCATGAAGGCGACCGCGCGCGCCGCCAGCGTCAGGCCGATGGTGGCCCGAGGCGAGGGCCCGTACTGGACGAGCTTGTCGAGCTTGAGGCCGTACGCCGAGGGCTTGCGCGCGGCGCTGACGATGTCGACCACGTAGTCGCGGATCTTGTCGTCGACGAAGACGCCGTTGACCGCGCGCCTCGCCTGCGCCAATTCGGCGACGGTGACGACGGGGTCGACGCGCAGGTCGGGCTCGCTCGTCGCCATCGCATCGAGGATGGCGCGCTCTTCGGCCTTGCTCGGATAGTCGATGGTCAACTTCAAGAGGAAGCGGTCGAGCTGCGCCTCGGGCAAGGGATAGGTGCCTTCCTGCTCGATGGGATTCTGGGTCGCCATCACCAGGAACAGGTCGGGCAGCTTGTGCGTCTCCGAGCCGAGCGTGACCTGCCGCTCTTGCATCGCCTCGAGCAGCGCGCTCTGCACCTTGGCCGGCGCGCGGTTGATCTCGTCGGCCAGGATCAGGTTGGAGAAGATGGGCCCGCGCTTGGGGAGGAACTCGCCCTTGTCGGCGTTGTAGATGACGGTGCCGACGATGTCGGAGGGCAGCATGTCGGGCGTGAACTGCAGCCGATGGAACGAGGCGCCGCCGATGGTGTCGGTCAGCGTCTTCACCGCCAGCGTCTTCGCCAGCCCGGGCATGCCTTCGATGAGCAGGTGGCCGCGCGCCAGCATGCCGACGATCAGCCGGTCGACGAGGTAGCGCTGGCCGACGATGACGCGGGCCATCTCCTGCTGCAGGGGCTGCACCCAGCCGCAGCTCTGGTCGACTGCCTGCTGGGCCTGCTCGACGCCGATCTTCCAGCGGGACGAGGGGCGTTCTTCACGAGCGAGCGGTGGGCGTTCGGCGGCGGCTGTCATGCGGTCTCCTTGGTCGATTGCGACCAGGAGAGCTTGCGAGCCGAACCCTACTGCTCCATTGCGGGAAGATTACAGATTGGAAAGGTGCCGCGGGCAACTAGTACATCGACCCGGAACTTCGTACCGGGTCGATGTACGTCGCCCCATTAGAAGGGGCTGCGCCCCTCCCCGCCGAACAAGTTCGTCTGGGCCCCTCCCTGCTGCGGCCGGACTCCCGGCCGGGCCGCCCCTGGCGG
>JBBRMA010000095.1:0-17387 GCA_038231075.1 Myxococcales bacterium | reverse complement strand
TCGTCGAGAACTTCTTTTGCAAACTCAAGCGCTATCGGCGAGTCGCTACTCGCTACGAAAAGAACGCCGCCAATTTCCTCGGCTTCGTCCTCTTCGCCGCAATTCGGGTCTGGCTTGCCTGAGTTTGAGGACAGGCCCTAGCCCCGGCGGAGGCGGAGAGCAAAGAGCGCGAACAGCGGCAGCGCGAGCCAGGCGCTCTGCGCGCCCGAGGACGAGCAGCCGCCCGCGGAAGCGAGGGTGCCGGGCGTGGTCGTCGCCGGATCGTCAGGAGCCGTCACGGGAGCAGGCGTCGGAGCGGGAGCAGGCGTCGGAGCAGGCGTCGGAGCAGGAGCGGGCGTCGGAGCCGGCGTCGGAGCAGGAGTCGGCGTCGGCGCGGGCGCCGGGTCAGGAGTCGGAGCCGGCGCGGGGGTCGGCGGCGGCGCGGGCTGATCCTTGCCGAGCGCGTGCAGGATGAGCTGCGCCAGCTGCGTGCGCGCCTCGGCGATGGCGTCCGCGCCCGCGGTGGAGAGATAGGTCTTGGGGAAGACGCCGAGCGCGATCTGCTTCGCTTGCGCCGAGAGGCCGAGCGTGGCGGCGAGGTGGAGCAGCTCGTAGTCCTCCATGCCGTCGCGGATGCCCTTCATGCGCAAGGACTCGATGGGGATCTCGGTCTGCCCGCCGATGTGCGCCGGGGTGCCCGGATAGAAGAGCGTGCCGTCGCCGGCGCCGCCGAAGTTCTGCTGGTTGTTCCAGGCGTCGCCGTTGAAGAACGCCTGCGTGGTCTCGTAGTAGAGCTCGCCGCTCATGTCGTACGAGAAGGACATCCACTCCATGGCGCGATTGCGCGAGCCGTCGGCGTCGATGGCGTACGAGGGCCAGCCGCTGAACTGCGCGCCCGCGTAGACGTCGCCCACGCCCGAGCAGCCGTAGCTCATGCAGCTCTGGTACCACCAGGTGTCGGCGCCGTAGAGCGAGCGCTGCGAGCCGGCGTAGGTGCCGGTGCCGGCGCGGTCCTCGATGAAGTTGACCACCGGCGCGAAGATGTCGATGCCCTTGGCCACGCCGTTGTCCTTCGCCCGCTGCAAGCTGGTGGTGACGAGCGTCGCCACGGTGGGGTCTCCGGCGCGCGATTCGGCGATGCGGCCCGGGATGGCGTCGAACGCGCAGGTCATGGGCGGCTCGTCGCAGACGTAGTCGAAGAGCGAGGCCGTCCAGCCCTTCTCCTTGAAGTGCTTGGACCAGGCGGCCACCTGCGCCGAGCTGGGCCAGCCGCGGCCCGAGAGGATCTGGATGGCGGTGAGCTGCGCGCCGGTGAGGCGGGCGCTGGACGTTCCCGAGAGGAAGGGGCCGGCCAGGGCGTCGAACTCGCTCCAGTCGGCGGTGCCGTCGAGCGCGACCGGCTGGCCCATGTCGGGGACGCTGATGGTGACGCGGTTGTCGAGCGCGGCCTGCACGTAGCGCGAGCGTAGCGCCAGCTCGGCGCCGAAGTTCGAGCAGCCGGAGTCGCCGTGGCCCATGCAGGGGCCATTCCAGGCCAGGCCGAAGGCGCTCTTCAAGGTCGCGGTCGAGGGGATGGCGAAGTCCCAGACGGTCAGCGAGATGGCAACGTCGGCCGTGGCGCCGCCGGTGACGTGCAGCGCGCCGGTGTACATGCCGGCCGGCGCGGCGAGCGGAACGTGGAGATCGACCAGCACCGCGCGGCTCTCATTGGCGGGCACGTCGAAGGGGAAGGCGTTGCGCGCCTCGCCGACGATCGGGTCCACGGCGGGCACGAGCGCGTCGGGCCACACGCCTGCCGCGCCGTCGCCGCCCGACTTCACCGGGACGTTGATCAGCGCTTCTCTATAGAGGACGACGTCGCGGCCGCTGATGGTGTTGCCCTTGCCGTCGCTGAGCGCGTCCAGGCTCATCGAGACCTTGGAGGCGGCGCCGGAGACGATCACGTGGAAGGACTCGAACTCGTTCTTCGCGGCGGCGAGCGTGGCCGTCGTCGGCGCCGAGGCCGCGGGCTGCGTGGACGGGCGGACCTTGGTGGTCGCGGGCGCGGTCCAGACGGAGGACGCCGAGGCCGCTGCCGAGAGGGTGCAGGCTGCGAGGAGCGTGAGGAGCGATTTCAAGGAGGGCCTCCCGGGTTGGCTGCTGTGCGGAACGGCGTGCTGTTCCCGGGTCGCCAAACCCAGCTGCCTTGCCCCATCTTCCTCAGCCGGTGTGCCGCTGCGAGCGCACTGCTGCGCGACCGTCAGGAGACCGTGGCCCCCGTCACCAGCGTTCGGCACGCCTGCGCACGACCGGCGCCAGGCGGAGCACCTGGCTCCAAATCGTCGATAGCCGAATCTTATCGAATCTTCGCTGCTGCCCGGGCGGCGCTGGCCTTGCCCGGTCGCGGAGCGTGCGAGGGCGCGAGCGCAAAGAAGAACGGCGCCCCCCCGAGAGGAGGCGCCGCTTCGTCTGCGCGAGCTTCAGGCGCGCGAGCTACTTCTTCAGGCTCGCGTACGATGTCTTGATGATCAGCTCCGCCTTGACGAAGCCCTGTCCCCACTTGCCGTCCAGGTCGGCGGTGGGCTTGGCGGCGATGGCCTCTTCCATCGTCTTGCCCTCGTGAACCAGCTTGGCGATGCGCTCGCGCACGCTCTTCAGCATCTGGTGCGAGGCGACCAGGTCGGCCCGGGTGGCGAGCGCGCCGTGGCCGGGGATGATCTTGGTGTGCTCGTCGATCAGCGAGAGCATCTTCTCCTGCGCGGCGATGTAGCCGTCGATCGACCCGCCCGAGGTGACGTCGATGAGCGGGTAGCCGCCATTGAACATGCAGTCGCCGGTGTGCAGCACGTTGGCCTTGGCGAACTTGAGCGCCGCGTCGCCGTCGGTGTGCGCGTTCGGCAGGTGGACGGCCGTGACGTCGTCGCCGTTCACGTGGAAGGTCACCTCCGAGGCGAAGGTGACGACGGGCAGCGCCTTGTGCGGCGCCGCGGGGATGGTCTTGTCGAAGAGCTTCATCACCTGCTCGACGCTCATGCGCTTGCGCACGTTGTCCTGGGCGACCAAGAGCGCGCCGGACTCAGCCATGGGCAGGTTGCCGCCGACGTGATCGAAGTGCCAGTGGGTGTTGAAGACGATGCGCACCGGCTGCTTGGAGAGGGCCGCGATGGCTGCCTGGATCTTGGGGAAGAGGGGCGCGAACTGGTCGTCGATGAGGAAGACGCCGTCCTCGCCGTAGGAGACGCCGAGGTTGCCGCCCATGCCCTCGAGCATGGCGACGCCCGGGGCGAGCTCGGTGGTCTTGATGACGACTTCCTTGGCGTCTTGCTGGCCAAAGGCCGGGAGGGAGGAGCAGGCGAAGACGGCAGCGAAGAAGAGTGTCTTGTTCATGGCGCGGCACCTTAGCAAATCTGGCAGCGCCGGTAGACGGTAAACGGACCCCAGGCTGTGCTTAAGGGCCTAATGCGTTGCTTTAGGTACTATAAGGCTTTATAACTCTTTTCATGGCCTCTAAAATCGGTATGGGTCCCATCATCAAAGCCCTCCGCCACGCCTACTCGAAAGACGAGCCGCTCCGCACCATCGCCGACGAGCTGGCCTCGCGCACCCGCTCGACGCGCACCACCAGCGTCGATCGCACCATGGAGCGCACGGGGCTCGATCGCGCCACCGTCATCGACGTCTTCCGCCGCCTCGAGCAGCTCGACCTGGGCAAGTTCGTGGTGGGCCGCCGCGGGCAGCCCTCGCGGATCGAGTGGCGCTACCGCCTGCAGGACGTCGGCCAGGCGGCCACCGGCGAGCTCACCGAGATCGAGGAGGCCGACCGGCTCGAGGAGGAAGAGGGCGGGCCGGCGCGCATGACCCGCCACAGCTTCCAGCTCCGGCCCGAGGCGGCCATCGCGCTCGAGCTGCCCTCAGACCTCACCCAGCTCGAGGCCAAGCGCCTCGCCGAGTTCATCAAGACGCTGCCCTTCGGCGCCTAGCACGCCGAAGGCGATCACGTGCTCCTCGCGGTGAGCGACAATGGCGGCGGAGTGCCCGTTGAGTTCGATCAGGCCCAAACCCGCACGCTCGGCATGCACCTCGTGCGGCCCCTCGCGCGGCAGCTCCAGGCCAAGACGTCGATGACCTCGGGGAACGGAACGCACTGGAGGTTCGACTTCTCGCGGGATCCGGCAATCGCGGCCTGACCGCGCGCTCCTTCACGGCGAAGGCAGCTGTCCCTTTTTTTTCATGTACGCGCGCTTCTTCTTCGCCCCAAGCTTCGCCAAGAGCGGCTGCAGGACGCGCGAGAGCGAAGGCGACAAGTAGCCGAGCGTGGCCAGCTTTCCCGAGAGCCAGGGCATGGCGACCTCGCGCCTGTCGCCGCGGATGCAGGACAGCACGGCCTCGGCGACCTGCTCGGGCGTGGACATCGGCTGCGAGAAGACGATGTCCGCGGCCTTGGTCAGATCGCCGAAGAAGTCGGTGTCCACAGGCCCCGGCGAGACGGTGGAGACGCGGATCCCGCGCTCGCGCAGCTCTTCGCCGACGGCGCTGGAGAAGGCGCGCAAGGCGGCCTTGGTGGCGCCGTAGGTCGCCGCGTTGCGCACCGGAACCATGCCGGCCAGGCTGGCCACGTTCACGATCGCGGAGCCGCTCGGCAAGAGCGCCGCCGCCGCTCGCGTCAACACGATGGGCGCGGTCAAGTTCGTCGAGACCATGTCGACCAGCTGCGCAGTGGTGCGCTCGATCAGCGGCCCGCGGTGGTGCGCGCCGGCGTTGTTGACGACCGCGTCGAGCCGGCCCATCCGCGCCAGCACCCGCGCCGGGAGCGCCTCGAGCGCCGCGAGGTCGTTGACGTCGAGCGCGAAGGCCAGGGCCTGCGGCTCGCCGCCGAGCGCGGCTGGCGGCGAACGCCAACCCCTATGCCGATTCGGGTGGGCGCCCGTTCCTCGCGGCGGGTTCCCGCCTGCCCGCGGCCGGTACTCACCGGCGCCTATCTGACTGACATTGAATTAGTCAGCCGATACTCACGCTCATCGCCTCTTCGCGCTCGACGGCGCGCCGCTCGGGCTCGATCTCGCTGCCGCTGGCCAGCGCTTGCAGCACCAGCGTGACCGCTTCTTCCGGCTCGTCTCCCGAGAGCACCGCGGTGAGGCCGATCTGCAGGCCGCCAATCCTGGCCGAGATCCCGCCCGACGAGCTCACCACCGCGACCGGCTTTCCCAGGCGCATGAGCAGGCCGATCTCGGCCAGCGTGCCTCCTCCGCCGCCGATGGCGATGGCGGCCGCGGCGGCCTCGGACACCAGCGCGCACTGGGCTTGATCCACTCGCGTGGGCAGCGGGACATCGACCCAGGGGTTCGCGGCGTGGCGCTCGCCGCCGGGCAACAGGCCGATCACGCAGCCGGCTCCGTCCGCCTCGCGGAAGCCGCGCGCGGCCGCTTGCATCACGCCGCCCATGCCGCCGACCAGGAGGTTCGTTCCGGCATTGGCGAGGGCGACTCCGGAGCGATAGGCGGCCGCGCAGGCTGCCTCGCTCTCGGGGCCGTCGCCGATGACGGCCACCAGGAGCCGCTGCCGGACGGGAAACGTGCGGACGAGCGCCTGCTCGTCGGCCTCCGCGACCTCACCGAGAGCGAGCGCGGTGGCGAGCCGCTCGCTTGCCAGCGCGGCCTCGAGCTGGTGTCGAAGGGCGTCGATCTCGAGCCACATCTGCTCGGAGAGCTTGCTGCGCACCGCGCGCACGGCCCGCTCGAGCATCCGCGCCCGCCGTGCGATCTCTGGAAACGCGCGCGCGCCCTGACCGACCGCGACCGCGCGCAAGAGCCAGCCCAACTCTTGTAAGGCCTCCGGTGAATCAGGCTCGCTGCGCAGCCGCACCAGCGCCACATCGAGCGCGGCTGTCTCTGCCCGCGCCGACGCCACCGACCTCTCCCCGTGCTCCCCGCCGCCTACCTGCGTCATACGAGGCAACGTGTGCACGCCATTCAGTGGACGCACGACCTCTGTTGGGATGGCGAAGGCGCGAGCGCCCGCACTCTTGGCGGCAGCGCGCCAACATCCTGCGCGCGCAGTCCGACTTCCGCGCGACGCCATTTGACGATAGAGCATCGGGGTCGCGCAGGCGCGCGGCAGCGGGGAGTCCAAGCGATGTTCGATGGCATGGCGGCGCTGCGAAACGCGCTGGTGCTGCAGGGGCTGCCCGAGGAGGAGCTGCTCACGCTCGCCTCGCTGACCCGCCGCGTGGAGCTGCAGTCGCGGCAGCTCTTCGCAGTGCGCGGCCATCCGCTCTCGGGGATGGTGATGCTCGAGGCCGGCGCGCTCGAGGTGGTGCTCGACGCCTCGCCCATCTGCTCGCTCTCGCCCGGCAGCGTCTTCGGTGAAGAGGCGCTCTACGCCGACGGACTCGCGCCCGCGACCTTGCGCGCCGCTGGCCAATCGACGCTGCTGGTGCTCGATCGCTCGGCCGTGCTGCCGCGCCTGCCCGACCTGCCCGCGACGTCCGCCGCGCTGGAGATGGGCTGGCGCCGCCTGATCCTGGTGGCCCGGCTCTACGGCATCGACCTCTTCCGCAACGTCTCCGACGAGGCGCGCCAGCGGCTGGCCGACCACTTCGAGATGCTGGAGATGCCGCCCGGCTCGGTCCTGGCCGAAGAGGGCGCCGAGGCCGACGGGTTCTACGTCATCCGGGAAGGTGAAGCGCTGCTCCACCTGCCGCCCGGCGAGGACCCCGCGACAGTGCCGCTCAAGGTCGCCGACTACCTCGGCGACTGGTCGGTGGTGGAAGACGGCGCGCACACGGCCCGAGTGACGGCCCCGAGCGGCGTGCGCGTGCTGCGGCTCGACCGCGAAGGGTTCTACGCCGCGCTCGAAGGCCGGGCCGACGACCTGGCCGAGATCAACGCCGCCGCCGCCCGCCGCAAGGAGGCGCTCTTCTAATGTCACTGGCCATCGAAGGCGACGCCGCCGAGAAGAGCTCGTTCGACTTCCAGCGCCTCTCAGCGCTGCCCGAACAAGTGAAAGACATTTCACTGCACGTGAGTGGTCGCGAGGGGGGCGCCGTCTGGCTGCGCGACGTGCTCGCGGCCGCCGCTGTCTCCCCTGACGCGCGCTACGTCACGCTGGCCGCCGCCGACGGCGAGTTCGCCATCTGCGTCCCGCTCGCTCCGCTGCTCGAGCGCGCCCTGCTCGTCTATCGCCTGGGCGAGGGAGAGCTGCCCGAGGCCAAAGGGGGCCCCCTGCGCCTCTTGCTCTCGGGCGCCGTGGTCTGCGTGGGCAAACAAGAGGACGAGCTGGACGGCTGCGCCCAGGTGAAGGATCTCGGCGTCGTGCGCGTCCTCAAGCAGCGCGAAGCCGACGTTGGCCACGAGCACTAGGGCGTGTCCGCAAACTCCGGACCGAGCCCGAGGGATGAGGACCAAGCAGCGCAAGGCACGAGGAGGGAGCCGTACTTTCTGTACGGCGACGACGAGCAACGCAGCGATGCGCCGGTCATCGGCCCTCTGGCGACGGGAGGAATTTGCGGACACGCCCTAGCCTGAGGGGAGCCCGCAGGGTTCCCTCCAACGGGACGACGTACATCGATGAGGAACGAAGTTCCGAACCGATGTACTAGCGGGCCGCCGAGCGCAAGAACTCCTCGAGCAGCCCGTTGAACGTCTCGGGGTCGTCCATCATCAGCCAGTGCGACACGTTCGCCATCTTCTGCAGCGGAGCCTTCGGGGCCAGCGCCGAGAAGAGGATGGGGACGGGCTTGTCCAGCCTCGCCTCGATCGCCAGCAGCGGGATGCCGCTCGCGGGCAGATCACCCTGCGGCGCGAAGGTGAAGATGGCGCGGCGCAGGGCGAGGAAGCCGTCCGGTGAGAGGTGCGCGAGCGACGCCAGGACGCGCTCGCGGGTCGCGGGTCGCATGGCAGGGCCGAACGAGCGCTCCATGGCACCGCGCTGCTTCGCCGCATCGGTGCCGAGCTGTCGCTCGTCATTCTGCAGCAGCTTCTCCACCATCTCCTTGCCGAGGACGTTGAAGCTGCCCACCGCGTCGACGAAGACGAGGCCGGCCAACCGCTCCGGGTGGCGCGCGGCGTAGAGCTGCAGCGGCGCGCCGGCCATCGAGTGGCCGACCAGCACGAAGCGCGGCAGCGAGCGCGTGGCGGCGTCGAGATCGCCGGCGAGCGCATCGACCGACCAGTTGCCGTCCTTCGGCGCCTCGCTCTGGCCGTGGCCGCGCAGCTCCACGGCGAGGACGCGGCGCGAGCGGCGGAAGTGGTCGAGCTGCGCGCGCCAGGCGTCGATGTCGCCGCCCAGGCCATGAACGAAGACGACCGGCGTGCCGCCGCTACCGCCATCGGAGACGCGCAGCTTTCCCGCGGGTCCGTCCACCAGCAGCAGCTGCTCGGCGCCCGCGGCCGGCGAGGCCTGCACCTGCGCCGCCCTGCCGCCCGCGCAAGCGCAGCACAGCGCGACGGCCAGGAGCGCGGCTCGCAGGCTACTTGCCATCCACGCCTTCCATCGGCGGCAGGTCGCTGAGGTTCGGCTGCAGCGCGATCTCGATGCGCCGGTTCTGCGCCTTGTGCTCCTTCGAGTCGTTCGGCACCACCGGGTCGAACTCGCCGTAGCCGACCGCGCTCACCTGCTTCGGGTCCATGCCCTGCTCGATGAGCAGCCGCGTGACGTCCACCGCGCGCGCCGTCGAGAGCTCCCAGTTCGAGGGAAAGCGCGGCGTCTTGATGGGGTCGTCGTCGGTGTGGCCGGCGATCTGGAACTTGCGGTCGGTGAACGACTTCAAGACGCCCGCGAGCTGCGCCAGCGCGTCCTTGCCCTCCTGCTTCAAGTGGGCGTTGCCCGAGGCGAAGAGAACGTCGCTCGGCAGCGCGATGAGCATGCGGCCGTCGCGAATCTGGACCTTCAGCTGCCCCGAATCGGTCATCGCGCGCAGCTTCTTGGTCAGGTCGGCGTAGGTGGCGGCGCGGGCCTCGGCGGCGGCCTTCTGTCGATTGACCTCCTCGAGCTGCTTGGAGGCCGCGTCGAGCTGCTGCTTGGCCTTGGCGAGGTTCTGGAACAGTTCGCTCTTCTCGCCGGTGTGCTTCTGCGCGGCCTCGTCGAGCTGCTTGGACAGATCGTCGCGCTGCCCGCTCGCCTCTGCCAATTTGGCTTGCGTGGCCTTGAGCTGGGCCTGCGTGTCGGCGAGCTGCTTCTTCAAGTCGGCGATGGTGGCCTTGCTGGCGTCGTCCTCGGACTTGGCGTTCTGGGCCGCCTCGTCGTTGCGCTTGTTGAGCTGGGCGACGGTCTCGTCGAACTTGCCGGTGGTGACGCAGCCCGCGGCCAACAACGCGGTGCAGATCGACGGCAGGAAAAAGCGGCGGAGAGATTGCATGGGTCTTGCCTCCAAGGTGTCCGCTCTTTACCGCGGCGACCCGGCCAGGGAAAGGCCCGCGTGCGGCGTCTGGTCGCTTGTGAGGTCGCTCCCGGCCAATGAGACTGACGGTGAAACGGGAGCCATCGATGCGACGCTCGCGAGTGGTGCCGGCAGTGGTCGTCGCTGCGGTCCTTGGCCTCTTGGCGGGGCGTGCAATCTGGCGGAGGGGAAGCGCACCGGTCGCGGCAGGAGCGGCAGCGGAGGTTGCCGAGCGGGAAGAGGGGCAGGGGTCCGCGCTCTTCGAAGGCTCGCCAGGCTCGTCGGCGGGCAAGCCGCGCACGACCAGTCGGGATCGCCCGGCGTCCAGCGCTCGAGCGGCGACCGCGCCAGCGCTTGCTCCTGCCGATCCGCGACAGGTGCCCTCCTCCCTCGAGAGCGCACTACCTACCGCGGTCGAAACGACAGTCGCCATCCGCTCGCCCGCGCTCGCGCCGGTCGCGCCGCTGGCCATCCAGCCCGCACCGGTGGTGAGCTCCGCGGGACTGTTCGGCAGCGTCGAAGGGACCGTCTCCATCAAGGGCGCGCTGCCCACGCTGCCACCGCTCAACACCAGCGCGGACCCGGTCTGCCGGCAGCTGGGCGTCATCGACAATCGCCTCCAGCTCCGAGGGCGGCACCTGGCGGGCGTCATCGCCTACCTCGACGCGCCGCGGGGAAGCGCGACCGCCCCGGTGCATCCCGGCGGCACGGTGGTCATCACCCAGGACCACTGTGCCTACGAGCCGCGCGCGACCGCGCTGCTGGCCGCGCAGCGGCTCGAGGTCGTGAACCTCGACCCGACGCTCCACAATCTGCACCTCTATAAGAACGCGACCACGGTGCTCAATCGCGGCCAGCCGCCGCGCTCGTCGGAGGTGCACACGGTGCTGACCGCGCCCGGCCCCTATCGGCTGCGCTGCGACGTGCACCCGTGGATGCGGGCGGACGTGCTGGTGCTGCCCCACGCGCTCTTCGCGGTCACGGATCTGGACGGCCACTTCCGCATCGACGGCGTCCCGGCCGGCGTGTCGGACTTGACGCTCTTGCACGGCGAGCTCGGCACGCTCAAGCTGCGCGTGGCCGTCCAGCCAGGCCGCGTCAGCCAGATCTCGCCCGCGTACGGGCAGGAGAAGGGCGTCGCCGGCCGATCAGCGACTTTTTGACACAGGGAAGAATGTTTTCCGGGAGTGGCCGATTTCGGTGCAGATGAAGGGCCTCCCCACCGTACTTACCTACGCGCTCCTCACGTTTTTGTGGGGAAGCATCCTGGTCGTGTACCTGCGGCACCGGCGCGACGCCCGGCGGCGCGACCCGCTGGTGGCGATGCTGCTCTCGGTGCTGGCGCTCGACGCGCTCAAGTCGGTGGTCGAGAGCCTGTACTTCGGCCTGGTCTGGGGCACGCAGTACGGCTTCTTCAGCGACCGCCTCGCCGCGCTCAGCGACCCTGGTCCGCTGACGGCGATCAAGTGGATCAACGTCGCCGTCGCGGCGCTGGTGCTGGCGCGGCTCATCCGCATCTGGATCCCGACCCGGCTGGCCGAGCGCGAGGCCGAGCGCGCCAAGCTCGAGACCCTGGGACGCGAGGCGGGCGAGAGCGAGGAGCGCTTCCGCGTGGCGTTCCAGACCATCCCGGACGCCATGAGCATCGGCCGCCTCGCCGACGGCGTGAACGTCTCGGTCAACGAGGTCTATTGCCGCCTCTCGGGCTGGTCCGAGCGCGAGGTCGTCGGCGCCACCTCGGTGCAGCTCAACCTCTGGGTGAACCCGGCCCAGCGTGCCTCGCTCTTCGCGGCTCTGCACAAGGACGGCTTCGCGCGCGACGTGGAGACCGAGTTCCGCCGCAAGGACGGCACCACCTTCAACGCCCTGGTCAATTCGCGCTGCTTCACCGTGGGCCAGACCGCCTACTTCCTCACCGTCACCCGCGACGTCACCGAATCGCGCCGGGCCGCGCGGGCCCAGGCCGCCACCTATCGCATCGCCGAGGCAGCCGGCACCTCGGCGACTCTCAAGGAGCTGCTCGGCACCGTCCACCAGATCGTCGGCGAGCTGATGCCGGCGCCGAACTTCTACATCGCGCTGCACGAGCCGGGCACGCAGAAGCTCGAGTTTCCCTACTTCGTCGACGAGCACGACCAGCCGCCCCAGACGCCGCACATGCTCGGCAAGGGCCTCACCGAGCACGTGCTGCGCACCGGCCAGCCGCTGCTCATCAACGGCGAGGCCGAGTTCCAGGCGCTGTGCCGCACGGGCCAGGTCGAGGACCTCGGCGCGCCGTCGATCTCCTGGGTCGGCGTCCCGCTCCGCACCCACGAGCGCACGGTCGGCGTGCTGGCGGCGCAGATCTACCAAGGCACGGCGCGCTACGACCAGCGCGACACCGAGCTGCTCCAGTTCGTCTCCACGCAGGTCGCGCACGCCATCGAGAAGATTCAGGCGGAGCAGGCGCTGCGGCAGTCGGAGCACCGCTTCCGGGCGCTGATCGAGAACACCTCCGACGGCGTCTGCCTGCTCGGCGGCGACGGCACCATCGTCTACAGCAGCCCGTCGATGGAGCAGATGCTCGGCTTCGCGCCCTCGGAGCCCCTCGGGAACCTGGTCCGCCTGCTGCACCCGGAGGATCGCTCGGCGGTGCTCGCCAAGGTGGACCAGGCGCTGGCGCACCCCTCGGTGCCCGTGCTGGCGCAAGGCCGCGCCCGCCGCAAGGACGGCTCGACGGCGGTCTTCGAGGGCGTCTTCACCAACCTCCTCGCGCAGCCGGCGGTGCGCGGCATCGTGCTCAACTTGCGCGACCTGACCGAGCGCAAGCAGATGGAGGCGCGGTTGATGATGGCCGACCGGATGGTCTCGGTCGGCACGCTGGCCGCGGGCGTCGCGCACGAGATCAACAACCCGCTCGCCTACGTGATCGCGAACCTCGACCACGTCTCCGCGCGCGTCGCCGGCTCCGCCGACCAGGAG
This sequence comes from Myxococcales bacterium, assembly GCA_038231075.1. Classification (GTDB taxonomy): domain Bacteria; phylum Myxococcota; class Myxococcia; order Myxococcales; family 40CM-4-68-19; genus JBBRMA01. The sequence continues at coordinate 5,092 of JBBRMA010000095.1, read as the reverse complement.
ACGGCCGAGGCGCTGCGCGAGGCCCAGTCCGGCGCCGAGCGTGTCCGCATCATCGTGCGCGATCTCAAGACCTTCTCCCGCGGAGACGAAGCCAAGAGCGGGCCCATCGAGCTGCAGCGTGTGCTCGACGCCAGCGCCAACATGGCGTGGAACGAGATCCGCCAGCGCGCGCGCCTGATCAAGGACTACGCGGTCGAGCTGCCGCTGGTGCTCGGCAACGAGTCGCGGCTCGGCCAGGTGTTCTTGAACCTGCTCATCAACGCCGCGCAGGCGATCCCCGAGGGCGCGCCCGATCAGAACCAGGTCCGCATCTGTACCCGCCGCGAAGAGGAGCGCGTGATCGTCGAGGTGAGCGACTCGGGCGCCGGCATCGCGCGCGAGCACCTGCCGCGCCTCTTCGATCCCTTCTTCACCACCAAGCCAATCGGGGTCGGCACCGGCCTTGGCCTCTTCATCTGCCAGAACATCATCAGCGCCCTCGGCGGCGAGATCACCGTCAGGAGCGCGCCCGGCAAGGGCACCACCATGATCGTCTCGCTGCCGGCCGCAAAGGCAGAGGCGCTCGACGACGCCGATCTCGCGCCCGCGCCCGAGCGCGCCGGCGGCCGCCTGCTCATCATCGACGACGAGCCCATGCTCTGCGCGGCGCTGCGCCGGCGGCTGCCCGAGCACGAGGTGGCCACCGAGACCTCGCCGCTGGCTGCCCTCTCGCGCATCCGCCGCGGCGAGCAGTTCGACCTCATCCTCTGCGACCTGATGATGCGCGAGCTCTCTGGCATGGCCTTCCACGAGATCCTCGAGCGCGAGTCCCCGAGTGTCACGCGCAAGATCGTCTTCATGACCGGCGGCGCCTTCACGCCGGTGGCCCGCGCCTTCCTCGACCGCGTCAAGAATCCGCGCTTGGAGAAGCCCATCGACCTGCACAATGTGCGAGCGCTCCTCGCCTCGCAGATCCGCGTCGGCTGACGCTGCCTGCTGTCAGCCCGTCTCTGCCACACCCGACCGGCGCCGAACCGCAGCCTTTAGCTCTAAGATGGCGCCATGCCCATCGTGCCCTTGCGCAAGGTGCTCTGCGCCAACCGCGGCGAGATCGCCATCCGCATCTTCCGAGCCTGCAACGAGCTCGGCATCCGCACCGTCGCCATCTACAGCGAGGAAGATCGCAACGCCGAGCACCGGCACAAGGCCGACGAGGCCTACCTCGTAGGGCGCGGCAAGCGGCCGGTCGAGGCATATCTCGGAATCGACGAGATCCTCGACGTCGCCAAGGCCTCTGGCGCCGATTCGATCCACCCCGGCTACGGCTTTCTCTCCGAGAACGCGACGTTCACCAGGGCGTGCGAGGAGCGGGGCGTCCGCTTCATCGGCCCGCGCTCCGAGGTGGTCGCGCTCATGGGCGACAAGGTGCAGGCCAAGGCGCTCGCGTTGCGCGCGGGCGTGCCGGTGGTCGATGGGTTCGAGCTGACCGGGACGCTGGCCGAACAGCTGGAGCGCGCGCGGGCGCTCTTCAAGAAGCACGGCCGCATCTTGATCAAGGCGGCCCACGGCGGCGGCGGCCGCGGCATGCGCCAGGTCCGCGCCGAGGACGAGCTGGAAGAGGCGCTCGAGCGGGCCCGCAGCGAATCCAAGCTGGCCTTTGGCAGCGAGACCGTCTTCTGCGAGCGGCTCTTGGACAAGGTGCGCCACATCGAGGTGCAGATCCTCGGCGACCACCACGGCAATGAAGTCCACCTATTTGAGCGCGATTGCTCGGTGCAGCGGCGCCACCAAAAAGTGATCGAGATCGCGCCGGCGCCTGACCTCGACGCAGCGCTGCGCGCCCGCATCTGCGAGGACGCGCTCAAGCTGGCCCGCGCCTCCAACTATACCAGCGCGGGTACGGTTGAGTTCCTGGTGAGCGACGCCGAGCACTTCTTTATTGAAGTCAACGCGCGGCTCCAAGTCGAGCACACCGTGACCGAGCAGATCACCGGCATCGACCTGGTCCAGGCGCAGCTGCGGATCGCGGAGGGGCATCCGCTCTCGTCGCCCTTGATTCGCATCCCCTCGCAGGACGCGATCGTGCCGCGCGGCTTTGCCGTCCAGTGCCGCGTGACCACCGAAGACCCCGCCGCCAACTTTGCGCCCGACTCGGGGACCATCCACACCTGGCGCGCCGGGACCGGCTTTGGAATCCGCCTGGACGCGGGCAACTGTTATCCCGGCGCGGTGATCTCAGCGCACTATGACTCACTGCTCTTCAAAGTCATCTCCTATGCCGATACGTTTGCGAATGCGGTGCAGAAGATGCAGCGCGCCCTGCGCGAATTTCGCATCCGCGGGGTGAAGACCAACATTCCGTTCCTCGAGAACGTCCTCTCGCACCCTACCTTTCAAGCCGGCCGGACCTGGACCCGGTTCATCGACGACACGCCTGAGCTGTTCCAGCTCGCCGCGCGCCGCGATCGCGCCACCAAGCTCCTGCACTACCTGGCCGACGTCATCGTCAATGGCCACCCCACCATCAAGGCGCGCCAGCGGCTGCGGCCGAGCGAGCTGATCGCGCCGCGCCTGCCCGCCGTGCGCGCCGGGCCGCCCCCAGATGGCACCGCGCAGATCCTGGCCGAGCGCGGGCCGAAGGGACTGGCGCAGTGGGTGCTGGAGCAGAAGCGGCCGCTGCTCACCGATACGACCATGCGCGACGCGCACCAGAGCCTGCTCGCGACGCGCATGCGGACATTCGATCTATTGCAAGTCGCGCCCGCGACCGCGCAGCTCGCGCACGAGCTCTTCAGCATCGAGTGCTGGGGCGGCGCTACCTTTGATACCGCCTATCGCTTCTTGAATGAGGACCCGTGGGCCCGCCTGCGCAAGCTCAAGGCGGCCATGCCCAATGTCCTCCTGCAGATGCTGCTGCGCGGGGCCAACGCGGTCGGATATACCAGCTATCCCGACGGGGTCGTCGAGGCCTTCGTCGATGAGGCCGCCGAGGCCGGCGTCGACGTCTTTAGAATCTTCGACTCACTCAACGACCTTGCCTCCATGAAGGTCTCGATCGAGCGGGTCAAGAAGACCGGCAAGGTGGCCGAGGTGGCCATCTGCTACACGGGCGATGTCGCCAACCCGAACCGGACCAAATACAACCTCCAATACTATGCCGACCTGGCGCGGCGGATCGAAGACCAGGGCGCGCACTTCCTTTGCATCAAGGACATGGCGGGCCTCTTGCGCCCCCGCGCGGCCGCGCTCTTGATGGACACGCTGCTGCAACATATCTCCATCCCCATCCACCTCCACATGCACGACACCAGCGGCAATGGCATCGCCGCGCTGATTGAAGCGATCGAGCACGGCGTCCATATCGTCGATGTCGCCATCGCCTCGATGGCCGGCTTGACCAGCCAACCCTCGTTCAACTCACTGGTGGCCGCGCTGCGCGAGCATGGCCGCGACACCGGGTTTGCCAACAAGCGGCTGCAGCCCCTGGTCGACTATTGGGAGGACGTGCGCGAGCACTACGCGCCCTTCGAGAGCGGCTTGAAGAGCTCAACGACCGAGGTCTATTTCCACGAGATCCCGGGCGGCCAATATTCGAACCTGAGGCCCCAGGTCGCCGAGATGGGGCTCATCGACAAGTGGAAGGACGTGAAGGTCGCCTTTGCCGTGGTCAACCTGCTGCTCGGCGATATCCCCAAGGTGACGCCCTCGAGCAAGATGGTCGGAGACTTCGCCATCTTCCTCATCAAGCAGGACCTGATGCCGCCCGGGAAGACCTTTGACGAGACGGTGGCGCTGACGCGGCAGCGGTTGCTGGAGGAGGCCGCGCGGCTCGATTTCCCCTCGAGCGTAACCGGATACTTCCAGGGCCAGCTCGGCACTCCGCCCGGGGGATATCCCGAAGACCTGCGCGCAGCGATACTCAAGGGCCTTCCTATCGTCAAAGGGCTCCCGAGCGATGGCCTTCCGCCGATCGATTTGCAGAAGCTCGGCGAAGAATTGTCCAAGCGCCACGGGCGACCCATCGCGCGCCACGAGGCGGTGAGCGCGGCGCTCTACCCCCGCGTGCTCGACGACTATTGGACTCAGCTTGCGAGATATGAAGACGTCTCGATCCTCGATACGCCGACTTATTTCTATGGAATCGAGACCGGCCAGGAGGTCTGGGTTGAGTTGGAGCCCGGAAAGACGCTGGTCCTCTCGCTCTCTGCCGTGGGCGAGGCCAATGACGAGGGCATCCGCACCGTCTATTTCGAGGTCAACGGCCACGCGCGGCAGGTGCCGGTGCGCGACCGCTCGCTCGCCTCGGCCGTGCAGGAGCGCCGCAAGGCCGACCGCGCCGACCAGCGGCAGCTTGGCGCCTCGATGCCTGGGACCGTCATCGCGCTGCAAGCAAAGCCCGGCCAGAAGGTGGAGGCCGGCGCTCCCTTGATGACTCTAGAGGCGATGAAGATGGAGACGGTCGTGCGAGCGCCCCGCGCGGGTATCGTCAAGGAGTTGGTGCCCGCGCTGCGCAGCGCAGTGCAAGCAGGAGATCTATTGGCGGTGCTTGATTGAAGCTAGAGCAAGTTTGCGCCGCCTCAGCTCGACGACTTTACCTTGCGGGCTTTTGCAAACTCCGGCCACGAGCGGATGAGTCCGCCGACGCGACCCTGCTCCCAGTCCATGCGCCGGATGCGGTGGCGCACGCCCTCGTCGAGCAGATTGCCGTCGGCGTCGATGGCGTACTCACGCCAGCGGCCGGTCGGCTCCTCGCCTTCGCGCGCCTGCGGCAAGCCGAGGAAGCGCAGCAGCTCGGCGTCGGCGGCGAAGGCCAAAAAGCGCTTGGCGCCGGCGTCGATCTCCAGCCGCGGCCAGGCGCCGTTCTCGACTTTCTGGACTGCGTCCATCCTCGGCAGCTTCCCAAGAAGGCGCGCGGTGGCGCTCTTGAAGTCTTCCACTTCGGTCAACTTGCACCTCCGAGAATCCAAGTGACGCTAGAGCACCGAACGGGTTGAATCCCGTCGGAGAACCGTGGGTTGCTGCGCAACCCGCTCGGCCGATTCGCTGCGCATCGCCGCGTCTCTCCTCGTCGCCGTACAGAAAGTACGGCTCCTCGTCGTTTCTTGCGCTGCTT
>JBBRMA010000094.1:0-17438 GCA_038231075.1 Myxococcales bacterium | reverse complement strand
GCAGGCGGGAACCCGCCGCTCGGAACGGGCGCCCACCGGCACCGATGCGCGAAATGCAAAGCAAGGCTGCCGGAGCCCTTAATCCTCCCGGCGGGTTCCCGCCTGCCCGCGGCCTATTTGGGAATTGGAAAAGGGAACCCGAGTAGTCAGCTTGAGTCTTCAAACGGGACCACCTGACGTCTCTTTCAAATTCTCCTAATGTCAGGCAAAGCGGCAAACAGGCCGCCGGCAGGCAGAGGCCTCCGGGGCGGCTCTAGGGCTCCCGACACAAAATCCGATCGCCGCGAGCGCAGCGAGCCACCTCGGTCGGGTGGCGCCCGCGCCGCGCCGGAGGCCTCTGCCTGCCGGCGGCCGGTCGCCCGACCGGTGCTGCTTTGCCTGACATGAACCCGCGGCCCCGCCTGCCTCGTCGGGCATGGCGCGGCGGGCAGGGGCCCCTCGAAGCCACGGGCTTTCTCGAAGGCGCGAGCGCGGCATGATTGCTGCTGTCCTGCTGGCGAATGACCAACCGATTCGTCGTCATCGATGCGGGCCACGGCGGCAGCGCGCCGGCCGGCAAGTCCAGCGCCTACGGCCAGCGCGCGCAGAACGGCACCTTGGAGAAGGACGTCAACCTCGCCCTGGCGTCGGCGGTCGCGAACCACCTGGGCGGCGACGCGGTGCTGACGCGCTCCGATGATCGGAACCTCTCGTTGGCCGAACGCTGCGAGGTGGCGCGCCGCCTGGGCGCCGGCGTCTTCGTCTCGCTCCGCGCCGGCGGTGGCCCCGAAGGCGGACGGGGCGCGCGCGCCTTCGCCCACCCGCGCTCGTCCCCGGCCTCGCGGGCGCTCGCGCGGTCCCTGGGCAGCGCGCTCGAGGGCGGCGAAGGGCCCGAGCTGGCCGACCTGGCGGTCCTCACCCCGGAGCGGCACGCGCCCGGCACGGCCGCGTGCTTGATCTGCTCCGACAGCCTGATCGGGCCCGGCGGCAGGCCGCTGCCCTCCGATCACGCCGAGCTCGGGCGCCTTGGCCGAGCCTTCGCGGCGGGCATCGAGCGCTTCCGGCGCGGGGCCTCGTTCGGAAGGGCCCACCTGCTCCCCAACTTGAACTTCGGCCCGCGGGGCCCCGGCGGGCGCCCGCTCGGCGCGGTGAGCCTGCTCGGCGAGCCGGTGCGCGGCATGCCCGCCCAGATCGCCTGGACCGACTACAACGACTCGGACACCATGGCCGGCTCGTACACCGACCGCGTCTTCGTCACCGACGCGGCCAACAACACCGTCTGGTCGCAGGAGGTCTGGGTCGAGAACGGCCTGCCCGTGGACGGCAACGCCTCCCACTCGGTGGCCTGGACGCCAGACACGGCCGGCAACTTCACCGTCCATGTGCGGCTCAACTCGAGCTCGATGGGCATCCCCGAGGACACGCTCGACGACAATGAGTCAACGGTGAACGTCAGGGTCTGGGAGTCGAACTCGGCGCCGCCCGCCCAGGCCCTGGACGACGCCGGCGCAGGGATGGTCATCCGCGAGGTCACCAGCACCGACGGCTTGACCGCCATCTATCGAGACGACCAGAACGTTGGCTATAGCAACTATGATCACTATATCGCCGCGCGTCGCGACTATCAGAACCGCTTCGTCTGGGTATTCAAGGCGGTCAACGCCGGCCTCGACGCCGACGTGCAGATCCGCTTCTATGACAATGACCCCTCGCAGCAGGGGGCCACGCAAATCGGCGCGCTGCCGCTGCGGCGGCTGACCCTGGCCGCGGGCGGCTCGCTCGTGCTCGAGTTCACCCGCTTGCCGTCCAATGACCGGCTCTACTATCGAATTCCTCCTATCAACGACTATGGCGACGGGCGCGCCGGCTCCGCCCTCTATTTCAATGTCTTTGGTTGAGTTGACTGCCGGCTCGTCGCGCGCATGATGGCGCGATGGAAGAGCCCCTGCCCCGCGGGTTTCCGGCCACGCGCCACTCCGCGCTGGTGGCGGCGCGCAGCGCGGACGCGGCGGAGCGGGCGCGCGGGCTGGAGGTCATCGCCAGCGTTTATTGGCGGCCCATCTATGGCTACCTGCGCCTGCGCTGGCGGCGCTCGCACGACGAGGCCAAAGACCTCGCGCAGGAGTTCTTCGCCACGCTCTTGCACGGCGGGCTGCTCGACCGCTTCGACGCGCGCCGGGCGAGGCTCCGCACCTATCTGCGAACCTGCGTCGATGGCGTGGTGGCGAGCCAGGACAGGGCGGCGGCCCGGCACAAGCGCGGCGGCGGCTCGCTGACCTTCGACTTCGAGTCGGCGCGCGCCGAGGTCGAGGCGCAGACGGCCGGCTCGCCGGACGCGGCCTTCGAGCGGGACTGGGCGCGCGGCGTCTTCGCCATGGCCCTCGAGCGCCTGCGCGGCGAGTGCGAACAGAACGGCAAGGCGCAGCACTTCGCGCTGCTCGAGCAGTACGACCTTGGAGACCAGCGGCCGACCTACGCCGCGCTGGCCGAGCGGCACGGCCTCACGGTGACCGACGTGACCAATCGGCTCCACCGCGTCCGCGGCGAGCTGCGCCGGGTGACGCTCGAGATCCTCCGCGAGCTGACCGCCTCCGACGACGAGTTCCGGCAGGAGGCGCGCGCGCTGCTCGGCGAAGGCGGCCGGTGATCCGGCTCGGCGATGGAGCCGTCGAGCGGCTGCGCGCGGTGCTGCGCGAGCCCGATCTGAGCAAGACGCGCTATCGCCTCGTGGGTGTCGCGGGCTCTGGCGGCATGGGCACCGTCTACGTGGTCGAGGACGTCGATCTCTGCCGCCGCGTGGCCCTCAAGGTGCTCGACGTGGCCGACGGGGCGATCGAAGAGCGACTTCGCCGCGAGGCGCAGGTGCTGGGCCGGCTCGAGCACCCGGGCATCGTCCCGGTCCACGAGGTTGGCACGCTCCCGGACGGCCGCGCCTACTACACGATGAAGTGGGTCCAGGGCGACCGGCTCGACCGCCACCTCGCCGGCAAGCCCGCGCTCGGCGAGCGGCTGCGGCTCTTCCTCCGCATCGCCGAGGCGGTCTCCTTCGCGCACGCCCGCGGCGTCCTCCACCGCGATCTCAAGCCCGAGAACGTGATGGTGGGCGCTTTTGGGGAGGTGCTGGTGCTCGACTGGGGGCTCGCCAAGGTGCTGGGCGGCCGCGCCGCAGTCGCGCCCGCGAGCGGCACCGACGAGAGCGCCGTCCTTGGCACCCCGGGCTTCATGGCGCCGGAGCAAGCGGCCGGCCAGAGCGGCAGCGTCGATGCGCGCGCCGACGTCTATTCGCTCGGCGCGATCTTGCGGTGGCTGGGCGGCGCCGCTCCTCCCGCTGCGCTCGCGGCCATCTGCAACAAGGCCTTGGCAGAGCGCCCTGGCGATCGCTACCCCGAGGTCGCCGCGCTGGCGGCGGACGTCCTGCGCTTGATCGACGGAGAGGCCGTCTCGGCCCATGCGGAGGGTCCGCTCGAGCGGCTCTTGCGGCTCATGAGGCGGCACCGGGTCGCGGTCGGCATCGTCCTGGCCTATCTCGCCGGCCGGGCCCTGATCTTCTTTTTGACGGGACGTTGAAAGGAATCCGCCGCGGCGGACAATGGATGCTTGGGGCGCATCACGCGAGCCCAGAACGGAGCAGCGAATGAACACCATCCTGGTCGGAGTCCTGGTCGGCGCGGCGCTCGGCATCCTCGACGGCCTGACGGCCTGGTTCACGCCCGAGGCGCGCGCGGACCTCGGCGGCATCGTGGTGGGCTCGACCTTCAAGGGCCTTTTGGCCGGCGCGCTCATCGGGCTCTTCGCGCGCAAGGTGCGGAGCCTAGGCTGGACGCTGCTCTTCGGCACCTTCGTCGGCGCCCTCTTCGCCTTCTTCATCGCCCAGATACAAGGCAAGTATTACCTCCAGATCATCCTGCCCGGCAGCCTCGTCGGGCTGCTCACCGGCTATGCGACGATTCGCTATGGGAAGTCGGCCGCGGCGGTCCCTGCGCGCGGCTGACCACGCCGGTGGCGGCGCCGCGGAGGAACGGAATAGACTGGCGCCCTCCCCGGGGCGCTCATGACCTCTGCCTTGATCGCCGCGCTCTGCCTGCTCGCCTTCACGCCGCCCATCGGCACGCCGCACCGCAGCTCCGAGGCGCAGGTGCCCGCGCGGCCGGCCTGCACCATGACCGTCTCGGTCCTGCATGGCTTGAAGAAGGTGAGCCAGGAAGAGGGCGAGCGGCTCTTTCCCGAGTGGCTGGAAGTGGGCCGCCCGCTGCCGGCCTATGGAACTGTCGAGCATGAGCCCGCGAGCCTCGTCATCCTCGAGGGCGAGGTGGCCGGCTGGCGCGGCGCCGACGAGGCTCCCTACCTCGCGCACGAGGACGTGCCGACCAGCCACTACACGCACGACTTCAACTTCGACGTGAAGCCCGACGCGGCCTATCGCAACCTGCTCGGCATCTCGGTCAAGGCCCCCTGCGCCGACGAGCGGGCGGCGCTCCTGGCGCAATTGAAGAAGGCCGGGATCTACGAGCGCGTCCACCGGCTCTTCCGCGGGCCGCCCATCAACCCGGTGCTGGTCAAGAGCGTCGGCGAGCTGCGCGCCCGCCTCGCATCGCCGCAATGCCAGGCCGCCGCGGGCGAGGAGCAGCAGAAGACCATCGAGGTGGAATGGGAGAGCGGCCTTGGCCAGGCGAACCCCGGCAACGGCTGCGCCGCGGCCAACCAGCGCGGCGAGAGCTGCGGCTTCTTCTCCGCGGGCCACAAGCGGCACGACAAGCTCTGGATGTGGCCCACCGCGGGCGACCACGTTCACGTCGAGGGACTCTGGTCGTGGGACCGCGGGCACCCGCCGGCGCGCACCGAGATCCACCCGCCGCGCCTGGTCGCCGTGCGCCGCCGCCTCCCGGAGGTCCTCGCGCGCACCGGCGGGAGCCTGCTCGCCACCCGCGCCGACATCTTCGCCTCGGGCGACGGCTCGGGCCTCGTCAACAATCGCCCGCAAGGCGAGGTGCCGCTGCGCCGCGTGAAGATGAGCGAGAAGGACTATTCGTTCGTGCTCGTCCATCCGCTGCCGCCGCCGCCGGGCGCGAAGCTTGGCTGGTCCCTCGAGAAGCACGCGGGCGACACCTTTCCGGCCGAGGCCGCCGTCTCGCTCGTCCCGGGCGGCGTCGGCGTCCACATCGTCATTCCTTGGAAGACGCGGGGCGCGCAGGACACGGCCGTCTTCGCGCGCACCATCCACCTCTTTTGGGACGACGCGCGCGCGCACGGCGTGGCGGCGACCTACAAGCCGCGCTTCTTCCGCGTCGCGGTCCAGGGCGTGAAGGTGAACAAGACGCAGGAGACGCTGCCGCTCGACGCCGGCGAGTTTCGCGTCTTCGCCGACCTCGGTGGCCAGTGGCACTTCTTGAACGAGTTCGTGCCCGACGCGGATCTGCTCGGCGGCGGCCTCGGCCATGCCCGGCGCAAGACGTATCCACTGAGTGGCGCGGGCGCCGTCGTGGTGTTGCCGCCAGGGGACAGCTTTCGCGTCTACGCCAGCGGCTGGGAGGCCGACGGCACCGATCGCTCGATGGGCCACATCGCAGACCCCACCCCGAAGTGCGACGCGAGCACCAACGCGGCCTTCAGCAAGGCGGCCAACGACTTCCTCTGGCACGGCGGCGTCGATGATCCGATCGGCGACATCGAGTGGTGGCTCAAGCCCGAGAGCGTCGCGCGCGGCAAGCCGCTCACGGTGGAGGTCCCCTCGGCGGGCGCGCGCAACAAGGACGAGATCACCTCGCAGTTGCGGTCCGAGACTGACGTCTTCCGCTTGCAGTTCAAGGTGGACGAGATCGACTGGCCCTGACGACGGCCCTACTCGGCCATCGCTCGCTCGAGCACCGCCAGCGGCACCGGCCCATGGCGCAGCACCGCGGAGTGGAAGGCGCTGAGCTCGAAGCTGTCTCCGAGGCGCGCTTGCAGAACACTGCGCAGCCGGTCGAGCTCGAGCGCGCCCACGAGGTAGCTGAGCGCCTGGCCGGGCGTGGCGGCGTAGCGATCGATCTCGCTCTCGGCCTCGTCGATGCCGGAGGCCGTGCGCTCGAGCAGGAAGCGGACGCAGCGCTGCCGGCTCCAGCGCAGCGCGTGCATGCCGGTGTCCACCACCAGCCGCGCGGCGCGAAAAGCGCGCAGGCCCAGCATGCCGAGCCGCGCCTCGGGGCCGCTGTAGAGGTGGAGCTCATCGGCCAGCCGCTCGGCATAGAGCGCCCAGCCCTCGACATACGCGGTGGGCCCAAGCTCGCGCCGCCAGGGCGGCAGCCCGGTGAGCGCGCGCGCGGTGATGTCCTGCAGATGGTGCCCGGGCACCGCCTCGTGGAAGAAGACGGCCTCGAGGTTGTAGAGGGGTCGCGTCTCGGGCTGCCAGGTGTTGAGAAAGTAGACGGCGGGCTGCGAGCCGTCGGCAGGAGCCGGCATGTAGCAGGCGGCCGAGAACGAGGGCGCGCGATAGGGCTCGACGGCGCGGATCTGCAGCGGCGCCTCGGGCAGGTCTTTGAAGGCACGCGGCAAGGCGCCCAGCGTGCGGGCGAGGAGCGCGCGGTTGTACTCAAGCAACTCATCACTGCTTCCCTTGAGTTGACGAGGGTCCTCTGCGAGCCGGGCGCGAAAGGCGCGCACGTCGGGCCGGCCATCGGCTCCGCGCGGGGCGCCTGCGGCCAGCGCTGCCTCTTCCGCCTCGACCTCGATGGCCGCGAGCTGGGCAAGCCCCAGCTGGTGCAGCTCCTCGGGCGTGCGCCCGGGGCCTGCGTGCACGCGCACCAGGAAGGCATAGGACGCGGCGCCATCGGGCAGGGCCCAGAGCCCGATCTGCTCGTCGCCGCGGGCAGCGGGCAGCACCTCGTCCTGCAGCATGGCGCGCAGCTCGCGCAGGCCGGGCAGCACCGAGGACTCGATGGCCGCGCGCAGCAGCGCGCGCGCGGCCCCCTCTGCGACCTTGTCCGTTCCTGGCAGGAAGGGGCCGGCGTCCGGGCCGGCCGCGGTCAGCCGATCGAGGAGCGCGATCTGCCGGAGCACGTTGGCGCGCGCCGCGGTCCGGCCCGCCTGCAGCCCCCGGCGCAGGTTGGCCGCGTGCTGTGCGAAGTAGCGCCGCGCCTGCGCATAGCGCTCCGCCAGGGCGCGCACCGAGTCTTCCGAGTCGAGCGCAGAGCCCGCCGCCGTCTGCGCCAGCTGCGTCACCGGGCCGTGCTGGGGATCGATGCTCCACAGCTCGGCGTGGCAGACCTCGGCCTCGAGCGCGGCCGCGAGCTGCCCGCGCAGGATGCGGAGCGAGAGCAGCTCCTCGCCCGCCAGCGCCGCCTCGGGCAAGGCGAGCGCCTCCGCGTGCAGGCCGCGCAGCTTGTCGATGAGCAGCGCGTGCGCCTCGGGCGAGAGGTCGTCGAGCCGGTCGTCCCAGAGGTGCACGCCGACGGTGGTGGCGTGGAGCGGCCCTCCCAGCGTCCCGATGCCGCCCTGCCCGAGCGCGGCCAGCGTGGTCGTCTCCAGCAGGGCAGTCCAGTAGCGCTCGCCGAGCGAGCGGAGGGCGAGCGCGCTCAAGGCAGGATCCGCAGCTCGACGCCGGAGGCCAGGTCCTGGGAGCGATAGACCCGCTGGGTGGCGGGCTTGAAATCGGAGACCTTGGCGCGGGGGATCTCGACGAAGGTCTGCGGATTCAAGTCAATCAACGGGAACCACGAGCTCTGCACCTGCACCATGATGCGATGGCCGCGGCGGAAGGTGTGGTTGATGTCCGGCATCTGGAAGGAGACCGCCTCGACCTTGCCCGGCGTGAACGGCTCGGGCTTCTCGAAGCTGTTGCGGAACTTGCCGCGCAGCGGTTCGCCGCGCACCAGTTGCTGATATCCGCCGAGCTCGACGCCAGGCTTGCGCGCGTCGTGGCGATCGGGCGGCGGCCCCAAGGAGGGAAGGTCCGGCGGATAGACGTCGATGAGCTTGACGACCCAATCGGAGTCGGTGCCGCTGGTCGAGACGAAGAGCCTGGGCGAGACGGGTCCCGCCACCGTGAGGTCCTCCTCGAGCGGCTCGGTGCGATAGACGAGGACGTCGGTCCTGGTGGCGGCGAAGCGCTGATCGGAGACCATATATTCGGAGGGCACCTCGGTCGCCGGATAGCCGACGAAGGGGACGGGCTTGCCCGGGTCGCTCATATAGTCGTCGAATGCACCCGGCAGCGCGGGCGCCTCGAAAGCGAGGCGACCTCCGGCGCCGAAATAGAGAGTGCGCGCCCGCGCCTTGGCCGGGGGCCACGAGGGATAGTGGCGCCAGACATTGGTGCCGGTCTCGAAGACCGTGGCCTCGGGAAGGTCTTTCTTGGCCGCGCCCCGCAGGTAGTGCTCGAAGAAGGGGAAGAGGACGTTCTTGCGATACTCAACCGCGGTCTTGGCGTCGAAGTGGACGTCTCCCAGCCGCTCGCCGTCATAGCGGTTCCAGCCGTTGTGGGTCCAAGGCCCGATCACGAGGCCACTATAGATCCCCGGGTTCTGCCCCTTGATTGCCTGATAGGTGGAGAAGGGGCCTTGCAGATCTTCGGCGTCGAACCAGCCGCCGACGGTGAGCACGGCGCAGCGGATGTTCTTGAGCCAAGGGGCAAGGTTGCGGCTCTTCCAATAGTCGTCATAGGTATCGTGAGTCGCCTGATCGTGCCAGAGCTCGCGCTGGGACGGCGGCAATGAGGCCTCGATCTGCCCTAGAGTTCGCCGGGCGAGGAAGTACTCATATCCGTCAGGCGTGCCGTATTCGAAGGGCTCCTGCTTCGCCGGCAACGGGGTCGGGTTCTGCTGCCGTCCAAAGGTGGCGTAGAAATCAAAGTTGGCGGCGAGCATGAAAGCCCCGCCGTGATAGCTGTCGTCGCCCATATAAAGGTCGGTCATCGGCGCCTGCGGCGAGGCCGCCTTGATGGCCGGATGGGTGTCGATGATGCTCGCCGCGGCATAGAAGCCCGGATAGGAGCCGCCCCAGATCCCGGCCTTTCCGTTGTGGCCGGGCACGCGCTTGAGCAGCCACTCCATGGTGTCGTGCAGATCGGTGCTCTCGTCCACCCCGCCAGGCCCCCTGCCCACCGGCGTCATCTCGACGAACCGGCCCTCCGAGAGGAAGCGGCCGCGCACCTCCTGCTGCACGAAGATATAGCCCGCCGCCTCGAACTCCTCGGAGGGGCCGAGCCTCCCTGGTGAGTAATCGACGCCATAGTGCTTGAGCGGGTCGCCGCCGCCGACGCTGATTCCATAGGGAGTGCGGAAGATCAAGAAGGGATGAGGCTTGGAGTCATCCTTGGGTAGATAGACAGCGGTGAAGAGGTGCACCCCGTCGCGCATCGGGATCCTGTGCTCATACTTGGTGTAGTGCTCGCGGATCGAGGCGGCGCGCGCCCTGGCGAGGTCTCCGTCGGTGGGGCTCCCAGTTGAAGCGGTGGGCTCCGCGAGGGCCAGGGCGAGCGACAGGGCGGCGGCGAGAGAGGCGAGCATGGATCGAGTACACCCGATTTGAGCCCAATAGGCGAGCGACCAGGCGCCCGGCTCCTCTAACGGGATATTGAGGGAATTTACCGAGGCAATCGACGGCCGCCGGCATAACGATCCGGGATGGGTGGTTCTGGTCCGCATGCACACACAACGCTTGCGAGTGCTGGCTCCCTTGTCCTTTCTCCTTGCGGGCGCTCTGCTGCCTGCTTCCCCGGCCGCCGCGACGCCTGCGCCGTCCCTCTTGGTCTCGAGAGGCCCAACCTATCTGGGCTGCCCCGTCTTTCCCGCCGACAACGCCTACAACACCGATATCTACAATGCGCCGATCGACCCGCACTCGTCCTCGTACATGCAGCATATGAATCCCAATGGATTGAAGCTGCACCCTGACTTCGGCGGCTATACCGCCCAGTACGGCCAGCCGTTTGCGGTGGTGACGAGCGCGCAGCCGCTGGTGCCGATGAGCTTTCAATATGCGGCCGATAGCGATCCGGGTCCTTATCCCTATCCGCTGAACCTGCACGTGCAGGGCGATGGCCTCTATCGCGGCGGCGATCGCCACGGCATCGTCTTCGACGAAGGCAATTGCAAGCTCTATGAGACCTGGAGCACCTATCGCTCGGGGTCCGGATATCACGCCGGCTCCGGCGCCATCTTCGACCTGCGCTCGAACAAGCTGCGACCCGATGGCTGGACCTCGGCCAACGCCGCCGGCCTGCCCATCTTCGCCGGGCTCGCCCGCTATGAAGAGGCCGGGCAGGACGGCGCGATCCGCCACGCGCTCGCCTTCGGCGCCGGCACCACGGCCCATGCCTTCGTTCACCCGGCGACGCACTCGAGCGGCACCAGCTCCTCGCCCTGGGCGCCGCCGATGGGCACCCGCGTGCGGCTCAAGCGCAGCTTCGATCTCTCGAAGTACCACGGCCAATCCTTGGTCATCCTCCGCGCCATGCAGCACTACGGAATGTTCCTCATCGACAACCAGAACGCGCCCTTCTGGAGCATCGCCGGCTCGCAGGACGCGCGCTGGAACAACAGCGACTTGCAGCAGATCAAGACGGTGCCGGCCAGCGCCTTCGAGGTGGTGCAGCTCCCCGGCTTCCACGCGGGCAGATAGGCCCACCGGGCGGAAAATGGGTGTGGGCCCCGGGGGATTGGCTTGGCCTCCGGGGTCCTTCTCCACGTACACTGGCCAGGCACCTCGTGCCTGGAGCCGGATTGATGAAGCGACTCAAGCTCGCCGCCGCGCTGGTGTGCCTTGCTGCCGCGTCGGCTGGGAACGCCGCGCCGAAGAAGCCATCGCTCGTGCCGCCCAAGGTGGGCGTCAAGGTCGGCAAGGTGCCGCCCCTCGGCACGGTCGATGTGGGCGCCGTCAAGGCCGAGCTGATCGGCGAGGTGCGGAGCCAGGTCTCGCTCTGCGCCGCGGTGCACGCGCTCCGGGCCGCGCCCTGCGCCTCGCAGGCGCTGCTTCAGAAGCTGGTCCCGCTGCTCTTGCCCATCGACGTCAGCCACGTCGGCATCAGGAGGCAGGACTCGGCCGAGCTGGAGAAGCTGGTCAAGGACGGCGGCACCGAGGCGCCCCCGCCCGAGCTGCAGAACCTGCCCTACGACCTCGACGTCTCGCTGCACATCCCGGCGCTGCAAGTGACGCCCGGGCCCAGCTTCGACTCGCTCACGGCCACCGGCGCGCTCGACCTGCTCGTGACGGCGCCGAAGATCGTCAAGACGGTGCGCTCGTCGATCAAGTTCAGCGCCACGGTCAAAGTCGCCTACGCGCCGGCGCAGGCCGACTGCAAGGCGATGGACGGCGGCGACTCGATCCGCGTCTTTCCCCACCTCTCGCTGGTCGAGCTGCACCTCGACACACTGAGTACCGATCGCGTCTGGTGGGCCAAGCTCCTGCCCGGCGATCGGGTGGTGAAGTGGATCGTCAACCACCTGCTCGGCTGGGCGGCCGGCGCGGTCGAGCGGCGCGATGCGCGGGCCACGGTCGCCAACGCGGGCGCGGGGATCGACCAGAACGTCAGCTACCCGCTCGGCTTCCCCATCTGCCTGGGCAAGGGTCCGTGCGGCGGCACGGCCAAGCCGCACTTCGGCTGGGCCACCGCGAAGGTCTCGCTCGGCAAGCTCGGGACCTTTGACTACGCGCGCGTGGCGGCGACCAGGCCCTATCTCATGATCGCCTCGAGCCAGTTCCTCTGCGAGGCGTTCGAGGCCGCCAAGAGCGTGCGCGAATGTGCAAAGCCGCTCTTCGGTGCGGTGCTGGCGACGGCGCTGCCGCTCACGCTCGCAGTCCCGCGCGAGCTCGAGCGCGCCGCCGGCGTCTCCAGCGCGCCGCCGCTCGACTTCACCATCAAGTCGGCGTCGCTCCAAGCGGCGGGGAGCGCCTCGCCCAATCTCCAGCTCGCGGGCGCCTTCGCGGCCAGCATCGGCGACCCGAAGAATCGCGCCAACACGCCCTTCGAGGTGGCCGCCACCGGCGACGTCTCGCTCGGCGCGGTCTGCGACCAATCGAGCTTCTATCTGTGGAACTCGCTCGCGCTCACCTCGCTCACCGCGAGCAGCGCCATCCCCGCCTGGCTGACGGACGGCCTGGGGCGCGCGGCCGTCAATGCGCACCTGCCGGCCATCGACGTCTGCCTGGGTCCCGCCGAGGTGGACGCGTTCGGCGGCAAGAAGCGCGTGGACGTGTGCAGCCTGGCGCAGGCGCTCGCGGCCCAGAGCAGCGCGGGCGTGGCTGCCGATGCGGCGCTGGAGGCGATCCTTCCGCTCACCGTCCAGCCCGGCAAGCTCTTGCGGCCCGGCGGCAACCCGCTCTTCGCGCGCGCCTTCCAAGGCATCTCGGTGGCGCTCACCGAGGCGAGGCTCACGACTGGCAAGCACGACTCTTTGACCGCGAGCGTGGCCATCACCAAGGCCGGCGAGGCCGACGCGCTCAGGGCCTCGGCCACCGTCGCCTTCGCGCTCTCGGGCCAGTGCCACGCGGGCCAAGGGCACCTGCGCTTCACGCCCAACGTGACCGAGCTTGGCGTCGCGCACCTGCCCGCGTGGCTCTTGCAGACCACGTTGCTGCAGCTCGCCAACGATCACCTCGCCAAGGCGCCGCCGCTCATCTGCATCCAGGGCGCGTGCCGCGGCAAACCCAAGCAACCCGTGCGCGCGGTGCTGCCGCCCCCGCCGCTTCCGTCGTCGAGCGGCTGCGAAGGCCAGGTGGCCCGATGAACCCGCTCCTCGCGCTCGCGCTGCTGCTCGCCGCGCCCGCGCCCGCGCCGCACGCCCTGGCGCTGCCCCCCGCGCTCACCCAGCTTCCGCAGATCCCCGCCTGCAAGTTCGTCTCGGCCGCCGTGGGCACGCCGTGCGCGGCGCGGTTCGCGGCCTCGAGCATCTTGCCGGCGCTCATCCCTCTCGAGGCCAAGGGGCTGCACTTCTCGAAGACGGTGCTCGACGAGCACAACAAGGCCGTGGTGCAGCGGCTGCAGAAGTTCGAGGCCGCCGGCTACAAGTGGCTGGGCAAGTCCGACAAGCACCTGATCCCCAACAAGGTCGCGCTCGAGTTCGACATGGGCGTGGCGATCGATCAGCTCGCGGTCGCGCCCCTGGCCGGCGCCAGCGAGCTCAAGGTGACCGCGCGCGGCTCGGCCGAGATCCAGATCACAGGCGTCCTCCAAGGCGCCGACGAGCGCGACTTCAAGGGCAAGAAGTTTACCGTCTCCTTCGAGGTCGGCGGCACGCTGTACCTGACCAACGCTCCGAGCGGCGACGAGTGCGCCAAGGCGCCGCCCGACTGGTCGATGCTGGTGCTCGCCTTCACCTTCGACGAGCTGAAGAGCGTGTCGGTCGCCGGCGCGCGCGCGGGCGTGCGGGTGCCGGAGTTCATCACCGACAGCCCCACGTTCTTGAGCCTCGTCAACTGGGCGGTGGGGCACCTGTACAAGAACTTCGACCAGTTCCACACGCGCGGCCTCCCGCTCTGCCTGACCAAGGGAAGCGACGGAAGAGCGAACTGCCCGGCCGATGTCCAGAAGCAGGAACACCTGGTCCTGCGCGTGGGCAAGGGCTCCTCCGACGTCACCGTGGACTTCACGCACCCAGGCGGCAAGCTGCCGCACCTCGCGGTGGGCAACGCCGAGCCGCTCTGCGGGCTGGCTTCCGGCGTCCTCGCCGATTCGTGCTCGGGGGCGCTGGTCAATGCGCTGGCCTCGTCGATCCTGCCCATCCGCCGCGCGGTGCCCAAGGAGTTGCTCGGCAGCGACGGCGTCTTTGTTGTAGCCAAATCGCTCCAGACCGCCACCAGCGCGGCTGGCGTGATTGTCAGCGCCAAGGTGGCGCTGGCGAAGACCGGCCAGCCCGACTTCAACCTCGAGGCCGCAGGCGCGATCAAGGTGACGCCCGTGTGCGGCCAGCACTCGGTCGCGCTGGGGCTGCACGCAGGGCTGACCGAGCTGAAGGGCTCGCCGGCGCTGCCCAAGTGGCTGCTCGACGGCGTGGGCCGCACCGCGGTCAACCTGAAGCTGGCCAGCCACGGGCCCTTCGAGGTGCCGCTGCCGCCGCGCAAGATCCAGCGCCTCGAGCTCGAGGTGAACACCTGCGCGGTGGCCCGCGCGCTGCTCAAGACGGCCAGCACTGACGCGGTGGCCAACTCGGTGGCCGCGTCGATCCTGCCCTTTGATCTGCCCGCCGCGGGCGCCATCGCCGCCGTCAACGTGCCCGCCGCCGACCGGAAGCTCCTGCGCGCGGCCGACGATCTGTCGCTCGTGATCAAGAGCGTCGAGCTGAAGAAGGGCGCGGGGCACAACCAGAAAGTCCGGGTCGTCGTCCAGCTGCGCAAGGCGCGCCAATCCGAGGTGCTCACCGGCGAGGCGAGCTTCAACGTCTCGGCCAAGGCCGAGTGCGGCGCGGGCCGGAACGTGCTGGTCCTGCGGCCGCGCGTCGATGAGCTGCAGGCCGGGAAGCTGCCCGCCTGGGTCCTCGGCAGCACCGTGCTCGACCTGGTGAACGCTGCGCTCTCCGACGAGCAGCACATCTGCGCCGTGGGAGATTGCGCGAAGTGAAACAGGAGGCTTCAGGCCGCCCGCAGTCCGGCTGAGAGCAGCCGCGTGCCCCGCGCGTTCCGGCCGCGGGAAGGCGAGTCCCACAAGCGGAACACGCGCGGCGAGCGGCAGCAGCGCGCGTGCGCGGCACGGGCCGTGCTTCACTGGCCGCCATGGAAAGCCTGCTCCAGGACGTCCGCCAAGCGATCCGCTCGCTGCGCCGCACTCCCGGATTCACGGCCGCGGCGGTGGCCTCGCTGGCGCTTGGCATCGGCGCGAACTCGACCATCTTCAGCGTCGTCAGCGCGGTGCTGGTGCGGCCGCTGCCCTACCGCGAGGCCGGCCAGCTCTACAGCCTGCGCGGCCAGCAGTCGCGGCCCGACCTCACCGACGTGCGGGACGCGTCCTCGTCCTTCGCGGCGGTCGGGGGATTCGGCGGCTTCCCGGCAGACCTCGCGACCCCGAGCGGCCCCGAGCAGGTGCAGGCCGCGCTCGTCTCCGGCGACTTGTTCGGAGCGCTCGGCGTGCGCTCCGCGCAGGGCCGCGCGCTGCTGCCCGAGGACGACGCGCGCGGCGCCGCGCCCGTGGTGGTGATCTCCGACGCCTTCTTGCGCACGCGCCTCTCGGGCCGCACCGACGCGGTGGGCTCGTCGCTCACGCTCTCGGGCAAGACGTACGTGGTCGCCGGCGTGATGCCGCCCGGATTCCGCCTGCCCGAGGGCGACTCGCAGCTCTGGTTGCCGCTCAACGCCGCCTATCCGGAGGCGGCTGATGCGCGCGGCGCGCACCTCTTGGTCGCCGTGCTGCGCCTCTCGCCCGCTGTCGCCCGCGAGGCCGCCCAGGCGCAGCTCGCGACGCTCGGACGCAGCCTTCAGCAACGCTACCCCGAGCACGACAAGGACCAGCGCTTTCCGCTGCAGCTGCTCCAGGATCGGGTGACCCACAGCGTGCGCGGGCCGCTCCTGTTGCTGCTCGGCGCGGTCGGGCTGCTCTTGCTCGTGGCCTGCGCCAACTTCGCGAACCTCTTGCTCGCCCGAGGCGCCGGGCGCCGGCACGAGCTGGCCGTCCGCGCCGCCCTCGGCGCCTCGCGCGCGCGGCTCCTACGGCACCTCCTCACCGAGAGCACGCTCCTGGCGCTGCTCGGCGGCGCCGCGGGACTGCTGCTCGCGGCCTGGCTGCTGCCGCCGCTGCTGGCGCTCGATCCGGAGTCGCTGCCGCGGCTGGCGTCGGTCGAGCTCGACGCGCGGGTCTTCGCCTTCACGCTCGGCGTCTCGCTCTTCACGGGCCTGGTCTTCGGGCTGCTCCCGGCGCTGCAGGTCTCGCGGCTGCAGCTGCACGGCGTGCTCCAGGAGGCAGCGCCCACCGCCGCGGCCAGGGGGATCCTCCGCAGCCTGCTGGTCGTAGGCGAGCTGGCGCTGGCCGTGGTGCTGCTCGCGGGCGCCGGCCTGCTCTTGCGCAGCCTCGTCGAGCTGCAGCGCGCGCCGCTCGGGTTCCAGCCGCAAGGCGTGCTCACGCTGCGCGTCGATCTGCCCGGCAGCCGCTATTCGAAGATCGCCGCCCAGACCGACCTGTTCGACCGCGTGCTGGCAGGGGTCCTGGCGCAGCCCGGCGTCGCGGAGGTCGGCATGGTGACCGAGCTCCCGCTCGACGGCACCCACGTTGACCACAACCTGCAGGTCGAGGGCGCGGCCCCGGTGAAAGTCGGCGACGAGCCCGAGGTCGGCGCCCGCATCGCCAGCCCCGGCTACTTCCGCGCGCTGCAGATCCCGCTCTTGCAGGGACGCCTCTTCGAGGCCGCCGACGGGGCCTCGGCGCCGCTGGTGGCGGTGGTCAACCAGCGCTTCGCGCGCCAGCTCCTGGCGGGCAAGAGCGCGCTCGGCGCCCGCGTGCGCTGGGCCCGCGAGGCGCGCCCGGACTACATGACCGTGATCGGCGTGGTGGGCGACACGCGGCACGACGGCCTCGAGGAGGAGCAGCCGCCGACGCTCTATGTGCCCTACGCGCAGAACACCAACGCCTGGCACCGCTGGCAAAACCTCGTGGTGCGGCCGCGCGCGGGCAGCCCTCTGGCGCTCGCGGCGGCGGTGAAGGCCCAGGTCTTCGCGGGCGACCCGCAGCTCCCGGTGACCCGCGTTCGGCTGCTCGACGAAGTGGTGGCGGGCTCGCTCGCGCTGCGCCGCTTCCAGCTGGTGCTGCTCTCGCTCTTTGCCGCGCTGGCGCTGGTCCTCGGCGCGGTCGGCATCTACGGCGTGGTGGCCTACTCGGTGGCGCAGCGGACCCGCGAGCTCGGGCTGCGGCTGGCGCTCGGAGCCACGCGCCGGCAGGTGGTCTCCTTGGTGGTGGCCCACGGGCTGCGCCTGTCTCTCGGGGGCATCGCGCTCGGCCTGCCGGGCTCGCTCCTGCTCGCGCGCCTCCTCTCGTCAACGCTCTACGGCGTCACGCCTGCCGACGTGCCGACCCACCTCGGCATCGCCCTTTTGCTCGGCGCGGTGGCGCTGGCCGCGAGCTACCTGCCCGCGCGCCGCGCCGCCCGCATCGAGCCGATGGTCGCGCTCCGGCAGTAGGGCCGATGCCAGGCAAATCAGCACCCGGCCGCCGGCAGGCAGAGACCTCCGGCGCGGCGCGGGCGCCACCCGACTTAGGTGGCTCGCTGCGCTCACGGCGATCGGATTTGTGTCGGGAGCCCTAGAGCCGCCCCGGAGGCCTCTGCCTGCCGGCGGCCTGTTTGCCAATTTGCCTGACATCGGGAGGGGGGATGAAAGAGACGTCAGGTGATCTTGCTTGAGTACTCAAGCCGACTCACTAGATGTCTATTTCCCTCCCAATACTCAGAGTCCGGCAGATAGGCCGCGGGCAGGCGGGAACCTGTCGCGAGGATTAAGGGCTCCCGACGCAAACTCTTAAGATGCGAGCGCAGCGAGCCACCTCTGTCGGGTGGGCGCCCGTTCCT
>JBBRMA010000093.1:0-18158 GCA_038231075.1 Myxococcales bacterium | reverse complement strand
TCTTCCGAGCCTGGTCACTTGACCTCAACCTCTCGAACCGCCGGATGCGGACCCGCATGTCCGGTGGTGTGGCAGGGGGCTGGCGGCGAACGCCAACCCCTATGCCGATGTCGGGTGGGCGCCCGTTCCGAGCGGCGGGTTCCCGCCTGCCCGCGGCCGGTACCCCCGGCGCCTAATTGCCTGACATTGATGCTAGCCTCGTCGCGGGCGGCGGCGGATGACTCCGCTCGAAGGCCAGTTCAGTGGGCGCGAGTTCGCGTCCGTCACTCGAGTCACCTACAAAGTTCCATCCGGCCGCCGCCCACTCATGAGCCAGCCCCGCTTCAGCGACCTGCGCGACCTCGGCGAGCTGGCCCAGGCGCTGGGCGTCAGCGCCGAGCGGATCTCCGAATACGCCGCGGCCGCCGACCAGGC
This sequence comes from Myxococcales bacterium, assembly GCA_038231075.1. Lineage (GTDB taxonomy): Bacteria > Myxococcota > Myxococcia > Myxococcales > 40CM-4-68-19 > JBBRMA01. Next base: position 17,744 of record JBBRMA010000093.1, on the reverse strand, counting down.
CTCGTATTTCAAGGTGCTGCAGATTCCCAAGCGCGGGCACAAGCGGCGCGGGCAGTTTCGCGTCGTCCACAGCGGCGGACCGCTCTGGCTCTTGCAGCTGCACCGCATGGTCGCCCTGCTCATCGCCGCCAACACCGAGCTGCCGGACTGCGTCCAGGGCTTCGTGCGCAAGCGGTCCATCCTGACCAACGCGCGGCGGCACCTGGGCAAGAAGCTGGTCCTGCACGCCGATCTGGTCGGCTTCTTCGACGCCATCACCGCCGAGCAGGTGCGGCTCTCGTTTGCATCGCTCGGCAGCCCGCCGGCCATGGCGGAGCTCTTGGGGCGCGCCTGCACCATCGACGGCGCTCTGCGGCAGGGGACCCGCTGCAGCCCGGCGCTGGCGAACCTGGTCTGCCGCCAGCTCGACGTCGACATGACCACGCTCGGCGTCGCCGAAGGCGCCACCTACAGCCGCTATGCCGACGACATGACCTTCTCCGGCGATCGCGTGCCGGCGTCCGCGGACATCGAGGCCATCGTCAAACGGCACGGGTTTGCGCTGCGCGATGGCCGCTGCCACCTGCAGCAGCGCGGGCGCGGACAATACGTGACCGGCCTGACCGTCAGCACCGCGGAGGCGCCGCGGCTGCCGCGCCGGCTCAAGCGGCGGATGCGCCTGGTGCTCCACTACATCGCCAGATTCGGCGTCGACAATCACTTCGCGCGCGCGAACAGCCAGCGCATCTTCAAGGACCAGCGCGCGCTCGAGGGGGCGCTGCGCTACTTTCATTCCATCGAGCCGGCGCTGACCAAGAAGCTGCGGGTCCTCTTTCACGCCGGAATCGACAAGTCCACGCCGGAGCGCGAGCGGCTGCGCGACCTCGAGATGGCGCCCGACGACGGCAACGACCGCGACCCCGAGCAGCACTGAGCGTCCGGCCGGGTTTGGCAGGTCAGGGCAGCGGGTCCTTGTCGCGGGTGTGGATCTTGCCGCTGACGATGTCCTTGGCGAAGCGCAGCCGCGTGCGAATGGTCTCGAAGTCGGCGGCGGCGTCTTCGGCAGCGGAGGCGAGGTGGCGCGCCGCGATGGTGCCGACCACCGCAGCCAGCTCGAGCAGCGGCCGCCCCGCGCGCGGCGACAGCTCCGGCGCCAAGGCCGGGCGGCTCTCCTCGCGAGCCACCTGCGCCGCCGCCTTGCCGACCAGCGCGGCGAGATCTGCTCGAGGGGAATGGACCGCCGCGAGGGGCTCGCTCTTCTTCCGCAGCCGATGGAGGATCGGATCGTACGACAAGCGCGCCTCGCGCTGCTCCGCGGTCAGCGCCTGCGCGGCTCCGCCCACTCCGTAATAGGCGTAGGCCGAAAAGCTCGTCACCGCGAGGCGCGCAAGGAGCTGCGGCCGGAGCAGCGGCTCGGCAAAGAGCGCCGCCAGCGAGGCCTTGCGCGCGCGCTCCTTGACGGCAGCGGGCAGGAGCGGCGCCCGCAAGAGCGCCTCCTTCCACGAGGCAACCTCGGCAACGAGCGCGGCCGGCTCGTCCGTGACGAGGCAGAGCGAGAGCAGCACCGCGGCGTCGGGATCTTCCAGGCCTTGCTGGTAGAGCGCCAGTTCGACCCGCGCCGGTGCGCGCGCAGGCCTCGCGGGCGGCTCGCTGACCACCGGAGCTTCCTCGCTCCCAAAGAGCCTGGGCAGCTCGGCGCCGGCGCGGCGCTCGATTTGCAGCTGCGTGCGCGCGCCCGCAAAGGCCTCGGCCAGCCCGACGCCGTCGGCCAGCTTCCCGTAGAAGGTGCGCGCGAAAATCACCGCGTCGCCGTTTTCGATGGGCGCGGCCATGCCGATGGCCCACGGTCCGCGACGCGCGATCGCCTCCGCCTGCAGCGCCGACGAGCAGGCATTGAGCACCACTCCTTTGCAGCCGCGGAGCAGCTCCGCGAGCGGCTCGATCGGCACCGGATTGGCATGCTCGTCGTCGTCGAGGAGGATGATCTCGCCGCGGCTCTCCGAGCCATGGCCGCTAAAGTGGACGATGGAAGGCCGGCGGCTGTCGAGCAGGTGCTGCAGGTCGCGCACGCGCACGGCGGTCGCGACTTGCAGATCGAGCGTCTCGCGCTGCCGGCCTTTTTCCCACGCCTCGCGCACCTCGCGGAGCTCCTGGTCGATCTGCAGCCGCGCGGTCTCGGCCGGATTGGCGGCGAGAAAGAGGATCAGACGGGGCGCTTTGGCGGCCGGCTCGCCGCTCACTCGCCGAGCCAGCGCGCGAGCGTCACCGGCTCGAGCGGCATCTCTGGCGCCGCGGAGCCCGGGAGCGTCTTGGAGCCTTCGGAGCGCACCGGCTCGACTTTGTGATCGGAGAAGAAGCTGGTGTGCAGCTGCGAAGCGCCGAACATCGGCGTCAGCTCGGTGGCGGCGATGAAGGTCGTCAATTCGCCCTCGGTGTGCGAGGCGTGCACCGCGAGCGAGGCGTCGGCGAGCATCTCGACCGCCGTCAGGGGCGCCTTGGCGGCGAGGTCAACCTTCGCGCTTGAGGACGAGGAGATGAGGATGGTGGCGCTCTTGGCGGTGACGATTCGGTCAATCACCACCCAATCCCTTTCATATTCCTTCCGGCGATAGGCATAGATGATTTCGGCGCCGACGTTGGCCATGTCCTCGATGGTCTCGGTGCGGGCGGCGAGCGCCTGGAAGAAGAATGCGCCGCTGCCTCCGAAGCTGATGTTGGCGGTGCCGCCGGTCTCGCCTGCCGCCGGCACCTTGGCCGCTGCATCGAGCGAGACCACGGTATCGGAGCCCGAAGAGTGGCCCCAGTCGCCGCCCTGGTTTCCAGGGCGAACGGTGTATTTGATGTTGAGTCGACTCAAGGAGGTCTTCAAGTAGAAGCGGTTGTCGCGGAGCACGCCGACGTCGCCGAGCTTGAGCTTCTCGTCGGGGAGCCAGGTGGCGAGGTGGCCGAACTTCTCGCTGATGCCTCTCAGATAGCGCTTCATCGCGGGCATTGGGTGCTCCCTTTTGGGTGCCATCCTATCGCGGCAAAGCGCGACGCGGAACGATCGTCGAACCGTCCTCCGGGCAAGGGTTGTAGCCCTCGCAGCGTTGGATCACCGGCCGAGGCAGTGCTTGAATTCTTGGTCGGTCCTGGCCTCCATCACGCAATCGTAGTCGGCTTTGGTCACCCGCTCCGACATGCACATGTCCGTCGTGGTCTTGCGCAGATCATCCGCCATGAGCGCGAGCACGTGCCTGGCATAGTCGGCGCACGCCTTCTTTCGGTCAGCGACGAATCGGGCCGAGGCGACCGCTTTCGCGCCCGCAAAGCACGCGTCCAAGCCGTTCGAGGAGGTCGCAGCCAGAAGGCATGCGTAGTTGTCCTTGGTAATTCGCTTGTCGGCCATGCACTGCGCGGTCACGGCGTCGATCGGCTCGGTCGAGCCATTCCTCATTGAGGGCGCGAACCGGTCTGCGAACGCCGCACACGCACGGGCACGATTTGACAAGTACAGCGACCCAGGAGCGGCCGCTTCTGCCGGCGAGCGGGCTGGCGGCGGCGTCACCTCGTGCGGGGGCGGCGCTGGCGCTGGTTTGTCGGAGTTGCAGGCTCCGCACGCGACGAGTCCACACACGAACATCACGAGCCGGGTCATCTCGAAGGCCTCTCCTGCCGCTCGGTGAAGCCTGAGGAACTCCAGTTGGCTGGAGCAGAGTAGGAACAACCCACGTCGGCGGCCTACAGCAACTGCTCTATCACGGCGCCCCGCCTTCTCGTTTCGCCAGCGTCCAGTTGATCAGCTCTTCGCCTTCTCCAGCCTGGATGTGTAGGCTGCACTCATGCAGAGACGAGGCTTCACGCGGAGGTCTTTTCTATCCGGGAGTGCGGTCGCGTTCCTGACGGCAGCCGCCGGGCGCGCCTTGGCCAGACCCTCCTTGGCCTTTGTCGAAGTCGATCGCCTGAGCGTTCAAGTGGTGACCGACAACGCGACGTTCGGGCCGTTCCTCGACGACGCGAAATTGCCGGGTCTGCAGATCTTGCGTGCAGGAAACGGCGGCGCACCGGGATACGCGCGCATGTCGCCGCATGCCTTGATGGCAGAGTTCGGTCTCTCCGTGTTGGCAGAGTCGCGGTGTGGGGAAGAGACGAGGCGCGTGCTCGTCGATTTCGGATACACGCCGGAGGTGTTGGCCAACAACCTCAAGCTGCTGGCGATCGATCCGGAGCGGATCGATGCCGCGGTGCTGAGCCACGGGCACCTCGATCACTATGGCGGGTTTCCCGGACTGTTCGCGCAGGCTTCAGCGAGCGCGCATCGCTTGCCATTGATTGTGGGCGGCGAAGAGACGTTCTGCGAACGCGTCGCCCTGATTGGAACGCCCCCTCCGGTGATGGGAGCCCTGGATCGCCCGGCGCTGAAACGCGCAGGCTTCGACGTTCAAATCAAGGCGGAGCCCGCGCTGGTCGCCGGCCACGCCTTCACCACCGGCAAGATTCCCCTGCTCAACTTCGAGCGGGCCGTGATTCCGACGCAGATGCGGCCTGGCGTCGGTTGTGACCGGGCTCTCTTGACTCCCGAGAAACGAGGAGCTTCCCAGCTCGCGGATGACGGCGAGCACGAGCTCGCGACGTGTTACGCGGTGAAGGGTCTCGGCCTCGTCGTCATCGCTTCCTGCAGCCATCGCGGAGTCCTGAACTCGGTCCGCCGTGCGCAGGCGGTCTCCGGAATCGACCGGGTTCACGCCGTCATCGGGGGCTTCCATCTCGTCAGGCCACGGACCGAGGCAGAAGCGCGCCAGACCGTCGCCGAGTTCGCCCGCATCGATCCGAAGTACATCATTCCCATGCACTGCACCGGAGAAGTCTTCATCGCTGAAGCGCTGCGGGTGATGCCCGGGAAGGTCGCGCGCTCCTATGTGGGAAGCAAATTCATCTTCGCGGCCGCGTGAGGCTCCGGTGCGCAGTTGGCCGGACCAATCTGGGAGTACTGTCGAGCCGTGTTCCGCTTGGTGGGCATCGTCGGCGAGCGGCGGGTGGCGTTCCTCCTCCGGGAGGGTCGCAATGTGGTCGGCTCGGCAGCCGGCTGCGCGGTGCAGATCGAGCACCCGTCCGTCTCGCGCCGCCACGCCGAGCTCGTGGTGCGAGACGTCGTCGTCGACCTGGTCGACCTGCGCTCGCGCAACGGCACATTCGTCGAGGGCGAGCGGGTGCACGAGCGCGCCCTGCCGGTCGGGGCGCTGCTCGCGTTCGGCCGCGTCTCGCTCGCGCTCGAGCAGATCGCGGCGGGCGACGCCACCTCGGGGATCGCGCTGCCGGCCGCCGCGGCTCCGGCGCCGCCGCTCGAGGAGCGCGCGGGCAGCACCGTGGGGACGCGCGCGCTGGACGTCTTCGCCGCCGAGAGGCTTCCCGCGCTGCTCGAGCTGGTGCGCGAGGGCGCCGGCGAGACGCGGGTCGCCGCCGCGGCGGGTGGCGCGCTCTTCGACACGCTGCCCGCGCAGCTGGTGGAGATCGCGCGTGGCGAAGCGGTGCTCTTTCGCGCCGCTCGCGAGCTGCCCGAGCCGAGCGGCGCGGGCAAGCTGGTCTGCGCCCTGGGTGCGCTCGAGGTGCGCGTCGTCCTCTTGAGCCCCGGCGCGGCGCGGCTGCTGCGGCCGCTGGTGGAGTCCGCCGCCAGCCTGGTCGCGCTCGCCGCCGACCGCGCGCCCGCGACGCCCCCAGCTGCGCCCTCTGCTGCCCCGCCGCCGCCCGATCCGCCAAGCGTCGTCCCCGCGGTGCAGCGCATCTTCGCCGAGGCGGCCCGCGCGGCCCGCGGCGAGGTCTCCGTCCTCATCGGCGGCGAGTCGGGCACTGGCAAGGAAGTGCTGGCGCGCTATATCCACGCCGCCTCGCCCCGCGCGGGCAAGCCCTTCGTGGCGCTCAACTGCGCCGCGCTGGCCCGCGATCTACTCGAGGCGGAGCTCTTCGGCATCGAGCGCGGCGTGGCCACCGGCGTCGACGCTCGCCCCGGCAAGTTCGAGCTGGCCGACGGCGGCACGCTCTTCCTCGACGAGATCGGCGACATGGCCAAGGAGACGCAGGCCCGCATCCTGCGCGCGCTGCAAGAGGGCCACGTCTTCCGCGTCGGCGGGTCTGTCCCCAGGCCCGCCCGGGTCCGCATCGTCGCCGCCACCAACCGTGATCTAGCCGCCCTGCAGCAGGGAGGCGAGTTCCGCTCCGATCTCTACTATCGAATCGCCACCTGGGTGGTGGAGATGCCGCCGCTGCGGAGGCGCAAGGGCGACATCGGCAACCTCGCCGTCTTCTTCCTCGCCCGCGAGGCCGCCCGCGCCGGGGTGCGCGTGGCCGGCATCTCGCGGGCGGCGCTCGACTTGCTTTTTGCGCACCCCTGGCCCGGCAACGTGCGGCAGCTGGAGAAGGAGATGGCGCGCGCCGTGCTTTTCCTCGAAGGGCGCGAGCTGCTCGACAGCGCCGCCTTGAGCGCGCCGCTGCGCGAGCCGCCTTCCGCGAGCGCTGCAGGAGGAGGACTCAAGCAGGCGCTGCTGGACGCGGAGCGGCGCGAGATCCTGCGCGCACTCGAGGCCTGCAGCGGCGAGGTGGGCGAGGCGGCGACGATGCTGGGCCTGGGCCGCTCGACGCTCTATCGGCGCTTGAAAGAGCTGGGCATCCCGGCGCCCAAATAGTCGATGGCCGCTTGCCGAGCGTTGGGGGCTGATGGTCTCGCGTGAGCCCGTGTCGTAGCGCGTTCACTGCGAGCGTACTCCCTCGCGGCCGCCGGCCGAGAGCCGGTCAGCCTCGGCGAGCGCACCCGAGAGTTGCGGCCGGAGCGCGGGGTTGAGCCGCAGGGCTGCCCGCAGCGATCCGGCGGCCTCCTTGGCGGAGCCCTTGCTTCCGCCTGACCGCAGGCGCGCCCGCGCGAGCAGCAAGCGGCCGCGCTCGACGTGGGCTTCCACCGAGCCTGGAGCAATCGCAAGTGCCCGAGCGACCGCGGCCAGCCCGCCGTCGATCGCGGCCTCCGCCCTGGCGCCTTTGCGCCGCTCGGCCTCCAGGCGGTGGATCTGGCCGGCCGCCACGTGCCAGCGCGCGTCGAGCGGCGCGCGCCGCCGGGCGACCTCGATCAATCGGTGCGCCTCGGGCAGCGTGGCATCGCCCGCCTCGGCCTCGAGCAATGCTAGATGTGCCATCGGCTCGAGCGCGTTGCCGTTGAGCCGCATCGATTCGCGGAACGCGGCCCGGGCCTCCGCCACCTCGGCTGCAGCGGGCAGCGCGCGAGCGCGCAACCGGGCGGCGCGGTTCTGCAAGAGCCTGCCCAGCTGGTCGCGAACCTCGGGCTCGGCTGGCTCCAGCGCGATGGCTTTCCGGAACGCCTGCTCCGCCAGTTGCTCGTTCGGCTCGGGCGGCTGGCCTGCGCGCTCCTCCCAGGCGCTGCGGTCGGCGAGCAGCTCGCCGAGCACGCTCCAAGGCTCGGCGTAGTTCGGCATCAGCCGCGTGCAGGAGGCCAGCGCCGCCTGCGCCTTGCCGATGGTCGCCCGCGGGTCTTGCCCCGAGCGCAGCTCCTCTCGCGCGCGCCGCTGGAGATTGGTGCCGAGGTTCAGGTAACCCAGGCCCTCGGGCACCAGCGCCACGGCGCGCTCGAGCGAGGCGGTGGCCTTGTCGAAGGCGTCGAACGGGTCGCGGCCCGCGCCGGCCAGGGCCTTCGCGTACTCCGACCAGACGTTGCCGAGGCTCATGTTGGCGATGTTGTTGTCCGGCCAGAGATCCACGGCGCGCCGCATGCTGGCGATCGCCGACTCGAGATCCGCGGTCGCGTCCTTGCCCAGGCTCTGGAGGATGGTGGCGCGCGTCTTGTGCGCGAGCCCAACGGTGCGGTTCGCGCCGGCCCTCCGTGCGCTGGAGCCGGGCGCGCTCGCATCATCGGCGGCGATCGCCGCGCTCGCCAGCTCGGCCACGCGGTCCAGCACGGGCAGGGCGTCACCGCCGTGCTTGTGCAGGTAGTCGGCATGGTGCCAGTGGAGCTGGGCGGACAGGTAGAGCAGGCCCGAATCGACCGGGCGGGCGACGAGCGCGCGCCCGCAAGCTTCCGCCCCGCGCTGGAACAGCTCGGGCTCGCCGCCGGCGATGGTGGTGCGGTCCGCATGGACGAGGCGGTCGGCCCAGCATCGGCAGACCTGCCAGAGCACCCAGGGCTCGCTGCGCGCGATCAGCAGGGCGCCGTCGTATGCGGCCACCGCGGCGTCGCTCTCAGCCCCGGAAGCGGCGAAGTCGGATCGCGCCGAGAGCTCGCGGCTGCGCTTTTCGTGCGCGCGCCCTGCCAGGACGTGCGCCTCGTACAGTCCAGCGTCCTCGGCTGCGGCGCGTGCCGCGAGGCGCAGGGCGTCGTCGAGCCGTCCCTCATGCAGCGCCAGGAGCCCCTCGACGAAGGGTGCCGCGCCTGCTGCCGCCAGGCTGCCGCGCAGCGATTCCAGGGCAGGCTTGCGTAGCTCCTCCTCGACTTGCCGTTGGCGCTGATCGCGCTCCGGCCCTTTGGGCTGCCGGCGCAGCGAGTCCAGCTCGCGCTCGTAGATCGATCCCAGCGTGCGCCCCAGCGCGAAGTCGATCTGTGCGTCGCGCTCACCGAGCGCAATCGCCCGCGCAAGCCGTGTACGCGCGGCGTCGAGCTGGCCCAAGACCAGAAGTCCCCGACCCAGCGCCCCGCTCACCGGCCCCTCGGCAGCCGCCCCGAACCGCTCGACCTGCGTCTCGATCTCGCTGAGCTGGGCCCGCGCTCGCTCGCGTTCGGGGCGGAGGTCGTGCAACGGGAGCAGGTAAGCCAGCCGCATGCCGCTCTCGATTCGCTCCACCGACTGCCCGAGCTGTTGCGCGAGCCGTGCCTTCCTCGCCGCGCCCGACTGCGCCCGCCAGAGCGCGGCCAGCAGCACCACAGCGGCGAGCACGCCTGCCGCCATCGAGGCCGCCGCCAGCTTGTTTTTGCGCGCCCGCGTCCATGCCCGGCGCAGGAGACCCGCGGGCCGCGCGGCGATCGGCTCGCCGTCCAGCCAGCGAGAGAGATCATCTTCGAGGTCCTTGGCGCTCTGGTAGCGGTGTTGCGGCTCCTTCTCCAGGCAGCGCGCGGCGATGATCTCCAGGTCGCGGGGAATGGCCGCGTCGAGCTTGCGCAAGAGCGGAGCCTCGGCGTGCACCACCTGGAAGAGCACCTCCACCGCGCTCTTGCCGAGGAAAGGCGTCCGCCCCGCCAGCATCTCGTAGAGCATCGCGCCCAGGCTGTAGACGTCGGTCCGCCGGTCGAGCCGGTGCAGCTCGCCGCGCGCTTGCTCGGGCGCCATGTATGGCGGCGTGCCCAGCGCTTCGCCGGTCTTGGTCAAGCTCTCCGCCGAGTCGTCGCGCACCAGCCCGAAGTCGGTGACGAAGGGCTTCCTTGAGCCGCCGCGCGACTCGACCAGGATGTTGCCAGGCTTGAGATCTCTGTGCACCAGCCCGATGCGGTGGGCCGCGTGGACCGCGCCCGCCACGTCGCGCACCGCCACCACGCGCTCCTCGACGGTCATGGTGCGCGCGGCCACGTCGAGCGGCACGCCCTCGATCAGCTGCATGGCGATGTAGTGGCGCCCGTCCAGCTCGCCGACTTCGTAGACCTTGCAGACCAGGTCGTGGTCGACCTTGGCCTGGGCGCGCGCCTCGCGCAGCAGCCGCTCGATCTGGCGCGGCTCCTCGCGGCGGAGGAACTTCAGCGCCACCTCCCGCTGCAGCGAGGGATCGAAGGCGCGGTACACCTCGCCCATCGCCCCTTGACCCAGCAGCTCGCCCGTATCGTAGCGCATTCACTGCAAGTGTACTCTCTCGGCGGCCTGCTCCTTCTGCTGAGCTGCTGCTGTCGATCTCGTCCAGTCCCTGGTGCGCGGGCGATCGCCTCTTGCTGTTCCTTCGGGGCCACGCGAGCTTCATGCCAGTTTCGTGTCCGTCGGCTGAGAAGCGCGGGTCAGTGCAGGCCGCGCCTGGAGCAGTCTTTTCGCCCTGGCGACAGCCCGGCGGTCCAACTTGCGGGACTCCGTCTCCGATGCGAGACAGCTTGCCCCTCCCGCCGGCCTGGAACGATGAGCGGCCTTTGTGCAGGGAGCCGCGGCGTCGGGAACCGCGATCTTCCTCGACGGCAGCGCGGTCGGCGCACGGTGACGGCGCTCGCCCAGGTTCACCGGCAGTGAATCTCTCGAGCGTGGCATGCAACGTGCGATGGCCCTCCTCGCCCCGGCCGCCAATCTCGTGCGGCCCTGAGGAGACCACCCATGCTGACCAGACCGATGTCGCTCTCACTGCTTCTCGCCGCCCTGATCGCGGCCGGCTTCAACTCAGCCGGGGCCGCGGCCCAGTGTCCGGCGGGGAGTCGGCTGGAAGGCGCCATGTGCGTCTACGATCGGAAACCTCAAGGGAGCGCCCTCGGGTGCCACAAGACGGTGCAGCGAGGCATGGCGTTCGGCGTCGACGCCGGCGGCAGAAGAGCAATGGTGCCGCGCGTCCTGCCCACGGTGCAGCGGGGGCTGGAGTGCTACGAGCCGCCCCCGGAGGGCTACGGCTGGACCACGCCGGGCGGCCTCCTCATCGGCAAGATCTGTCCCCCGGGCAGCGCCGACACGGGCACGACCTGTCACTACGACCGCGGTCCCGGCAAGCCGCTCAGTTTCGAGCCGTGTCCCGCCGGATATCGCGAGGCGGGCGTCCTCTGCACCCGCGACGTGCAGCGCGAGGGAAAGTGGCGCGTGTCGGGCTGGAACGGCGACTGCAATCCCGACGAGCAGAAGCGCTGCGATGGCGTCTGCGGGATGAGCGCGGTCAGCTGTTCGCGGGAGTGCCAGCCGGGCTGGAGGGACGACGGCACGTCCTGCTGGCTCGACGTGGACACCAAGACGCGCAAGGGCTCCTGCGGCAAGGACGAGCAGATCGGGCTACTCTGCTACCCGCGGGCCCGGGCGGGCTTCAAGTGCTTCGCGACCGCCTGCAACTTCGGCAAGGACGTCAAGCCCGGCAGCCGCGTGGGGATGACGACCATGGCCTGCCCAACGCCCGCCGCCCCTCCCGGCGTCCCTCCCGCCGTCTGGGCAAAATCGGCGGGGAGGCAGGAGATCGCCGGCCTCTGCTATCCGAGCCCGAAGCCTGGATTCAGCTGCAGCACGCCGAACCGCTGCTTCGCCTATCTCAAGAACCTGCCGGCGAAGAAGCGCTGACCCACTTCAGCTCGACCGCCGCGAGGGCGCTCACGGCGGTGTCGTAGGATGAGGCGCGCAGCCGCCCGAGGTGGCGGCCCTGGCGCAAGAGCTGAGCGGCGAGACGGCCAGGCGGAATCTCGAAGGCATCGCGCGGCTCCACCGCCAGCGCGGCTCGCAGGGATTCGACGCTGCCGCCGGGCTGGTAGCAGAGCGCGCCCGCGCCTATGGGCTGAGCGAGGTCGCGATCTTGAAGTTCCCCGCCGACGGCAAGCTGTTCTACGGGACGCAGCGCTCGCGGCCGGGCTGGGACGCCGGATTCGCCGAGCTCTGGGAGGTGATTGGCCCGACCGCTATATCCACACCAACTTCGACACGGCGGCGAACATCGACCCGACCAAGCTGCTGCGCGCGGCGTTCATTGGGGCGGCCAGCGGATATGTCCTGGCCAGCGCAGGCAAGAATAGTAGCGCACGGATGAGAGCAGGGATCGAAGAGGCCGTTCAATCAGGCCGCGCGCTGCGTCTCTTGCAATCCCGGTCGCGGCTGTTCAACTCATCGGCGGAAGAAGCGTGCAACCTTGAGGAAGAGGAAGCGAGAGTGACCTATGAGCGATCAGCGGCGGCTTCGGCGCGCGCTGGCGGACGAGAGCGCAGCCGGTGGTCATCGGCCGGCCCGAGCCGCGAGCGGTGCAGAGCTTGCCTATGAGGTACTGAACTTCGCCGACGGCAAGCGCACCGCGCGGCAGATTCGCGACGCCGTCTCGGCTGAATATGGACCAGTCCCGCTCGAGCAGGTGATTGAGTATCTGCGCGCGCTCGAGGCCATCTCCTTGGTCCTGCGCGTGCAGTGAAGAATCACCTCGGCTCAGTGTGAAGCCGCTCGCGGACATCCGACGCCCGGAGGATGGCAGCCGTTTGCACGCGACGGGCGCCCTCTCTTGACGCATGGTGCCGCCCCGCCTGTTCGACAATCGAGATCCCTTCCTGCGCACGCTCTGCATATTCGCCGTCGCGCTCGCCCTCGCCTGTGCGGCGGAAGGACCCACTGCCGCCGCGGAGCAGGGCGGCCTCTCGGCAGCTCCGTCGCGGCGTCCAGGCATGGGCGCGGTCGTCTACCCGGGCGGTACCGCCTTCCGCGTCTGGGCGCCGTTCGCGGACAAGGTCTTCGTGGCGGGTGACTTCAACGGCTGGAGCGACGGGAAGAACGAGCTCGCGCCCGAAGGGAACGGCAACTTCTCGTCCGACCTCGCCGGAGCCGCAGCCGGGCAGCACTACCAGTACGTCATCCACCACGGCGGCCAGGTCCTCTGGCGCTCCGACCCCCGCGCGGCGCAGATGGTGGACTCGGCAAACGCCAGCGTCATCCACGATCCCGCTGCCTTTCACTGGAGCAGCGCGCCGGGTTCGCTCCCTCCCTTCAATGAGCTCGTCGTCTACGAGCTGCACCTCGGCACCTTCGCGGCCACAGGCGACGGGCAGCCCGGCACGTTTCGCGGCGCCCTCGGCAAGCTCGACCACCTCGCGCAGCTCGGCGTCAACGCCGTCGAGCTGATGCCCTTCGCCGAGTTCGCCGGCTCGATCGACTGGGGCTACACCACTTCGTACCCATTCGCGCCCGAGAGCTCCTACGGCAGCCCCGAGGATCTCAAGGCCTTGGTGGACGGAGCCCACCAGCGCGGCATCGCCGTGATCGCGGACGTGGTGCACAACCATTACGGACCGAACGATCTGTCGATGTGGAACTTCGACGGCGAGTCGCTGGGGGCGGGCGGCAGCTACTTCTTCACCGACTGGCGCAGCAAGACGCCCTGGGGCAACACCCGCCCCGACTACGGCCGGCCACAGATCCGCGACTTCATCGTCGACAGCGTCCGCACCTGGCTCGACGAGTACCGGATGGACGGCGCGCGCTGGGACGCCACCTTCCAGATTCGCGCAGCTTCGGGAATTCCACTCCCCGAGGGGTTGGCCGTGCTGCAAGCGGCCAACGGGGTCACGCATTCGCGCGCCTCAGCGAAGATTTCCATCGCCGAGGATTTTCGCGGAAGCGAGTCGATCACGCTCCCGGCCGATCAGGGCGGCAGTGGCTTCGACGCCCAGTGGGACTCGGACTTCTTCCACCCGGTGGTGGACGCGGTGGTGGCGACCGACGATGGCGCGCGCAACATGGGCGCGGTCGCGGCTGCGATTCGCCACCTCTTTGGCGGGAAGGCCACCAAGCGGGTCATCTATACCGAGAGCCATGACGAGGTCGCCAACGGGAGGCAGCGCGTGCCCGAGATGATCTGGCCCGGCAACGCTGCCAGCCAGGCCTCGCGGAAGCGCTCGACGCTGGCCGCGGCGCTGGTGTTCACCTCTCCCGGCATCCCGATGATCTTCCAGGGGCAGGAATTCCTCGAGGACGGTTATTTCACCGCCGCGCGCCCGCTGGACTGGACCAAGGAGCAGAGGTTCTCGGGCATCGAGCTGCTCTATCGCGACCTCATCCACTTGCGCCGCGACTGGCAGGGCAACACCCGCGGGCTGCGTGGCGACGGCGTCAATGTCTTCCACGTCGACGAAGCGCAGAAGCTCCTGGCCTTTCATCGCTGGGACCGCGGCGGCCGAGGCGACGACGTGGTGGTGCTGGCCAATTTCAGCCAACGCGCCTTCCCGGCCTATCGCATCGGCTTCCCGCGCGGCGGGACCTGGCACGTGCGCCTCAACAGCGACGCGCGCATCTATGGCGACGATTTCGGCGCCGTGCCTGGCCTCGACACGACCGCGTTGCCAGAGGGGCGCGATGGCCTCGCCTGGGCGGCCGACGTCGGCATCGGACCTTACTCGGTCGTCATCCTCTCGCAGTAGTCACTCGGCGAATCGCCCTTTCCTCGAGCGAAGCAAGGAAGCGTCACCGGCAGGCGCTGCCCTTGAGCCAGTTCACGAGGATGCTATTCCGGTTCAGGCGGGAGTAGGCGTTGACGAAGCAGTCGGCAGCCTTGTTCCGGGTGGCCTGGTCGGCAGTGTTGCCGGGGGGCATATATCCAAGCCGGATATACTTATCGACCATCGCGTTCAGGGCTCCGTCCGCGTAGACCGGGTTGTCCCGGATGTTGCCGGTGTGGCAGGCGACGCAGGCCTTCCCTCCCGGCGCGCTGGTCCGCAACGTCTCAACCGCCTGCCGTTCCGCGAGCGAGCAGGCCGCCGAGTCCTTCGGCGTGCCCAGCGGATTCGGGACAGGCGCGTTGAGTCCGGGGAGATCCCGCGCGGGCGCGAACGCGACGCCCTTGTACTTGAGGTTGTCCGCCTCCATCTTGTGATTGAGGTCGGCCGAGGCCGTGTCGTAGGTCAGATTCAGCTTCTCGAGCCAGCCATCAGAGTTGTCTCCGAGCGAGTCCGCCGTCTCCGGAAATTGAGCGCGGTGCTTGGGCCAGAAGCGATGGACGGCCAGCACGCCGTCCATATGGCATTGATAGCAGGTCTGTCCATTCTGGCCGGCGCCGCTCTTGAATTCGAACTTGTGCGTGTTGGGCGTGGAGCGCGTCCAGTCGAAGATGAAGGCCTTGCCACCCTCGACCTTGGGATCGAGGTTGACGACAGAAGCCTGGAATCGATTGCTCGTGAGATCGGTTGGTTTGGCATTGACGCTGAACTGAACGTAGCGGCTCACTCCGGCGTCCTCGACCCAGACGATGATTCGCCCGTAGGTGTCGGGTTTGTCGATGGAGGCGGTGCTGGGCGAGATATAAGGAAGCACGATGGCGTCGCGATAGAGCGCCTTGATCTTCTTCACCACCCGCTCGACAGAATCCAGCCGGCTCAGGTTGGTTCGTTGCAGCAAGGTGAAGAGCTCCTGGTCGGCCAGGAGCGCGGGAACCTTCAGCGCCGTGTCCTTGTATTCATCGTGGAGTGCGACCGTGGTCTTCGAGAGGCCAAGGTCTGGTCGCAGCAGGATCGACGAGAGCTTCTCCGCGCGTCCCAGGCAGGCCTCGAACTTGTTCTTCTGATCCAGGGTGGCGCTCGTATAGGCCTTGCTCTCTTTGCACTCCTTGACCGCCGGTCCCACGGTGCCGGGCTGGAGCCCGTATTGCAAAAGGCCGTCGCGGAAAGCGGTCCAGTCCTTTTGCGCGCAGCCGGGGTGCTTGCCTCCGTCCTGCTCGCGCTTGAGCTCCACCGCTGCGTCGCAGCTTCGCCAAAAGCCGAGATTCCCCGAGACCGAGACCTTGCAGCCGGAGGAGGTGTAGCACCAGCTGCTGCCCTTGCCTTTGTCGGTGCACACGCTGCTGCAGCCGCAGGCGTGGCTGGCGAGGACGTCCGCCTTCTGCTGCCGGGCCTTCTCGACGGCGGGGTCGCAGGCGCGCGAATAGCCTTTGAGCGAGCTGTCCGCCAGGTCGCAAGTCGCGTCGGTCCAGCACCAGCTCTTGTCACCTTTGTCGGTGCACGCGGTCGAGCAGGCGCAGCCCGGTTTGAGGGCAACGTCCACCTTGCGCTGCAAGACGGGATTGCCCGCCCGAGCCTCCGATGCTGCCAGGGACAGCAGCAGAAGCGCGATCGGGAACTTTGTCTTCAGCTGGTCCATGAGGAGCAATCTGGCTGGATCGGCTGGGACCTTGATTGGCCCCCGCAGCCGTCGAGCACCGGCATGAAGCAGACACAGATTTGCGATCCCGCTGTCAACTCCTTCGCAGGAACGTCCCTTCTCCTGCACGGTTCCGCTTCACGGTTCCGAATGCTGGCGTTAGGACTCCTTAAGTACTTCCTCGAATCAAACTAAGGATGACAGGCGACGCAGCTCCCCGGACATGCGGCGGATGCCTCGGCCTGCTTGCCGTAGCAGAGATTGGTCGAGGGACAATAGAAGGGGAATTGCGAGTGACAGCAGGAGCCGGTGCCGCACACCAGGTCGCCCGTGTTGCAACTGGCGCCCGAGGGTGCACGCGGGCACGAGCCGCCGCCGCCGCTGCCGCCATCGGTGCCGCCGCCGCCGCCGCTCGGGGTCACGCAGGAGGCGCAGCTGGTGCCGCAGGTTCCGGCCGCATCGGATTGCGTGGCGTAACAGAGATTGCTCGAGGCGCAGAAGAAGGGGAATTGCGCGTGGCAGCAGGAGCCGGGGCCGCACGACAAGTCGCCCGTATTGCAGTTGCCGGGCTGCGCGGGAGCACAGGAGCCGCCGCCGGTGCCGCCGTCGGCCCCTCCGCTGCTCGGAGCCACGCAACCGGTGCAGCTATCGCCACAGGCCGCGCCGGCCTCGGATTGCTTCGCATAGCAAGTGCTGGTCGAGGAGCAATAGAACGGGAACTGCCCGTGGCAGCAGGAGCCGGAGCCGCACGAGAGGTCGCCCGCGTTGCAGATGCCCGGCTGCGCAGGTGGAGCGCAGGAGCCGCCTCCGCCGATGGGGCCGGCGTCGCGGCCTCCCGTGCCGCCCTCGGTGCCGCCGCCGCCGGAGGGAGAGCAGGCGCCGCAAGACGCGCCGCAGACCGCTGAAGCCAGGGCGGCGGTGCCATAACAAAGGCCGTTCGACGAGCAGTAGAAGGGGTGCGCGCTATCGCAGCAGTTGCCGTTGCCGCAGAAGACCTGGCTTGAGTTGGCGCAGGTGCCGCTCGGCGCGCTGCCGCACACGCCGCCGCCGCTCGGGAGGCTGCCGTCAGGGTTGGCATTGGTGCCCGCGTCTGCCGGGCTCAACCCGCCGCCGCCGCACGATGCCATGCACGCCGCCGCGATCGCGAGAGGCACCCAGACCAGGGACAGAGACTGGACGAGCGGCTTCCCCAACCGTCGAGGCACCTGCATGGCTTGCTCCCGGAGACCAGCCGCCACACAGGTGGCGGAAGGGGTCTTGACCTGGATTCAACCTAGGGAGCCACGCACCAGCGCGCCTGCCTGCTTCTCGCACATTCCTTCGCGGAGCATCGCCTGCGCCGGGGCACGCTCGGTAGCTCGTCTATTGATTGTCCTTGTCGATTTGAATCGCAGGACCGAGGTCGGTGTTGCCTACCTTGATGTGGGGCCCGCTCGGCCGGGGGCGCGGCTGCGGCGCGGTGCGCCCGAAGCGATAGACATCGGTCGCGTGCACGCCCATTCCCGAGCCGGTGATATCGGCGATCAATTTGAGATCGTCGGTCGGGGCGTCGCGGTAATTGTACTCGAGCGTGCTGACGGTCTCGCCCGGCTCGAGGTTGCCGTCGAGCTGGAACGCCGGCGTCCCCGAGACCAACTCAAGCCCGTCAGGCGCTTCGATATGCACGTCGATAGGCACATTCAGCCGGGCGCGGCGGACGACGACCGCGGCGATTCGAAGCCGCCCGCCTTCGTTGGAGAGGACGTTCCACTTCACCCAGAGGGGCGTCCGCGGAGCGTCCTCTATCTGCGGAGCGTTCTCGGTGGTGGCGACAGGCTCGGCCTTTGCCCGGTTCGTGCAGCAGGCAGTCATGAGCAGGCTGCAAGCGAGCATCAGAGTCGGCTTCATGGGAGCTCCTAGCCCTACCTTCGCACGTCGGCCTCACGAAAGTTGACGGCGCACTGATCCAGCGCGGCTTGGCGGCCTGACGTCCATACATGAAGCAAGTGAGGGCATCCACTGCTCCAGGTCGAAGACTTTTACGGCCTGGCGCTG
>JBBRMA010000092.1:0-18202 GCA_038231075.1 Myxococcales bacterium | reverse complement strand
GCTCGGTCTTCCGAGCCTGGTCACTTGACCTCAACCTCTCGAACCGCCGGATGCGGACCCGCATGTCCGGTGGTGTGGCAGGGGGCTGGCGGCGAACGCCAACCCCTATGCCGATGTCGGGTGGCGCCCGCGCCGCGCCGGGGGTCTGTGCCTGCCGGCGGCCGATGCTGCCTGGCCTTGCCGCCGCCCCCGCGGACTGTTGAGCAGCAGCCACTCCGCCCGCGCCGGTGTACCCTGTCGCCAACAGTTCGGCGCGCTGCGGGTGCCGATCCGCGTCGAGCGGCGTGCGTTCCGCTCGCAGGATGAAGAACTGTTGCGTAGTGTGGGGACTCGGGGCCCAGGCCCTCGGAGGTCGGTCGGAGCGCGCGCGATGGCGGATCGGAGGCAACAGGAAGAGAACTCGTGGCAACAGGTCCGGCGCGTGCTGCGCGTGCTGGCTGTCGTGCTCGCGGTCGTCGGGCTGCTCTGGCTCATCCGCTCGCTGCAGACCATCCTGCTGCTCATCGTCTTCTCGGTCTTCTTCGCCTATCTGATGGCGCCGCTGGTCGAGCTGATGCACACGCCGGTGCGGATCGGCGGGCTCCACCGGCGGTTGTCGCGCGCGGTCTCCATCGGCGCCGTCTTCGTCTTGATGGGCGCGGCCACCGCGCTGATCTTCTGGGCGGTCGTGCCCCCGTTCGGGGCGCAGCTCGCCGAGCTGGTCGCGCGCGCGCCCGAGTACCTCGACCCGAATCGCACCCGCTCGCAATACTTTCGCAACTTCTACGTGCGCTACCACTTCCCGCTGGCCGCCGAGGCCTGGGTCGAGGACGCCTTCTCGACCGCCTATCTGGCTTTCCGCGACCAGGCCAAGGGCAGCTTCGTCGGCATCGTCAGCGCGCTCCGCTTCGTGCCGTGGCTCGGCTTGATTCCCATCATCGCCTTCTTCCTGCTCAAGGACGCGAGCGCCTTCCGCCACTCCGCGCTCGAGATGCTGCCCCAGGGTCGCGCCAGGTGGCGGGGCAGCGACTTCTTCGAGGAGGTCAACCGCACGCTCGCCGCCTACGTGCGCGCGCAGCTCATCGCCTGCGGGTTCGTCGCGGTGGTCTGCTGCCTCGGCTTCTGGGTGATCGGCGTCCCCTATTCGATGCTGGTCGGCGTCCTCGCGGGCGTGCTCGAGTTCATGCCCATGGTCGGTCCTTTCGCGGTGCTCTTGCTCTCGGCCGCGCTGGACACGGTCGCGCCGACGCCGCACCTCTTCCGCCTCTTCGCGCTGCTCGGCGTCCTGCGGCTCCTGCAGGACTATCTGGTGTATCCGCGCCTGATCGGCCGCGGGCTCAAGATGCACCCGCTGGCGGTGATCATCACCTTGCTCTGCGGCGCCGAGCTTGGCGGCATGACCGGGGTCATCCTGGCCATTCCCGCGAGCGCCGTCTTCTCCGTGGGCTGGAAGCACCTCGTGATGAACCTGGGAGGGCAGGGGCTGCTCGCCGAGATCTTCCAGTCCAGCGAGTTCGAGGCCCACGCGCCCGCGCTCCGCCAGATCGACACGCCCGCCCCGGAGCGCGCCACCGCCGTCATGCCGCTCCTCGACGGCGTGCGCGTGCTGGTGGTGGACAACGAGGCCGACGCGCGCGAGCTGCTGGTGATGACGCTCGAGGGTTGCGGGGCCCAGGTCTTCGCCGCCGCCTCCGCGCGCGAGGCCTTGCAGACCTTGCAGGCCGAGCGTCCCGACGTGCTGGTGAGCGACATTGGCATGCCCAAGGAAGACGGGTTCGACCTGATCCGCATGGTGCGCGCCCTGCCGCCCGAACGCGGAGGCCAGACGCCCGCGGCGGCGCTGACGGCCTACGGCACGCCCGAGGATCGCGCCCGCTCGCTCCTGGCCGGTTTCCAGACCCACGTGCCAAAGCCGGTGGACCCAATCGAGCTGGCCACGGTGGTCTGCCACCTGGCGGCGACCCGGCGCGCGGCCGAGGCGGCGGCCCTGGCGCAGCGGAGCACGCCGGGCAAGAAGCCAAAGCCGGCGGCTTAGCCTTAGCCTAAGTCGGGTGGGTGCCCGTTCCGAGCGGCGGGTTCGCGCCTGCCCGCGGCCGGTACCTCACCGGCGCCTATTTGACGGGCATTGCGCTAAGCTATGCCCAAAACCCCTCGAGGCAAAGATGCATCTCTTGCTTGAAGCTCCTCGCTTCCGTCGCGCCACCGGTCTGCTGGCGCTGGTCGCCCTCGCGCTTGTTCCCGCGGCGGCGCCCGGCAAAGCGCCCGCGAAGCAGCCGGCAAAACAGCAGGCGGGGGCAAAGGCCGACGCCGCGCCCTCCGCCAACGCCGCCGGCGTGCTCAAGGTGTTCGGCGTCGATGGCAAGGAGCCGCGGGTCTGGCCGGACAACGGCAAGGTCTGGAAGAAGGACAACCAGAAAGTCCAGGGCCGCACCGCCGGCGTCAGCGTCACCCTGGCTTATACGGACCTCGAGATCGCGAAGGGCGAAAAGCGCATCTTCGCCTCTGCCAATCCATTCAAGCTTCCTAACGGAATCTATACCTACGTGATCCTCCGCGACGGCACCACCTCGTTTGGCCATCCGCTCGACGTCTGGGAAGTGGGCACGAGGCACGCGCACCTCGCCCAGGGAAGGCCGGTGGTGGGATCCGGCGAGCTGCTCAAGAGCAACTCGGCGCTCAAGCTCAATCTGCTCAGCGGGACGTTCATGATTCCGCTCATCAAGAACCAGAAGGTGCCGAACGCGGCATTCCTCGAGAAGCGGATCGAAGCCTGGTTCGACAAGGTGCTGCGGGCCAAATACAAAGCGCCCGCGTCGTTCAAGGTAGTCTTCGACCACAAAGGCGAAGGCACTTATGACAACCAGATCATCTTTGACAGTAAACTAAAGCCGCCGACGGAGCAGGCGCTGTCCAAGCTCTGCGCGAACCAGCACTTCAAGGGGAACAACGCGGAGCTGTGCGAGACCGCCAAGGCCGGCACGGGCGGCGGGAAGGCGCCATGATCCAGCGCGAGCCCAATCACCTTTTCTGCGTGCAGTGCGGCACCTCCAACCTGATTCAAGAAAAGGACGGCGGAGCAATCAAGGCGTGCACCCACTGCAAGAAGCAGATCGTCTCGCTTTTGGCGCTGCTCACCGACCTGCACCTGACCACCGAGGAATATGGCGAGTGCCACCAGTGCAAGCACGCGAACCTCGGCTTGCACACCCATTGCTTCTTCTGCGGCGCGAAGTGGCGGGGCGCCGGCGGCCCTTAGCCTCACCCGCCGCTCCTCCGACGAACCTTGACGAGCCTTGCGCTCCGCGCGCGCGCGTGGAGCCCGAAGCGGATGACGATGCGATCCTTCGACTGCAGGAGGCCAAAGAAGGCGCTCGGCGGGTCGATGCCGAAGCTGGTCATCAAGATGGGCAGCTCGCCGCGCGCGTGGAGCGACCCGTCGGGTGAGCCGAAGGCCCGCACGAGGAAGGTCACCGTCCGCCGCTGGCCCGCCACTTCCAGGGTGCCGACGGCCTTCAGTTGGTGGGCGCCGGCCAAGACGTCCGGCGTCGCGGCGATGCCGGTCAGCACGAACTCGATGCGCGGGTAGCGGTTGGCCTTGAGGGCATCGCGCAGCTTGCCGTCCATATGATCGTCGCCGCAGCGCAGGCCGTCGGCCCGGAGCGCGACGCGCAGTCGGTCGATGGCGGCCGGCCTGCCCTCCTCCGCGGGCCGCACCTGCGCGTCGGTGTCGAGCGGCCCGGCGTCGCAGCTCCACGGGCTGCGATTGGAGTCGCCTTCGATCCAGAGGCGGCTCCCCGGCTCGAGCACGAGCACCAGCGGCACGGCCAGCAGCAAGGCGGCAAAGAGCGACAGCATGGGAGCCTCTCAAGTCCAATTGCCTGAGGCTCGTGCATCGCCTGTGCCCCGGGCACGCGACGCGAGCGGGGAAAGGCTTGCGCAGCCACTGCGCGGGATGGCGTGCGGAGCGCAAAGCTTGCGCCGCCCGGCTCGCCGCCCCTCTGTCAGCGTCGCGGCGCGCCCTTTGCAGAACCCAAGGTACAGCGCGGCGTCGAGCAGGCCCGCCGGAGAAGAGCATGGGTATCGCGATCGAATCCTTCATGAGTCGCAAGCCGCGCTGCATCGACGCCGCCGCCCCGCTCGCCGAGGCCTGGCGGCTGATGAGCCACCACGGTGTGCGCCACCTGCCGGTGCTGCTCGACGGTCGCGTCACCGGCCTCCTGTCCCAGCGCGATCTGCTGCGGATGGAGGCGCAGGTCAACGTCGACCGCTCACGCGACCCGGTGTCGGACGCGATGACGCTCGCGCCCTACCTGGTCGGCCCGACCGATGACGTGGAGGCGGTGGTCACCGAGATGGCGAACCGAAAGCTCGGCTCAGCGGTGGTGGTCGAGAGCGAGGGCGTGGTCGGCATCTTCACCACCACCGACGCGCTGCAAGCCTTCGCGGCGCTCCTGCGGCGCAACGCCGGCGAAGAGCGCCGCGCCTCGTTTCGCGCCGCCGGGCTGACTTGAGAGAAGCAAGGCCGCACTCAAGGTTTGAGCGATTGATTGATTGATTGATTCGCAAAGGAGCAAGTCATGAGCCGGATCGTGGTTGGAGTCGATGGGTCGGAGCAGGGCTGGGCGGCGCTGAGCCGGGCCGCGGAGCTGGCGCGCGCCACCGGGGCCTCGCTGCAGATCGCGCACATCAAGCGTCCGATCGCCTCGGCGTATGCGGCGGAAGCGTATCCGGCGGCGACACCGGCCTGGTACGAGGCGCAGGAGAGCTATGCGCACGGGCTGTTGCGCGAGGCCGTGGCGCGGGTCAAGGGCTCGGGACTCGAGGTCGAGCCCTTCAGCAAGGTAGGCACGCCCGCCGAGGAGCTCGCCGAGCTGGCCGAGGCCAAGGAGGTCACGATGACGGTCGTCGGACATCGCGGGCGCAACCTCGCCTCAAGGCTCTTCGTCGGCAGCGTCGCCGATCGGCTGGTGCAGATCTCGCCAAAGCCCGTGCTGGTCGTTCGATAGGCTCCCATGGACCCGCCAAAGTCAGACCTCATCGAGCACTACATGACGCGCGACCCGACCTGCATCGACAGCGCGCAGACGCTCGCGCAGGCTTTTGGCTGCATGCTGGGCATCGGCTGCCGCCACCTGCCGGTGCTGCTCGCCGGCAAGCTGGTGGGCCTCATCTCATTGAGTGGACTCTACCGGCTCGAATCGCGCGACGGCCTGGCCCGGGCCACCGGGCGCGTCTTCGACGCGGTGGAAGAGCCGCTGGTGGTGGTGCCGGGTACTCCGGTCGCCGAGGTCGCAACCCGAATGGCCACCGCGCGCTTCGAGGCCGCCCTGGTGGTGGAGGGCGGCGCCGTGGTCGGAATCTTCACCGAGTCGGACGCCTTGCGCGCCCTCGCCGCGCTGATTGCCAATCAACCCAAGCCCGCGGCCGCTGCCGCCTAGGAACCCAAATGCTCGCCCTCTTCGTCGCCGCCCTGGTCGCAGCTCCCCTCTCGCTCTCGCTGGCCGAGGGCAGCAAGCTCTCGCTCGAGGGAGATTCGAATCTGCACGCCTGGAAGTGCGAGGCGCTCAAGTTCGACGCCGCCGGTGAAGCGAGCGCGATCAACGCCGTGGCCGCCTCGCTCAGCGCCTTCGAGCTGGCAGTGCCCGTGGACCAGATTCGCTGCGGCAGCGGCACGATGGAAGGCAAGCTGCGCGATGCATTGCGGGCAGATAGGTTCCCCCGCATCGACTATACCTTCACCTCGATCGCGCCCATTCCGGGAACGGACAAGCTGGAGGTGAAAGGGACGCTCTCGGTCGCCGGCGTCGAGAAAGCGCAGACGACGCAGATCACCATCGGCGAGCAGCCGGGCGGCATCCGGACAGCGCAGGGCGTGCTCCAGCTGAAGATGAGCGACTCTGGCATCGCGCCTCCGACGGCCCTGCTCGGCGTCTTGAAGACCGCCGACGCGGTGACCATCCGCTTCGACCTGAAGCTGCTGGTGCAGACCAAACCCGGCGCGGCCACCAACTAAAGGGTTTCTTTGATTCCACCGAGGCGCCGCGTGGACCCAGGTCCGGCGGCGCCTCTTTCGTTGGCGCGGCGCAGGCCCCGCGCGATCGCGCAATTGCTGCGGGTCGCGCTCGCTCGCTTCCATCGTCGGCGAGAGCGGGCACTGTCTTGGAACGGCGCTTGCTCTTTGGGAGGACGCGCTGCCAAGGAACCTCTGGCCCGCGCAGAAAGCTGACTGAGATGAAAACGAAGGTCTGCCTCGTGCTGGGCCTGGTCGCAGCGCTCGCTCCCTCCATCGCCGCTGCCGATATCAAGGTATTGGAGACCAAGGACGCCGATCTCTCCATCGGCGCGATGACTCAACTGCTCGGCTTTGGCCAGGAGGTCGACGACCCGGTCACCGACCACACCCGCCTCTTCCTCTTCCTGAAGGAGGCGCGCTTCCGCTCGAGCGGCAGATACCAGGAGTATTCCTTCAATCTAGAGTTCGCGCTGGGCGGCGAGGAGGCCATCGCGGCCACCAGCGGCGTGTCTCTCAGCCTGCTTGATATGAGCGTCAGGATCCCCATCGGGCTCAACCACTCCTATCTCAAGATAGGCCAGTTCAAGGTTCCCTATGGCCGCGAGCGGCTCACCTACTCGGGGTTCTCGCAGTTCATCGACCGCTCCGTGCAGGACCTCGGCTTCCGCGTCGGGCGGGACGTGGGCGTGGCGCTGACCCTCAACCTGCCCGCCAACCTGACCCTGATCGGCGGAGTCTTCACCGGCGGCGGCCGCGACGTCCCTCCACAGCACTATCTCCCTGAGCGGCTGGGCGTGCCCATGCTGGTCGCGCGCGCCGGCTGGGGAGACGTCGACGACGACGCCTACGTGCTCCACAACGACCTGGCGGTGAGCGCCCCGAAGCTCGCCTTCTTCGTCAACGGCCTCTATACCAAGGACTCATCGGTCGGCCACTCGAGCGTCCTCAACGTCAAGCTGGTGGACAAGTCGATCCTGCTCAATAGCGGCTGGAATCCTTATATCAGCAGTATCCCGACGCTCGGGAGCTGGTGGCAGCTCGGCGCCGACGCGGCGCTCCGCTTTCCCGCGGGCGCGCTCAACGTCTCCGCCGAGGCCGAGGCCAACTGGGCCGGCTATTCGAATGACCTGGGCATGGCCCACGTGGCCGGCGGCCGGGCGCAGCTCGGCGTCGGCTTCAAGGCGGTCGAGGTAGCGGTGCGCTACGCGGTGCTCTTCCTCGACCCGCACTTCGGCGCCAACAACGCCATCGGCAAGGACCCGGTCCAAGAGATCACGCCCAGCGTCGCTTATTACTTCAGCGGCCAACACCTGAAGCTGGTCGCCGACCTGCCCATCCTGATCAACGCGCCGGTCTTTATCGAAAAAGGCGTCGGCTCCTATGTCGGCACCGAGCTCCCCGACCAGGCCGCCATCCTGGCAAAGCCCGCCAACGCCGAGGCCCGCCAGACCGTGGTCGAGGCGCGCTTGATGCTGCAGGCTTTCTTCTAATCGGCTCCGGCTGCTGGTAGAATCGCCCGCAGCACGAAGAAGGCACATGCCCAAAGTCTGCATCTTGATCGTCGATGACGAAGCAAACGCCCGTGCGGCCCTCGCGACCATCCTCACCGAGGAAGGCTACGAGGTGGCCGAGGCCGCCGACGGCGAGGAGGGCCTGCGCAAGCTGACCGAGCTGTCGCCGGCGCTGGTGCTGACGGACGTGCGCATGCCGCGCAAGGACGGGCTCTGGCTCTTGCGCGAGGCGCGCGCGCAGGGCAACGAGGCGGTCTTCGTGGTGATGACGGCCTTCGCCAGCGTCGAGGCGGCGGTCGAGGCGATGCGCGCCGGCGCCGAGAGCTACCTGACCAAGCCGCTCGACGTTGACGCGGTGCTGGTGGTGATTGAAAGGGCGCTGGAGAAGCGCGCCCTGCAGCGCGAGGCCAGGAGCCTGCGCGAGCGCGTCCGCGAGCAGTTCCGCCTCAAGAGCATGGTGGGCGAGTCGCCCGAGCTGCACGCCGTGCTCGAGGTGATCAGGCAGGCCGCGCCCACCAGGGCGACCGTCCTGGTCCTCGGCGAGTCGGGCACCGGCAAGGAGCTGGTCGCCCAGGCGCTGCACGAGGAGTCGCCGCGCAAGGACAAGCCGTTCGTCAAGGTGAGCTGCGCTGCGCTTAGCGAGACGCTGCTCGAGAGCGAGCTCTTCGGCCACGAGCGCGGCTCGTTCACCGGCGCGCAGGCGCGCAAGGAAGGCCGGTTCGAGCTGGCCGACGGCGGCACGCTCTTCCTCGACGAGATCGGCGAGATTTCACCCGCCACCCAGGTCAAGCTCCTGCGCGCCGTGCAGACGCGCGAGTTCGAGCGCGTGGGCGGAACGCAGACGCTGAAAGTGGACGTGCGCCTGGTCGCGGCCACCAATCGCGATCTGGCCGCCGAGGTGAGGGCCGGCAGGTTTCGCGAAGACCTTTATTATCGATTGAACGTGGTGGCGGTGACGCTGCCTCCGCTGCGCCGCCGCAAGAGCGACATCCCGCTGCTCGTCAATTGCTTCCTCGACAAGTACGACGAGGCCTATGGCAAGCAGGTGCGGAGCCTCGCGCCTGGCACCCTCGACGCGCTGCTCGCCTATGATTGGCCCGGCAACGTGCGCGAGCTGGAGAACGCCATCGAGCGCGCGGTGGTCCTGGCCAAATCGAGCCAGCTCACCGCCGACGATCTGCCCGCCACCCTGCGCGGACCCAGGCCCGGCCAGCGCGAGCCGGGCGCGCTCATCCCCGGCGCGTCGATGGCCCAGATCGAGCGCGAGGCCATCTTGCGCACGCTGGAGATGGTCTCGGGCAGCACGCTGCACGCCGCCGAGGTGCTCGGCATCAGCGTGCGGAAGATTCAATATCGATTGAAGCAGTATTCCGGTGAGCTGGCGGCGGGCCAGACCGAGCTTCCTGAGTAGCGACCGGACCTGGCCCGTTCTATCCCCGCGGCAGCCGCACCCAGAACCTCGCGCCGCCCAGCTCCGACGGGGACGCGCCGAGGGTGCCGCCGTGTTGGGTGACGATGGAGTGCACGATGGGCAGCCCCAGCCCCGTGCCGGCCTCCTTGGTGGTGAAGAAGGGCTCGAAGACGCGCTCGCGCACCTCGCGCGGGATGCCGGCGCCGCTGTCCTCGACCTCGAGGAGCGCCTCGCCCTCCTCGGCGCGCAGGGTCATCCGCACCTGGCCGCCGCGCGGCGCCGCGTCGAGCGCGTTGAGCGCCAGGTTCATCAGCGCCTGCCGGAGGCGCTCGTCGTCGCCCGGGATGATGGCCGGCCCGGCATTGCAGACCAGGTGGACGCCGCGCTTCTCCGCCTCGGCCAGGAGCAGCGCGTGCACCGATTCGAGCAGGGCCTTGCCGTCCACGGGCTTGACCGAGAGCTCGCGCGGGCGGGCGAAGCGCAAGAAGTCGTCGAGCAGCCGGCCGAGCCGCTTGATCTCGTCGCGCACCAGGCCCAGCGGCTCCATCAGCTCCTGTTGCTCGCCGCCCGGGAGGCGCCGCAAGCGCCGCTCCAGCACCGAGAGCTGCAGCACGGCGACGTTGAGCGGGTTTCTGATCTCGTGCGACAGCCCCGCCGTCAGCGTGCCCACGGCCGCGAGCTTCTCCGCCACCGCGGCCCGGCGGGTGAGGTCGCGCTTCTCGTTGAGCAGCCTCACCTGCCGGAGCGCCTGCTTGATGGTCAGCAGCAGATCGGGCGTCGAGCAGGGCTTGACGAGGTAGGCGAAGGCGCCCGAACGAACGGCCTCGATCGCCGTCTCGAGCGTGGCGAAGCCCGTGAGCAGCACCACCTCGCTGTCGGGCTGCTGCTCCTTGAGCTCGACCGCCACTTCATGGCCGCTGCCGTCGGGTAGGCGCAGATCGACCAGCGCCACCTCGAACCCGCCCGCGGCAGCGACCAGCGCCTCGGCCCGGGTGCCGGCGGTGAGCACGTGGTAGCCGGCGTCGGCGAGGATCTCGCGCAGGTTGTCCACCAGCGCGGCGTTGTCGTCGAGGACCAGGACCCGAGGCGTGCTCATCGCGAGCGCTCGTGCGCGCGCTCGAGCGCGGCCAGGAGCGCGCCGGTCTCGAAGGGCTTGGAGAAGAACCCCGCATAGGACCCGTGCTCGGCCGCGTCGGGGTGCGCGGTGATGATGAAGACCGGCAAGCCGGGAAAGATCTGGAGAAGGCGCCGCAGCGCTTCGCCGTCGGGGCCGCCGGGCAGCCGCAGATCGACGAGCGCGGCGAAGGGCCTGACCGCGCCCAGGCGCGCGGTCTCCGAGACGGAGTGGACGGACACCGTCGAGAAGCCGCGGTCGCGCAGCGCCTCGGCCAGGTTGTCCGCCAGGGCGAGGTCATCCTCGACCAGCGCCACCAGGCCCTCGCGCCGCGAGAGCGAAAGCAGCTCGATCAAGCGCTCGATGGGCACGGGCTTGGGCAGGATCGCGAGCAACCCCTCCTCGCGCGCGGCCTGCAGATCCGCCTCGCCGGTGTAGGCCGTGACCACGATCGCGGGCAGCCCCGGATCGATGCGCCGCAGCTCGTGCACCAGCCGGGCGCCGCTCATCGCCGGCATCCGCATGTCGGTGAGCAGCGCGTCGAAGCGCGTGGCCGCCGCCAGCTCCAGCGCCCGCTCGCCCGCGGGTGCCACCACCGCCTCGGCGCCGGCGTCGCGCACGATCTCGGCCAGGTTCTCGGCGAAGGCCGCGTTGTCATCGACGATCAGATAGCGCCTCACGCCGCGCCCGCTCTCAGCGGCAGCCGGATGACGAAGCGCGCGCCGGCCTCGCCAGGCTCGTAGGCGACGGTGCCGCCGTGCTGCTCCACCAGGCGCTTGACCAGCGGCAGCCCGAGGCCGATGCCCTTCTGCTTGGTCGTCACCAGCGGCTCGAAGAGGCGGCGGCGGGTGGCCGCGTCCACCCCTGGCCCCGAGTCCTGCACGGCGATGCGCACCAGCTCGCCTTCGAGGGCCCCCTCGACCAGCACCCAGCCCGACGGCGAAGCCGCGTGGACCGCGTTGTCGAGGAGGTTGGCAAAGACCTGCCGGAGCTGGTCCGGATCGCCGGCCACCTCGGGCAGGCCGCCTAGGCCCCTGGTCTCGACGCGCACGCCGGGCGGCAGCTTGACCAGCTCGAGCGCCTTCTCGAGGGCCTCGGCCAGGCGCAGCTGCTCGCGCTGCAGCGGCTTGTCGCGGATCAGGTCGAGCAGGTCGCTGATGATCGAGTTGGCCACCGAGAGCTGCTCGCCGATCCGATCGGCGTGCTTCCTGGCGCGCTCGTCGTCGCCCATGCGCCCCTTCAAGATGTAGAGCGACGACTCCATCACGCCGAGCGGGTTGCGCAGCTCGTGCCCGATGGAGCCGACCAGCTGCCCGAAGGTGGCCAGCCGCTCGGTGCGCGACTGCTGGGCGAGCAGGTCCTCGCGATAGGTGTGGAGCATGATCGCGAGCTCCAGATCGAGGATCTTGCCGAGGGCCAGCAGCGCGGCGTGCAGCTCTGCGGGCCGCTCGAGATAGAAGCGATCGATGACGGCGTTGAGCTCGCCGCGCAGGACGCTCATGGCGCTGAACATGTAGTGCTGCGGCAGCGCGATGCGGACGTGCAGCCGGCCGATGCGCGCGCGCCGCTCGTAGTAGTCGGCGTCCCAGGGCCCGGCCAGCAGGCTGTCCATCCAGGCCACCAGCGTCACCTTGAGGTGGCCCACCTGGCTCTCGCCGCCGACCAGCGCCTTGCGGGCGCCGTCGTGCTCGAGGATGCGCGCATAGAAGACCTCGGAGATGCGCGGCATCTCGGGCTCGGCCAGCGAGTGCAGCGCGCGCAACGCGGCCTGGTCGGCGTCGCCGAACTTGACGTAGCGCTTCAGCTCTTCGAAGAGCGTCTCCATCCAGCAATCCGATCGCGACTGCCCACTCTTGTCGCATGGACGGTAGCAGCGAACGTGCCAGCGCGGTCCATCAACGTAGTCACTCACCCAGGGAGCGGCTCGCCGCCGCAGGGCGTCAGCGAAGGCGCGCCGCCGCCTCGCAGCCACCCTGGTCGCCGAGGTTGCACGCGCTTTGGTAGAGCTCGCGCGCGCCGTCCTTCTTTTGCGGGACCCCCTCGCCGCGCTCGAAGAGCGGCGCCGCGGTCATGCAGGCGACAACGCCGGCGCGCCGGGTGCCTTGGTCGCGGCCGGGCTCGGCTGCGAGCGAGCACATGCGCGCGAGGTTCGCCGCGCCCTTGGCCACGTCCTTCTCGACGCCATCGCCGCGCAGGAGCATGTGGCCAGAGTTGTTGCAGCCAGGCGGAAACGCGGCGGGCTTGGCGTAGCAGGCCTTCTCGTAGAGCGCGAGCGCGCGCGCGGGATCCTTCTTGACCCCTGCGCCCGCCTGGTACGAGGTGCCTAGGTTGAAGCAGCCGGCCGCGAATCCGGCCTCGCAAGCGGTGCCGTAGAGCGCCGCCGAGCGCGCCGGGTCCTGGGCGAGGCCATGGCCCCCCTGGTCGTAGAGATCGGCCTCGGCCGAGCAGGCGGAGGCGTGGCCGCGCTCGCAGGAGGCGGCGAAGAAGCCGGCCGCTTTCTCCCAATCCCGCGCGACGCCGCGGCCCTTCTGGTAGCGCGTCCCGAGGTTGAAGCAGCCGGTCGCCTCCTTCTGGTTGCACGCGCGCAAGAACAGCTCGGCCGCGCGGGCGTCGCTCTGCTCGCCGCCCAGGCCGCGCTCGAAGAAGACGCCGAGGTTGCTGCAGGCCCGCATGTCGCCGCCGCCGCACCGCTTCTCGAGCGCCGCGCGCGTGCTGGCCCCGCCGGCGCCGATCTCGTCGTCGGTCTCGGCGCGCGCGCCTGGACCGACCAGGGTGCAAAGGGCAACGAGGGCGAGCCGACGGAAAACGCCTTGCAGGGTCATGGGCAATCCCAACGCGAGCGCGGCAAGAAACAAGAGCTGGAGCGGGCTCTCCGCTCCAGCTCTCGGGGTCCAACTCAACCTTCACTCAACTTCAACTCAAGCTAGAACTTGTGCTGCACCCGGCCGTAGACATAGCGGCCGAGGTAGTCGTAGGTGCTGGGATCCGAGTTGGCCAGCGCCGCGCTGTAGATGTAGGGCGGCTGCTTGTCGGTGAGGTTCGAGACCCCGACGAAGAACGAGGTCTTGCCCGCGCCGCTCAGGATCGAGTAGCCGGCGTGCAGGTCGAGTTGCACGTAGGCGCCCACGTCGCGCGAGTTGGGGTTGAAGTCGGTCTGCCCCGTGACCGGGTTGTAGATGTTGCAGAGGCCGCCCGCGGCGGTGGTGGGATCGCCGGGGCTCGAGCACTCCTTGAAGCTGCCGATGAACCGCCCGATGAGCCCGGCCGAGAAGCGCTCGAAGCCCCACTCGACGCCCGCGTTGGCCTTGAACGCCGGCAGCGCGCCGAGGTCGTAGTTGCCCTTGCCGTGGATGGTCTGCGTCCCGGTGGCGAGGTTGAGCGTGTTGTCCAGGTAGGCGAGCCAGTTGGCGTCGAAGGAGAAGCCGAAGCGGCCGAAGGCGGACTGCGGCGTCGTGTACTTGATCGCGAAGTCGATGCCCGCGGTGGTCTTCTTGCCGATGTTCTGGTTGACGTCGCTCAGGTACTGGATGGCGCCGGCGTTGTTGCGGACGATGAGCGCGCAATAGTCCTGGTTGAAGTTGGCATAGCAGCCCTGGAGGATATTCGGGGCGCCGATGGTGCCGACCGCGTTCTCGATGGAGATGTTGAAGTAGTCCACGGTCACCGACAGGCCCTTGACCATGGTGGGCGTGAGCACGATGCCGACGCTGTAGCTCTTGGCCGTCTCGGCCTTGAGGTTCGGGTTGCCGCCGTTGCGCGTCAATTCTTGTACCCCGGTGTCGCCGGAGCCGTTGCCCTTGACGCCGGTGGCGTGGCACTGGTCGATCAGCTTCTGCGAGGCGCCGGTGAGATTGGCGCACGGGTCGGTGGCCGACGGGTCGTTCTCGGTGGCGCCGAGGTAGAGCTCGGAGATGCTGGGCGCGCGGAAGGCCGTCGAGAAGGTGCCGCGGATGGTGAAGTCGGGGATGGGTGTATAGCGGGCGCCGAACTTATAGGTAAAGTTGCTGCCGAAGGTGTTGTAGTTCACGTAGCGGGCGGCGACGCTGGCCTCGAGATCCTTGACGCCCGTGACGTTCGCGAGCAGCGGCACCGAGAGCTCGGCATAGGCCTCGTTTGAGTTGAAATATCCTTGCGTCGATTGGAAGTTGAAGTCGGCCGAGTCGCCCGAGGCCACGATCGGGTCGGCGACCTGCGAGCCCGACTGGCGGCGGAACTCGTAGCCCAGCGCCAGCGAGACCGGTCGATCGGCGGCGATGGTGAAGAGATCGCCGCCGACGTTGGCACCCACCGAGAAGAGGGCGTCGAAGGCGCGCGAAGTGCCGGTGTAGCCGAGGTAGCCGATCTGCGAGGGGTCGATGCTGCCGTTGTTCGGGCCGCCGATGAGGTTGATGGGCGCGCAGCCGGCGATGGTGGTGCTCAGGTCTCCGGGCGTGGTGACGCAGACCGGCCGGCCGGCCGCGTTGAGCGCGCTCGGTCCGACGGCGTTGCCGACGCGCGAGTTGCGGAATGAGCCGCCGGTCGTGAAGGTGCCGGAGGTCTTGCCGTAGTTCATCGCCGCGTCCCAGAACCAGCCCTGGAGCGGGCCCATGACCTTGGGCAGCGTGCCCTCGAGGCCGGTGACGACGCGGAAGGTACCCAGCTCTTCGGAATAGGTGCGGTTGCCGAACTCAACCAGGCGGCGGCCGAGGTAGTTCAGATCGACCCCAAACGGGTTGTAGACGTTGTCCTTGGAGACGAAGAGGTTGTTGTAGTCGGCCGGGTTGAGCGGCATGGGCGCGGCGTTCTGGGTTGAGTTGCGCTGGACATAGGACGCCTCGTAATAGGCGCGCACGCCCGAGAGCTTGACGTCGCCGCTGGAGAAAGCCTGCAGCGTCCGCGAGGGGATGGTCAGGTAGTTCACCGCGGCAAAGTTGTAGAAGTCGTTGCCGGTGTTGTTGTTGTCGGGCGACTTCGAGTTGAAGCGGCGGAAGCAGTTCACCTGGCCGAGCTTGTTGGGCCCGCAGCTCACGCCGGGGGTGCCAGCGGGCAGATCGGTGCGGATGTAGCGCTGGCCGACCTTCCAGCCATTGGCCGTCAAGGACGTGCAGAGGGGGTTGCCGTTGCAGAGTGGTTGGCCCGGGTTGTTCGGGTCCTCGTCGAAACGCACGGTGCCTTGCGGCGTGCGGCTGCTGCCGCTCGGGTTGGCGCCGGCTCCCGGGGTGTAGTCGTAGTCGAGCGCCTGCCCGGCCCAGTCGCGGTCGCGGAGGAGCGACTCCTTCTGGTCGTAGTAGCGGATGGAGAAGATGGCGCTGGTCTTCTCGTCGCTGTGGCCGGTGGTGACGTGCGCGTCGAAGGTCTGCGCGTCGCCATGGGCGGAGAGGCCGTACATGGCGCCGACGTCGGTGCCGTTGTAGTTGCGGCGGGTGATGATGTTGACGACGCCGGCGACCGCGTCGGAGCCGTAGACTGCGGAGGCGCCGTCTTTCAGCACCTCGACGCGCTCGATGGCCTCGGTGGGGATGGTGTTCAGATCGACCGCGGCCGAGGCGCCAAGGCCGCCCGGCACCACGCGCCGGCCATTGATCAAGACCAGCGTCCGCTGCACGCCCAGGCTGCGCAGGTTGATGCGGGTGGTGCCGTCGGCGCCGTAGTTGACGCCGCCGGTGTTGAGTTGAAAGTTTGGCGCGTTGCCCTGCTCGGGCAGGGTCTGGAGGAAGTCGCCGATGGTGGTCTTGCCGCTGGCCTCGAACTGCTCGCGGGTGATGACCGTGACGGGCGCGGGCGTGGTCAGGTCCTTGCGGCGGATGCGCGAGCCGGTCACCACCATCTCTTCGGTGACGCCCTTGCGATCTCCGCTTGCTTCGACGGTGGTGCCAGCTTCGGTGGCGGCGGGCGCGGGCGGCACGGCGGCTTCCTGCGCGGAGGCGGCGACGGCCCAGAGCGTGGAGAGCGCCAGCGCTGTGAGTCGGTAGTTCTTGGACTGCACGGTCATTTGCGAACTCCTTCGGGGGAAACGAAGCGGGGACTTCGTCGGGGAGCTGCGGGGCTGCAGAGCGTCGCGACGCTACCGCTTCCGATCGGCCGTCGGCAAGCAGAGACGTCCGCCGCGGCCAAAGCCAGCCCGGCGCGATAGGACAGACCTTACAAACTAGACCCGCTCTTTGAACGCCTTGCCGAAGAGCCCCTCGGGGCGCACCAGGAGCACGCAGAGGATGAGGACGAAGGCGAGCGACTTCTTGAACTCGATCGAGAGGTAGCCGCCGGCGAAGCTCTCCAGCAGGCCGAGCAACAGGCCCCCCAGCACCGCTCCCGGCAGGCTGTTCAACCCGCCCAGCACCGCCGCGGCGAATCCCTTCAGGAATGGATCGAGCATGAAGTATGGGTCGAGCAGGAGCGCGGGCGCGAGAAAGAGGCCCGCGAGCACGCCCAGCGCGGACGCGGCGCCCCAGGCGAACGCGAGGATGCCTTTGGTGGGGATGCCGAGCGTCTGGGCGGCGGGAAGATTTTCGGCCACCGCGCGCAGGGCGAGGCCGAGCCGCGTCTTCTGCACCACGAGGTAGAGGCCGGCGCAGCCGAACAGGCCCGCGGCCAGCGTCCCGAGCGCCAGCTCGCTGATGTAGACCGGGCCCACCCGCCAGGCCTTGCTGTCCGAGAGCGGAAACGGCATGCGCTCGGGCTCCGCGCCAAACTGCCAGACGATGAGGCCTTGGAGGATGAGCGAGAAGCCGACCGTGAGGATCACCTGGCCAAGGAGCGTCGCGCCTTTCCGCTGCGCCGGCAGCAGGGCGACGAAGTGGAAGAGCACCGCCGCGGCGCCGCCGACCAGCAGCGCGAGCGGCAGCGCCAGCGCGAACGGGACGCCCCGGGACACCAGCGCGAACGCCACGAAAGTACCGAGGGTGGCGATATCGCCGTGCGCAAAGTTGAGGACGCGCGTGGAGCGATAGATGAGCACCAGCCCGAGCGCCACCAGCGAATAGAGGCTGCCCGCGGAGAGACCCGAGGCGCCATATTGAAGGAAGCGGTCCATCAGCGAAACGGCCAGAGGCGGAAGTAGAGCCGCGCCTTGGCGAGCCTGCCGCCGAGGCCCACCGGCTCGAGGATGAGGACCAGCAAGGTGGCGGCGCCAAAGAGGACCGGCACCGCCCAGCGCGCGCTGCCGAGAGCCGCCGGCAAGAGGACCACGAAGGCGGCGCCGAGGATCGAGCCCTCGACCGAGGCGAGGCCGCCCACCACCAGCGCCACGAACTGCGGCAGCACCTGGCCGACGTTGAAGAGCTCGGGCTCGAGGTGGCCGAGGAGCTGGGCATAGAGGGCGCCCTGCACGCCGCTATAGAAGGAAGAGAGGGCAAAGGCCAGTAGCTTGGTGCGCGTGAGGTTGACGCCCATGGCCTCGGCGGCGATTTCGCTTGCCTGCACGGCGCGGAAGGCGCGGCCCGCATAGGAAGAGATGACGTTATAGGCGATGGCGGTAAAGACGACGAGCAGCGCTAGATCCAGATAGTAGAGCCAGAGCGTGCGCGAGACGCCAGACGGCGGCCGCAGCGTGGGCAGCGCGAGGCCGGTGCGCCCCCCGGAAAGCCAGGGCACGTTGGCGAGGAGTTGATAGACGGCGATCCCAAAGCCCAGGGTGGCGATGGCGAGATAGGGTCCCTTGAGTCGCAGCGAAGGGACGCCGACGATGAGGCCCGCGAGCGCCGCCGCCGTGCCCGCGCCGCCGACCGCGATCAGCACGGGCGCGCCCGCGAGCGCGAGGTGGCCATAGGCATAGCCCCCGACGGCGAGCAGCCCCGCCTGGCCGAACGAGATCTGGCCCGCATAGCCGATCAAGAGGTTCTGCCCGAGCACGCCGATGGCGGTCAGCCACACCAGCGTCGCCCGGGTGACCCAGGCGGGCGGCGCCAGCAGCGGCAAGAGCAGCGCCAGCGCGAGCGCGGCCACCACCAGCGCGCGCGAGAGCGGCCGCCGCGCGAAGCGCAGCTCCTCGGCGTGGCTCTCAACCAGATCCATACTCAACCTTCATAGAGTGACTCAATCAGCTCGCCATAGCGCGCCTCTAGCCCTACCTTCGCACGTCGGCCTCACGAAAGTTGACGGCGCACTGATCCAGCGCGGCTTGGCGGCCTGACGTCCATACATGAAGCAAGTGAGGGCATCCACTGCTCCAGGTCGAAGACTTTTACGGCCTGGCGCTG
>JBBRMA010000091.1:0-18204 GCA_038231075.1 Myxococcales bacterium | reverse complement strand
GCTGCGCGAGAGCTGGTCGAGCCGCACCCACAGCTCGGTCGTCAGCGTGACTTTGGGAGCGGACGGCCGTCGCACGCAAACCGGATTCGCTTGCGAGAACACCGATCACATGGGGGAGACACTTTCGGCGCGCAGTACTAGTAGTCAGCTTGAGCCTTCAAAGCGCGACCACCTGACGTCTCTTTCCCCCCACTCCCAATGTCAGGCAAATAGGCGCATAGGCCGCCGGCAGGCAGAGGCCCGTCGCGCGGATCAAGGGCTCCCGCGGCAAGAAATCCGATCGATGCGAGCGCAGCGAGCCACATTGCGCGGGTGGGCGCCCGTTCCGAGCGGCGGGCCTCTGCCTGCCGGCGGCCGTTACCCTACCGGTGCTCATTTGCCTGGCCTTGGGCTTCTCCGCCTATTCGGGTGAATAGACCGGCACGCGGCCTGGGGACCAAGGCGCCTGGGCGGCCTCGGCGGCCGCGTCGATGCGCGCGAGATCTCCGTTGACCAGCGCGCGCAGCTTCTCCAAGACGGGCACGAAGGCCTTGGCTGCAATTTGATAATTGCGCTCGTGGGTGGCGGTGGCGGCCACGGTGGTGTTCCAGTGGCCCGAGACCACCTCGTCCACGCGCGACTCGACCGAGGGCGCCACCGGCTCGTAGCGCCTGCTCAGCGTCGGGTCGCCGGTGAGCGCCTCGTTCACGTCCTTGAGTTGGTACTTGAGCGCGCGCAATTCTTCAAAGAGCTTGGGGCTGGCCAGCGGCGCGTCGGCCAGGGACTTCTCCAATTGGGCGACCCGGGCCTGCGCCTCTTCGGCGGCCTTGACGGCGCCGAGCACTGCGCGCTGCAGGCGGCCGGTCTTTTGCTGGAAGACGAGCAACGCGGCCCGCTCCGTTGCATTGAGCCCGGCCGACGACAACGGACGGCACTCAACCTTCTGCGGCTGCCCCAGCGCGACCAGCTTGCCCGCCACTCGCTTGTAGAGCTGCGCATGGTAGGTGCCCGGGGCGGCCAGCGGCCCGGTCGGCGGTTCCTCGCCAGAGTCAGGTTCCGGGGGCTTGCTCGTGACCGGCACCAGCGGCGGATAGCGCAAGTCCCAATTGATCCGCTGAAACCCGACTGCCGCGGGCGCAGCCACGCGGCGCACCACCGCGCCCGCCTCGTCGGTGATGGTGAGCACGAGCCCCTGCTCCTCCTCGCGGTCCTCGGCGCGCAGCGCTTCCCAGCTTGGATAGGGCGTGTCGCTGCCCTTCTTGGCCAGGTCCTGCTCGGCGCGCCGCCGCGTCTTGCGCGCGCTGACGAGCTCATCGCGCAGGTACCAGGTAAAGACGACGCCCGCGGGCGGATTGGGCGCAGTAAAGAACGCGTCGCCCTGGCTTGCCTTCTCCCGCCCGCCGAGCGGCTGCGAAGGCACGAACTGCCAGCCGGCCCGCGGCGGGAAGAGGACCGCCTCTTGCTCCAGCAACTCAGGCGTCAGGGAGCGCAGGGCTGAGTAATCGTCGAGGATATAGAAGCCGCGGCCAAAGGTTGCCGCGACCAGATCGTTCTCGCGGCGCTGGATGGCCAGGTCGCGCACTTGAATGCCGGGCATTCCCCCCTTGAGTTGGACCCAGCGCTTGCCGCCGTCGATGGTGAAATAGAGGCCGAACTCAGTGCCGGCGAAGAGCAGGCCCGGCCGCTCGCCGTCCTCGGCCAGCGAGTAGACGGTGCCCCGCGCGGGCAGGTTGCCGGCGATCGAGTCCCAGCTGTGGCCGAGATCGTCGCTCCTCAGGACATAGGGCTTGAAGTCGCCGTTCTTGTGGTTGTCGAAGGCGGCATAGAGGCGCCCCTTCACGTGCCGCGAGAGGAGCAGCCGCGAGACATAGGTGCTGTCCGGCACGCCGGGGAACTCATCGTGCTTGCGCCAGCTCTTGCCGCCATTCTCCGTGATTTGAACCAGCCCGTCGTCGGTGCCGGCCGCGAGCAGGTTCTCGTCGGTCGGCGACTCCGCGAGCGCGACGACATTTCCATAGAACGAGGTGGAGGCATTCTTCGCCACCGAGTCCACGCTCCAGACGCGGCCCATGACCTTCAGCTTGTTGCGATCGACCTGCCTCGTGAGATCCGGACCGAGGGCCGTCCAGGAGTTGCCCCGATCGTCGGTCCGATAGACCCGATTGGCGGCGAAATAGAGGCGCGTCTTGCCGTGCACCGAGTGCAGGAGCGGCGAGTCCCAGTTCCAGCGCAGCGCCGGCTCGCCCGCGTCGGGCTGGGGCTGGATGCTGATGGCCTCGCCGGTGCGGCGATCATAGCGGCCGAGCACGCCGTGCTGCGATTGCGCATAGACGATATTCGGGTCGTTGGGATCGACCTGGCTCTGGAAGCCGTCGCCGCCCACGGTGACGAACCAATCGGCGTTGACGATGCCGTGCGCGGTGGTGGTGCGCGAAGGGCCGCCCACCGAGTTGTTGTCTTGAGTACCGCCATAGACGTGATAGAAAGGCTTTCCCTCGTCAACGGCCACTTTATAGAATTGCGCCAAGGGTAGATTGGCCGACCAGCGCCAGGTCGCGCCGCGATCAAAGGTTTCATAGAGGCCGCCGTCGCAGCCCACGATCAAATGGTCGCTCGAGCGCGGGTCGATGTACATGGCGTGATTGTCCACGTGCTTTGATTTCTCGCCCAGCTTCTTCCAGGTCTTGCCCGCGTCCTCGCTCACCTGGTTGAAGGTATCGAGCGAATAGACCCGCGTCTCCAGCTTCGGGTCCACCACCAGCCGCTGGTAGTACTGCGGGCTCGAGCTCAAATAGTCGCTGCGCTTCTCCCAGCTACCGCCGGCGTCGGTCGTGCGATAGATGCCGCCCGCCTTTCCGTCGGCCTCGACGATGGCATAGATCCAATCAGGGCGGCTCTGCGCCTGGGCCAGCCCGATGCGGCCCATCTCGTGCTTCTCCTTGTCCTTGTCATTCTCCTTGGCGAGGCCACCTTCGATGCGCTTCCAGGTGGCGCCGCCGTCGCTGCTCTTCCAGACTCCAGAGCCCGGGCCGCCGTCGATCAAGGTCCAGACGTGGCGGCGGCGCTGGTAGGTCGCGGCATAGAGGATATCCGGGTCGCGCGGGTCGCGGAGCACGTCGGTGACGCCGGTGTCCTCGTCCACATACAGGATGCGCTTCCAGGTCTTTCCATTGTCCTTGGTTTCATACAAGCCGCGCTCGCCGCCGGCCGACCAGAGCGGCCCCTGCGCCGCCACCAGCAGGCGGTGCGAGTCGCGCGGGTCGATGAGGATCTTTGCCAGGTGCTCGCTCTTCTCCAGCCCGGCTTTTTCCCAGCTCGTGCCGCCGTCGCTCGAGCGATAGAGGCCGTCGCCATAGGACACCGAGCGCTGGCTATTGTTCTCGCCGGTCCCTACCCAGACGATGAGCGGGTTCTTGGCGTCCACCGCCAGCGCGCCGATGGAATAGGAGTGCTGCCCGTCGAAGATGGGGGTGAAGGTCGTGCCGGCGTTGACCGTCTTCCAGACGCCGCCCGAGGCCACGGCGATCCACCAGGTGGCGGGGTCTGTCGGGTGGACGGCCAGGTCGACGATGCGGCCCGAGACGGCCGCGGGTCCGATGCCGCGGAGCGCGAGGCCCGAGAACGTCTCTGGCTTCCAGCGCGTCTTTTCCTCGGCGGCCAAGGCGGCGGTTGCGAGGACAAGCGAAAGGGAAAGGGCGCGAATGAGCACGGGCACCTCCAAAAAGGAGCCGACACTATCCCGAGAAGGCGAGAACCTCCACGCACGCTCGGGGCGCTTGCAGCAATCTGCAGCCCTCGACGCCGCCGGGAAACGATGGTCTGTCACGAGCATGCGCTCCTTCCGTGGGTTCCTGGCTCCGCTGGCATTGCTTGCCCTCTCTTGCGCCTCGGCCGCGCCGGCGCCGGCCAGGGAGGGCAAGCGGGCGCTGCTCTGGGAGATCACCCGGCCCGGCGCGCCCGCGCATCCGCTCTACCTGACGGGCTCGATCCACATGGGCAAGCCCGAGCAGTTCAAGCTGCCTCCCGCGGCCGAGGCGGCCTTCGCGCGCGCGGACGCGCTGGTGGTCGAGCTGGATCCGGAGGCGGCCAATCCGCTCGCCATGCAGCAGGTGGTCTTCAAGCTCGGCGTCTCCGCGCCGGGCACGCCGGGGCTGCGCGAGAGCGTCGCACCCGAGACGCTGGCGCTGTTGCCGGCAGCGCTCGAGCGCGTGGGCCTGACCGAGCCGGGCGTCGAGCGCATGCGGCCCTGGCTCCTCGCGACCATGCTCGGCGTGCTCGAGCTGCACAAGGCAGGCTTGACGGAGAAGGGCGGCATCGATCTGCTGCTCCTCTCGCGCGCGCGAGGCCACAAGCAAGTGGTGGAGCTGGAGTCGGTCGAGGGCCAGCTGACCGCGCTCTCGTCGCTGCCGGCCAGCGTGCAGGATTTGATGTTGCGCGAGGCGATGAAAGAGGCGCCGCTCACCGCGGTCTCGCTCGCGTCGATGGCCGCGGCCTGGGAGGGCGGCAACGCCGACGCGCTGGCCGAGGTCGTCTTCGAGGGCGCGAAGGACCCGCGCATCGCGCCTTTATATGAATCACTCTTTTACTCAAGGAACCGCACCATGGCTGACAAGCTCGCGGCATTGATTGACGGACAAAAGACCTATTTCGTCGCCGTGGGCGCGGGCCACGCGGTGGGGCCGCAGGGGATCCCGGCCTTGCTGGCGCAGAGAGGCCTCGTCGTGCGGCAGCTACTTGCCGCGATCGAGCGATAAGCGAGCTGCTTGAGTTCGTAGCTGGTCTAGCTAGCTCGCGAGCATGGTGTCGCGCGCGGCGAGCCAGGCGGCGCCGCGGGCCACGGCGGTCTGCGGGTCGGGCTCGTAGTGACAGGCGAGGCCGCCAAAGCCGCGGGCGACGCCGGCGCGCACCTGCGGCACATAGGTCGTTCCGCCGATCAGCACCACGCCGCCGAGGTCCTCGGGCAAGAGGCCAGCGTCGGCCACCGTCTGCAGCGCCTCTTGCAGCGAGCGCTCGACCAGCTCCGCCCAGCACTCGTCGAGGTCGGCGCGCCGCACCAGCGTGTCGAGGTCGCGGTTCTTGCCGCCGGTGCTCAGCGCCTCGGCCACGCGCAGCCGCGCCTCGGGCGCGAACGAGAGCGCGCGCTTGACCTGCTCGCACTGCCGCTGCAGCCGCTCGCGCAGGATGGCGTCGCGGGCGATCTCGTTGCGGCTGATGCGGTGCACCTGGTCCGAGACCTGCCGCGCGAAGGCCAGGTCGAAGTCGTCGCCACCCAGGCACTCGTCGCCGCCGACCGAGAGCACGCGGAGCTTCTGGTCCACCCGCTGCATGACGGTGGCATCGAAGGTCCCGCCGCCGAAGTCGTAGATCAACATCGCCGAGCCGGTGGTCGCCGGCCCTTCCATCCCATGCGCGAGCGCGCCGGCGCAGGGCTCGGCCACCAGGCGCAGCACTTCCAGGCCGGCCATGCGGCCGCACTTCTGCATCGCCTGCTTGACCTCGTCGGTGGCGGTGACCGGCACCGAGAGGACGGCCTTGGTGATCTTCTGCCCGAAGCGCTGCTCGGCCCGCTCGCGCAGATAGCGCAGGATCAGGGAGGCCACCTCGCTCGCCGCGTGCACGCCCGAGCGCACCTGGACCGCGGCCTCGCCGTTCTTCAGCGACTTGATGCGGAACGCAGAGCAGGCGTCGAGCAGGCGCGCGGCCGGTGAGTCCGCGTCGCGGCCGATGAGTCGCTTGATGCCGAAGATGGTGTTCTCGGGCTGCGTCGCGCGCATGCGCTCGGCGTCGGCGCCGACCAGCGGGGCGCCGCTCTTGGGAAAGTGCACCACGCTCGGCACGCAGGCCTCGCCGCGCGAGTCGAGCGCGAAGTGCAGCTTGCCATCGATCAGCGCCGCGGCCGACGAGTAGGTCGTGCCGAGGTCGATGCCAAGCACGATCTCGGCGGAGCTGGACACGCTTGATCCATCGGCACCCCGGGCGCGATCTTAAGCGCCGCGCGGGGCGGGCACGCGTACATTGACGGCGTGGCCTTCGACCCCTCGAGCCGCTCGCGCCTGACCCGCCGCGACCTGCCGCGCTTTGCGACCGGCTCGCTCTTTGACCGCGTGGCGCGCGCGGTGTGCACCGCCTCCTGCCTGCCGCGCAAGGAGCTCTACGAATCGTGGGAGGTGGCGCGGCGCGCGCGGCGGCGCTTTCGCGGCGGGCGCGTGGTCGATCTGGCATGCGGCCATGGGCTCATCGCCTGGCTCCTCTTGCTGCTCGACGACAGCTCGCCCGCCGCGCTGGCCGCTGATGTCCGCTTGCCCGACAGCGCGGAGACGCTCGCGGCCGCGCTGGTGGCCGAGTGGCCGCGGCTCGCTGGCCGGGTGACGCTGGCCACGCGCCCCATCAGCGAGGTCGAGTTGTCGCCAGGCGATCTGGTCGTCTCGGCGCACGCCTGCGGGGCGCTCACCGACGAGGTGCTGGGCAAAGTGGTCCAAGCGCGCGCGCGCGTCGCCGTGCTGCCCTGCTGCCAGGACGCGGCCACCTGCGACACCGGGGGCCTCGAGGGCTGGGTCGATGCGGCGCTGGCCATCGACGCAACGCGGGCCGCCCGCCTGCGCGCCCACGGCTACGAGGTGCGCACGCAGGCCATCCCGCTCGCCATCACGCCGAAGAACCGGCTGCTGCTCGGAACGCCGCCGCCGCCAAAGTGATATGGCCGAGGGATGGATCGACTGACCTCGGATCAAGAGAGCGGCCAGGGCGCCCCCGCGCTGCTCGCCGAGCTGCGCACCGATGTGCGGCCGCTCCTGTGGGGAATGGGCGTCGTGCTCGGCCTCGGCGTCCTCACCATCGGCGCGGCGGCCTTCGCGCTCATACCCATGGGGGTAGGGTATGGCGCGCTCGCCGTGGCTCTCGTGGTCGCGGCCGTGCTCGGCGCCCAGGGCCTGGGCCGGCGCGCGGTCATCTATCGCATCAGCACCCAGCGCATCGAGATCGAGCGCGGGTACCTGGGCAAGCGCTACGAGAGCATCGACCTGTTCCGCATCAAGGACGTGGTGCTGGAGCAGGGGCTCATCGACCGCATGCGGGGCGTCGGGCGGGTCACGGTCTATTCGACCGATCAGGTCGAGCCGGTGCTGGCCATCGGCCCGATCCCGGACGCGCAGTCGCTCTTCCAGAGGCTGCGCGATGCGGTGACCGCGGCCCGCCGCGCGACTGGCGCGGCGGTCTTGCAGTAAGGCACGTGCGATTAGTTCGCGCTCTTCTTCGCCTTCTTGGCATTGACCTGCTTGCAGTCCTTGTAGAGGGCCTTGAGCGTCTTGCCCTTGGCGTCGGAGCACTCGTAGTACGCGTCAACGGTGTACTGGGCGTACTCGTCGACCTTCATCATCCAGGGGCCGCACGAGCCCTTCTTCACCTTGGCGCCTTCGACGGTGGTGGGCTTCGGGCCATTCTTCGAACAGACGGCCTGGGCGGCCGGAGCGGCGAGGAGACCAAGACAGACGGCGCCGGCGAGGAGCAAACGGGTCATGGGGGGGCTCGATTCTGTAGCAGGGGTGAAAGTCCAGTTTACCCGCCGCGCGCGCTCGCTGGCAACCAGCGCGGGTCCGCCAGCTTACGGACGGCCGAGCACGGCGCGATCGCGGCCCTCGCGCTTGGCGGCATAGAGGGCCCGGTCGGCGCGCTCGATCCAGCTCGACGTCGTGTCGTGCGGCTCGATCGGCGCCACGCCCACCGAGATGGTGGCGCGCAGGCCGTCTTCCACGTCGTCGAACTGCACGGCGCGCACTGCTCGCAGCGACCGCTCGGCGAGGCCCATCACGCCGGCGGGGGCCACGTCGGTCAGCAGCACCGCGAACTCCTCGCCGCCAAAGCGAGCCACCAGATCCGAGCGGCGCAGGTACGAGCGGGCGAGCGCGTCGGCCACCCGCTTCAGCACGCTGTCGCCGGCGGCGTGGCCGAAGCGGTCGTTCACCGACTTGAAGTGGTCCAGGTCCAGGAGC
The DNA here is from genome assembly GCA_038231075.1 of Myxococcales bacterium. Taxonomy (GTDB): domain Bacteria; phylum Myxococcota; class Myxococcia; order Myxococcales; family 40CM-4-68-19; genus JBBRMA01. The sequence continues at coordinate 10,237 of JBBRMA010000091.1, read as the reverse complement.
AGGAGCAGCGCCGGCGTGCCCGAGGCGTGGGCGTGCAACAGCGCCTGGTCGAGCGCGGCGTCGAAGGCGCGGCGATTGGCCAGCTGGGTGAGGGCGTCGGTCCCGCTCTCGCGCCTCGCCTCGCTGAGCTCCTCGTGCATCTGCCGGACGCGCGAGCCGAGCTCCGTGGCTTGCTGTTCATTGTGGGCGCGCCGCTCTTGCAAAGCGGTGGCGATGCCCTCGACCGCCGAGAGCACCTCGCGCCGGATCAGCTCGGGCTGCCCCGACTGCAGCGCCGCTCGCATCCGCTCGAGGTTGCCGTTGACGCGCGCGTCGTGGGCGGCGTCGAGGTGGACCGCGGCGTCCATTCCGCGCAGCACGGCGGCGAGGGCCTCGCGCAGGTTCTTGAAGCTCTCGCTGACGCGGCTGGCTTGCTGGCGGAGCACCCGGGCGGCGAACTCGCGCGCGCCGGCCCAGTCGCGCTGCTGGAGCTCTTGGGCCTGCGCTGCGTCCGGCGCCGCTGGCGAGGGCCTGCCGATGAGCAGGTGGTTGGCCCACGCATCGCCCATCCGGGCGACCTCAGCCGCCGGCTGGCCGGGCACCTCCACTGCTGCCTCGCCGAGCGCGCGCAAGAAGGCCGCCGCCGTGTCGAGCGCCGGATTGGCCTCGTCCACGGCGACCGCGGCCGCCATCGGTTTGCGCAGGCCAAACACGGGCGGGACATCGGCGCGCCGCCGGCAAAGTTGACGTCGTGCTGACGCGACCGCCGTGAATTGCTACTCTATGGCGGCGTCGAAAGGCGCACGGCAGGAGGCCTCCATGCGCAATGCAGTCTTCACCTTCCTCGCGCTCGCAGCTGCCGGCTCGCTGATCGGTTGCGGCAGGGGAGCAGGCGACGGCTCGCAAGGCCAGAACCTCTCGCCCGACGGCGGCTCGGCCGACTACCGCTGCCGCATCGATCAACCGGACGGGTCCTGCGTCTCCACCCCGGCCAACTGCCCGGTGACCATCGCCCATCCGGACGTGCCGCACTGCGGCTCGGGCATCTTGATCCGCGCCGACGACGACCAGTGCGCGCACAAAGCGATCTGCGTCGATTGATTTGCTTGAGCGCCGGTTGCCGTGCGGTTAGTGGAAGCGCATGACCACCACGCTGACCCTCTACACCGACTTCGTCTGACCGTTCTGCTTCGTCGCGGAGCGGAGCAGCCTGGTCAGGCTGCAAGAAGAGTACGACCTCGAGGTGGACTGGCGCGGCTACGAGCTGCACCCGGACACGCCGCCTGGCGGCATCGCGCTGGCTGACAAGTTCGGCAAGGCGCGCATCGGCCCCATGCAGGAGCGGCTGCGCGGCTTCGCGCTCGAGTTCGGCATCACCGACATGAAGCTGCGCGACCGCTCGCCCAACACGCGGCGCGCGCTCGCCATCTCGGAGCTGGCACGCGATGAGGGCAAGCTGTTTCGCTGGCGCGACCTGGCCATGGACGGGCACTGGCGGCGCGGCTTGGACCTCGAGAGCGACGAGGACCTGCGCGCCCTCGCCCTCGAGGCCGGCCTCGATCCAGAGCGAGCGCTGGCCGCATCGCGCGACCAGAAGTACCTGACCCGCATCGACGAGCGGCGCGCCGAGGCCAACGCGCGCGGGGTGACCGGCATCCCCACGTTTGTCATCGGCCAACAGGGAGTCGTCGGGTGCCAGCCCTTCGAGGTCCTGGCGCAGTTCGTGGAAGCGAGCGGAGGTCAGGCAAAGAAGCACCGGTAGGGTACCGGCCGCCGGCAGGCAGAGGCCCGTCGCGAGGAACGGGCGCCCACCCGCGTTTGGTGGCTCGCTGCGCTCGCATCGATCGGATTTTCTGCCGCGGGAGCCCTTGATCCTCGCGACGGGCCTCTGCCTGCCGGCGACCTGTTTGAATCTAAAAATGACTCAAGCTGGTCGAGCTTGAGTACTCAAGCTGACTCACTGGGTCTCCATTTCAAATTCTCCCCAATGCCTGACAAATAGGCCGCGGGCAGGCGGGAACCCGTCGGGAGGATTAAGGGCTCCGGCAACCTTGCTTTGCAATTCGCTCATCTGTGCCGGTGGGCGCCCGTTCCGAGCGGCGGGTTCCCGCCTGCCCGCGGCCGGTACTCACCGGCGACTGTTTGCCTGGCGTTGGATCCCGCGCCCATCTTGCCAGACGCCCACGATGCGCTCGGTGGCCGCGATGTCGGCGAGCGGGTCGCCCTCCACCAGCAGCAGATCGGCCCGCGCACCCACTTCGATGCGCCCGTAGTCGGCCTTGGGATCGAGCACGCGCGCGGCGTCCGAGGTCGCCATTCGCAACACGCGCGCGGGGGTCAAGCCGAGGGCCACCAGCGCCTGTAGCTCTTTGTGCAAAGCCGCGCCGTGGAAGACGCCGGGCAGGCCCGAGTCGGTCCCCGCGAGCAGCATCGCGCCCGCGTCCGCCAGCAGCTTCGCGTTCTTGCCGATGACGCCGTCGCGCTGCGGAAACGAGTCCAGATAGCTCTGCGGAAAGCCCGGCACGACGTAGTCCTTGGGCCGGTTCGCGAAGTCATCGGCCGCTCCGGTCGGCATCACCTCGCGCTCGAGCTGCGAGAACTTGAGCGTGCCCGCGTTGCCCGCGGCCAGCACGCCGTAGATGTGCACCGTGGTGGCGATGGGAACGCCGCTCGCGGCCAGCGTGCGCGCCTGCGCCTCGGTGAGCGGCTCGTTGCCCGGCACGTGCATGAGCAGCGCTGCGCCGGCCTCGACCGCCTCGAGCGCATCGGCGGGCGAGCCGACGTGCACCGAGGCGCGCTTGCCCTTCTTCTTCACCTCGGCGATGAGCGCGGCGAGGATCTGCCGCGACAGGCGCGCAGCACCCGGCGGTATCTCGTCGTAGATGATCTTCACGAACGCCGGATCGTCGTCGGCCACCTCGTCATCCACGGCCCGGGCGGCGTCCTCTACCGTCTCGACCTGCCGGACGCGGCTGGCGACGATGATCGACGAGACCGGCCAGGGCAGGAGCGCCTTGAAGAGCGGCACCGGATGGCCACCAAGGTTCGTGAAGATGCGCGAGCTGCGGATGATGCGCGGACCCGCCAGCTCTCCCCGATCGATGGCCTCGCTGAGCGCGCGCAGATCGCCGTCGCGAGAGGCGGCCAGGATGGTGGTCACGCCCGAGTAGACGAGCGCTGCGGCCTGCGCTTCTGGATTGGGCCGCTTCGCGGTCCAAGGCGGCGCGCCGTCGGGTCCGCCGAGGTGCACGTGCGCGTCGATGAGCCCGGGCAAGAGCGTCCGACCGTGGCCGCTGACGCGCTCGGCCTGTGCGGCGCGCGGATCCCGCAGCCCGCCCGGCGGCGCGATGGCGACGATGCGTCCGCCGGCCACCAGCACTTCGCTCGGCCCCGAGAGCGAGTCGGCGCTGCCGTCGAAGTAGCGCACCTCCTCGAAGACCACCGGGCGCTGCTCGACGAAGGCCCCGCGCGGCGCCACCAGGATGGGCCGCGCCGTCTTGCAGCCGAGGAAGTGCAAACAGAGGACGGCGAGCGCGAGCGGCTTGTTCATGGGGACCTCGCCCGCATCCATACCCGATGCGGCGACTCGGCTACACTGTCCGCATGAGCGAAGACACGCCGCAGCGCAAGCGCATCAAGCAGATGGAGGTGATGGTCGCCGAGGTGGTCAAGGAGACCTCCGACACCGTCACGCTGGTGCTGTTTACCGGCAACGATCGGCTCGACTACAAGGCCGGCCACTTCTTGACCATCGACCCGCACCAGTTCGACGGGCTCGCGCGCTTCATCTCTTTCTTCGAGGACGTCAAAGGAAAGAAGGAGCCGCCGCGCGCCTACTCGATGGCCTCGGCGCCGCACGAGCAGTACCTCGCCATCACCATCAAGGAAGAGCGCTACGTCTCGGGAGTGACCAGATATCCGCCGCTGCTCTCGCCGCTCCTGGTCAACCAGCTCACGCGGGGGATGCGCCTCATCATCACGGGGTTCACCGGGCCCTATGTGCTGCCGGACGACATCGAGTCGCGCACCGACCACCTGGTCCACCTCTGCGCGGGCTCCGGCAGCGTGCCGAACTTCGCCATCTTGAAGCACGCGCTCAAGGTCCACCCGAAGCTGCGCCACACCTTCATCTATTCGAACAAGACCTGGGATGAGATCATCTTCCGCGACGCGCTGGCGGGGCTCGAGCGGCAGCATCCGGATCGCGTGAAGATCGTGCACACTCTGACCCGCGACGAAGGCAACCCGGAACGCGCGGGCATCAGGCGCGGGCGGCTCGGCACGGCGCTCCTCCGCGAGGCGATTCCAGATCCAGGCTCGTGCGTGGTGTTCGCTTGCGGGCCGGCGATCTCACCGTGGGATCGCAAGGTGGCCAAAGAGACCGGCGTGCCGCCGACGCCGCGCTTTCTCGAGGGTGCGCTCGCCTCGCTGGCCGAGCTCGGCGTGGCCGACGATCGCATCAACTACGAGAGCTATGGTTGAGTTGACCTAGTGCACCGAACGGGTTGAATCCCGTCGGAGAACCCGATCGGTGCTCTAGGCGGCGATCAGCTCGACGTGCTCGACGTGCCGCTGGGGAACGCCGGCCGCGCCCGCGCGCTGCATCTGCGTGCGCCAGTCCTGCTCCATCCGCAGCTCGAGCATCCACTCGGTGAGGCGCACGCGCTCACCCGCTGCCGGGGAGCGGCCAAGCGCCTCCTGGGCGCGCGCGATGTAGACCGAAAGCTCGAGCTCCGACATCTGCTCCAGGTCGCTCATGCTTAGCTCCGCTGCTGGTGTTACTCCCCTCATCGGCGCGGGCCCTGCCCACTTGAGCGCTGCTCCCCGCACACCTTCGCGCGGTGCTATTGCAAGGCCGTGCAACGAGCCACCCAAGCCATCCTCCGCAAGCCCGGCCTCGACTTCGCCGCTGGGTTGACCACCTCCGATCTGGGCGCGCCGGATCCGAGTCTCGCGCTGGCGCAGCACGACGCCTATGCGGCCGCGCTGCGCTCGCTGGGACTGCAGCTCGAGCTGCTCGCCGCCCTGCCTGGCTTTGCCGACGCCTGCTTCGTCGAGGACGTGGCGGTGGTGACGCCGAGGCTCGCCGTCATCACCCGCCCCGGCGCCCCTTCGCGGCTCGGCGAGATCGAGGCGATCATCCCGGTCCTGGCCCGCCACCGCCCGCTCGCCCGCATCGAGGCTCCGGGCACGCTCGAAGGCGGCGACGTGCTGGTGATGGACCGCACCGTGCTCGTCGGCCTCTCTACCAGGACCAACTCAAGCGGCGCGGCTCAACTCAAGGCTCTACTCACGCCGCAGGGATATGAGACCCTCTTCATCCCGGTGGTCGCGGGCCTGCACTTGAAATCGAGCGTCACCTGGCTAGGCAGAGACCAGCTCCTGGTCAGCGATCGCTTTCAATCAGTCCCCGAGCTGCGCGCGTTCCCGTCGGTCATCGCCGACGCCGACGAAGAGCCAGCCTCGAGCGTGCTCTATTTGAATGGCTCACTACTGATTCCGGCGGGCTATCCAAAGACGCGCCGCAAGCTCGACTCAACCGGATTGCCATTGATTGAATTGCCGATCACCGAGTTCACCAAGATGGACGGCGGCCTCACCTGCCTCTCCTTGCGCTTCTAAGGTGAGCGTGCTCCCGGTCGGTTGCCGGAAGCCTCTCTACGAAATGACCATCTTCCTCGCGGCCTGGACAATCGGCGGCCGCCCGTTCCCTTTGGCGATGGACCTGATCTCGGAGGCCGCCAGCCGGGGCAGGAGTCGCAGCGCGAGCGGCAGCGGCGTCCGCGGATTCTTCACCAGCGCGGAGGCGACGCTGGCGTTCTGCGACCACTCGGGCTGCTCGCTGATCAGCTTGAGGGCGTCGGGCGCGAGCGTCGGCAGGCGCGCCGCCCACTGCACCTCATCGACGGTGATGCGCGGGTTCTTGAGGACGTGGAGCTGCAGCTGCCTGTGGGGGCCGCGCAAGAGCGCGATTCGCTCCTCGCGGCCGCAGGTCAAGGCCAGCTTGATCCGCTCGGGCAGCGAGAGCTGGTCCATGGACCGGTCCTCGAGCTCCGCCTCCTCGTCAGCAGCCTCGGGAGCGCCGCCGCCGGCGGCCAGCGCCAGGAGCGCAGTCGGCTCCTGGAGAAAGATGACCGCCACGCCCGCCCCCAGCGCGACGCTGCCGACGGTCGCTGGCAGCTCGGCCGCGTCCTGGCCCGCGATGCGCACGCGCAAAGTGCAATCGGAGGTGCGCGCGCCCTCCGGCAGCACCGCCCCGCGCACGAAGAGGCCGCCGGCCACGACCTCTGCCTCGTGCGCGGCGAGGTAGTCGGCAAAGGTCTCGAACTCGGCCACCAGCAAGGGACCGCCCATCGCTCGAGCATCGCCCTTGGCCGCCGCGCTGCCAAGGGGCCGGCCTACAAGCGCCACCCACACGGGCGCCTGCGCGTGTAAGGTGCGCGCCCCGGCATGTCGCCGCTTTGCACGGACGGCCCGCAGAATGAGCACCGAGTTCAACAGCGCAGACGCCCCGCAAGAGGACAACCTCGCCGACGTGCGCAGCACGGTGCAGGCCATCGCCGACGGGCTGCACGACACCCAGAGCATCGCCGACCGCACCAAGCGCTCGCGCCGCCACGTCGGGTACGCCATCAACGCGGCCATCGTGCTCGGCTGGCTCGACGAGGGCGACGACGGCCTCGCGGTGCAGGAGGCAGGCAAGAAGCTCCTCCTCCAGAAGCCCAACACCGCCGAGGAGAAGGCGTTCCTCCGCGCCGCCATCGAGGCGAGCCCGGCGATGCGCGCGCTCGCCCCGGCGCTGCTCGGCAAGGAGCAGCCGACGCGCGAGGCCCTGAGCGAGAGCATCCGGACGCTGGCGGGCCTGTCGAAGAGCACCTCGGACCGGCGCGCGCAGACCCTCTTGTCGTGGCGGCGCCAGGTGCTCGAAGAGGGCAGCGCGACCTGACCCTTCCGTCGTAGACTTTGGCCATGACGCAAGGAACAGCCACTTTCTCGCGCTGGGTCCTGCTCGGGCTCGCCGCCGTCTTCTTGCTGCCCGCCGCGGGTCTCGCGGCCCTGGGCGGAAACGATCTGCTCGCGCACGAAGTGGCCCCCGCGGCGGCGCTCTTCCTGGCCTCGCTGCTCGCGCTCGCCACGCTTTTCCTGGCCGCCCTCGACCGGCATGCGCTGGTCGCGGCCGCCCTGCTGGTCGCGGTCGCCGGGCTCGCCACCTTGCTCTCGCCGGTCCAGTCCTATGGCAAGGCCGGCGCCGATCGCGGCGCGGTGCTGCTGCTCCTCTTCGCCCCTGCGGCGGCGGGAGCGGCGCTGGCAGCGCTCTCGGTCTACCTGAAGCGATCCACTCACCCCAATCGAGGTCACACATGATCCGCGTCTCCGCCATCTCCGCCCTCGCGCTGCTCGCGTCATGCGGCGGAAGCAACAGCATCCCCGGCCAGAGCTGCACGCTCACCCTGACAGGCGCTGTGACCGCCACCATCACCGCCTGCAGCGCGGCAGCCACCTACGACCCGAACAAGTCGCAGGGCGCCATCGCCATCGGCGTCACCACCGGCACACCGCCGGCGCCGGTCAAGAGCATCGCCATCCTCTACACGTTGAACACCGATATCAGCACCGGCACCTTTACCTACGCGACCGCCAACGTGACCGAGGTCAACCTGGAAGAGAGCAACACCGACAACAGCATCTACGCCGGCACCAAGACCAGCGCCACCGGCACCGCCTCGGTGGTCATCAGCAGCACCAACTTCGTCGGCGCCGGCTCGAGCGGCGTGAAGGCCTATCTGCCGCACGGGACGGTCGATGCCACCATCCCGTCGGCCACCGGCGCCGCCACCTCGATCACCGTCCACGGAACGTTCTGATCGCGCCTTCGCCAAGGGTGTTCGCGGCCGCGCTGCTCCTCTGCGCCGCCGCGCACGCGGAGGCGGCCGCGAGCGACCTCCCGCCGGCGCCGGTGCTGTCGGGCACCAACGCCACCATCCCGCCGCCCGACGAGCACGAGCTGCTGGTCTTCAAGGGCACGCTGCTCTTGAATGAGTTCGTCTATCGAACGGTCTTGAGTCTTCCTCCAGACTCAACCGCCACGCCGGCCACCGCGCACAAGGTGGCCCGCGAGCTGGCGAGCTTCCTCCGCGACGCCGGATATGTCCTCGCCAAGGTGCGCGCGCAGGTCAAAGGGACGCGGATCGAAGTGGAGGTGGACGAGGGCGCGCTCGACAAGATCATCCTGGTCGGCGCCGGCTGGATCAACTCACTGCGCTTCCGCGCGGCCTTGAATCTTCCGCTCGACGTCTTCAATCGCCGCCTCTTCGAGCTGCAGATGCCAAGGCTCGCCAGACAGTTTGGCATGAGCGGCTACAAGTTCGAGCTCTGGCCGGTGCACCTCATCGACACCGACAACACCATGCAGCTCGACGACATGGAGGAGCTGCGCGCGATGCCCGGCATCCACCCGGCGCGCGGCTACGAGCTGCGCATCTTCGCGGTCAGCGAGCCGTGGGGCACGGGCTTCTCGCCCGAGGTGCAGCTCGGCGGCAGCGTCGGCTATGGCCTGGGCGGCCGCTATCGCTGGAAGGACCTGATCCAGCAGGGCGACCGCTGGCAGATCCACGTCCTCACCGGCGCCGCCTTTCGCTCCTCGCTCGATCCGAACGGCAGCACGCGCCTCGTCAACTCAAATGACTTCTTGAGCCTGCGCTGGCTCTCCAAGCCCTGGGACGGCTCGAGCCACGGCCTGCGCATGACCATCTCGCCGCAGCTGCAGTTCTGGACCCAGCAGCGCGCCGATCTGCACCTCGAGAGCTATCGCATCACGACCTTGGAGTTCGGCACGGGCGCCGGCGCGCAGCTCAGCGCCGGCCTCGCGCTCTACTTCACGCTCGGGTTCCAGCGCCGCTGGCTCTACGAGGTCGAGGCGGCCACCGGAAGCGTCCTCTCGAGCGACGTCACCCGCGTGCCGGGCGTCTCGAACCGCGGCTTCCTGCGCGCCAACTCAAGCTACGTCTTCAACCCGACCGAGCTGCGCCAGGACCTGCGCCACGCCATCCTGCTCGACCTGAACATCTACCGCCCCACCGTCTCGGGCGACACGGGTTATCTGCGCCTCGATCTGCAAGGCCGGCGCATCTTCTCTTTCGGTTGGAATGAGCTGCGCGTGGGCGGCCACCTCACCGGCGAGATCGGCGATGTGCTCTTCCTCGACGAGATCCCGCTCGAGGACCACCTGCGCATCGGCTTTGGCCTGGTCAAATATACCCAGCGCGTCCTCAGCTCCAATCTTGAGTTCCGCCATTCGCTCCTGCGCGACAAGATCAAGGTCGGCGTCTACAACGACCTCGGCGTCTGGCGCCACCTGCCGCGCGATGACCCGCGCCAGTCCCCGGAGCTGGCGGGCTCCTTCGGCGCCGGCCTCTTCTTCTTCGTCTTCGATACCTTGCAGATCGACGCCTACTATGGCGCCGGCTGGTCCACTGGCAGCGCGCTCAACCGGGGCATCGCGATTGCGATCAAGGAGGCTTTTTAGAACCAATGCCAGGCAAATAAGCACCGGTAAGGCTACCGGCCGCCGGCAAGCAGAGGCCCGTCGCGCGGCACGGGCGCCCACGCGCGTGTGGTGGCTCGCTGCGCTCGCATCGATCGGATTTCTTGCCGCGCGAGCCCTTAAGCCGCGCGACAGGCCTCTGCCTGCCGGCGGCCTATTTGCTTATCTGCCTGACATCAGGGAATTGGGGGAAAGAGAACCAATTGATGGCGGTTGAGACTCGAGCCCAGAACTGACTCACTAGATGTCTATTTCCCCCCCATACTCAAGGTCTGGCAGATAGGCAGCGGGCAGGTCTCTGCCTGCACGCGACCGGTACCTCCGGCGCCTATCTGACCGACATTGGGGCTAGGGCTCCCGACACAGATCCGATCAATGCGAGCGCAGCGAGCCACATTCGGTGTGCCCAGCACGAACGTCGTCAGGAGGTGAAAGTCCTTCGGGAAGCAGGTCGCAGCGACCCGAGCAAACCGCAAGGCGACCGGCCGCGAGGCGGCGCTGAAAGAAGCGGAGAGCAGAACCGCGAGCCGACGAACAGAAACCGGATAGGAATCGCAAATTTCTCGGCTACAGTTTCTGGAGCTGGAAAGGCGAGATCCGGCGGCGCGTCGCACCTAAAGCCCTCGAGACGATGCAGGACCGCGTCCGGCAAATCACCAGCCGGAACGGGGGCCGGAGCATGGAATCGGTAGTCGTGGAGCTGCGCGGATATCT
>JBBRMA010000090.1:0-18222 GCA_038231075.1 Myxococcales bacterium | reverse complement strand
GAGTCGCTCAGTTCATGTCGGTGCATCGGAAGCTTCGATCAAACTTCCGATCGCCGCGCAACCTCTTTCTCGCTCCCAACCGCAGCGCCGCGCTGGTGGCCACCCAGCCGCAGGGCCTCGAATTTGAGGACAGGCCCTAGTACATCGGTTCGGAACTTCGTTCCTCATCGATGTACGTCGTCCCGTTGGAGGGAACCCTGCGGGTTCCCCTCAGCCAGCAAGCTGTCTGAGCCTCCCTTCCGCCACGGCCGGACTCCCGGCCGGGCCGCGCCGTGCGCGTCCTGCCCTACGCCGGCGGACGCGCCGATCCGCATCCGGCGGCTCGAGCGGTTGAGGTCACGATTTTCCTGGCCTCCTGGACTCCAGGCTCTCTAATCAATCGCCGCTTCTGCGCGGGCGCTGAAGAGCATTGGCCAGCTCCCTCGCGCGGCCTTCCGGGTCGCGCGCGTTGCACAGCTCGCCGATTGCGGCCGCGCACGCCGCGCCTGTCGCTGCGACCTGCGCCGCTGTCGCCAGCGTGATGCCGCCGATCGCGATCAGCGGCGTTCGTCCGGCGCGCCGCACCGCCCGGGCCAGCCCGTCGATCCCGTGCGGCGGGGGCAGGACCGCGCCAGGCTTGCTCGAGGTGGCGAAGACCGGCCCGAAGCCGATGCAGTCCGCGCCAGCCGCGAGCGCCGCGTCGAGCTCCGCGTCCGAGTGCGTGGATTGTCCGATCAACGCCTCCGGCCCCACTGTGGCGCGCGCGTCGGCCACCGATAAATCGTCCTGGCCGAGGTGGACCCCGTCGGCCCCCGCGAGCGCCGCCACGTCGGGTCTGTCATTGACGAAGAGCAAAACGCCCGCGGACCGGCAGAGGACGCTCGCCTCGCGGGCCACGCGCAAGAGCTCCCGAGCGGGCAGCCGCTTGAGCCTGAGCTGCACCACGGCGGCGCCTCCGCGCACGAAGGCCTGGACCAGCTCGAGCGGCGGCCGCGCGGCCGAATCGTCGGCGATGGCGTACAGCCCGGCGAGCCTCTGCAGTCTCTCTGCGCGCGTCATCGCCCGAGGGTACGCCATGGAATGCGGCTTGCGCGCGCGCGTTCCTGTGCTACGTTCCCGCCCCTTTTGCAGGGAGCAACCTCTTCATGGCCACAGAGAAGCACAGCGACATCAATCCGAAGTGGCTCGACCGCCGCGTGGTCGAGCGCTACCTCAAGAAGGGCCTTCTCGACGAGAAGGATCTGCAGAAGCACCTCAAGGCGCTGCCCGACGTGGGCGAGAAGGCCGAGAAGGTCAACACCGAGTTCGCCACCTCCGGTGAGCTCGGCCCGTCCCGGTAGAGAGCGCCATGGGCAAGCTCGCCTTCGCGGCCCTCTGCGCGCTGGCCTTGTCGGGATTGAACCCCGCGCGCGCGGATGGGATCTCCTCCGCGCGTCGCACCGCGCTGGTGAAGGCGGTCGAGGGTGCCAAGGGCGCGGTCGTCAACATCAACGCCCAGGAAGTGGTGCGCCGGCGAGCCGCCGACGACCCGTTCGAGCTCTACTTCGGCAACGGCCGCCGCGCCCGCGACGAGGTGCGGACCTCGCTCGGCACGGGCTTCGTCTTCGACAGCACCGGCCTCGTGCTCACGAACTACCACGTGGTGGCGCAGGGCAGCCGCATCCAGATCACCATGGACGACGGCTCCGACTACACCGCCAAGGTGGTCGGCACCGACCCCTCGGGCGACCTGGCGGTATTGAAAATCCAGGCGGACGGACCCTTCCCGGTCGCGCCGCTCGGCACCTCGGCGGATCTGCTGCTCGGTGAGCCGACCATCGCCATCGGCAACCCGTTCGGGCTCAACCAAAGCGTCAGCGTCGGCGTCATCAGCGCCCTCCACCGCACCGTGCATGCGGAGGGGCGGAGCTACTACGACTTCATCCAGACCGACGCCAGCATCAACCCGGGCAACTCGGGCGGGCCCTTGCTCAACGCCGATGGCCAGGTGATCGGCGTCTGCTCGGCCATCTACGCGAACGCGCAAGGCATCGGCTTCGCCATCCCCCTCGACCGCGCGCTGCGGGTCGGCCGGGAGCTGGCCAGGAGCGGTGAGCTGGCCCAGGCCTTCTGGGGATTCGACGCCGAGGCGCTCGACGCCGACCAGGCCTCGGCGCTCGGCGCCAAGGCGGGCGCGCTCGTGACCTCTGTGGAAGAGGGTTCACTGGCAGCGAAAGCGGGCCTGCACCGCGGCGACACCATCGTCAAGATCGACGCCGCCCCGGTGCGCGACGCCGACGAGCTGCGCTTCCACCTCCGCGACATCCCGGTCGGCACCACGGTGACGCTCGGCATCCTCCGCGCCCGCGAGCCGGTCGAGGTGCGCCTCGCCGCCCTGCCGCTGACCGCCGAGCGCGCCCAGGCCCTCTTCGAGCAGCGCACCGGAATGCAGCTGGTCGAGCTGACGCCACAGCAGGCAGAAGGCGCGGGCTATCGCAGCGACGGCAAGCTCCTGGCCATCGGCCGCCTGGATCGGGGCTCCGCCGCCCACCGCGCCGGCCTGCGCAAAGGGGATCTGGTGCGCGCCCTCAACAGCGCCGAGATCGAGACGCTGCGCCAGTTCCGCAAGGCGCTCGGCCAGGCCAAGAAGAGCGGGCGCGCGACGCTGCTCATCCAGCGCGGGTACGCTCTGCAAGAGTTCAGCTTCGACCTGGGGTGACCGATGGCCGACCGACCGCGCAGCATCGACTTCGGGACTTTCCTGCTCTCGCTCGGCTCGTCCGCGCTCATCCACCTGGGCGAGGCGCCAGACCCCACCAGCGGCGAGAAGCAGCCCGTCGATCTGGCCCTGGCGCAGCAGTCCATCGATCTGCTCGCGCTGTTGCAAGAGAAGACCCGGGGCAACCTGACCGGTGACGAGACGCGATTTCTCGAGACGCTGCTCTACGATCTGCGGATGAAGTTCGTGCAGCGGCGCTCCAGCCAGCCAGCTCAGACCAGCTCGGGCGCGGCCTCGACCGACAAGCCGTAGCGCCGCTTTCCGCTCTCGCTGCCGCCCTCTGCCAGGATGAGCCAGCTGACGTGCGCCCGCGCCAGCCGGTGCGGCCCGCGGCCAGCCTCTTGCGAGAGGAGCCAGCGGAGGATGCGCCGCACGCGCTGCGGCTCGACGCCCAGCGCCTCGGAGAGAAAGATCGTCGCCGCGCTCGAGAACTCATCGAGCGGCACCCGGCGACCCTGATCGTCCTCGGTGGCGCCCCCGTAGGCCAGATCGGTCCGGTGCAGGCTGGCCTCCATGTCGTCGAACAGCAGCACCAGCTCGCGGACGCGCCCGTCGGCTCCTGGCGCGGCCCGGAGCGTGCCGAACCCGGAGCGATAGCGCCCTCCCGCGTCGGTCGAGCTCTCGGGCGCGAAGATGGCGCCGACCAGCCGGCTGTTGCGCAAGCGCGGCAGCGGCACGCCGATCAGGCTGCGATGGCTGGCGCGCGCGGCGGCCTCGCGCAGGCCGAGGAGGCGCGCATGCAGCGCCGGCTGCGGACCGGTGCGGCGCAGGACCTGCTCGAGCTCTCGCGCGGCGCCTTCGTCGTCGCCGAGCGCCTCCAGCGCGGCCGCTCGCTGCGCCCGCGCGCCCAGGTGGTCGGGGTCGAGCGCCAGCGCCGCCGCCTGCGCCTGCGCGGCGAGGCCCACTTCACCTGCCTCGAGCAGCGCCAGGCCCCGGTCGTGGGGATGCTCCGGATCGCGCGGGTCGAGCGCCGCCGCGCGCGCATACCAGCGGGCCGCGAGGAGCGCCTGCCCGGCCCGGTGCGCCAGCCGCCCCGCCGCCGAGGCCGCCTGCGCCAGCCGCTGCGGCTCTTCGGCCGAGAGGGCGCGCTCGAACGCGGCGTCGGCCTCGTGCGGCCGCCCCCCCGCGAGGTGCTGCTTGCCCTGCTCGAGCTCGTCGGCCGATTTCATGGGCCAAGGACGATAGCACGCGGGCCAATCGCGCCGCCTCCTCTACCGCCGCCCGATGAGCCGGGCCGCCCTTCCTTGAACTGATTGGTCCGCTGTCCGCAAAGCCCCGCGCGGCTGCCGCAGGTGTCAATGGGTTGGCATCTCCCCTCGCGCTTTGGCACCGGCGCAGGCCCGGGGCCTCGGCCACGCGCTCGTTTCCACCTCTGCGCCGGCTCTCCGCGGCCTTCGACCAATCGCCTGGGCCGGCCCTTGCCTGCCTTGTTTGGCAGGTTACGTTGCGGCCATGCGCATGGACAAGCTCACGGTCAAAGCCCAAGAGGCGATGCAAGCAGCCCAGGCGATCGCCCGCAAGCGCGACCACCAGGAGATCCAGCCCGAGCACCTGCTCGCAGCCCTGCTCGCCCAGCCAGACAGCCTCGTCTTGCCGCTGCTCCAACGCATCGGCGCGGACCCGAAGCTCGTCGAGCTCCGGCTCGAGGAAGACCTGCGCAAGCAGCCCTCCGTGCACGGCGGCGAGGGAGGCAACCTCAGCCAGCGCACGCTCAAGGTGATGGACGCCGCCCAGGACGAGGCCGGCAAGCTCAAGGACGACTATGTCTCGACCGAGCACCTCCTGCTTGGCCTCGCCGCCGAGAAGAGCGACCGCGGCGCGCCGGCCGCGCTCAAGGCCAGCGGCGCGACGCGCGACCGCATCCTGCAAGCGCTGCAGGCCGTGCGCGGCAGCCAGCGGGTGACGACGCAGGATCCGGAGAGCACCTTCCGCTCGCTGGAGAAGTATGCCGTCGATCTCACCGAGAAGGCGCGCAAGGGCAAGCTCGACCCCGTCATCGGCCGCGACGAGGAGATCCGCCGCGTGATCCAGGTGCTCTCGCGCCGCACCAAGAACAACCCCTGCCTCATCGGCGACCCGGGCGTGGGCAAGACGGCCATCGTCGAAGGGCTGGCCCGCCGGGTCATCGACGGCGACGTGCCCGAGGGGCTGAAGAACAAACGCATCGTCATGCTCGACATGGCGGCGCTGGTCGCGGGCACCAAGTTCCGCGGTGAGTTCGAGGAGCGACTCAAGGCCGTACTCAAGGAGGTGGTCTCGGCCGAAGGGCAGGTGATCTTGTTCATCGACGAGCTGCACACCATCGTCGGCGCCGGCGCGGCCGAGGGAGCGATGGACGCGGGCAACATGCTGAAGCCAGCGCTGGCCCGGGGCGAGCTGCACTGCATCGGCGCGACCACCGTCAATGAGTATCGAAAGTATATCGAGAAGGATCCCGCGCTCGAGCGGCGCTTCCAGCCCGTCCAGGTGGGCGAGCCGTCGGTCGAGGACACCATTTCGATCCTGCGCGGCTTGAAGGAGCGCTACGAGGTGCACCACGGCGTGCGCATCCAGGACAACGCGCTGGTCGCGGCGGCGACGCTCTCCAATCGCTATATCGCCGACCGGTTCCTCCCCGACAAGGCCATCGACCTCATCGACGAGGCGGGGTCTCGCCTGCGGATGGAGATCGACTCCATGCCGGTCGTAATGGACGAGGTGCGCAGGAGGCTGATGCAGCTGCAGATCGAGCAGCAGGGGCTGGCCAAGGAGAGCGATCCGGTCAGCCAGGGGCGCAAGGCCGTCCTCGAGCGCGACATCGCCCAGCTCAATGAAGAGTTCAACGCGCTCAAGGCACATTGGGAGAACGAGAAAGAGGCGATCAAGAAGATCCGCTCGGTGAAGGAGAAGATCGAAGAGGTCAACAACCAGATGGCCGACGTCGAGCGGCGCGGCGACCTGGGCAAGGCCGCCGAGCTGAAGTATGGCGTGCTGCCCGGATTACAAAAAGAGTTGAGTACGCTCAACCTGAGATTGGGTGAGCTGCAGAAGCCGCGGCGCATGCTCAAGGAAGAGGTGGACGCCGAGGACATCGCCGAGGTGGTCTCGAAGTGGACGCGCATCCCCGTCTCCAAGCTGCTCGAGGCCGAGATGCAGAAGCTCGTCCACATGGAAGACCGCGTGCACGACCGCGTGGTCGGCCAGGACGACGCCATCCGCGCGGTGTCCAATGCCGTCCGGCGCGCGCGCTCCGGCTTGCAGGACCCGAACCGTCCCCTCGGCAGCTTCCTGTTCGCCGGCCCCACCGGCGTCGGCAAGACCGAGCTGGCGCGCGCGCTGGCCGAGTTCCTCTTCGACGACGAGGCGTCGATGATTCGCCTCGATATGTCGGAATACATGGAGAAGCACTCGGTGGCGCGCTTGATCGGCGCCCCGCCGGGATATGTCGGCTATGACGAAGGCGGCCAATTGACCGAGGCGGTGCGGCGTCGTCCCTATGCCGTCGTCCTCTTCGACGAGATCGAAAAGGCGCACCGCGACGTCTATAACGTGCTCCTCCAGGTCCTCGACGACGGGCGGCTCACCGACGGCCAGGGCCGCACCATCGACTTCCGCAATACCCTCATCATCCTCACCTCGAACCTCGGCAGCCAGCACGTCCGCGGCGAGGACCGCGAGCTCGAGGACACGCGCGTCCGCGAGGCCATTCGCGCCGAGCTGCGCCCAGAGCTGCTCAACCGCATCGACGAGATCGTGGTCTTCCACTCGCTCGAGCGCAGCGAGCTCACCCGCATCGTGGACATCCAGCTCCTTCGGCTGGGCAAGCTGCTCGCAGACAAGCAGCTCCGCTTGGAGCTGAGCGAGGCAGCCAAGGCCGCCGTGGGAGAGTCTGGCTATGACCCCGTCTATGGCGCGCGGCCGCTGAAGAGGGCCATCCAGAAGATGATCCTCGACCCCCTGGCGCTCAAGCTCTTGCAGGGTGACTTCCACCCGGGAGACACCATCGCCGTGGACGCCGGAGCCTCGAACGACGTGCTGACGTTCACGCGAACGTCCTCGTCCACCGTGGAAGCGGCCGAGCCCCCGGCCGGCGCGCAGCTTCATTAACTCAACGTCTCGGCTGACGTCGCGCGTTACTTACCTGGCGCGGCCGTGATAGACGGCCGCGCCAACTGCTTTGAAGGAGCAACAAATGCGTCGCATTGCCCTCTTTGCCCTGCTCTCCCTGGTCGCCTGCAAGAACGAGGCGGCCGTGACGCCAGCCGCCGCGGCCAGCGCCGGCGGGGTGCCCGGGGGTGCTTCCAACCGCCCGCTGCGCATTGGAGCGACCAAGGTGCCCCACGGCGATCTGATCCGCGCGGTCACCGCCGACTTGAAGTCCCAGGGCGTGGAGGTTGAGTTGAAGGAATTCGACGACTACGCCAAGGCCAACATCGCCGTCGCGCGCGGCGACCTGGACGCGAACTTCTTCCAGACCGAGCCCTACCTCTGGCGCTGGCGGGCGGCCCACGGCGCCCCGCTGGTCGTGGTCGGCAAGGTGCACGTCGAGCCGATGGCCATCTACTCGAAGAAGCTCAAGGCGCTCTCGGAGCTCAAGGCCGGCGACGCCATCGCGCTGCCCGAGGATCCGTCGAACCTGGGCCGCGCCCTCTCCTTGCTCGAGGGCGCGGGCCTCATCAAGCGCGCCGAAGGCAGGGGCCTCGACGCCGGGATCGGCGACATCGCCGAGAACAAGCTCGGCCTCAAGTTCCGCCTCGAGCCCGCGCAGAAGGTGCCCGAGCAGCTTGGCACCGTGGCGGCCGCGGTCATCAATGGCAACTTCGCGCTGCAGGCAAAGCTCGACCCGCGCGGCGCGCTCTACTCAGAAGGCGCCGATTCGCTCTTTCCCAACGTGGTGGTCGCGCGCGAGGACCACGCCGCCGACGCGCGCATCAAGGCGCTGGTCGAGGCGCTGCGCTCGCCGGCGTCTCGCGAGCTGATCGGCAAGAAGTACGCGGGCGCGGTCATTCCGGCGCAATAGTCGCGGCCATGGACGAGGCGCTGCTGCAACGGCTCCGCGAGGCGAGCGGCCTGCGCATCGACAACGAGGGCCGCTTCCTGCACGAGGGCGAGCCCATCGAGCACGAGCGCCTGGCTGCCGCGCTGCACAAGAACCTGCACCGCGCGCCCGACGGCCGCTTCGCCACGCGCCTTGGCACCGACTGGGCTTACGTCGCGGTCGATGACGTGGCCTTTTTCGTCCGCTCACTGGCCGTCGATGAGGCGGCGGGAGAGCTGCGCGCGGAGCTGCTGGATGGCCGCGCGCTCAACCTCGATCCCGACGAACTATCGATCGGCCACAATGACGCCCTCTATGTGAAGCTGCCCGGCGGGGAGCGCGCGCGCCTCTCGCGTGCGGCGCAGCTCTCTCTCAGCGATCGGCTCCAGGAAGAGCCTCCGGGCACCTTCTCGATCAAGCTCGGCGATCGAAGACACCAGATAGGACAAACTCACTTGGGTGTTGAGCAAACCGTCAAGCCTTAGCGCGGCCAGCCGCCAGGCCTGAAGCGACGGCGGCCAGCAGCACCGTGCCGCCGCGCACCGCCAGGAGCGAGGGAGGCCCCAGGGCCTGCGCATCATTCTCCACGGCGACCACGATGAGCACGGGCAAGAGCGCCGCGAAGGCGCCCGCGGCCGCGCCGGTGGCGAAGGGCAGCTCGATCAGGCGCGAGGCCAGCCAGACCACCGCGAAGGCGAGCAGCGCGAGGAGCAGCCCGCTCAAGGCCTGGGCCAGCACGGCGCGGCCCTCTTCGCTCGAGGCGCGTGAAGCGATCCGGACCAGCGCCGGCGCGGCCTGCAGCGCGATCAAGGAATGCAGGACGGTCGCGAGCAGGCCCAACGCCGCGGCCCAGGCGAGCATCCGCAGCGCGCGCCGGACGGGGTCGAGCACGCTCACTCGTCGTCCTCGCTTTGCTCGCTCTCCGCCACCGCGGCAGGAGCGCGCGGGTCGGTCAGGCCGGGCAGATAGAAGACCTCGTCGAGCAAGAGCCCGTGCGGCGGCGCGGTGGGGCCGGCCTGGTTGCGGTCGCGCGACGCGAGCAGGGCCGCAATCGACGCCGGCTCGCGCTTGCCATGGCCCACCTCGACCAGGGTGCCGACGATATTGCGCACCATATGCTTGAGAAAAGCCGTGGCCTCGAGACTCAAGGCAATCAAGGCGCCCTCTTGCTTGAGTTGCAGCGAGCGAACCTCGCGCACGGTGGTATTGGCGCTGCAATCAGCGGCGCGCAAGGCGGCAAAGTCGAGCTTCCCGAGCAGGCCTGGCAAGGCCGCGCGCATCGCCGCCAGATCGAGCGGCCGCCGGACGCTCCAGGCGCGCCCGCGCAAGAGCGGCGTCCTGATATCAGCGTTGTGGATTGAGTACACATAACGCTTGCCGCGAGCATGGCGGCGCGCATCGAACCCGTCGGGCGCCACGCGCGCGCGCACGCAGGCCAGGTCCTCGGGCAAGAGCGCGTTGAGCCCGGCCATCCAGGCCTTCAGCGGCAGCTCGCGCGGGGCGGTGAGGCTGGCCACCTGCCCGCGCGCGTGCACGCCCGAGTCGGTGCGCCCGGCGCCGGTCACGCGCACCGAGCCTGGCTGCACGCTGCAGAGCTTCTCGATCGCCCCCTGCAAGACGCCCTGCACGCTGCGCCCTTCGCGCTGCACCTGCCAGCCGACGAAGCGCGCGCCGTCGTACTCGAGCACGAGCTGCAGCGTGCTTGGGCTCACTTCCCTTCTTCCACCGCCGAAGGCTCCTTGCCCGCGCGCCGCACCTCGGCCGCGCCCGCGAAGCGCGCGATCAGGTCGTTCATGTTCACCGTCTGCAGCGCGCCGCCCTTGCCGCCGCCGGGAATGAAGATGAGCTGCTTCCCCTCCAGCGCCTCGGCGATGCGCAGCTTGACCAGCGTGCGCCCGCCGGCGCCGCCCATGGCCTCGTTCTGCTTCCGGATGCCCTGCGCGTGCGCCGCCTTCTCCGCCCGGACTGCCTCGGCCGCGCTCTTGGCGCGATAGAGCTCGGCGTCGGTCTCGAGCCTGACCCTCTCGAACTGGCCGCGCGCCTGGGCGATCTTCTGCTCGACCTGGCCCTTTGCCGTCGCAAGCTTCGAGAGCGCCTCCTGCTCGGCGGCCTTGCCCTCGCTCACCATCCGCTCCGCGGTCTGCTCGGCCAGCTTCTTGTCGTGGATGACCTCCTCGTACTTCTTGGCGAAGCGGTGCTCGCCGAGCAGCACGCGCTCGATCAGGACGCCCTCGGGCCCCGCCACCGCGGCGAGCCTGGTGCGCGCCTCCTCGGCCTTCAAGAAGCGCTTCTCCGAGACGTAGAACTCCTCGCTGGTCATGGTGTTCAAGACGTCGCGCACCAGCGATCGGCAGAGCGGGCGGACCAGCTTCTCCTTGACGATCTCGGTGGAGGCGCCGACGAACTGCAAGAGGTGCGGCGTCTTCGAGGGCTCGATGCGCCAGGAGACGGTGACGTCCACCGAGATGTCGTTTCCGTCATGGGTCTTGAACTCTAGATCGTCGCGCGTATTGCGATCGCCGCGCCTGGCGTCGGCCACCATCTCTAGATTCTGGGTATTGGTCTTGAAGACGGACCAATCGGTAAAGAAGGGCACGAAGGTATAGGTGGCGCCGGGCGCGAAGACCTCGTCCTGCACGCCGGTCTTGCCGAACGGGGCCACCTTGCGCGTCAGGACGCCCACCTCGTTGGAGTCGGTCGAATGAAAGGTGCAACCGCTGAGCACCGCCAGGCCTGCAATGAGTGCAGCGCGCATCATTCCCCCTTCACGTCAAACCGCTTGAGCATCGACTTCAAATCGAGCGGGTTCATCCCGCCCTCGCCGTCGGTCGGCAGCACGATGACCGCGGTCCCGCGCAGCGCCTCGGCCATGCGCAGCCCCACCATGTTCTCGCTGCCGACGCCCCGCAGCGCCTGGCTCTCGAGCTCGGTGCCCTGCGCCTCGGCCAGCTTGAGCAATAGATCTCCCTCGGCGGCCTTCTTGCGTCGATAGAGATCGGCCTCGGCGGCCAGCTTCTTCACTTCGCCTTCGCCGCGCGCCAACTCTACCTGCACTGAAGCCGCGCCCTCGGCGACGATCTTGTTCTTGGCCGCGGTTGCGGTGGCCGCCTTGGCCTCGGCCTCGTTCTTGAAGACGGTCTGGTCCTGCACCTTGCGCCCCTCGATCGCGGCCTGGTAGCGCTGGTCATAGATATATTTGCGGACCATCACTTCGAGCACCTCGATGCCGCTCTCGCCGAGCTCCTTGGAGAGCGCCGCGTGCGCCTGCTCCTGCTTCTGCATGCGCTTGTTGCCGCGATAGAACTCCTCGGCGTCGAGCTCGCCGAGCGCGCGCCGCAAGGCCTGCGAGCTGCGGGGGATGACCGCCGAGTCCTCGAACATCCGGCCCGGTCCAAGCGTCTTCATGACCTTGAGTGGATCCTTGATCCGGTAGAGCACCGTCGCGTCCACGCGGACGTTGTACCCTTCGCTGGTCTGGATGTTGATTGCCGTCGTGGTGCGGTGGTCCTCGCTCGACTCCGCCTTGCTGTCGGTCAGCTCCAGTACTTGCAGGTCGGTGGGGAAGATGTGCAGCGTCTCGCCGGCGCCCACGTAGTGCAGGCCGGTCTCATAGACACGCTCCTCGATTCCCTTTCCGAACTTGCTCTGCTTCACGCCGGCCTCGCCGGGGTGGATATAGGTCGTGCATGAGTTGTAGGAGACCACCAGAACGAGGAACAACGAGGCCACCAGCCAGCCGAGCTTGAAGAGGCGGCTAGAGGCGACCCTGGGGAACCCGACCTTCGGGATGTTGAGAGCCATTTTGCTCCTGCGAGGGCGCGCCCTCGCCGGCCAGCGTGCGCTGCACTTCCGAGAGCGGCCGATAGGTCTCGATGCTCTCGCCGGCCTGCTGCAATTCGGCGATCAAGCGGTCGAGCTTCTTCCGATATCGCCGTTGATACCACCAGAAATAGGCGTCGGGGACAAAAGGTCCGCCGACGAAGAGCAGCCAAGGCACCCACTTCTCCGTGACGGGGATCCAGGGGATCGCGACGGCGAGCCCGCCGAGAAACAGGCCCACGCCCGCAAACGTGGCCCGCGCGACGATATCTCCGCCGCGCCAGAGGCCGTAGTCATCGGCGGCGCGGACGTTCTCCTCGCGGGCCAGCGCGACATAGCGAGGGATGACGACGTTCTCCATTGCGTGCCGGACCTTGGCCCAATAGGGCGGGTCGTTCATCTCCATCTCGTGCAGCTGCGCTTCCATCTGGGTCAGCGCCGCTTCCGACTCGGCCGAGAGCGAGGCGATGGCCTCTGCGTCGAAGCGCGCGATGGCCGGCCTGCGCCGCTCGAACGCCGCCAGCAAGTGGCGACCGATGGCCGCCAGTCTGTACTTCTCGGGAACCATGACGGAGGCATCTTCTAACACGCCACAGTCGTCGGCGCCCGCCATTGACACGACGCGTCGCGGTGGTAGGGATTGCCGATGCTCCTGGCCGCCCCGCTTCCCGTCGCGCAGGACCAGTTCGCCCGCCTCGCCACCGTCGTCGCCGTCTGCTGGTGGGCCGTCTGCTTCGCCATCATCTTCTTCATGCAGAGCGGCTTCTTGCTGCTCGAGGCCGGCTCGGTCCGCGCCAAGAACGCCGCCCACGTCGCGGCCAAGGTGCTCTCGCACACGGCCATCGCGACCTTTGCGTTCTGGGGCGTCGGCTTTGCCATCAAGGCGTTCGCCTGGCCGCTCTGCTACGTGCTGCACCAGGCGGGCGGCGGGCCGACGCTGGCCGCGGTCGACGACGCGATCACGGGCTACGTCGGCTGGGCGGGGTCCGGCGCGAGCTCTCTACCCTGGGATTTCAAGGCCGCGCCCGATCTCTACATGACGAACTTCTTCGGCTCGCTGACGTTTGCGATCACGAGCATGGCGATCCCCGGCACCGTCTTCAGCGAGCGCTTCCGCTTCAAGGCCTATCTACTCTTTGCTTTCCTGTACTCAGGAATCATCTATCCAATCTTCGGCTTCTTCATCTGGGGAGGCCTCGCCGGCTCGCCGCTCCTCGACCCCCACAGCTCGGTCGTGCTCTTCATGGACCGCCTCTTCACGCCGGCGGTGGACAGCGCCCGCGGCGCAGCGCTCACCGCTTACGGAATGGTGGCCGACGCCAGCGGAAAGCATTTCTGGGCGCCTTATACCGACTATGCCGGCTCGACCGGCGTGCACGCGCTGGGCGGAATCATCGGCCTCGTCGGCGGCTGGTATGTCGGCCCGCGCATCGGCCGCTATCGAAAAGACGGCCAGCCAAACGCCATCCCGGCGCACAACGTGCTGCTGACCGTCTTCTCCTCGCTCTTGCTGGCCTTCTGCTGGTTCGGCTTCAACGGCGGCTCGGTGGTCGCCAACGCCGCCGCCCACCCGGCGCTCGGCAAGGGCGCCGGCCTGCGCGGCTTGTATCTGGCTGATTATCTCTTCAGCGATATCTGGTGGGTGTTCGCCACCACCGCGCTCGCGGGCGCGGGAGGAACGCTCGGAGCCTTGATCGCCGGATATCGATTGCACCGCAAAGCCGACCCGCTGGTGCTCTGCAATGGTCTCCTCGGCGGCCTGGTCGCGGTCTGCGGCTGCGTCGGCTTCGCCCCGCCCGGATATGGCCTCTTCATCGGCCTCGTCGCGGGCTTTCAATTTCCCTATACCTTCAACTTCGTCGAGCGGAAGCTCAAGATCGACGACGCCATCGGCACCATCGCCTGCCACCTCGCAAGCGGCCTGATCGGCGGCCTGCTCGCCGGGCTCTATGGCCAGGCGTTCTGGTGGGGCTGGCTGCCGGCCACCTGGGTCCATCCGGGCGGCGACCTGATCGGCGGCACCACCATCCCGACCTTTGGGATCCAATTCCTTGGCTTTCTCTCGGTCTGGGTCTACGGCCTGCCCGCCGGCTATCTGGCGTTCAAGCTCTGCGACAAGCTCATCGGCATCCGCTCGAGCTCCGACGAGGAGCGCCAGGGCCTGGACGTCGCGGAGCACGGGATTGAAGCCTATGCCAACGACAACACCCACTGAGAGTCAGGCGACATCGCCCCGCACCAGCGCGTCGAGCTTGCCGGCCGCCTCCAGGGCGTGCAGCTCGTCCGAGCCGCCGATCGCCTGCTCGCCGATGAAGATCTGCGGCACCGTGCGCCGGCCGGTGGCCTGCACGAGCCAGTCGCGCTTCTCGTCGTCGTCCTCGACGTTGATCTCCTCATAAGGAAGACCCTTCCTGTCGAGCAGCCTCTTGGCGCGGGTGCAATAGCCGCAGTAGGTCGTGGTGTAGACGCGAATTGGCTTCATGCTGCCCTCTGATGCCGCCGGCGTTCATTGGTTACCAGGCGATGGCCGCGCCACGCCCTCTGGCCCGTGCTAGAACCCCGCCTGATTCGAGGAGGCAAGCATGCTGCGCACGCGCATCGTCGGCTCGGGTTTCGCGGTGGGTGAAGAGCTCGTGAAGAACGAGCAGCTAAGCCGCGTGATGGACACCTCCGACAGCTGGATTCGTGAGCGCAGCGGCGTCGAGGAGCGCTACTTCGTCAAGGAGGGCACGGCCACAAGCGATCTGGGCCTGCGGGCCGCCCTGGCCGCGCTGGCCGACGCAAAGATCGACAAGTCCGAGGTCGACTACATCGTCTTTGCCACCATGACGCCCGACCATTTCTTTCCCGGCTGCGGCGGCATCTTGCAGACCAAGCTCGGCCTCGGGCACATCCCCGCGCTCGACGTGCGCCAGCAGTGCACCGGCTTCCTCTATGGCCTCCAGGTCTCGGACGCGCTCTTGCGCTCGGGCCACGCCAAGACGCTCCTGCTGGTCGGCGCCGAGGTCCACTCGGGCTTCATGCCCTGGACCCAGTGGGACTACTTGTTCGGCCACGGCGGCGAGGCGCCAAGCGACGCCGAGCGCGCCTTCAACACCAGGTTTCGCGACCGCACCGTGCTCTTCGGCGACGCGGCGGGCGCGGTCGTCCTGCGCGCCGAGGAGGGCGAGCGCGGGCTGCTCGGCTTCCAGCTCCACTCCGACGGCTCCAACTTCAAGGATCTCTACGTCCCCGCCTGCGGCTTCGCCCAGCGTCCCTACGTCACCAGCAAGGACTTCGTCGAGGGGCGCCACATCCCCGAGATGAACGGCCGCGGCGTCTTCAAGATGGCCCTGACCCGCATGCCCGAGGCCGTGCGAGAGCTGCTCGGCAAGCACGGGCTGACCACCGCCGACGTCGATCTGCTCATCGCCCACCAGGCGAACCTGCGCATCAACGAGGCGGTGCAGAAGACGCTCGGGCTGCCCGACGACAAGGTCTTCAACAACATCCAGCGCTATGGGAACACCACGGCGGCGACCATCCCGCTCGCGTTCCACGAGGCCAAACAGGCCGGCAAGGTGAAGGAAGGCAACCTGATCTGCTTCGTCGGCCTGGGCGCCGGGTTCCACTGGGGCGCCGCGCTGCTGCGGGCTTGAGTTGCTTGAGTTGAGCTAGTCTCGCGGCGAAGTACAGGGATCAGAACGCGCAAAGCGCGGCCTGGCGGGGAGTCCGGCCTCAGCAGCTGACCACCGGTCGCATCGTGCCGGCCTGAGCACTCCCCCTCAGCGACTCTTCCCCTCGGCCAGCACTGAGCGCACCCGGCTGAGGCAGTCTCGCCCCCTCTCATCCTTCTTCACGCGGTCCCCCAGGGCGGTCTCGGTCATTTCAAGATCCTTTGAGACCTGCCCGACCGTGCAGTTGACCACCTTCGCATGCCCGCTGGTTCCCTCATGAACTCCGGCGTAGATGTCGTTCGCTTGCGTCGTTATATAGACAACTCCTAAAGCACTCTCGAGGCTTGTGTGGGCTCCCACCAAATCCGGAGCTGGTTCAGAAGACGCTACCAGACTGGAGCGTCCTTTCTGGTCAAGCCGAGCGCGATAGGTCGCGTAGCGGTAGCAACTCCGCAGGTGTGCGCGTAACATCGCCACCTGGAGGTTCACAGATGCTACATCCACTCGAGAAGCCACCTGAGTCAAAATCCTGGACGGTGCGCAAGCTCGTGGCAGCCGCTCGCGATGGGCTCCTCCGAGTGCCTCAGTTCCAACGAGGGCTGAGGTGGGATTCCGGTGACGTGCGCGATCTGTTCGATTCCATCAGAAACGGGTACCCGATTGGAACTCTACTTCTATGGAAGCGGCGCGAGCCCGCTCCAGCCGGTATTGTTGCATTCGGACCAGTCACCTTCGATGCTCCGCAGACAACCGATGCCTTGTGGGTCGTCGATGGTCAACAGCGCACCACGGCCTTGACTGCAGCACTCCTTCACGCGCTCCCAGACTTGAAATCACGAGCGGACGACTACGAGTTCTACTTTGATCTTCAAAGCGAAGCCTTTGTGCGCCGCGCCGCACGACTTATACCTCCGGACACTTGGCTTCCCCTCTGGGAAGTCATCGATTCAAATCGACTGCATAAGTGGCTCGAGGACCACAAGGCATTCCTTGACGACGAGCTACGTGCGAAGGCGTTCCGTGTTGCAACCACCATTCAAGAGTACGAGGTGCCGTCCGTAATCGTCGAGAGTGAAAACGACAGGGTCCTGCGGGAGGTTTTCCGACGTACAAACAACACGGGTCGGCGCCTCAACCAAACAGAAGTCTTCAATGCGATCTACTCGCCCGGACCGGGGGAACAACCATCGAGTCTTAATGAGATCGCCCACGCACTGCAAGATCTCAGATTCGGCAACGTGTCCCGCTTGCCTTATCGGCAATCGGTTCTCTCTATGCGTGGCGTCGAGCCCACGAGCAGCGTTCGATCGCGCCACTTTGACGATCCGCAATGGACCGGAGCTATTGGCGATGCAACGCGAGCTCTTCGTCGCGCGATTGTCTTTCTGAAGGCAGACGCGAGGATTCCGGTCGCGCAACTCGTTCCCTATGCAGCTCTGTTTACGCTGCTGGGACGTTTTTTCCAGCAATTCCCAGAACCCTCAACGCGAACCAAGGAGCTACTCTCCAGATGGGTTTGGCGAGCGGCTGCATCGGGACAGTTGCGAGGCGACGTGGGGAAAATCCGCTCAGCGTTTCGAGCAATCGATAAGACCGAAGAAGCAAGTGTAGACAAACTTCTGATCCTTGCCGGCAGGTCAGACATCAACATCGAGCCATCCGCTGACTTCCGCACGAGCTCTGGGAAACTGACGGCGCTGGCCCTGCTCGAGAACCAGCCAGTTGATCTCGAGAGCGGAAAATTGGTCGACCTCGAACTCCTTTTCGCAGAAGCTGACTCAAACCCGTTCGAGAGAATATTTCGGCGCAATGTGGCTAAACCGCTACTTAAAGCAACGGGCAATTTTATTATTGGGCTGGCCGCGCCGCGTACGCCATGGGAACGCCGTATTGGAGACTCACTAGCACGAGGTACGGAGGAGATGCACTTTTGTCATTTTATCCACCCGGCCGCAGCTAGCGCTTTCAAACGTGGCGATTTCGAAACTTTTATCCGCGAACGCACTAGCGCGATCGCTCGCGCCACACATGAACTGCTGCTTCGCCGAACCCGCCTAAACGAAACCGACCGCCCATCGCTCGCTGCTATTGCCGCAGTCGAGGCCTAAGAGTCTAGACAATGCTCCAAATCCACTTGAACGATCTCCTAGTAGGAGAACTTGCGCGGACGAAATCAGGGGGGACAGAGTTTCACTTTCTTCAATCGTATCTCGATCGAACCGATAGACCAGCACTTAGCCAAAGCTTTCTCGACCGTTTGCCTGAAACCTTCTCCGGTGGCATGTCTCGGCTTCCCTCTTTTTTTAGAAATCTCCTGCCGGATCCTGACGGTCGCCACAGAGAGCACGTTGCACGCGAACTAGGAATAAAACCTCATCAAGAATACGCCATGCTCGCGCGACTAGGAGCGGACCTGCCTGGTGCAGTGCGAGCTATTTCGGATGGAGATGCCGAGGATGCCGCACTCCAAGATGATTCCCCTCCGGTGATGTCCGCCGGTTCGTTGGCAGGAATGCAGCCCAAATTCTCTAGTGTGCGTGATGGTGCGTCGCTTCGCTGGCGTGTCTCCGGCCGGCAGTCGGACCTCATTACGAAACCACCCGATGCGGAGTTGCCAGGGATCCCCGAGAACGAATTCTCAATTATGCGCTGGGCGTCTGCCTGCGGCTTGGCGGTTGCGGATGTCGAGCTCATCCCGGTCACAAAGCTAGTAGATATTCCAGACTGGCTTACTCAGCGAAATGGCAACGCACTCATTGTGAAGCGTTTCGACCGAACGGACAAAGGACGCATTCACATCGAAGACATGGCGCAAGCTTGGGGCCTTGAGCCGGACGAGAAGTACGAGAAGCGGCACTATCTCGCTACTGCCTGTAGACGGTCACCCGGATCCGACTTCGTTTGACAGTCGAGGTCGAGCGGCCACCGTGTCGGCGAGGTCTGCGGTGGGCGGCGCTTGTCCGCCGCCCACCGCAGGAGCGATCACCGCTTGG
>JBBRMA010000089.1:0-18379 GCA_038231075.1 Myxococcales bacterium | reverse complement strand
GAGCCCTTGATCCTCGCGACGGGCCTCTGCCTGCCGGCGGCCTATCCGCCCATCTGCCTGACATTGAGGGGGGGGGGGAAGAGACGTCAGGTGGTCGCGTTTGAAGACTCAAGCTGACTCACTGGGTTCCATTTTCAAATTCCCCCCAATGTCTGGCAAATAGGCAGCGGGCAGGCGGGAACCCGTCGCGAGGATCAAGGGCTCCCGACGCAGACTCTCAAAGTGCGAGCGCAGAGAGCCACATTGGTCGGGTGGGCGCCCGCCCCGAGCGGCGGGTTCCCGCCTGCCCGCGGCCGGTACCTCACCGGCGCCTCTCTGCCTGGCTTGGACCTACGCGTCCATCCGCACGCCCGGCGCGGCGATTGAGTCGACGACGCGCTCGCCCGCCGGCAAGTGCGTCCCATCCCAACAAGCGGCCCGCTCGACCACCGCGCCAGAATCGACGCGCACGCCCGCGCCCAGGACGGCGTGCGGGCCGATCTGCGCATCGGGGCTGATCATGCAGCGCGGGCCGATCAGCGCGGGGCCGATCAGCTTCGCCTGCGAGTCGAGCATCGCGGTCTGGTGGACGAAGACGCCGGGAGCCTTCTCGAGCATCCCGGCGCGCGGGTCGGCCGAGGGGAGAAAGCGCGCCAGCGGCACCTTGCCGTCGAGCATGTCGAGGTTGGCGCGCAAGAAGCTCTTGGGGGCGCCCAGGTCGCCCCAATAGCCATTTTGCACGTGGCCGTGCACCACCGCGTTGTCGTGGATGAGGCGCACGTAGGCGGTGCGGTTGATGTCGGCCTCGCCCTCGGCGGGTAAGCGCGCGATGACGTCGGGCTCCATGATGTGCACGCCGGTGAAGTGGGTGCGGACGAGGCCCGGCTCGGGAGGCGCCCCGCGGCCGGCGACGCGGCGCACCCGCTGGTGCTCGTCGAGCTCGACGGCGCCATAGGTCGCGCCCTTGGGGTAAGGCGCCAGCACCATGGTGGCCGTGGCCTTCTGCGCGCGGTGCGCCTCGAGCGCGGCCTTCAGATCGACGTCGAAGAGCATGTCGCCGTTGAGCAGGAAGAACGTCCCTTGCCCAAGCAGCGCCGCGGCGTTGCGCACTCCGCCGCCGGTGCCGAGGATGTGCTTGCCCTCGCGCGAGACCTCGAGCCCAAGTCCCATCCGGTCGGCCAGGACCTGCGCGCCCTTCTCCATCTCGACGCCGAGGTGGTGGGTGTTGATCACCACTTCGGTCACGCCGGCCGAGAGCAGGAGCGCGAAGTTGAACTGCAAGAGCGGCAGCCCGCAGACGGGCACGAGCGGCTTTGGAACCTTGTCGGTCAGCGGGCGGAGCCGGGTGCCAAAACCCGCGCAGAGGACCATCGCTTTCATCTGCGCGAACGTACCACGGCCCAAAATGTTAGAGGGCCCGCATGAAGACGTTCGTGACCGGGGGTTCGGGGTTTCTCGGCAGGGCGCTGATCGCCGCGCTGCGACGGCAAGGCCACGACGTGCGCGGGCTGGCTCGCTCGGAGGCCGCGGCAGAGAGCGTTCGAGCGGCCGGCGCGGAGGTGGTGCGGGGCGACCTCGATGACGAGGCCGCGCTGCGCGCCGGCATGGCGGGCTGCGACGTCGTCTTCCACGCGGCGGCGCTGGCCAAGGACTGGGGCGACCCGGCCGAGTTCCAGCGCGTCAACGTCGAGGGCACCGGCCACGTGCTGGCGGCAGCGGTGGCCGCGCGCGTGCCGCGGCTGGTCCACATCTCGACCGAAGCGGTGCTGATTGGCGGCGCGCCGCTGCGCAACGCCGACGAGACCTTTCCCCGCCCCGCGCGCCCGCTCGGGCTCTATCCGCGCACCAAGGCGCTCGCGGAGCAGGCGGTGCTGGCGGCCAATTCGCCGGCGCTGGAGACCATCGTGGTGCGCCCGCGCTTCATCTGGGGCAAGGGCGACACGACGCTGCTGCCGAAGATCGCGCAGGTGGTCGCAGCCGGGCAGTTCAGGTGGATCGGCGGCGGGCGCCATCTAACGTCTACCTGCCACGTCGAGAATGTCTGCGAAGGCGCGCTCAAGGCCGCCGAGCACGGGCGCGCGGGTGAGATCTACTTCCTCACCGACGGCCCGCCCATCGAGTTCCGCGCCTTCCTCACTGCGCTGCTCGCGACGCAGGGCATCGACCCAGGCGGCAAGAGCCTCCCGCGCTGGCTGGCCGCGAGCCTGGCCGGCCTGAGCGAAGTCGCGTGGCGCACCTTGCGTCTGCGCGGAGAGCCGCCGGTGACCCGCACCGCGGTGAAGCTCATCGGCGAAGAGGTGACGGTGCGCGACGACAAGGCGCGCCGCGAGCTTGGCTACACCTCCGCCGTCTCGCGCGAGGCGGGACTGGCGGCGATGAGGTGACCTACTTGGCGAGGGGCGCGGCGGCCATCGCGCGGCGGCCGAAGAGCAGCCTGCCGACGCGGCCCTGGAGCAGGCTCATCAGGCCGACGTAGAAGAAGCCCCACTGGAAGAGCAGCAGGAAGGGCAGCGAGAAGTAGACGCCCTTGTCGAGCGCGAAGTAGATCGCCGAGGTCAGATAGGCGCCGAGCGACAGCTCGAGGAGCGGCTGCAGGCTGGTCACTGCGCGATACCGCTGCTTGACCCAGTTGGTGTCGCGCGCGTGGCCGATCGTCACGCCGAGCTTGGGCGTGCGCGCAAAGCCGGTCTCGTAGCCGACGATGGCCTCGATGACCGCGCGCGCCTGGTTGACGCAGAGGCCGATGCCGAGCGCCATGATGAAGGGAAGATATTTGATGCGCTGCCACACCGGCATGCCGATTTCCCGCTGGCTGGCGACGTAGAACGCCACCACGCTCATCGTCGCCATCCAGAAGAACGGCAAGTCGAGCATCAGCACTTCGTACCAGCCGTGCTTGAAGCGGATGACCATGCTGACCGGCATCAAGATGGTCAAAAGGATCATCAGCGGATAGGTCAGGTTCGCCGTCAGGTGGAAGAACGCCTCCACCTTCACGTCGCGCGGCAGGTCAGACCGCAAGATGCGCGGGAGCAGCTTGCGCGCGGTCTGGATGCTGCCCTTGGCCCAGCGGTGCTGCTGCACCTTGAAGGCGTTCATCTCCACGGGCACTTCGGCGGGCGAGACGACTTCTGGCAGGTAGACGAACTTCCAGCCCGCCAGCTGGGCCCGGTAGCTCAGGTCCAGATCCTCGGTGAGCGTGTCGTGCTGCCAGCCGCCCGCGTCTTCAATCGTCGCGCGGCGCCAGATGCCCGCGGTGCCGTTGAAGTTGAAGAAGCGGCCGCTGCGATTTCTCGCCGTGTGCTCGATGACAAAGTGGCCGTCGAGGAAGATGGCCTGCGCCTGCGTCAGGTGGCTGTAGGCGCGGTTCAGGTGGTCCCAGCGCACCTGCACCATACCGATTTGCGAATCGGTAAAGAAATGGACCGCGCGCTTGAGGAAGTCAGGGGTCGGCACGAAGTCGGCGTCGAAGACCGCGACCAATTCGCCGCGGGCGACCTTCAGGCCCTCTTGCAGCGCGCCGGCCTTGAAGCCCGCGCGGTTCTCGCGGTGCAGATAGACGATGTCGTGGCCGGCCGCGCGCGCCCGCTCGACGGCGGCGCGGGCGATGCCCTGGGTCTCGTCGACCGAGTCGTCGAGGACCTGGATCTCCAGCTTGTCGAGAGGGTAGTCGATGCGGCACACCGCCTCGACCAGCCGCTCGATCACATACATCTCGTTGAAGATGGGCAGCTGGATGGTCACCCGCGGCAGCTCGGTGTAGCGGCGCAGCGGCGCGGGCAGGTTGCCTTTGTATTTGTAATACAGGTACGCCATCACGTACCGGTGCGATCCGTAGGTCGAGAGGACGATGAGCACCGCGAAATACGTCGCGAGGAAGACCCACTCCAGTGACGTCATCTGCGGTTGCGCTCCATGCCCCGTACGCGAGTACAATCAGTATACTTCGCGCCGGATTGGCGCGGAATGTAGGGCAACGGTCAAGGGAAGTCAAAGGAGAGGCGCTGGCACCGTCAACGCGCGCCGGCCGCTGCAATTGCAGGCTTTGCTTTTCTCGGCTGGATCTTGTCGAGCGTGAACGATGCCTTGCGCTCCAGCCCCTGCTTGATCAGCTCGAGCGCGGCCGCTGGCAGCTTGAAATAGTTTCGTTCCAGGGCGGCGTCGGCGGCGTAGGCGCGGCCGATCTCCTCGCGCGACCAGGCCGAGGGGAACGCGAGGTAGCGGAGCGGAGCCTCGCGCAGCCACCACTCGGTGAAGCCGTAGCGCGCGTGGTGGCGATCATAGATCTCGGTGCCCGGATATGGCACCAGCACCCCGCGGGCGTTGAAGGCGGCGGCGAGCGGCGCGGCCTGCTCGAGGAAGTCGACGGTGGTGCGCAGCTCGCCTTCGGTCTCGTCGGGCCAGCCGAACATGATGTTCAGCATGCAGTGCAGGCCGAGCGAGCGCGCGCTCTGCATCACCTCCAGCACGCGTTCCACGGTGACGCCCTTGCCGATGCGCAAGAGCATCTCGGGGTCGCCGCTCTCCATGCCGATGTCCACGCCCTGGCAGCCGGCCTGCTTCATCGCAAGTAGCACGTCGCGGTCGAGGT
This sequence comes from Myxococcales bacterium, assembly GCA_038231075.1. GTDB lineage: Bacteria > Myxococcota > Myxococcia > Myxococcales > 40CM-4-68-19 > JBBRMA01. Next base: position 13,809 of record JBBRMA010000089.1, on the reverse strand, counting down.
GCGCGGGGTGCGCGGTGCAGGTCCAGAGCGGGCGCGCGGGCGAGCGGCCGAGGGCCTCGCAGAGCTCGAAGACGCGGCGGCGGCCCACCGCGAACGAGTCGTCGAAGAAGCTGAAGGCGCTGTTGCCCGTGTGCGCGTGGACGGCCTCGATCTCGGCGACGATCAGCGCCGGCGAGCGATAGCGGAAGCGGCGCCCCGTGACGTTGTTCGAGCAGAACGTGCAGGCGGCGGGGCAGCCGCGGCTCGACAAGAGACCGGAGGGCGCGAGCGGCGTGCCGGGCTTTGCGCCGTACCAGGCGGGGTCGAAGAGATCGACCGCGTCCATCGGCGAGGCGAGCCCGTCGAGGTCGAGCTGGAAGCCGCGCGGCTCGTTGAGCTCGATGGCGCCAGTCGGGCCGCGAAAGACGAGCGAGCGCACCGCCCGCAGCTCGCGCTTGCCGTCGAGCGCATCCGCGAGCTCGACCAGCGTCTCTTCGGCCTCGCCGCGCACGGAAAATTGGAAGCCATGCCCGAGCGGCTCGAGGGGAACGACCGTCGGGTGCGGTCCTCCGCACACCAGCGGCACCGTGGCCCCCGCGCGCGCGAAGGCCGCCGCGAGCGCGTATGCGTCCTGCACGTAGAGCGTCTTGCAATGGATGCCGATGAGATCCGGCTCGAAGTCGAGCGCGCGCGCGACCAGCTCGTCGCTGTCGTGCGGCGCAAAGGGCGCCGAGGCGTCGAGCAGCGCCACCTCATGCCCCGCGCGGCGCAGCGAGGCCGCGAGGTAGCAGAACGACAGGAGCGGTGAGCGCACCGCCTCGTCGGTCGGCGGATTCAAGAGGAAGACGCGCGCCATCGCTCGACCCTACGCCCGACAGAGCGACGGCGGATAGGGGTGCCGAGGCGGCGCGCCGAGCGCATCAGGGCCCGGCGCGTCGCTCGAGAGCCAGCAGGTCGCGGCATCGAGCGTCAGGTGCAGGTCGGCGCGCGCGCTGACAAAGCGCAGGCCAGAACGTCTCGTGCGCACCAGGAGGGCTCTGCGCGCCAGCTCGGCCAGCGCGTGGTCGGCGGCGCACGGCGGCTCGCGCGCGGCGGGCAAGGCCGACAGAGGCAGCGCGTCCAGCCAGGCGTCCCAAGAGGGAGAGAGGGGCGCAGCACCCTTCCCTTCGCGGAGCAGCGGCGCGGCCAGCCGCTCGTGCAGCTCGGCGGCGAGGGCGGCGTCTTTGTGGAGATCGATGAGCTTCCACCAGCGGTCGGGCCGGAACGCGTCGGACAGCAAGTGGGGCGCACCCGTGTCGAGGAAGGGCAGAAAGCCATAGAGCCGCAACGCCGCGGCGCAGTCGGGACCGAGGCCCTCTTGCGCCGAGGCCAGGTCGAGCGCGCCGGCCTGGGCGCGGATGGCGGAAGCGTCGCCCAGCGCGCGCGCCACCCAGGCGCCGAGCGAGGCGAAAAAGGCGCAGCCTGGCACCGCATCTTCCGCGCCCTCCTCGGGCCAGACCTGGCCGGGCCACACGCGCGCGCCGAGCCACGCGGCCAGCGCCTCGTGCAGATTGGCCGGCGCGGGAACCAGCGCGGGGTCCTGCGCATGCAGGTGCGACAGCTCGTGGATCAAGGGTCCCACGTAGCGCGCGTCGATCAGCTCCTCGGCCGAGCGGCCTCGCCAGGCCTCGTCAGCCAGGTCGGCGCGCCAGGCGTAGAGCATCGGCATCGAGCGACCGAAGTGGCAGCCCGCGTAGAGCTCGCCGAGCGTCGGCCGCGCGTGCAAGAGCGCCTCGGGCGTGGCCGCGCCGAGGGCAGCCTCACAGGGGAGCCCCGCGCCGGCCACCAGCGCGAAGAGCTGCTCCAGCCCTCGCTCGAGACGAGGCAGGCGCGAAAGCGACAATCTTGTCGAAAAGAGCCTGGCCTCGGCGGCCCGCGCGCCTCTGAGCTGGCCCGCGAGCTGCTCGGGCATGGTCCGACAATAATGTTGCTCCAGCGGCTCGCCGTTGCCGCAGAGCTCGGCGGCCACCAGCGCCTCCAACATGCCCGGCGGAATCGCGGGCTGGACAAAAGCGCCGTCGCGAAGCGGAGAAATCCGCGCCAGGGCGTCTTCATATCCGCGGGCCACGGCGGCCTGCAGCGAGACCCTCCGCGCCAGGACGTGGTCCGCCAGCGCGAGCACGCGCTGCAAGGACCTCACCGCTCGATGCTCACCGGCCGGCCGTCGCCGTGGGTGCTGTTGAAGGTCTGCCAGGTGCGCAGCGTGTCGAGCGCGGTGCGCAGCTGGAAGTCGTCGCCCGACGCCTGCGCGCTCACGCCAAGGATGGCCGGCGGCGCCAGCACCGAGGCAGGCTCGCTCGGCAACGCGGCGGTGTCCGGGTTGCGCAACGGAGAACCCTCCTCGCCGCGGAAGTGGTTCGGCAGGTTCTGCTCGCGCACGCCGTCGTCCTCGCCCGGCCCTGCGCTCTGGCGCACGAAGAGGTCGGGCGTGATGCCCTTCTCCTGGATCGACCGCCCCGACGGCGTGTAGTAGCGCGCGATGGTCAGCTTCAGGCCCGAGCCGTCCTCGAGCTCGATGACCGTCTGCACGCTGCCCTTGCCGAACGTCGGCGTGCCGAGCACCACGGCGCGCTTGTGGTCTTGCAGCGCGCCGGCGACGATCTCGCTGGCGCTCGCCGTCCCGCCGTCCACCAGCACGATGAGCGGGTATCCTGGCTCTGTGTCCTTGACGTGGGCGCGCTCCACCTCGACGTGCTTGCCGCCGCGGCCCTTGGTGGTGACGATGACGCCCTCGAGCAGGAAGCGGTCGGCGACCTTGACGGCCTGGTCGAGCAGGCCGCCCGGGTTGTGGCGCAGGTCTAGAACGAGGCCCTCGAGCTTGCCGCCCGCCTGGGCCCGCAGCGTGTCGAGCGCCTTGCGCAGATAGTGATCCGTCCGGTCCTGGAAGTTCTTCACCTTGACGTAGCCGTAGTGGCCCTGCGGCTCGGTGTAGAGGCGCTCTTCGACCGAGACCACGCGGATGACGTCGCGGAGCAGCGTGAACGAGCGGGGCTCGCGCCAGCCGGGCCGGCCGATCTTGACCACCACTTGCGTGCCGGGCGGGCCCATCAGCGAGTGGGTCGCGTCGGCCTCTTTCATGCCGCGGGTCGGCTGGCCGTCGATCTCGAGCAGCTTGTCGCCGGGCTTGAGCCCCGCGTGCGCCGCCGGCGTGTCGTCGAGCGGCGTCACCACGGTCATCTGCCCGTCCTTGATGGCCACGTCCATGCCGACGCCGCCGTACTCGCCGTCGGTCTCCTGCTTGAGCGAGGCGTACGCGCGCGGGTCCATGAACGTCGAGTGCGGGTCGAGCGTGCGGACCATGCCGTCGATGGCGCCGTAGAGCAGCCGCGTCTCGTCCACCGACTCGACGTAGTTGTTCTCGATCAGGCTGAGGACGTGGGTGAAGACGTCGAGCTTCTTGTACGCCCCGGCCGGATCTCCTTTGGCAAGGGCGACCCGAAAGAGGCCAAGGCTGCCAACGGTGACCAGCAGCGAAAAGGCCCCCAGGCGCGCGGCGCGGAGGAGCTGGAGTCGGGGGAGGGACGGTCCGGGCGGCGGCGGGAAGGGGACCATGGCGCTGATGCTAACACCGGCTGCAAAAATTCAGCCGGACGCCTTCTTGGTCAGCTTGGGGGCGGGCTTGCGCTTGCGGGCCAGCCAGCGCTCAGGATCGAGCGCCTTGATGCCCTCGCGCAGCTCGAAATAGAGGTACACGCCCTTGAGCGAGCCGCTGTCGCCGACGGTGCCCACGGGGTCGCCCTTGTGGACCTCGTCGCCGACGGCGCGCAGGACGGCGCCGAGGTGCGCCATCAGCGAATAGTAGCCCTCGCCGTGGTCGATGATGACGAGGTTGCCGTAGCCCTTGAACCACCCGGAGTGCGCGACGCGGCCTTTGTGCACGGCGTGGACTTCGGTGCCCTCGGGAGCGCGCACGTCGATGCCCCGCTGCAAGGTGACGGTGCCGAAGCGGGGGTCCCGACGGCGGCCGAAGCGCACCTCGATGCGGCCCTCGTCCACCGGGAAGAGCAGCTTGCCGCGCAGCTTCTTGAACGGCACCGCGGGCGCGGGGGTGACCGAGTCGGCCGACTGCCTGTCGCCGCGCAGGTCGCGCAGCTTTTGCGAGAGCGCCTTGGCGGCCTCCTCCAGCTCGCGGGCGGCCTCCTCGTGGGCCGAGCGCTGGTCCTGCACGGCGGCGATGAGGGATTTTTGCTGCGCCACGCGCGCTTGCAAGGTGCGGCGGCGATCGCTCTCGCCCTTCTCGATCACTGCCAGGGCCTCCTTGGCCTTGGCCAGCTCGTCGCGGGCGGCGCGCGCAAGGCCGGCCGCGGCGCGCAGGCTGGCCAGCGCCTCGATGTCCTGCTGCACCAGCGCGTTGAACAACCGGCGGCGGCGCAGCAGCTCTCCGATCGAGCGGGCGCCGAGCAAGAAGCGCAGCGAGCCCTCGCGGCCCATGCGGTAGCGCGCGGTGAGCCGCGGGCCGAGCGCGCGGGTGCGGCCGGCCAGCTCACCCTCGGCGGCCTCGGCGCGCTGCTCCCCGAGCTGCAGCCGCGCGGCGCCTTGCTTGAGCCTTGCCTGCGCGGCTTTCACCGAGCGCGCCTCGAGCTCGATGAGCCGCTCCAGCCCCGCGAGCTGGCCGAGCAGGCCCACCTCCTTCTCTGCCAGTCGCGCCGCGGCCTCCCGCTCGCGCGAGAGGCGCTGCTCGAGCGCTTGTAGCGCCTGGTCGGTCGGCGCCGGCTCGGCGCGCGCGGAGAAGCCTGGCGCGGCCAGCGTTGCGACGAGCAGGAATGGCAAGAGCGCCCGCATCGACGGTCTCAGGTGCGCAGAAAGCGGGTCACGGCGAGCCAGCTGCCAAAGAGGCCGACCAGCGCGCCCGAGGCGGCGATCAGCGTCGCCGGGCCGACCGTCAGGCCCGGGCCGTTCGCCGCCGCGGCGAAGGCAAAGGCGTCGGCGGCGCGGGGCAGGAGCCAGCGCTGAATGGCAAAGAGCCCGGCCAGAGCCAGCGCGCCGCCGAGCAACCCCTGCAGCGCGCCTTCGAGCAAGAAGGGCAAGCGCACGTAGCCGTCGGTGGCGCCGACCAGCTTCATGATCTCGATCTCGTCCCGGCGCGCGTAGACGGCGAGCCGGATGGTGTTGGCCACCACCAGCAGCGCGGCTCCGAGCACCGCCATCAGCCCGCCAGCCCCTGCGGCCCGCAGCGCGCGCGCGAGCGCCTCCAGCCGATCGAGCCACTCGCGGCCATAGTCCACATCCTGCACGCCGGGCAATCGGCCAAGCTCGGTCGCCAGCTGCCGCAGCTCGGCGGCACCGAGCGGCGAGCGGGGGTTGAGCTCGATCGTCGGCGGCAGCGGATTGCCCGAGAGGCCGTCGAGCACCGCCCCTTGCTCGCCCAGATCGGCCCGCAGCCGCGAGAGCGCCTGGGCGCGATCGACGTAGACGACGGCAAGGGCCGGGTGCTCGCGCGCGACCCGGTCGGCCAGCGCGCGGGCCTGCGCATCGGGCATCGCGGGGGCGAGGTAGAGCGTGAGGCTCGCCTGCGCGCCCCAGCTCTGCACCAGCGCGCGCGCGGCCATGACGCCGAAGACGAAGGCCGCGCCGAGGAAGAGCGCGAGGCCGATGGTGAGCACCGAGACCAGGCTCGGGAGCGGCGCGCGCCAGAGGTTGACGAGCGCGCGCCGGGTGAGCCGCAGGGCCACGTGGGCGATCATCGGGCGCGCTCAGGCATCGTGGATCAGCTTTCCCGACGCGAGGCCGATGGTCCGCCGCGGGTGCCGCTGCAGGAGGCTGCGATCGTGCGTGGCGACGATCACCGTGGTGCCGCGCGCGTTGGCCGTGAAGAGGAGCTCGAGGATCTGGTCGGTCAAGCCGGGGTCGAGGTTTCCCGTGGGCTCGTCGGCGAGCAGGATGGCGGGCTCGTTGACCAGCGCCCGGGCGATCGCCACGCGCTGCTGCTCGCCGCCCGAGAGGCGCTGCGGCAGGCTCTGCGCCTTGTGGCCGAGGCCCACCTGCGAGAGGCGGCGCGCGGCCCGGTCGCGGATCTCGGCGTCCGAGCAGCCGATGACCTCGAGCGCGTAGCCGACGTTCTCGAGCACGGTGCGGTTCTCGAGCAGCTTGAAGTCCTGGAAGACGACGCCGATGTTGCGCCGCAGGAACGGGATGCCGGTCTGCCCCAGCCTGCCGACGTTGCGGCCGCCGACCAGGATCTGGCCCTCGGTCGGCTTCTCGGCGCAAAACAGCATGCGCAGCAAGGTGCTCTTGCCGGCGCCGCTCGGGCCCGTCAGCCAGACGAACTCGCCCTTCTGCACGCGCAGCGTGACGTCGTCGAGGATGGGCGGATCGCTGCCGAAGCGCTTGCTGACGTGGAAGAGCTGGATCATCGGCAGTTGGTGTCGGTCGAGCTCGCGCAGACGTCGATGATGCAGCCCGCCTCGGTGCCATTGCCGCAGACGATCGGGCCTGGGAGCGACGCGGCCGAGCAGCCGAAGCTCTCGCAGACGCCGACGAACGAGTTGGCGTCGCCGGCGAGCTGTCCGGTGCAGGTGGCCGCCGAGTCGATGAAGAGCGTGGTGGCGCAGCCTTGGTCGATGAAGACTGCCGACTGCTGCTGGCCGAGGCCGGCGCAGTGGTTGACCGCGACGGACGACGGCCGGGCCAGCGAGCCCGCGCAGCCTCCGTCGCCGCCGTCGAGCCCGGCGTCGCTCGCCGTCCCGCCGTCGCCCTGCGGCTGCGCACCCGCGTCGCCTCCGGTGACGCCGAGGGACGGCCCGTCGCCGAGCCCCGTGTGCACGGCGTTGTCCCCGGCGCACCCGGCGGCGAGCGCCGCCAGGGAGAGGAGCGCGAGGGGCCAGGTCGGTCGGGTCTGCACGGCGCGCTGCATCGGGCCTCCTACTTGCTCTGCTCCAGGTCGGCCGAGAGGAAGGCCAGGATGACCTCGTCCAGGCTCTTCTCGCTGATCAGCTCTTCGGCGAAGAGCGTGGGGATGCTGTCGGAGAGGATCTCCACCGCCTCTTCGGCGGCGAAGGTCGCCGGCGGCGGCTGGGAGGCAAAGGGATTCTGCGAGAGCGGCGGCGCCGGTTGCCGGGGCGGCTTTCCCACCGGGGCGAGCGGCATCGACGGCTCGGTGTCTCGCGACGCCGCACCCCGCGCGGAGACCTGGGGAATCATCGGCGGCGACTGCGGGCGCATCACCGGCGGCGGCTGGCGCACCGTCTGCGGCAGCGGGCCGCCCGGCAAGCGCGAAGGCGAGGCGGGGGTCACCTGGCGCGGAGGAAACGGCGGCGGCTTGGGGGCGAGCGGCGGCGTCGCCTTGGCGGCGAGGGCCGCAGGACGCTGCGCTGGCGCCGAAGGCCGCGTGGGAAAAGGCGCCTGCACGGGCGCCGGCTTGAGCGCGGGAGGCGGCGCCCTCTTCACCGCGGGGGCAGACGGCGGCGTGGGCAGGCGCTGGGGTGGAGGCGCAGAAGGAGCCATCCGCGCCGGCTCGCTCGGCCCGGTGTTGACGGCCGCGGGACCCGACTGCCCCGACGCGAGCACGCCCGGCTCATAGTGCTGCGCAAACTGCTCGACCTTCTCGTTGAACTCGCCGGCCACCAGGCGCCGCACCATCGCCTTGTGCTGGCTCTCCATCAGCCCGCGGACCACCCTCTGCAGCTCGGGCTGGCTGGCCTCTTCGGCGTAGCTCGTCTTCATCGAGGCGAGGATGTTCCCGCCCACGAAGAGGTGGGTGATGCAGTGCGCGTGCGGGAGGCCCGAGTCCTCGGTCTGCACGTGGTAGATCCGCGGCCCGAACTTGAGGTTGTGGTTGAAGCCGAGCACCGGCGCTGATGTCTTCGTGCTCACGGCTGCGCGCCTCTCAAACCAGCTCCATCAAAGTGGGACGACGCTAACAGAACCTCCGGGACGTCGCCAGACTTCCGACGGCGGTCAGGGCGCCAGATCGACCAGCTCGACCTGGTCCACGGCCCGCCCGAGGAAGCGCTCCGCCAGGGCACGAAAGCGGTCGGGCACGTCGGTGCAGATGGTGCGATGGCGCGCCGGGCCGCTGCCTTCAGGCCGCAACAGGCCGCGCGCGCCGAGGAGCTGATCGACCGCCTGCGCGGTGGCCTCGGCGGAGTCGACCAGGGCGAGCTGCGGCCCCAGGACCTCGGCGATGGCTGAGGCGAGCAAGGGGTAGTGCGTGCAGCCGAGCACGACCGTGTCGACCCCGGCACGGCGCAGGTCGCCGAGGTAGCGCTCGGCCACCAGGCGGGGGACCTCGCCGTCGGTCCAGCCCTCCTCGGCCAGGGGCACGAACAAGGGGCAGGCGCGGGCCAGCACGCGCGACATGGGCGCGAGCCGCTGCAGCGCCGCCTGGTACGCCCCCGACGCCACCGTCGAGGGAGTGCCGAGCACCGCGATGACACCGCCTTTGGTGCGCGCGGCCGCGGCCTGCGCGCCGGGCTCGATGACGCCGATCACCGGGATGGGCAGCGCCTGCACGAGCGCCGGCAGGCTGTGCGCCGAGACGGTGTTGCAGGCGACGACCAGCGCCTTGATCCCCTGCGCGGCGAGATAGCGCGCGTTCATCAGCGCGTAGCGGGTGACCACCTCGCGCGAGCGGGTCCCGTAAGGCACCCGGGCCGTGTCGCCGAGGTAGACCGTGTGCTCGTTCGGCAGCCGCCGGCCGAGCGTGCGCAGGACGGTGAGCCCACCCACGCCGGAGTCGAAGAGGCCGATGGGCGCGTCGCGCATCGGCCTCTCTTAGCACCCCTAATGGAGTGTGATGGTGGTGGTGCTCTCGGTGCCGTTGGGCACCGCGAAGAAGACGCCGCTCGCGGTGCTCGTCCCCGCGCCGGAAGTGGCCGTGACGTCGATGCTCCACGCGCCGGCGGTCAATCCCGGCGAGCCGGCGGGGCAGCCCGCTGCGCCCGGGCTGCAGAACTCGATGCCCGCGTTCGGCGCCGCGCCGCCGCAGGTCGAGGTGCCGGTCGTGGGCTGATTCGACGGAGAGTGGATGGTGTAGGCGATGTTCGCGGTCGCGGTGGCCGAGCTGCAGACGCCGCCGCTCCAGAGCAGCTTCGCGCCGCCGACGCCGGGGCTGGCCGAGGCCGCGTCCACCAGCACCTGGGTGGTGAAGCCGGTGGCGAAGGTCGCGCTCGTGGCCTGCGTTGAGCTGTAGACGAGGAAGCCGCCCGCGCTGGTGTTGCGGATGCCCTGCACGGTGAACGAGTGGGCGCCCGCCGTGAGATTGGTGACCACGCCGGCGTCGGCGCCGCCTGCCGTGCAAGGGAAGTCGCCTGGGACCTGCGCGCCATCGACTGCAACGCGCACCAGATCGACCGCCGCCTCGGCGCAGCTCAGGCCGGTGAAGCTCCAGTTGATCTGCGCGCTGGCCGAGGTGGAGGTGATGGCGGGCAGGTTCTCGACGAGCTGCGTGTCGGCGCCGGCGACCACCGCGGCGGTCACGTTCTCGAGGTCGTAGGCGAGCTGGCCATTGCGATAGCCCTTGACGTCGATGCGGTGGTTGCCGGGATCCAAAGGTGAGATCGAGGTGCCGTCGCTCCCCGCGCCGGTGCCCGCGTGGCAGGGCAGGTCGGCGCTGTTGTTCTCGCCCAGCACGGCCTGGTTATCGAGGGTGACGTGCACCACCGAGATGTTCGCCTGCGCGCAGGTCTGGCCGGCGAAGGACCAGAGCAGCGAGACCGAGCCCGTGGTAGCCTGCACCGCCGCGACGTCGATGCTGAAGACGTTGTGGGCCGTGCTGACGGTGAAGTTTTGCGACGAGCCGAAGATTTCGTTGCCGCTGGTGTCGAAGCCCTGGACGGTGATGTTGTAGACGCCGGTCAGGTAGCTCCCGAGGTTCGCGCCGGTGGTGACGTGGCCTTGCGCGTCCTGGCAGGCGAAGCGGTTCGGCGTGAGGATCTCGCCGGCGATGTCGACCTGGATGGTGGCGACGCCCGCGGCGGCGCACGTCTGCCCGGCGAACGTCCAGTCGAGCTCCACACTCTTGCGCGAAGGCTGGCACCCCCCTGTTCCGAGGGCAGAGGCGGCCAGGGCGAGAGCGGCGAGAGCAGGGCGTGGTGACCAGGTCATGGTGTTCCTCCGAGCAGAAAGACAAGCGGCGTGGAGCGGCGATTCAAGTGGCCTCTCGCGACGTTCCCGGCAACCTTACAGACTCGCCGAGTGTCGGACAGGCCACGCCCTCCGGGGCGCATCCTCGTTGACACGCGAGGAGGGCTAGAGGAAAAGCGCGAGGGGAAAAGGCGGGCTTTGGTCGGCGCCTCTAGGAGAGAAATGCAACCGGCGGACTCTGGGCTGAACTATCTCGAGATCGTCACCCACGGCGGGCCCATCGTCACCTTGGTGCTGGCCATCCTGGTGATCTCGTCGATCGCGAGCTGGACCATCATCATCAGGAAGTGGGTACATCTTCGGCGCGCCCAGGGCCAGAGCGTGAGCTTTCTCGAGACCTTCTGGCGCTCCAAGCGGCTCGACGCCATCTACGGCGTCACCGAGGAGCTGCCGCTCTCGCCCATCGCCCAGGTCTTCCGCGCCGGATATGTCGAGTTGTCGAAAGTGACCCAGGGCCAGAAGGGCGACGGCGACAGCATGCACGACCAGCTCGGCGGCTTCGAGAACGTCGAGCGCGCCCTGGCCCGCGCGCAAAATGCCGAGCTGACCACGCTGGAGGCGAGCGTGCCCTTCCTCGGCACCTGCGCCGCGGCCGCGCCCTTCGTCGGCCTCTTCGGCACCGTCTGGGGCATCATGGGCGCCTTCCACGACATCTACCGGATGGGCAACGCCAACCTCGCCACGGTGGCCAAGCCGATCAGCGAGGCGCTGATCGCGACCGCGATGGGCCTGTTCGCCGCCATCCCCGCGCTGGTCGCGTACAACGCGTTCAACTCGCGCATCCGCGTCCTCGACAACGAGATGCGCAACTTCAGCGCCGACTTCTTGAACATCATCAAGCGGCACATCTTCAAGAAGGCCGCGTGATGAACGAGGGCAAGAGCTTCTCGGGCTCCGGCCTCCGGCCTGCGCTGTACAAGGGGGCGCTGCCCCCTCGTACCACTCCCCCGCAGAAGCAAAATCCGGAGATCGGGCACCGGTCCCGGAGCCGGTCACTGGCCCGGGGGCTCTGATGGCATTTTCGAACAACAGCGATCCGCGACGGGCCATGGCCGACATCAACGTCACGCCGCTCGTGGACGTGATGCTCGTGCTGCTGATCATCTTCATGGTGACGGCGCCGCTCATCCAGAGCGGGGTCAAAGTCGATCTGCCGCGCGCCTCCGCGCAGCCGATGGAGCACAGCGAAGAAAAGCTCGTGCTCAAGATTACCAAAGAGCGGCGGATCTACCTCGGCGACGTCGAGATCGATGGCGCGCAGCTCGAGCAGAAGCTGGCCTCCAATGCGCGGGTGCAGAAAGACAAGGAGCTCTATCTGCACGCGGATCGCTCCCTGCCCTACGGCCAGATTGTCGAAGTCATGGCCACCGCGCGGCGCGCCGGGGTCGAGTCGCTCGGCATGATCACCGAGCCCGAGCGCGAGCTGACGGGCCACAAATGAACGTTCTGTTGTCCCTGCCGCCGGAAGAGCTGACCGGAGGCGTCTATCGCAGCGCGCTCAACGCCGAGCAGCGCATGGGGACCTCGGGCTTCGCCCTCTCTGCTGTGGTGCTGCACGCCGCCATCCTCGCGGCCGCGCTCTGGTCGCCGAAGTTGATGGAGCGCGAGGTCGCCGTTCGCAAGCCCGTGATCGCGAGGCTGGTCGCGCTCGGCAAGCCGCGGCCCAAGGGCGCGCTGCCGCGCAAGGAGACGGGCGGCGCGCCGCCTGTGGCCTCGGCGCCCATCAGCACTCCCTCGCCGACTCCGTCCAAGCTGACCGCGCCCCACTCGCGCGCGCCGCAGAGTCCGCGCAAGCCCGCGCCCAAGCAGCCGAGCCGGCAGGAGCTGATGAAGCGCGCGCTCGCCCAGGCCGCCGGCCAGTCGGTGGCCGCCGAGCGGCAGAGCGAGGAGCCGCCCGTCGAGCGCGAGGGCATCGCCGAAGGGAGCGCCGAGGGCACCGCATCGACTGCGGAGATCGGCGATAAATACTTCACTGCCGTGCACGACGCGATCCTGCAGAACTACGTCTTGCCGTCGGTCATCAGCGAGCGCGAGCGGCTCTATCTGAAAGCATCGCTCGTCGCCTATATCGGCACCGACGGCACGCTGCTCCGCCACACCATCTTGAAGCCGTCGGGCAACGCCATCTTCGACCAGGCGCTCGAGCTGGCACTCCAGAAGACCAAGCTCCCTGCCCCGCCGCCCGAGCTCGCCTCTTCGCTGCGCAGCGACGGCGTCGAGCTGAACTTCAAACCCTGAGGTTGCATGTCCAAGACGGCCCTCGCCTTCGCTCTCTTCCTGTGCACCGCCGCCCGCGCCGAGCGCGCGCAGATCGACTTCGAGCGCGCCAAGGTGCAGCCGTTTCCGATCGCGGTGGCCAGGACCACCACGGGCCCCGCGGCCGAGCAGGTGGCAGCCGTCGTCAGCGCCGACTTCGACCGCAGCGGGCTCTTCAAGCTGCTCGACCCGAGGTCGTTCCTCGCCGATCCGGCCAAGGAAGGGATGACCGACAAGACCATCGACTTCGCGCCCTGGCTGGCCGTGGGCGCGCAGGGCCTGCTCAAGATCGCCGGCGCGGGGCAGCCCGACGGCAGCGTGCGGATCGAGTTCCACCTCTTCGACGCGCCGCGCGCCGCCGGGCAGTTCCACGGCGACTACAGCGCCAGGCCCGACGCGCTCCGCACGCTGGCGCACCGCATCGCCGACGACATCGTGCACTTCTACACCGGCGAGCCGGGCGACTTCTCGACCCGCATCGCCTACGTGCGCCAATCGGAAAAAGGGAAGTTCATCGTCGTCGCCGACAGCGACGGCGCCAACGCGCAGGCCGTGACGGGCGCCGGCATCAACCTCCTGCCGGGGTTCGCGCCCGACGGCAAGTCGGTCGCCTTCACCAGCTTCCGGGACGGCCGCGGCGCCCACATCTATTCAGTGGAGTTGGCGACGGGCGCGGTCAAGCCGCTGGTGGTGACCGGCGACTTCGCAGGCGGCGCCGCCTTCGCCCCCGACGGCGCCCGCTTTGCGTTCTCGTCCAGCCGCGACGACAACACCGACATCTATCTCTCCGAACCCGGCGGCGCCGACAAGCGGCTCACCGACGATCGGGGCATCGACATCTCGGCCTCGTTCAGCCCCGACGGCAAGCAGCTCGCATTCGTCAGCGACCGCGGCGGCAACCCGCAGATCTACGTGATGAACGCAGACGGCTCGCGGCAGAAGCGGCTCACCTTCGAGGGCCGCTACAACCAGGAGCCCGCGTGGTCGCCCAAGGGCGACGTCATCGCCTTCTGCGGCCGCGACGAGCGCGGCATCTACGACATCTTCACCATCGACGTCGCCAGCGGCAAAGTCGTGCGGCTCACCGACAGCGTCAAGCACGGGTCGTCCAATCGCCCCACCTGGTCGCCGAACGGCCGCCACCTGATCTTCAACTCGACGCGCAACGGGGGCAAGCAGATCTGGATGATGACCGCCGATGGGGAGAACCTGCGGCAGATCACCAATGAGAAGGGCGGCGCGACCGACCCGAGCTGGGGGCCGCTGCAGAAATGAGCGCCGGTGGCGGCGCCGGGTCTAGAGGCAATGCCAGTCAGATAGGCACCCGTAGGGTAGCGGCCGCCGGCAGGCAGAGGCCCGCCGCGCGGCACGGGCGCCCACGCGCGTCTGGTGGCTCGCTGCGCTCGCATCGATCGGATTTCTTGCCGCGCGAGCCCTTAAGCCAGGCTTAAG
>JBBRMA010000088.1:0-18566 GCA_038231075.1 Myxococcales bacterium | reverse complement strand
CCGTCGCCAGAGGGCCGATGACCGGCGCATCGCTGCGTTGCTCGTCGTCGCCGTACAGAAAGTACGGCTCCCTCCTCGCGCCTTGCGCTGCTTGGTCCTCATCCCTCGGGCTCGGTCCGGAGTTTGCGGACACGCCCTAGTCGTCGACGGTCTTGTAGTACCCGGCCATATTGGAGAGCTGGCGCTTCTTGCGCATGATGCCGCTGCACTCCTGGTTGCCGTCGATGGTGTAGACGGTCTTGCCGTCGATCTTCTCGATGATGTCGTGGTGGTTCAGCCCGCCCGTCCAGAAGGCGATGTCGCCAGGCTTTGCGCCGTTGTGGCCCGCGATCGGCTTCCGGCCGACCATCTTGCCGGTGCCCCAGTGCAGGTCGGTGATGCCGGCCTTGCGCACGGCGGCCACGGCGTAGATCGCGCACCAGCTCCACGGACCCTGCCACTTGCTGTGGTTGGCCGGCTTGACCTGGCTGGCCATCATCGGCTTGTAGCCTTCCTGCAGGCCGTCCTTGTAGATCTGGTCGAGGACGTCGGCGCCCAGCTTCTCGCGCCCTTCGCCGCCGCAGTCGCTGACCGTGCGGATATACGATTCGGCGGCCTTGAGGATGCCCTGGCGCTGCTCGGACAGGTCGCTGTCCCAGGTGGGCTTGGTCTTGCTCTCGGTCAAATAACAGAAGCTGCACTTGTCTTTCTTGGCAGGCGCGGGCTTCTTGGCGGGGGGCTTGGCGTGCGCAGGTGCGGCAAGGGCGAGCGCGGCGACAGCAAAGGCTGCGACCAGGATACGCATGAGGGTCCTCTGAGTGACTCGATGGGGTGGGGAAAAAGCAAGGCTGAGCATATCATTTTTCACCGACAGTTGCACCTGGGGTGCTGGTGACGCGACCTTTCGTTCTCCTCCTCGCGGGGCTCGATCCGAGCGGCGGCGCGGGGCTCTTGGCCGACGCCGAGGCGGTGCGCAAGGCGGGAGCGCTGCCCCTCTGCGTGGCCACCGCGCTCACGGTGCAGACCCGGCGGCGCGCGCGGCGATTCGAGCCGGTGCCGGCGGCGCTGGTGGCCGAGCAGGCGCGCGCCCTGCTCGAGGAGGAAGAGGTGCGCGCGGTGAAGCTCGGCATGCTGGGAACGCCGGAGCTCGCGGCCCTCGCGCGAGTCCTGGCCGACGAGGCCCGATGTCCCTTGGTGGTTGACCCGGTGCTGCGCGCTTCGTCAGGCGAGCCGCTCTTCCACGGCGACGCGCGCGCCGCCTACCTGCCGCTCCTGGCCGGCGCCATCGTCACGCCGAACCTCGCCGAGGCAGGTGCGCTCTTGCAGCTGGCAGAGGCGCCCGCCGATCTCGCCGCCATGGGCGCCGCGGCGCGCGCCTTGGTCGCACTGGGCGCGCGGGCCGCGCTGGTGAAAGGCGGCCACCTCGCCGGCGAAGCGGTCGATCTGCTCTGCGACCAGGCCGGCTTGCTCGAGCTGCGCGGTCAGAGGCTCTCCGGCACCGCGCGCGGGACAGGCTGCAGGCTCGCGAGCGCGCTGGCGGCGCGGCTCGCGCTCGGCGATGACTTGCCGGACGCGGCCCGCTTCGCCAAGGCGCTGGTCCGCGACTACTTGGAGCAGGCCGCCGGCAGTACGTGATCGGCGTGTTCCCTTGCCCGGAAGTTCGCTCCCCATCCAGGACACGCCCTAGGTCAGATCGTCGAGGCTGAGGAAGCAGACGATGTGCTGGCCCGCCTTGGTCTTGACGGCGCGCTGGTGGATGCCGACCTCGCCGTACTCGCCGTTGCCGTCGATGGTCTTGTAGTCGTTGCCGTTCACCTCGGCGATGAGGGCGTGGTGGGAGGCCTTGGAGAACATGCCGACGTCGCCCGGCTTCATGTTCTCCCAGTCGGTGCGGCAGCCGAGGATCTTCGCCTGCTTGGTGGTCTTCTTGAACGCCTTCTTGATGCCGACGCTCGGCATCCACTTGAGGCTGGCCGGCGCGCCGCCGGTCTTGAGCGCCCAGGTCGCGAAGTAACCGCACCAGTTGTTGACCTCGTGCGGCCGCGTGCCCGCCTTGGTCGGGGTCTGGATGGCGTCGATCTTCTTCTTCCAATCGGCGGGGACCTGCTTGTCAGTCCAGTTCATCGCCGACTTGATGTAGACCGCGAGCCGGTCGCCGCCTTTGCGCTTGCCGCCCTGCGCCTGGCCGGGCCGCGAAGAGACCTTGCCGACCTCGCCCAGCGCCGCCTCGATCACCTTCTGGCGCAGCGGCGAGAGCCCCTCGGGAACCTGAAAGTCGGCCTTGGACACGCCTGCAGCCTGCGCGTCGTCGGCGTAGGCTTTGGCACTGACAACGAGCACGAGGGCAACGGCGACAAGGGAGGCGCGCATTTGGGAAATCTCCAGGGGGAGTGGAATCCCGAGCTTAAGCTCAAAGAACCGGGAATGGAATGTGGGTCCTGTTCCCGCGATCGCTTTTCCCTGATCGACTACTGAAATGCGCACCCCGGGACAGCGTGCTATATGCTCCACCAGTTCGCCCGCTCGGAGGCTTTGATGCGCACGCGCCTGTTGATTCCCCTGGTGACCCTGGCGTTGTTCGCCGGCTGCGGACCCTGCGGCTACAACCGCATCGTCCAGGAGGAGCAGGGCGTCGAGGCGCAGTGGAGCCAGGTCGAGAACCAGCTCCAGCGGCGCGCCGACCTGATCCCGAACCTCGTCGAGGTGGTGAAGGGCTACGCCAAGCACGAGACCGACGTCTTCTCGAACATCGCCAACTCGCGCGCGGCGATGCTGGGCGCGGGCTCGCGCGGCGAGAAGATCGCGGCGGCCAACCAATTCGAAGGCGCCATCGGGCGGCTGCTCTCCATCACCGAGAGCTACCCGGATCTCAAGTCGAACACCCAGTACACGCGCTTGATGGACGAGCTGTCGGGCAGCGAGAATCGCCTGGCCAACGAGCGGCGCAAGTACAACGACGCCGTGCAGCTTTATAATGGCGACGTGCGCGGCATCCCGGGGTCGTGGTGGGCGCGCATCGGCGGGTTCCCGGCGCAGAAGGATTACTTCAAGGCCGAGGCCGGGGCGCGCTCGGTGCCCAAGGTCCAGTTCAACAAGTAGCCGGAGCTCACTCGATGAAAGTCGGCAGCATTTTCACGGTGGGCGGCTGGTTCCTGGTGCTGGTTGGCGGCATGTGCGCGCTGATCTTCGGCAAGGGCCTCCTCTTCGACAAGGGCCAGGGCTTCTCGCTGCTGCTGGCCGTGCTCGTGCTGGGCATCATCCCCATCGCCGCCGGTCTTGGCCTCGTGGCCGCCGGGCGCAAGCGGTCGCGGCTCGAGTCCGAGAACGAGGAGCGCGGCTTCTCCGACACGGTGACCGCGCTCGCGCGGAAGAACGGCGGACAGGTCGCCATCGACCAGGTATGCAAGACCACGGGCACGCCCTCGGACGAGGCGCAAGCCAAGATGCGCGCGCTCTGCGGGCGCGGCGTCTTCGACCTCGACTTCGATGCCAACGGGCAGATGGTCTACAAGCTCTCGACGGCGCAGGGCGCGGCCCAGCTGGCGCAGCTCGCGCAGAAGTAAAGCCGCCTGCGGACCCTCCGCGCGACGCTCTCGTTGGCCCTGGCAGCGGCGCTCCTGGCGTCCTGCAAGCCCGCGGCGCGCGGCCTCTGCTCGTCCAGCGCGCAGTGCCGCGCCGGGGCCTCGTGCTCCGAAGACGGCATCTGCCTCGCCGCCTCCGGCCAGTGCAGCCCGGTCTGCGCGGACGGAGAGATCTGCTCGTCGGGCGAGTGCCAGCCGCTCAAGCCCGTGGTCACGCTCGCGGCGCCGACGGGGGGCGTCGTCAGCCCGGCGCGGAATGCGATCTCGGTCACCGTGGCCGCATCGCCGCAGGTGCCGCTCGGGGCGCTCACCGTGCAGGTCTTCAGCGACCACCAGCTCGCGTCTGCCACGCTCGACGCTCCGCAGCCGGGGCAGAACGCGCTCGTGCTCGCCGGGTTCGAGGCGAACTTCGAGGGCCAGGTGACGCTGGTGGCGACCCTCGAGTTCGAGCACTCCGACGGCACGCCCGACGCGGCCCAGTCAGTGACGGTGCCCGCCACCTATGATTCGGCGCCGCCGTCGGTCACCTCCATCTTCTTCCCTCCCGGACAGGGCCAGGTCGCCGGGGGCTGGTTTCCGCCCGTGGGCCCCGACGTGCAGGTCAGCGCCCAGGTCACCGATGGTGCCCAAGGAAGCGGCCCGCAGTCGGCCACGCTCCTGCTCGATGTCTGCACCCTGCTTGGTCCCTGCAGCTACGAGGGCAGCGCGCCCGCGGGCACGGCCGGCGCCGCCGCGACCTACTCCTTCGCGCTGCCCAGATCCCTGCAGCCCGAGGGCAGCGAGGCCCCCATCGGCTTCCATGTGCAGGCGGTCGACCGCGCGGGCAACGCGGTCTCGCAGGCGGGGCAGCTGCTCATCGATCACAAGCCGCCGGCCTTCGGCGTCGTCCAGTTGGTGAGCGCCGGCGCGCCCGGCGAGGACGGGCACACCTGGTTCGCGGCGGGCGCGTCGGCTCCGCCGGTCGAGGTGTCGATCGGCCTGCAGGACTCGGGCGCGGGGCTCGACCTGGCGACGATCGCGCTGACGCTCGAGCCGGCGGATGTGGACGTGAATCCGGGCCCCCTCGGCCCGCTGTTGCCGTTGCCGACCGACGGCACGGTGCACTTCCGCGTGCCCGCAACCGTGGTCACCTCGCGCGAGGGTCAGGTGCGCTTTGCGGTGGCCGCGCGCGACAACGTCGGGCAAGCCGCGTCGCTGCCGGCCGGCGCCGCGAACGCGCTCTACCTCGACGCGCTGCCGCCCCAGGTGACGCTCGCGGCAGTGGACTACACGGCATCGACACCTGCTTGGAGCAACGTCTGCGGCGCGGCACAGGTTGCAGGCGCCTTCGAGTGCGGCCGCGGGCCCGAGAGCGGTCCTCTGCGCGCCCTGCGCGACGACACCGTGACCGCGTTCTTCACCGTGGCCGACTGCGGCGTGGGCCTGTCGCCGGTCGCGAGCGACGCCGTGGGAAGCTTCACCCTCACCTCGGGCGGCCAGCTCGTGAGCGGCAACGCGACGCCCGCCGGCACGCTGCCGACGACCTGCACCAACGGCTCGGCGAACCTTTTGCGCAGGTACTCGTTCACGCTCGGGGTCGGCTCCGACCTGCCCGTGCTCGACGCGCCCGACGCCGCCGGCGTGGTGCACGTGCTCTTGACGACGCTCGGCAAGGATCTGCTCGGCCACGTCGGCAGCGCGCTACCGATTGGCGTGTCCCCGGGCGGCCCCGGCGCGCTCGAGATCTCGCTCGTTCGCTGGAGGCGCATGCTCTCCGCGCCCGCCACCGGCGCGCCCTTGCTGACCCTCGCGCCGGTGAGCGGCGGGAACCGCTCGGTGGCCGTCGCCACGGGCGCCAACCTCTTCGCGGTGAGGCCGAGCGGTGCTATCGATACTCAGTATATCAACAGCCTGCCCGCGCCGGTGCTGGGCGATCTCGCGCTTGGGCCCGCGGGCAATCTCTACGGCGCCATCGGCGCGTCGGGCGTCCTGATCGTGCCGCCCGGGGCCACAGCGACGCCCATCTCCTGCACGGTGGCGAACCTCGGCTTCAGCGCGCCGCCCGCGGTGGTCCGGCCGAACGGGAGCACCGGTGAGTTCGCGCTCGCGGTGCCCTCCAGCCCCAGCGTCATCGACAACAACGTCTACGCTTTCAGCCGCGCGGGCACCTCTTCCACCTGCACGCAGCACCCGTCGCGGGTCACCTCGGGGCTCAACCCGCTCAGCTTCACCGGCGTCACCGCAGGCAGCGGCCTCGTCTTCTTCTCGCACTCGGCCGGCTTCAGCTCGGCCACGCTGGCCGCGAGCGGGAGCGTCGGCGCGCCCGAGGCGGACTCCCAGGACACCAAGGACGCCGCCCTCGCGCCGCCCGCGCTCAATGGGCAGGGCAGCTTCGACAAACAGCAGCCCATCTATCCGGCCTCGGATTCATCCGTGCGCTCGACCAGGTACGGCGCGAACTGCGCTGGTGGGAACTTGACTCCCGCGTGCTGGCTGAACGCGTGGACGGCGACCGGCGCAGGCGTGGCCACGGCGGCCGTGAGCGTGACGCCCGTCTTCGATGATCACCAGGTGGTCGCGAGCGACGCCAACGGCAGCGTCACCTCGTGGGATCTGACGACCGGGCTTGCGCTCTGGCAGACCGGCCCGGCCGGCGCGCCGACCAAGACCTCCGGCCCCGTCTTGCTCAGGAGCGGCAGCTCGGGCGGCGCGCCTGGGCCCGTCCTGGTCGTCGACGGCAACGGACACGTGCGGCGGCTCTCCACCTCGTCCGCGCACCCGAGCTTCCCGAACGACCTGCTGCTGCTGGTGACCGCGGCCGCCACCGGCACGCCACTTTCTCCCGTGGTGGACACGCTCGGCGGAGGCGGCGTGGCCTACCTGACCGACGGCAGCGGCTGGCTCTATGCGCTGCAGCTCGACGACGCGCCGGTGCTCGCCAGCAGCAAGGCCTGGCCGCGGCCTTCGCGCGACAGCTGCAACAGCCGCAGCGCCGACTCTTCCTGCCAATAGCGCCACCCCCTCTGGTCGGGCGCGCCCGGGGGCGATACTCTAAGAGCACTGATCGGGCCGGGGACGGGATGCAACCCGTTCGGCGCTCGAGCACCTGACGTTCCGAGGCTGCATGGCGCAGGCGGACCAGACCTCCATTCGAGGGACCCTGCGGGCGCTCTCCGCCTTGCTCGTGACGTCGCTCGCTTGCGCCCACGCGACCGGCCAGGTCCCACGGCCCACGCCGGCCGAGGTGGTCGCGCCCGAGCCCGACTTCGGCTCGATGCGGGAGGTGACCGCGCGCGCGCCCACCCGCTACGTCAGCGCGCTCGCCTATCGCCACTACGTCGCCGCCTTGCTGGCAAAGGGGCAGGGCGCGCTCCCGCTCGCGGTGGCCGAGCTGCGCGAGGCGCTCCTCTTCGACCCCGAGTCGCCGCACCTGCACGCGCTGCTCGCGGACACGCTCTTCCGGATGGGCAGCGCGGGGCCTGCCGAGGACGAGCTGAAGATCGCGCTCTCGCTCGACCCAGGCCATGGCCCCGCGCGCTTGCTGGCGGCGCAGATCGCGCTCGCCGCCCATCGCGACGACGACGCGCGCGCGCAGTTGGTGGCCGCAATCGAAGCCGATCCCTCCGACGCGGACGCCTTGCGCGAGCTGGTGCGGCTCGAGGTGGCCAAGGGTCGCTTGCGCGAGGCCCAGGCTGCCGCGCAGTCGCTCGCCGCCTCCGCGCGCAAGGCGCTCGAGCAGGCGGCCGCTGCCCGCCGGGTCGAAGAAGCCGGAGTCCTCGCGCGCGACCTGCGCGGCGCCGACTGGCAGGCCCACCGCGCGCAGCTCCTGGCCGCCGAGGCCTTCGTCGAGCTTGCCCGCGCCCACGCCGCCGAGCGCGACGACACCGCCGCCTCCGATGAGTTCGCCCATGCTTCGGTGCTGGCGCCCTCCGAAGAGGTGGTGCTGGCCGCGCACGCGGCGTTCCTCGAATCGCGCCGCCGCGTGCCCGAGGCGCGCGAGCTGCAGCTCCGCATCCTCGCCCGCAGGCCCGACGCACCCGAGGCGATGGCGGCGCTCGGCCGGCTCGCGCTGCAGGCCGGCGACCCCGAGGGCGCGCAGGCCTACGCAGCGCACCTGCGCGTCCTTGCCTCCGAGCTCCTGGCCGAGGGCAGCGGCCGCGAAGACGATCGCCGCGAGCTGGCGCAGGCGCTCTTCCGCCTCGGGATCCCGCTGCTCGGCGCGCACCGCGGCCGCGAGTCGCTCGCGCTCTTCGAGTCCGCCCTCGACCTGGTGCCGGGCAACGCGGCGCTGACCTTCTATCGGGCCGTCGCGCTCGCCCGCACCGGCAGCGCCGCCGAGGCCGCCACCCTCTTCGAGCAGCTGGCGGCGCAGCCCGCGGGCACGGGCGGCGGATTTCTCGACGTCGATCGGAGCGCGCTCTTGCTCGACGCGCAGGTCCAGGCCGCGCTCTCGCGTGCGCGCGCGGGGCAGCTCGACGAGGCGCTCACCCGGCTGCGCGAGCTGCTCGGCAAGAGCCCCACCGAGGAGACGGTGGGCGTCGCGCTCATCGAGGCTTACGAGCGGGCGGGGCGGATGCGGGACGCGGTGGGGCTGCTCGCGCGCGCGGCCGACGACAATCCGAAGAGCCCGGGCGCGCTCTTTGCGCTCGGCAGCGCGCAGGACCGGCTGGGCGACCGCGAGGCGGCGCTCGGCTCGATGAAAAAGGTCCTCGAGCTCGACCCGCAGCACGCCGGCGCGCTCAACTTCGTCGGCTACTCGCTCACGCTGCGCGGCACTCCCGAGGATCTCAAGGCCGCCGAGCCGCTCTTGCGCCGCGCCGCCGCCCTGCGCTCCGATGACGGCGCCATCGCCGACTCGCTCGGCCTCTGCCTGATGCGCCTTGGCCAGGTGGACGACGCGCTCGGCGAGCTGGCCCGCGCCGATCAGCTCTCGCCCGACGACCCCGTCATCCTCGGCCACCTCGGCGACGCCTTGCTGGCCGCGGGCCGCCGCGACGACGCCAAGGCCGCCTTCAAGCGGGCCCTGCGCGATCTCTCCCCGCGCCCGCCGGCCACGCGGTCCGCCAGCGAGCGCGCATCCTCCCCCCGCCCCGAGGGCGAACGGCGCCTTCCCGAGGCCACCGACGCGCATGTCAGAGACGAGCTGGAGGCCAAGCTCCGCTCCTTGACTGCGCGCTGACCTCATGGTGTGTGAGCCCGCGTCAGCGCCTACTCACGAGGGAGACAGCGTGGCCGACACCAACAGCGACCAGGGCTTCTTCACCGCGCGCGACGGCCTGCGGCTCTTCTGGCAGACCTCGCTGCCCGCCTCCGCCCCCACCGCGCACGTCGCGCTTTTGCACGGCTACGCCGAGCACCTCGGCCGCCACGCGGAGATCACGGCGGCGCTCACCAAGGCGGGCTACGCGGTCCACCGGGTCGACTGCCGCGGCCACGGCCAGAGCGACGGCAAGCGCGCCTTCGTCGAGCAGTTCGACGACTACCTGGGCGATCTCGACCTCTTCCTGGCCCGCGTGCGCGAACAGGCCAAGGGCCTGCCCATCTTCTTTCTCGGCCACTCGCACGGCTCGTTGATCGGCGCCCGCTACCTGCTCGACAAGCCGGGGGCCGTCCGCGGCGCGGTGCTCGCCTCGCCGTACTTCCGCCTCAAGCTCGCCGTCTCGCCGCTGAAGATCTGGGCGGGCAAGCTGGTCGCCAAGGTGATGCCGGCGCTGCCGATGAAGAACGAGCTCAAGCCCGAGCTCCTCACGCGCGATCCGCAGATCCAGAAGGCCACGGCCGCGGACCCGCTCTACCTCGCCTATGCGACGCCGGGCTGGTTCGTCCAGTCGTCGGCTGCGCAGGACACCGTCTTGCGCCGCGCCAGCGAGTTCGTCACCCCGCTGCTCTGCCTGCACGGCGCCGCCGACCCCATCGCGGACCCCGCCGCCACCAAGGAGTTCTTCGAGGGCGCCACCTCGAAGGACAAGGTCTTCAAGCTCTACGATGGCCTCTTGCACGAGCTCTTCCACGAGCCCGAGCGCGAGGACGTCTTCCAGGACGTGGTCGGCTGGCTCGAGGAGCGCCGCACCGAGAAGGGCGCCGCGGCCGCACCGGGGGCGCGCGCGTGAGCCTGCCGATCGCGCCCGACGAGCGGGGGCGCCTGCTGGCGCTGCTCACCCGGCTGGCCTACGAGAAGCGCAAGGTGACCCTGGCCAGCGGCCGCGAGAGCGATTTCTACATCGACACCAAGCAGGCCTCGCTGTCGGCCGAGGGGCACTACCTCGTGGGTAGATTGGTGCTTGGCCAAATCAATCAATTGGTGCCGGGCGCGGAGGCGGTGGGCGGAATGACGATGGGCGCCGATCCCATCGCCTCGGCGGTGAGCCTGACCAGCTTCCTCTCCGGCGCGCCCCTGCCGGCGTTCTACGTGCGCAAGGAGCCCAAGGGGCACGGCACGGGCCAGTGGATCGAAGGCCGCAAGGGCTTCGCCAAGGAGGCGACCGTGTGCCTCGTCGAGGACGTGGTGACCACCGGCGGCAGCACGCTCAAGGCCATCGAGCGCTGCCGGGCCGAGGGCCTGCGCGTCGCCGGCGTGGTGGCCCTGGTCGACCGCGAAGAGGGCGGCAAGGCCAACGTCGAGGCCACCGGCGTGCCGCTGCGCGCGCTCTTCGTGCGGAGCGAGTTTCCATGAGGCGCGCGCTGCCTGCGTTGATCGGCCTGCTCTGCGCCTGCGCGACGCTGCCGATTCCAGAGACGACCTACGAAGGCCCCTACGGCCACGCGCTCACCAAGGCGTCCCGCCGCGCGACGCTCTACAGCGGGCTGGAGACGCGCGCCTTCATCCGCGCGACCTATCTGTCGCCCGAGTTCGTGACCGCCCAGGCCGCCGAGCTCTCGCGCGTGCGCGCCGAGCCGCCCGGCGAGGCCGCGGCCCGCGTGGCCCGCATGCTCGACGAGAACAAGTCGCCGTCGTTCTTCGTCGCCGTGCACACGCCCCTCAAGGAGTGGAACGACTGGAACGAAAAGGCCTCGGTCTGGCGCCTCGCCGTCGACCTGGGCCACGGACAGATCGACAAGCCAAAGGTGACGCGCATCGAGCGGCCCGATCCGGAGACGCTCGCGCTCTATCCTTATCTCGACGTCTATTCGATTGGATATATCCTCCATTTCGAGGGCGAGGCCCAGCCCGCGCCCGTCGGGACCCTGGCCGGCGACACCATCCAGGCCGCGCTCGGGCAGGTGCTCTTCCTCGCCTCGGGCGTGCTCGGCCACGTCCACCTCGAGTGGGCGCTGCCCGGCTCGCCCACCTCGAAGTAGTCAGGTTTCAACTCAAGCCGTACTCAAGCCCCAACTCAGCGCGGCCAGGCCGAGGGCGCGAGCCGGCCGCGCACCAGCACGGTGTCGTGCAGCCAGCGGACGTCGTCGGTCTGCGGCCAGCTCAAGGTGGAGTGCAGGCCGCGGCTCTCCTTGCGTGCCATCGCGCAGGCGACGATCAGGCTGGCCACGTCGGCCACGTTGCGCAGCTCGATTAAATCTCGAGTGAGCAAGTAACCCCAATAGTATTCCTGGATCTCTCCGATCAAGTTGTCCAGGCGGCGCCGGGCGCGCTCGAGCCGCTTGTCGGTGCGGACGATGCCGACGTAGTTCCACATCAGCTGGCGCACCTCGTCCCAGTTCTGCTTGACGATGACGCCTTCGTCGGGCGCGACCGCCTTGCCGGGGTCCCAGTCGGGGACGCGGTCGAAGGCGGCGGCCAGGTCCTCCTTGGCCATCTCGGCCGCGAGCAGCGCCGCCCGGCGGCCGAAGACCAGCCCCTCGAGCAGGGAGTTGGAGGCGAGCCGATTGGCGCCGTGCAGGCCGGTGCACGAGACCTCGCCCACGGCCAGGAGTCCCGGCAAAGTCGTCTGGCCCTGCAGATCGGTGCAGACGCCGCCGCAGAGATAGTGCGCCGCGGGCACCACCGGAATGCGCTGCACCGACATATCGATGCCGAAGAGCAGGCACGTTTGATAGATATTTGGGAAATGCTCGATCAAGAACCCTTTTGGTAAGTGGGTCATATCGAGGAACACGCAGTCATCGCCGCGCCGCTTCAGCTCGCTGTCGATGGAGCGCGCCACCACGTCGCGCGGGGCCAACTCCCTTCGCGGGTCGTAGCGCTCCATGAAGGCCTCGCCCGCGGCGTTGCGGAGGATGCCGCCTTCGCCGCGCAGGGCCTCGCTGATGAGGAAGTTCTTCGCCTGCGGGTGGAAGAGGCAGGTGGGGTGGAACTGGAAGAACTCGAGGTTCGCGACCGCGGCCCCCGCGCGGTGGGCCATGGCGAGGCCGTCGCCGGTCGCGACGTCGGGATTGGTTGTGTAAAGATACACCTTGCCTGCGCCGCCCGTGGCCAGCACCACCACCTTGGCGAGGAAGACGTGCACCTCGCCGCTCTTGTCGAGAGCGTAGGCGCCGAGCACCCGGTCGGGCCCGGTGGCGTGCACCTTGGCCTGGGTGACGAGATCGACCGCGGCGTGATCCTCGAAGATCTGGACGTTGGCGCGCCGGCCAAGCTCTTCCCACATGCCAAGCTCGACGGCGCGGCCGGTCAGATCGGCGGCATGGAGCACGCGGCGCTGCGAGTGGCCGCCCTCGCGGGTGAGGTGGAAGCCGAGCGGCGTCGCGTCGCGGGTGAAGTCGACGCCGAGGTCGATCAGCTCGCGGACGCGGGCCGGCCCTTCGGAGACCGTGACCCGCACGGCGTCCTCGCGGCAGAGGCCGGCGCCCGCGACCAGCGTGTCTTGCACGTGCTCCTCGATCGAGTCGCCCGGCGCGAGCACGGCGGCGATGCCACCCTGCGCGTACATGGTGTTCGACTCGGTGCGGTTGCGCTTGGTGAGCAGCGCCACCGAGCCGCTCTTCGAGGCCTGCAGCGCGAAGGAGAGACCGGCGATGCCGCCGCCGAGGACGAGGAAGTCGAAGGTCTTTCTCATGGCATGCAAGGATAACGCGGAGAGCGGGGTGTGGCGCTGGAGGTCTTGCTGCGATAGCGCCAAGGAATTTGCCCGGGTCCTCCGGCGCTTGTTACTCTCACTTCATGAAGCGCGCCGCAGCGTTGGTCATCGCCGGCCTGGTCCTCCAGCCGGGCAGGGCGGCGCTCGCCGAGCTGCGCACCTGGATCGACAAGGACGGCGTCTATCACGTCGAGGGCGTCGACCCGCACAAGCCGCGCAAGCGAGCTCCGGCAGCGCCGCCGGCCGAGGGGCCGCCCGCCGCGAGGAGCGAGCAGCCTTCCTGGCAGAAGCCCAACCTGCCTCCGCGCAAGCCGGGGTCGAGCAAGTCTTCCGCGGCCGGCAAGAAGAAGCCCGGCAGCAAGTGGTGGATGCGCAGGTCCGACGCGCCGCCCGACGAGATCGACCACGCCGCCGAGGTCTACAAGATCCCCGCCGAGCTCATTCGCGCCGTCATCTCCGTCGAGAGCGCGGGAGACGCGGGCGCCATCTCGCACAAGGGAGCGATTGGCCTGATGCAGCTGATGCCGAAGACCGCAGGCGAGATGTACGTGCAGGACGCGGTGGACCCCGCGCAGAACGTCCTCGGCGGCACGCGCTACCTGCGCCACCTCGCGAACCAGTTCGGCGGCGACATGCTCCTGGTCCTGGCGGCGTACAACGCCGGCCCCGAGGCGGTGAGGAAGTACGGCGGCGTGCCGCCCTTTCCCGAGACGCGCGAGTACGTGCGCCGGGTGATGGCCAATTACTACGAGCTGAAGAAGAGCGGCGGACGCCGGATCGCAGACTCGGGCGCACGAGCCGGCGCAGAGGGAGGCCGTCCGTGAGAGAGCGCCCCGAGGCGCAAGCTCCCCCGCCCGCGCCGCTCTTCGCAGACCCTGGCGAGACGCTGGCCCTCGAGGAGTTCGAGCGCGCGCTGGCCGAGGGCACGCACCTGCTCGGACGGGGCGAGGCGCACGCCGCCGCCGAGGTGCTGCAGCGCGCGCTCAAGTTTCATCCGCGGCACCAGCGCGGGCGCAACCTGCTCGGGCTCTCGCTCTTCAAGTGCGGCGAGCTGCAGCAGAGCGAGGTCATCTACCGCGGGCTGATCGAGGACCACCCCGACGACCCCACGCTGCGGGTCAACCTTGGCCTCGTCTTGCTCAAAGCGGGCGCGGCGGCCGACGCGGCGCGCTGCTTCGAGACCTCGCTCGAGCTCTCGCCCGCGCACGACAAGGCGCAGAACTATCTCGGGCTGGCGCTCTCGGCGCTGGGCGAGTTCGCGCGCGCCAAGGAGTGCTTCCTGCGCTGCGGGAACCTGCCCATGGCCGAGAAGATGGCGCAGGCGCTGCTGCGCTCGCAGGCCTCGCTGCCTCCGCCGCTGCCGGCCGGTGCGGCCCCTTCGCTGCCGCCGCCGAGCGCACCGCCGGCCAACGCCGCGTCTGCGCCCGCCGTGCCTCCGCCTGCTGCCGCGACCATCGTCCTTGGCTCGATTCAAAAGACGCGCGCCTGGGTCCCAGCGCCCGCCGGAAGCACGGCGCCGGCCGACGAGCCGCCCGCGGTGCACATCAGCACGCCCGTGAGCGTGCCGCCGGTTCACGCTGTTCTCGCCGAGCTGCCGACGCCGCCGGCCTCGCCCCTGGTCGCCCAGGCCAGAGAGCCGCTCTCGCGCGGGCAGCGGCTGGCGGCCTCGCTCGATGCGCTCGCCAACGCCAGGCAGCAAGCGCGCCAGATCGCGACGCCGCCCGGCGCCAACGCCAAGCTGCCGCTGGACGCGCCCGGAGCTCCCAATCGCCTGCGCGATGTCCGTCCCACGCGCGCGCTGCAGATCGGTTCGGACACGCCGGCCAGCACGCACCCGGTCGCGGTCCCGCCGCCCCTGCCGCCAGCCGCCGCGCCCGCCGCCCTCGCCGTCGCCGCGCCTCCGCTCTCTCGCCCTCCGCCGAGCGCGCTCAGCGACTACACCCACCGCGAGCTCCTCTCGGTGCCGGTGGGCGAAGGCGGCTTCGTCATCGGCCCGACCGAGGTCGTCATCCACGTCCACGGCGAGATGCTGACCCGCCTCGACGGCATGGTCGCGAGCTGGGGCACCCTGTCGCTCAAGCCCGAGCTCAAGCGCTTCCGCGGCAAGGCCACCGACAAGCCCTTCGGCGACGGCGCCCGCCGCATGCTCCGCGCCTCGGGCCACGGGCGCCTCGTCATCTCGCGCGAGGGCCGCCGCTTCACCGAGCTCGAGCTGGGCGACGAGCCCGCCTACTTCCGCGAGGAGATCCTCTTCTCGTTCGAAGAGACCTTGATGTTCGAGAACGGCCGCGTTCCCTCGCGCGCCAGCGACGACTTGCACCTCGTGCACCTGCGCGGCCACGGCCGGCTCCTGCTCTGCACGGTGGGCCAGCCGCGCTCGGCCGAGGTGGTCAAGGGCGAGCCGCTGCGCATCCCCATGGACCAGCTGGTGGGGTGGCACGGCCCGAACATCCAGCCCCGGCTCGTGCCCATCTGCGAGGAGGCGCCCGAGCTCGGCATGGCGCTGGAGCTGGCGGGCGAAGGCCGCGCGCTGGTGGACGCGCCCGACGAGCCCAGGTAGACAGCGCGCATGGAGTCCGCCCTCGCGACCGCCGGCTCTAACGCCGCGCCCGCCCCGCGCAAGATGACCCGCCGGGAGCGCTTGCGCGACGAGCTCTTCAACGCGCCGAACCTGGTCACCATCGCGCGGCTGCTCTGCATCCCGGTCTGCGGCTGGCTGCTCTTGTACGAGACGCGCCGCAACTGCTTCTTCGCCGCCGCGGTCTTCTCGGTCGCCGCCATCTCGGACGTGCTCGACGGCTACCTCGCGCGCGTCTCCAACAAGATCACCACGCTCGGCAAGTTCCTCGACCCGCTCAGCGACAAGCTGATCGTCTTGTCGGCGCTGGCGCTGCTCCTGAAGCTCGGCCGCGCGCCGGCCTGGGTGGTCATCGTCATCCTCGCCCGCGAGCTGCTCATCTCGGGCGTCCGCACCCTGGCCGCCGACGAGGGCCTCGTCATCGCCGCCAGCCAGGGCGGCAAGTGGAAGACCTCGCTGCAGCTCACCGGCATCATCTGCCTGCTGGTGCACTACCACTTCGCCATCGACTGGCTCTTCGGCACTTACCTGACCGACTTCCACGCCGCCGGCCTGGTGCTGCTCTACCTGAGCCTGATCCCGAGCGTCCTCTCGGCCTACGGCTACGTCCGCTCCTACTACACGCTGGACGGCGCCAGCCGCAGCGGCGGCTGAAGAGTGGCCAATCTGATCCGAAATCCATCGCTTGACACGATCCGGACGTGGGGCTAGATACCTCGCCCGCGTCGCGGAACTAGCTCAGCTGGTAGAGCGTCGCCTTGCCAAGGCGAAGGTCGCCGGTTCGAACCCGGTGTTCCGCTCCAAATTAGAGGCCGGATTCTCAGAATTTTCCGCTGAGGGTCCGGCCTTTTTTGCGCCCGACGCCAATCGCAGTCCCCCAATAGTCCCCCGCTGTTCGTTCGCGACCATCGCGAGTTGTCGCTCCGCGCCTGGCGGTTCCTGCTCGCGCGGCGCGGGCGCCGCAGGCATCAGCTCGATCGCCTCGCGCAGGTCCTCGACGTCCAAGTGACCGTGGGTGTCGATCGTCAGCCGGATGTTCGCGTGCCTGAGGATCTTCTTGAACGATCTGCATGCCCTCGTCATTTCCCCGGCGCAGCTGCGTGGCCACCTCGTAGCCGTCCCTCGTAGCCGTCCATTACTGGCAAGCCCGAGATCCTCCACGATGCGTGGCGACGACGGCGTCGAGATGCCGCACAATCCGTCCGAAGCCGAGGTGGTGTCGGAGCGGAAGAAGGGCGGCTAGCTGGCTTGATCTAGCAGCGCCCTAGAATTGCAAAGGCACCCGATCGCCCGCGATCGGTCGCGCGGCGCCCATGGCCGTGCCGCGGAAAGTCACCATCTTCCCAGCGGTCAAGATCATCACGGCCCGGGTCGTCCGGTCGGTGAATTCCAGCTCGCCCGAATAAAGCTTCACGTATCCCGACCCGCTCTCGCCGACGAAGCACTCGAAATCGGTGCCGCGGAACCCTAGGTCGCCCACCGGCAAATCGATCCTGGGCACGACGCGTGGTGCGACCTTTCCGGTCACCCAGCGGAATGCGCCTCTCGTCAGCTTCAATCCCATCTTCTGGGTGCTGGTGTTCGGGTCATAGACAAAATCGTCGAGGACCAGCTCGGAATTCGGCCCGACGGTAAAGGCGGTGCCGTCAGGCAACAAGAGGAGGGCGCCGCTGTCCTTGCCGGTGAAGATCTTCGTGCGGTTGTCGATGGCGATCCCCGCCGCCTCGGCGCCGGTCAGCTTGCGGCCGTCCGCGGTCAGGAAATAGACGTCCCCGCGCACGCGGATTGCGGGCAGGCTGAAGGCTTTCTGTCCCGCGGCGGTCGACAGCGCCACGGCCAGGTCGTTGGTCGCTTTCACGTGGAGCTCGACCTCTTCGCCGAGGCGCTGGAGCCACGCGGCGCAGTCTCTCTCCGCCGGTGTTCGCTCTTCCACCGCGCCACAGGCGGCCTTCTGTTTCTTGCTTCTCGCGCGCAGGGCGTCGCGTTCCGCCACCAGCGCCGCCCGCCTTTCGGCTAACTCGGGCCGGGCGGACGCGGTCGACGCGTCGACCTCTGGCACGGGCGGGATGTTCGCCGCCGGGACACCTCCCGCCAGCAGAAAACCGAGCCCCAGCGCCGCGCTCGACGGACCGAATCTCATTCTGTGGCCTTGACGGCGGCGACAGGCGGCGGGGCTTCGTCCCATTCGAAACCCAGGTCTTTGACACGCTTCTTCAGCCTCTCTTTCGTCTGGGCTTGATCGCTCTGTTGCCGCTTCAGGTCGTTGCCGAGCGTCCCAAGCCGAGCGGCCAGCACGGCGGCATCGCCTTTGCCGCTCGCTTGTTCCAGTTTCACCGCCTCGATCTTCTGCGCGGTGTCGGCCTTGAGGGAATCCAGCTTCTGATAATAGGCGACCGATTGCTGGATCTGCGTGTCGGCCTTGGCTCTCTCGGGAAGATGACCGACGAACGCTGGGGCCG
Organism: Myxococcales bacterium; assembly: GCA_038231075.1. Classification (GTDB taxonomy): domain Bacteria; phylum Myxococcota; class Myxococcia; order Myxococcales; family 40CM-4-68-19; genus JBBRMA01. Next base: position 1,015 of record JBBRMA010000088.1, on the reverse strand, counting down.
GACGTCCCGCCGCTGCGTGCGCAGACACGAGCGAGCCATTTTCCCTGCCCGACGTATCGACGCCTTTTCCGGCCCCTTCTTTGTTGCCCTCCGCTGCGGCTGCACCGCTGTGCTGCTCGAAGCTCTTCAGTTGCGCGTCGGCCTTTGCGTTGGTTCCGGGGGAAACGGTGTCGCGTGCGGCGAGCCCGGCGCTCGACGGCGCTGCGCCGCCTGAAGGAAACGGAGTCAGCGCAAGCGCGGGATTGCCGCCCGAGGCGGCGACGTCGACCGCCGCCTTCATCCAGACCAATTGGGCCTGCCACGCTGTGCCCTCGGCAAAGAGCGGCTTCATCGCCTTGTCCTTTTCCGCCTTTGCGGCCGCTACCGCCGCGCCCGCGCGCTCCCAGGCCTCGAGCAGGGGTTTGATCCGGGAGTCGAGTTGCTCTCTCTCGGCTTGCTTCCCTCTCCTCTCCGTGTTGAGCCGGTTGGTCTCGGCAGTGAAAGCGCTCGCCTGGGCCTGCTGCTCGGGAAGCTTGAAGGTCGGGATGTTTGCGTTCCAGACGGCGGTCTTCTTCGCGTCTGCCTCGAACCAACGGTTGAGCTCCAGCCGGGCCTGTCTAGTGGCCTTCGCGCCCTGCCGCCAGGCCGCATAGGTGGTCGCCAGATCCGTCTTGGTCAGCAGAGCCTCTCGCGCGGCCAGCGAATCGATCGGTCCAGCCATCTGCTCGAGCCGCGACGTGGTGCCAAGGAACGCCGCGAGGGCCTGCTCGAGATGTGCGTGGGCGGCGCTGCTCTTGAGCCGCGAGACCTTCTCTTCGAGGGCCTTCGTCTCGGCCCGCAAGGCACGAACATCCACGACGGATTCAGCCCGCGCCGGGGTTTGAAGGAGGACCGCTAGCTGCTGATGCCGACCATCTGACCATCCGCATTCGGCACGCAAATCCCGGACGGATCCGGAGCGCGACCGCAGGCGGCCGGAGGTCGCGATGGAGTCGAGCAAGAGGCGGAGCTACACGGCGGAGCAGCGCGAGGCGGT
>JBBRMA010000087.1:0-18728 GCA_038231075.1 Myxococcales bacterium | reverse complement strand
TTCCGGTGGCTATTTCGGAGGGGTTCCACCCGTTCCCATCCCGAACACGGAAGTTAAGCCCTCCAGAGCCGATGGTACTGCACAGTTTCTGTGTGGGAGAGTAGGTCGCTGCCGGAATTCATTAGAAGGCCCCTGCGCGATCACACGCGCGGGGGCCTTCGCTTTTCTACCCCCCCCCTCATCCGCCATCTGCCCGACCTGCCCCGAAGCGGAGCTTTCTCCGCTTTGCCGTCTTCTGTTCATGCAGGCGGCGCTTGACGCTGGTGCCGCCGAGCAGGTACGCGCCATGCGCATGCCCGGCCAGCGGATCCATCTCCTGCCAGAGACACTCTCGAACCAGATCGCCGCGGGCGAGGTCGTCGAGCGGCCCGCCGCCGTGGTCAAGGAGCTGGTCGAGAACGCCATCGACGCCGGCGCGAAGAACATCGAGGTCGATCTCCTGGAGGGCGGCCGTCGTTTCGTGCGCGTCAAGGACGACGGCTCTGGCATGGGGCGCGAGGACGCGCTGCTCAGCCTGCAGCGCCACGCGACCAGCAAGCTGCGCAGCAAGGAGGACCTCTTTGCCATCTCGAGCTACGGCTTTCGCGGAGAGGCGCTCCCCTCGATCGCCGCGGTGTCGAGGTTCGTGCTGCTCACCGCCGAGCCGGGCGCGCTGGCTGGGACGCGCGTCTGCGTAGACGGAGGCGAGCTGCTGTCCGCCGAGGATGCCGGCGCCCCAGCGGGTACGACCATCGAGGTGCGCGACCTCTTCTGGAACGTGCCTGTGCGGCGCAAGTTCTTGAAGCGGCCTCCGACCGAGCAGTCCTACGCGGTCGAAGCCGTGACCAGGCTCGCGCTGCCCCGGCGGGACATCGGGTTCACTGTGCGTGAAGGCGAGCGCACCCTGTTTCGCAGCCCAGCCGGCGCGACACTGGCGGCGCGGGCTGAGCTGGCTCTTGGCCGCGAGGTCCGCGACGCGCTCTTGCCTTTCGAGGCCAGCGTTCGCGGCCTGCGCGCGTTTGGGCTCGCGGCATCTCCAGCGGTCTCGGCCAGCAGCGGGCGCGGCATCTGGCTCTTCGTCAACGGACGCGCCATTCGCGACCGGCAGCTGATGCACGCGGTGCTGCAGGCGTACGGCGAGGTCTTGCCCCATGGGCGCTACCCGTCCGCGCTCGTCTTTCTCGAGGTGCACCCGTCCGAGGTGGACGTGAATGTCCACCCGGCAAAGGCCGAAGTCCGCTTGGCCGATGGGCGAGCCGGGTACGAGGCGATCCGCAACGGCATCGCGGAAGTCCTCGTGCGCGGCAGCTACTTGAGCGATTCGCGCAGTGCGGGAGAGGAGAGCGCCGGCGCCGCCGAGAAGGCCGCGCCAGTCCAGCACGGCGAGGCCGTCGCCCACGCGCTGCGGCCGCTCGCCGAGGCGCTTCCGGCGCGCGTGGCCGAGGCCCTCGCACGGTATGGAAGCCGCCATCTCGACGGCCAAGAGCCCCACCAGGGCGGGCATCGCCACGAGCAGCACGTGCTGGTCGCGCCGGCGCCCTACTTTGCGGGCCTCCGCTATCTAGGGCAGCTCCACCGGACGTACCTCGTCTGCGAGGGGCCGCGCGGGCTGGTCCTGATCGATCAGCATGCCGCGCACGAGAGGATGAACTACCAGCGGCTGCGCGCATCTGCCGCCGCGCGCCAGACGCGAGCCCAGCCGTTGCTCCTGCCCATCGTGGTCTCACTGCCGGCTGGACAGGTGGCGCTGCTCGGAGAAGCCGGCGACGAGCTTGCCCGCCTCGGGTTCGAGCTGGCCGAGATGGGCGGAGGTGCGGTGGCAGTGCAAGCGCTGCCCGCGTCGCTCGCCGGTCTAGGGCAGGGAGCGGTGCGCGTGCTGCTCGCCGACCTGGCGGAGGAGGTCTCTCAGCAGGGGCGGGGGGAATCGCTCGAGAAGCTGCGCGATGCGCTCCTCGCGCGGGCCGCGTGTCACGCGAGCGTGCGCGCGCACGATCAGCTTGCGCCCGAGGAGGCGCAGGCGCTGCTCGCGGAGCTCGACGCGACCGACTACGGCGCCCGCTGCGCCCACGGGAGGCCGGTGGTCTCCGAGTGGTCCTTGGCGGAGGTCGAGAAGCGGTTCGGTCGCGACTACGAATCGCACGCGCACGCGGCTCCACCTGAGGCGCTCTGACCGCCTGAGCGGGCAGGTCTCGATGCGGCGGACAGGCGCTCCGTTGGTCTCCCAGCGAACGGGCAGGACCGACGTCGCCTCCTTCGCCGCGGGCCCTCCGGTGCTACTCTCTAGCGGCAGGGATCGCAGGCAGCAGGAGGGCCCATGCAGGTCGCGCTCGATGGAGTGGTGAAGACGCTCATGCAGGTGCCTCCGCCGAGGTTCCAGCCGGGCGAGATCTGCGAGGTGATGAAGGGCCTGCACATCGATGACCGCACGCTCCAGCCGTATCTGCACTGGCTGCCCAAGCGCTACACGCGAAACCTCATCTTCCGGAACGAGCTGTTCGAGCTGATCGCGCTCTGCTGGCCGCCGCACTCGCAGAGCCCCATCCACAACCACTCAGGACAGCTCTGCTGGGTCTCGATCCAGCAGGGGGCGCTGCGGTTCGAGAACTTTCGCAGCCTCGATGGGCCGGGGCCAGGTCGCGTGCGGCTGGTCCCCTCGGGCGGCATCGCGCGGGCCGAGAGCGGGTGCCTGGATCTGCGCGGCCTCGAGGACGGGATCCATGGGGTGTCGAATCCGTTCGATGAGCCCGCCGTCAGCCTGCATGTCTATTCGCTGCCGTATGACTCGTGCCTCGCGTACGATCCCATTACAAACACCGCGCGGGAGATCGAGCTTTGGTACCACTCGAAGGGCGGAAAGGTCGTGGACCAGCAGTGATGAACCAATGTGCCGCCGCGGTGCTGGCCACTTTGCTCGCAGCCGGGTGCGCGTCCGCTCGCGACCGAGGTCTCAAGTCTTCGGCGGGTGGCGCCAGAGCGGCTGCACCCGCGTCCGGCGATGCGGAGACCTCGGCGCTGCAGAGGCCGCTGGTCGCCGTCGAGGACCCAGCGCTTGGGGTCAAGCTCGAGCTGCCTGAAATCGACGGCGGCTGGCAGGTGCCACGCGAGGGGCGCGCGGCGAGGCGGGGGGCCAACGTGCAGCTGGAGGTGGGCGGCTTTGCGCTGTCTCGCGAGGCCTCTGCCTCGAGCTGCCGCGACACGGCGCGCGAGAGGTTCACCAAGGAGCGGCCGGATCGGTCGGCGGCAGAGCCGCTCCGCGAGCAGTCCATCGGCGACTGGCCGACCTCGACCTGGAGCTTCACGCGCGGCAGCGAGGAGGCGCTGGTGCGGAGCCGCTGGGCGTTCTATGCCCGGGGCGCCGACTGCCTGCTCCTGCAAGTGAGCGCGCCCAAGGACGACCAGTTCGCGGCGGTGGTGTTCGACATCGCGGCGCGGACGTTCAAGGCGCGGCCGCTCGAGCCCGATCGGCAGCGCGAGGTGGACCTGCTCGCCGGCATGTCGTTCCTCGAGCGGCGCGAGCCCGCGTCAGCGCTGGAACGGTTTGAGTCGCTGGCGCGGCGCGAGCCGTCGTTCTCGAAGGCGCACTTTGGCGCGCTGATGGCTGCCTTCGAGCTCGGCCCCCCGGCGTATGCGCGCGGGCTGCCGCATGGCCTCTTGGCGCTCAAGGCCGAGCGCGACCTCTCGCCCGAGCAGCGCCAGCTCGCCCTGCGCGCGGTCGGCGTGATGCAGCTGGCGGAGAACGAAGTGCGCGGCGCCACGCAGACCCTGGCGGAGCTGGTGGTGCGGGCTCCCGACCTGGCGGAGGGGCAGTACAACTATGCGTGCGCGCTGGCACGCATCGGCGACAAGGGCGGCGCGCTCGACCACCTGGGCGCGGCCATGCGGCTCGACCGTGAGTTGGCCAAGCATGCAAAGGACGACGACGACCTGAAGATCTTGCGAGGCGATGCCCACTTCGAGCAGCTGCTGAACTCGCCGCCGCCCAAGGCCGACGCCGCCCCGCGCGAGAAGATGCCGCCGGGCGAGGTCGGTGGAACCGACAGCGCCGACGAGCCGGGTCAGGGCGAGTAGGCGCTACTTCTCCGGCTCGGCTGGCGCGCGGGCCCGCTCTTCTTCCAGCTCTCGATTGGCGCGGTTCGCGCGTGCCGAGGCGGTGATGGCGGCCGCGGCGCGGGCCATGTCCAGCTCCTCGAGCTTCGCCATCAGCTGGTCGGGCGTAAGGCCATCGAGCGGCCCGAGCCCCTCGACCGCGCGCTGCAGCTCGGCGGCCTGGGCAAGGAGAGCGTCGACGTCGGGCGGGGCGGGCGGCTCGAACGGCGCAGGTGCGTCCTCGCTGGCGCTCCGCTGCGCGAGCTCGGCGAGCATCGCGTTCAGGCCCAGGTCCAGCTCGACGTGGATCGCCTCGGGGTCGAGCCCTTGCCAGCGGAGCGCGCACTGCAGGCAGGCCTGCTCCGGCGTCATCTCGATGGGGTCGCCGACGTACGCCCACTGCTCATCGCTAGGGAAAGGCGAGCCCTCGATCACGAGCGCGAGGCGTTCTGTCAGGGGCTCGAAGTAGAAGCCGGTCTCTCGCGCGTGGGCCATCGGCTCGTTCGGGGCGGTGGCCGAAAAATTCGGCCCGGGGTCGCCGCGGACTAATGTAGCGGGCCAGCCCAGCCAGAGGAAACGATGCTTCTCAACAGAGCCACACTGGTCGTCGGGCTCGCGCTCGCACTCTGCGCCTCGGCGCGCGCTTCCGAGCAGGCCCCGGGCGTTCCAGGCGCCGGCGAGGGGACCGCCACGCTGCTCGCGGGGGCGCGCATCGTCCCGCAGGGCGGCTTCATCGACGACCAGAAGAGCGCCGGCTATCGGCCCTGGAAGACCTTCGTCGAGCCGGGCTTTCTGCTCGCGCTCGGCTATGCGCCCGACCTGGACTTTCAAGCGACCATCGATCTCGGCTACGGGCTCAACACCATCCACATGTCGCCGGGCGATCTCTCGATCCGGAGCTTCACCATCCTGCTAGGCGCCGACGCCTCGTTCGTCCGCCGCAGCTGGGGAACTCTCTACGCAGGCGGAGGGATCGGTTATTCGCTCAACACGCTCGGGCAGAACGGCAACACCGTCGAGGCCAACTCGACCGCCGGGTACATCTGCCTCGGCGCGCGCTTTCCCCTGCTGCGCACGCTCGCCCTCGTGATCGAGGAGCGCTACACGCTGGCCTACGCGTCCCTGCCTTCGCCTGGCACCTCGCTCAACTTCGCCGGGTCGTCGAGCTCCATCAACGTCGGGGGGAACCTGCTCTCCATCGGGCTGCAGTTTCACTACACAGACCCGGAAGACGCCAAGCGTCCGCACCACCAGTAGCCGCGCCGCGCTCGCTCGGCTGGCCGCAGGGCAGCGGCTGGCCGCAGGGGAAAGATGCGCGCTCGCTGCAGGCGTGGGATGTATTGGCGCGGGCCGGACGTTCATCGCGCGTCACCACTGCTCGCACCTTGCGAGCCCGCGCGAAAGAGGCCAAGGGAATGATGATGAGCGAAGAGTCCTCGAACCCCGGAAGCCCGCTGCACGCGATGCCCAAGGTCACCTCGTCGAGGGATCGCGAGGCGAGCAACGCAGAGCCGCAGGGCATCGACCGCGAGCTCGCCGAGCTGCGCAAGGAAGTGATCGAGGCGAGAAACCTCATCATCAAGACCGACAACCTGCTCAAGAACCTGCACGCCGAGCTCAAGCTGACGAGCCGCAAGCAGGAGCAGTTCGAGCGGCGGCATCTTTTGACGAGCGCCACCGCCTTCATCATCTTCGCCGTGCTGTCCGGAGTCGGCGCCTACACCTACGCGCGGAGCGAGATCCACGCCGTGCGGCAGGAGTCGGTCTCCAACGAAGCGCAGGCCAAGACCCGCGGGCAGGAGGTCGACAAGCTGCGCGCCAGCGAGGCCGCGCGTCGCGACGCGAGCGAGCGCGCGCTCAAGGCGTTCGAGGTCATGGCGGGGACGACGGAGGGGCCCAAGCTGAACGCGGCGCTGATCGAGGCCAACAAGATCGACCGCTCGCAGCTGACCACGCTGGAAGCCCGCGCGCTCGAGGACAAGGAGGCGTCGCTCAAGACCTCGGTCGCGGCTGCCAGCCACGAGCGCGGCAAGGCGGCCTTCCGGCGCAACGACTTCCGCACGGCCGCCACCGAGTTCGCCCGCTACGTCGAGCTGATGCCGAACGGCCCCGAGACGCCGTACGCCAACTACTGGCTCGGCGAATCGCGCAGCCAGCTCCGCGACTACGAGGGGGCCATCGGGCCGCTCGAGACCTTCCTCAAGACCTCGCCGTCGGGGAAGAACCACGACTGGGCCTCGGTGCTGCTCGGCGTCGCCTACGAAGAGACCAGCAAGTGGTCCAAGGCGCAGGAGACGTACAACAGCGCGCTGCAGAAGTTCCCGCACAGCATCCACGCGACGCAGATGCGCAACCGGCTCCGCCGCATCCCCGCCGCCCAGGCCGCCGCCGACTCGAAGAAGACCGCGGCGCTGCCGACCAAGCCCTAGAGTTGAAGTTGATTTCCCAAAATCAGCCCGCCGTCTTTTCGCACCGGGTTGGCGGGCAGAAGCCGCAGCTACTTGCGAAGAGACGCGCGCGCCGCGGCTAGCTCTGCCTTGACCCGCCGCGAATCGGCGCCGGCCTCGAGCCCGCTGCGCAGGAGGCCGCGGCGCAGCTCCTCGAGGCCCTCGAGCGCGGCGGCGAGGTGGGCCGAGGTCGCGGCATCTTCCGGTCCGAGCGTGCAGCGCGCGCTGACCGCGGCCAGATCGTCTTCCCAGCCGCGCGACCACTGGTCCCACTCGAGCGACAGCGCTTCGGTGGCGAGGCCGAGCGGCGTTGGCTGGGCGGCCCGCGCCGAGAGCGATCCGGAGAGGCGCTCGACGTCGCCGAGGCAGGCCGCCGCGGTCGCCGGCGCCGCTTGTCCAGGCCGGGCGCGAGCGAAGAGGTCCTTCACCACCGAGCGCAAGATGAGCAGGCTCGCGGCCGCCGCGATGACCGAGTACACGACGTACATGAAGATTCGGTAGGGCTGCAGCTCTTTGGGGCGCGCGGGCGGCACGGCTGCATTTCCTCTGGGCCGGCCTTCGCTGTCAACGCCTGACGGCGGCGGGCTGGCTCACGTCGGGCAGCACCAGGCGGAAGTGGCCTGCCGAGTCCGTGACCGCGCTGCCGAGCTTGACGGCCGCGTCGCCGGCGGAGTCGACGGCGTAGACATCGACCGAGGCGCCGGCCATGGGCGTCGGCGCGGTGGCGCTGCTGGTGGCCGAGCCGCGGACCGCGCCGGCCACCACCAAGGGAGGCGAGAGCTGGATGGCGTCCAGCTCCGTCACAGTGAAGCCGGCCGGCGGCGTGGCCAGCGTGACGAAGGCGAGCTGCCGCGGCTCGCCGCTCTCAACCGTGGGCACGATCTCGACCCGGTATTCGCCTGGATCGCCGATCAACGTGTAGGCGCCGGCCGCGTCGGTGGGCGTCGCCGTCGCGGTCCGGCCGCCGACGAGGCCATCCGACAGCCGCGTCGCCGTCACCTGCGCGCCGGCCGGCAAGGGACTGCCGCCGCTGCGCAGCACGTGGCCGACGGCGCGCACCTTGGCCGGACAGGAGATGGGCAGCGCGGAGCCGCCGGCGGCGAGGGAGACTTGGAGCACACCGGACAGCGCGGGCTGCGCGGGGTCTGCCCCGGGCTGGGCTTCCACCAGGTAGCGACCTTGCCTGAGGCCGAGCGAGAACGAGCCGTCCGCGGCGGTCAGCGTCGAGCGGGCGAGCACGAAACCCGCCCCGTCCTCGCTGGCCGCGGCGACGCGAGCCTGGGACACCGGCGCGCCGCTCAAGTCGACGACCCGGCCAGAGAGCGTCGCGGGCGGCGGCAGCGCATCCAGGTCCAGCGCCAGCGCGCTGCTGGTGAGTCCCGCGGTGCGCAAGCCGAAGGCGGCGTCGTCGAACGAAGGGAGGGGGCCTCCCCCTGGCACCACGCTGCCGCCGTCGAGAGCGTCGCCCACGCGCAGCTCGTACTGCACCGGCGGCGGCGGGAGCAGCAGCGTGAAGGCGCCGGTGACGTCGCTGGTGGCGGATGCTCCCTCGGCCTTGCCGCTCGAGTCGACCGGCGTCACGCGCGCTCCCGCGACCGCCAGGCCTCCGGACCTCAGGGTCCCGTTCACCACCGCGAGGCCGGCCGCGGCCGGCAGGTGCAAGATGGCCGCGGCAGTGTCGCCCGCGGGCACCGCGCCGCTGAAGATCGGAAGGGGCGGCGGCGGCGTGATGCGCAGCGTCTGCACGGGAGGCGGCACGCGCGCCGCGAACTTGCCGCTCGGGTCTGTGATCACGGTGACCGAAAAGCCGCGGCCTGGGATCAGCGGCTGCGCGTCATAGAGCTGCAGCGTGGCCGAGGCGACGGGCTGGGGCGAGCCGCCGCTGGCGCTCGAGTCCTGCACCAGCACTCCCTCGAAGCGCTTGGGCTGGGCGAGGTCGAGCGTGGCGACGGCGGAGGCCTTCAAGTCGAGCGCCTGCTGCAGCGGAGCAAAGGGCGAGCTCGTCGGCGGGGTGACCTCGACCATCACCGCCCCGAGCGCGCTGGCGGGGCTCCGGCACTCGTTGGCGAAGCAGACGCGGCCGGTGCCGCAATCCCGGCTCGCGTTGCAGGTGTTCTCGGTGACGTGGGGCGCGCGCAGGCTGCACCCGCAGAGCCAGGCGGCGAGCCCGGCCAACGCGAGCGTGCTCCCGGCGCCGCGCGAGCTCACCGGTTGCCTCCCTGCGGACACGAGCGGGTGATGGCCGGAGGGATCACCGGGCACTGCGGAAGATCGGTGTCGGTGACGACCTTGACGAAGAAGCGAAAGGTCGCCGCGGCGTAGTCCGCCGAGACCGTCCGGTTGGGGAGCAGCGCCGACGGATCGTCCGAGGGCAAGAACCCCTGCTGGTCGGCGATCACCACGTCCACGGTGTGGAAGCCATCGCCGCCGAGCGCATCGGGGCTGACGGTGAAGGAGGGGCCTGGCGCGCGCACCGTCGCGGTGGAGTCGAAGGTGCCCTTCAGCGGCGAGGTGGCCGCCTGGCGCTGGGTCGCGGGCAGGCTCTTGTCGTAGTCGATGAACCAGCGGCCCTCGAGCGAGATCGAGGGATCCTCTTCGGCCACGGCCGGGATCGACAGCGTCAGCTCGCAGGTGCACCCCACGTCGCGCGTGGCCCGCGTGAGCGTCAGGAACGGCACGATGTACTGCGACGGCAGCGACTCGATCACGATGCGCGGCGGCAGGTTGACGTGCGTCTTGTCGACATCTTGAGGGATGAGGCACCCGGCGCCCGCGGCGACCACCAGCACCGCGAGCAGCAGGCACACCTCGCGTCCCCGATGCGAAGCAAGGGCCGCGCCAGTGGTGCAACCGCTCGTGCGCACTGGGGGCGACCGCGCAGGGTCCTGGGCGGATCGCGACAAGGGTGTCATGCGTCGCCCTCGATCAAGGCGGCATCGTCGGCGTCGGGCCCGAGCGTCTCGCCGCGCCGCTCGGCCTCCATCCGCTCGAGGTGGCGGAAGATCGTGCGCGGATCGACGCCCAGGTCCTTGGCCGTCTTGGTGCGGTTGCCGCCGTTCCGCTCCAGCACTTCGTTGATGTAGACCTTCTGCCACTCATCGCGCGCCTGCAAGAGCGGCAGGATGGGGTCGAGCTGGTCCGGCTTGAGCTCGAGGTCGTCGGGCGAGATCAGCGGCCGCTCTGCCAGCACCACGGCCTTCTTGATGCGGTTCTCGAGCTGCCGGATGTTGCCGGGCCAGCGGAAGCGCTTGATGGCCACCAGGGCGGCCGGGCTGAAGCCCTTCACCTTGGACGCGAGCTCGCGCACGGTGCGGCCGAGGAACCACTTGGCCAGCATCACCGAGTCCTCGCCGCGCTCGCGCAGGGGCGGCAGGTGCAGCTTCACCACGTTGAGCCGGTAGAAGAGGTCCTCGCGAAAGCGGCCCGCTTTCAGCTCCTCGTCGAGGTCCTTGTTGGTGGCCGAGACGACGCGGATGTCCACGTTCTCGGGCTTGGTGTCGCCGACCTTGGTGACGGCGCGATCTTGCAGGGCGCGGAGCAGCTTGACCTGGAGCAGCGGCGGCATCTCGCCGACCTCGTCGAGAAAGAGCGTGCCCCCGCTCGCCGCCTGGAACTTGCCGCCTCGGGTGGTCGCGGCCCCCGTGAACGCGCCCTTCACGTAGCCGAACAGCTCGCTCTCGAGGAGCGGCTCGGGGATGGCGCCGCAGTTGATGGCGATGAAGGGCCCGTTCTTGCGGCCCGACTTGCGATGGAGCTCGCGCGCGACCAATTCCTTGCCGGTGCCGGTCTCGCCGGTGATGAGCACGGAGATATCGGTCGCCGAGATCTTATCGATTTTTTTGAAGATGTCGCGCAGCGGCTCGCAGGAGCCGATGATGTCGCCGTAGCGCTGCTCCTCGAGCTGGGCCTTCAATTCCTGCGTCTTGAGGCGCAGCTCGTCCAGCTCCAGCGCGCGCTCGAGCATCAGCGTCGCGGTGCTGCAGAACGAGCGCATCAGCGTCAGCTCGCGTTCGGTAAAGTGGTTTGCGAATTTGTCGTTGCCGACATAGACGGCGCCGAACAGATCGCCCCGGCGCACCAGCGGCACGCACATGACCGACGAGAGCTTCAAGTTCACCACGCTCTCGCTGCCGTTGAAGCTCGGGTCGTGGAGCGCATCGGAGATGATGAGCGGCTCGCGCGTCTTCAAGACGGTGTTGACGATCGAGTCCGAGAGCCGCTCGACGGCGTTGTTCAGGTGCTGCCGCTCGAAGTTGCGTGCCACCAGGACGTGGGGGCTGCCTGCGTTGAGCACGATGAGAAAGCCCTTGTCGGCGCGCGTGACCTCGACGATGTCGTCGAGCAGGCGGGTCAGCCCTTTGTCGAAGTCGGGCTCCGCCGCGAGCGCCGCGGCGAACTCGGCCAGGCGGCGCACGGCCAGCGAGGTCCAGTCCTCAGCCGGCGGTGATATTTTGATCACCTCGGAGGGCGTCGGGATGCGGTCGGCGCTCTGGAAGACCACCTCGGTCCGGCCCACGGTCAAGGCGTCGCCGTCGGTCAGGTCGTGCCGGTCGCGGCGGCGGCCGTTGATGTGCAGGCTCGCCCCGTCGAGCGCGGTGGCGACGAAGCGCGTGCCGTCGAACTGGATGGCCACCACGCCGCGCCCCATCTCCGGGATGCGCAGGTCGCAGTCGGGCGTGGGGCCGACGGTGGTCAGCGGCTTGACCAGCGGCAGCGACGCTGGAGGTTGGCCCGGGACGCGGACGACGAGGGTGGCCATGGTGGGCTCAGCGGGGTGGAGCGATGGGAGGGGAGGGCGCCGGCTCGGCGGCGCTCGGCAGGACGAGCTCGGTCGGCGTGCTCTCGGGGCGATAGCGGACGACGGCGTGGACCGCTCCGCCCACCCAGAGCGCGTAGAAGATGCCCGCGCCGATCCACTTGGCGGCCTGCAGGCGGCTGGCGATGAGGTAGCTCGAGTCGGAGAACTTGCCGGTCGATTGGGTGCGCAGCGCCTCGATCAAGAGCGCGCTGCCGGCGCTGGTGGCGCCCGCGATGATCTCGGAGGTGGCGAGCGCGGTGCCGAGCGACTGGTCGCCGTTCTGCATCTGGCCGACGCCGAAGGGCATCATCGTCACCCAGAACTCGCGCTGCACCACGCGGCGCTCCATGATGGGCGGGCGCAGCGCGGTGAGGCGGCGCTCCTCGGCCTCTAGCTCGCGCTGCTTGCGGGCGGTGGCCTCCTCTTCGGCGACGCGGCGGCGCTCCTCGGCCTCGGCGCGCTTGCGCTCGCGGATGGGACGCAGCGCCTCCTCGGCGCCTGACTTCACCTGCTCGAAGAAGCTGATGGCGCGCGGGGAGACGTAGAACGGGTCGAGCTCCTCGTCGGGCTCGAGGTTCAGCAATTCGATAAACGAAGCCGTCGCCGCCTGGTTCTTCGATTGGTAGAAATAAGCCAGGCCGAGGAGCCGCCAGGCCTCGGCGCGCAGGGCGGCGTTCTCGATCGAGGGCGCTTGCGGCTTGAGCAGCCGCTCCACCAACGTGTAGTCGCCGTACTCGAAGGCCTGTCGCGCACGCTGCAGCGCCTCGAGCGGCGTGGTCGCCTTGACGCCCTCGGCGGGACGCGGTGGGCGCGGTGCCGGAAGCGCGGCCTCCGGCGCCGCCGCCGCAGGGGAGGTCGGGGCCGCGGCAGGCAGCTCCTGCGCGCGGGCGGGCAGGCCGATGGCCGCGCAGAGCGCCGCCAGGGCCGCGACGGCGAACCTCACTTTCCACCGCCCGCGCTCTTCAGCATGTCGAAGGCCTGCGTCTGCCCGGCCTTGAGCCGCACCTTCATCGATCGCGTGCCCACCGTGAGGGTGACGTCCTGGTACGCGGTGGACATCGAGTAGGGCTTGGGCCGCACCATCAGCTCGCCGACGGTGCCGAGGAGCGCGTCGTCGATGCGCACCGGCGCGTCGGCCGGGGCGCCCGACACCGTCACCAGCGCGGGCTTCGGCGTGCCGAGGCGCAAGCGATATTCGGTCCTGCCGGGCTGGACGTCGAGCTTGTCGTTCCAGTCGGCGAAGCCCTCCTTCTGCACGCTCACGCTGTGCGTCCCGGGCGTGACCTTGGTGTTGAAGAAGAGCTCGGTGCCGAGGTTCTCGCCGTCGAGCACCAGGGTCGCCGGCAGCGGCACCAGGATCGTCACCCCCTGCTTCAGCGGCGGCCTGGCTTTCTGCGGCGCCTCGTCAACGACCGCGACGCGCGGGGGATCCCTGGGCCGCCGCGGGGCCGGCCGAGGCGAGGGCCGAGCCTCGGCCTCGTTCGCCGGCGTCTCGGCCGTCGGCTGGAGCGGCGGGTCCTTGGGCGAGGGCGTCGTGGCAGCGACCTCGCTGGCCGGCGGCGCCGGCATCACAGACGTCTCGGGCGGCGGCGGCGGCGTTCGCGCGATCGGCGGCGCGAGCGGGGCAGGCTGCAGCTCGGAGTGCAAGAGCGAACCAGCGCGCGTGCCGCCGACGCCCAACAGCAGCGCCAGCGATGCGCCGAGCGCCCCGCGGCGGACCAGCCGCAAGGTGCGCGAGCGCTGGTGGATCTTCTGCACCTGCGCGCCGGCCAGCTCATTCTTCGGGTCGAGCGCCAGCGCGCGGCTGAACGAGGCCAGCGCCGCGCTGGTCTTCCGGGCCTGCAGCGCCTCCTCGCCGCGCGCGAGGCTGGCGGTGACGAGGCGTGCGCGCAGCTCGGCAGCCCGGGCCTCGGGCGGCGCAGAGCGGAGGAAGCTCGCCAGCTCCTCGCGCGGGTTGTCGATGCCCGAATCGGCCAGCAGCCTTGCCAGCTCGCGCGAGAGCTCGGCGGCGCTGGTCGGCCGCTGCAGTGGGTCCTTCGCGAGGCAGCGCAGGCAGAGGGCGGCCTGCGCGTCGCTGATCGAGCCGCGCACCATGCGCGGGTCCTGCGGCTTGCACTCCATGATCAGCCGCAAGAGCGCCGCGGGCGTCGGCGCGCGGAAGGGCAGCTGTCCGCACGAGAGCCAGTACAGGATCGTGCCCAGCGAGAAGAGGTCGCTCTGCGCCGAGGCCTGCTTGCCCTCGAGGATCTCGGGCGCGAGGTGCGACGGCGAGCCCAGGATCTGTCCGGTGACGGTGAACTTCTCGTCGGGCTCGACCACCGCCGCGATGCCGAAGTCGGTGAGCTTGAGCGTGCCGTCCTCGCGCACCATCACGTTCTCGGGCTTGACGTCGCGGTGGATGACGCCGGCCGCGTGCGCGTGCTCGAGCGCGTCGGCGAGCAGCAGCACGCAGGCCGCGCCCAGCTCGGGCGGGTCGAAGGCGTGCAGGTCGGCGAACTGCCGCAGCGTCTGCCCGCGGATGAACTCCATCACCAGCCACGAGGGCTCCGACTCGGGCTCCGACGAGTCGAAGACGTCGAGGATATTGGCGTGCGAGAGGCGCGCCACGGCCCTCGCCTCGCGCGCGAAGCGCTTGCGAATCTCTTCGCGGCCGTGCAGGTGCGGGTGGAGGACCTTGACCGCGACGATGCGCTTCAACTGCGTGTCGAAGGCGCGCCAGACGATCGCCATGCCCCCCTGGCCGACCTGCTCGTCGAGGCGGTAACGACCGAGCTGCGTACACCCTCCGGACCCTGGCGCCGATGTCGCGGTGAGCGGGGCCGAACCTCTAGACACGCAGGCCCGGCCGGAAGCGGAAAGACTCTGAGGCCGGGCGGTTGTTGCGCGTCGCGAGTGCCCCTACCGCGACATGGACGGCAGGGACTGTAGCCTGAACGCCGCGTCCGGACCAGCGGCGTAGCGCACTGCGTTCAGCGGAGCTAGGCGCCGAGCGGCCGGCGGCGGCTGCCTTGCACCCGGGCGAGCAGGGCCTGCAGGCGCGCGATCGGGTCCACCGGCAGGGCCTGCCGCGCCTTGGGCACCTTGGGGAGGCCCGGCGGCGTGAAGGGGTCGAGCTTCTCGGCCCGCTCGAGGCCGTCGTGGCGCGCGAGCGAGTCGGGCGGCGAGAGACGGACCAGCTCTTCGAAGCGCTCGCGGAGCAGCTCGTTCTTGGGCGCCCTCGCGAGCGCGCGGCCGTAGCAGCGCACGGCCTCCTCGAAGCGGCCGGAGCTGGCGTGCATCTCGCCCTGCTCGGCGTCGCTCAGCGTCTCGAGGCCATTCTGCGGCTCGGGCTCGTCCGGCTCCGTGCGGCGTCGGCTCACCATCTCGGAGGGCTGGAGCAAGGCGCGCACCGAGTCCATCCGCGACCGCACGCGCTCGTCCTCGGGCCGCTCCGCCAGCAGCGTCTCGTAGAGCTCGAGGGCAGAGAGCAGCTCGCCGCGGCGGACAGCCCGCTCGGCGCGCGACTCGAGGTCTTTCGGCACGGTCGCCATCCGTTTCGATCTGACGCCGGCTGGCCGGCCTCTGTCAACTTTCGAGCGAACACGCCCTACTCCGGCGCGGGCAACAGGCCGCGCGTGCGGCTCTCGAGCGCCAGCCGCGAGAGCCCCTCCACCGCGCTCGGATGGCGGGGCACGAACCCGAGCATGCGCAGCCGCTGCGTGTCGTAGTAGCGGTCCGAGGCGAGCTGCTCGAGCAGCTCGGGCTCGAGCAGCGGCGCCTGGATCGGCGGCTGTCCCTTCCAGGCGCGGAGCCAGGCGCGCGCCAGCCGCTTGTTGAGCGGCCGCCAGAGAATCCAGTTGGGCACGCGGCGCAGGAACCACAAGAAGGCGCGGGCCGGGGCGTGGGCATAGGGGAGGCGGCCGGCCTCGCGCGCGCCCCCGGCGTGCAGCACCGCGCGGCCAAGCTCCTCGAGAGGAAGCGGGACGTCGTCGGCCACGTTGAAGGCGCGGCCATCGAGCGCAGAGGTGCCTTGCTCGGCGATCAGCAGGGCGGCCTCTGCAACATCGGCCGCGTGCACCGTGTGGACGACGGGCCCGCGCCGCGGGAGCCACACCGAGCGCCCCGCGCGCGCCGCCAGCGCGACCAGGCCGAGCGCTGCCGCGAGGCCCCTGCGCTGCCGCGGGCCATAGGTGAGCGCCGGGCGCAGCACGACCAGCTTGAGCCCGCGCGTGCGCCGCCAGAGCCAGGCCTCGCGCTCGACGGACCAGCGGGTGCGGCCGTGCGCGTCGACCGGCGCCTTGATCTCGCCCTCTTCGCACGGGAGGCTGCGCGGGCGCCCATAGACCGAGCAGCTCGACAACAGCAGCAGCGGCGCGCCCGCTGCCAGCGCGGCCGCGCACGCCGCCCGCACGCTCGCCAAGGCCTCCTCGGGGCGGGCGGCGCCTGGGAACGCCGCGTGCGCCATCAGCTCCGCGCCCTTGGACACCTCGGCCAAGAAGAGCGCGCCGTCCGGCCGGTCTATCTCGGCGTGGGCCAGGAGCGCTCCGGCGGCGCGCGCGGCGGTGCAGTCGGCGCCCGGCTTGTCGAGGGCGCGCACCTCCCAGCCGGCGGCGGCGAAGGCCTCGCAGAGGTGCGACCCGATGAGCCCGTTGGCTCCGGTGACGACGACGGCGCGCGGCATGCCTCGTGTCTAAGCCTGGGACGGCCGGCTGTCACCTCCGCGCCCGTGCCTGTAGACTCGCCCCGTGCCGGACCGGGTCGAGTCCATCCTCATCGAGCGCTGCCCGGACTTCATCGTCGTGCTCGACCGCGGGCTCTGCGTGATCGAGGCCAGCGCGTCGCTCCGGTCGGCAGTCCCGCTGGCGTCCCCCGGCCGCGAGTTCGCGCTCTCGCTCGACGACGACTCGGCGGGGCGGCTCATCGCCGCGCTCTCCGGCGACCAAGAGGGCACGAGCCGCCTGCCGCTCGACCTGGTCCACCGCGGCCGCGAGCGCCTCATCGCCACCAGCTACCGCTTCTATCCGCTCGAGCACCCGCGCCTGGCCGGCGTCGGCCGCGAGGGAGGCGCCGGCGCGGGCATGGTCGATCAGGTCGAGACACTCAATAGAAGATATCAAGAATCCCTCGCCCAGCTCGCCTCGCTCACCGGCAAGCTGCGCGAGCTGGCCACCACCGACTCCTTGACCGGCCTCTTCAACCGGCGCGCCTTCATGGACCGCGCCGACTCCGAGTGGCAGCGCCACACCCGCTACAAGACCACGCTCGGCTGCGTGATGGTGGACGTGGACCACTTCAAGGACGTCAACGATACGTTTGGACACGCCGCCGGCGACGCGGTGCTGCAGCACGTCGGCGCCTTGCTCCGCGCTGCGCTGCGCACGAGCGACCTCTCGGCCCGCCTGGGCGGCGACGAGTTCGTCGCGCTCATGCCCGACAGCTCGCTCGAGGGCGCCTTCGCCCTGGGCGAGCGCATCGTCCTCCGCCTCCTGGGCCGCCCTCTGACCGGCCTGCCCCGCGAGGTCCGCGTCACCGTCTCGGTCGGCGTGGCAACCTCTGCCGGCTGCGACTCACTGGACGCGCTCTTCGCCCGGGCCGACCGCGCGCTCTACCAGGCCAAGCAAGCGGGCCGCGGCTGCGTGGTCAAGGACGAGTAAGTCGCTGCCTGCTTCTGCCGCGTCGAGAGCAAAGAGGTCCAACGCTGCCCTCTCGAAGCACAGCGGGCCCGCCTTGGGAGGCGAGCCCGCTGCTAAGAGCAACCTGGTCTGACAATCCTGCTACGCGCGAACCTCGGGCGGCTTGCCGTCGGTGCCCTCGGCAGCGGCGGGTGCGTCAGGGGTCGCCGGGACCTCGGGGCGGTCAAACGGATTCGACTCGAGCGCCGTCTTGAGCACGTCGTCCATCGAGTGGGCGAAGACGAACTCCATCTCCTTCTTCGCCTGCTCCGGCACGTCGACCAGGTCCTTCTTGTTCCGCTCCGGCATGATGATCTTCTTGATGCCCGCGCGGTGCGCCGCCAGGACCTTCTCCTTGATGCCGCCGACCGGGAGCACCAGACCGCGCAGCGTGGCCTCGCCCGTCATCGCCACGTCGCCGCGGACGCGGATGCCGGTGAGCAGCGAGACCAGCGCCGTGAAGATGGTGACGCCGGCGCTCGGGCCGTCCTTGGGGATGCCGCCCGCCGGGAAGTGGATGTGGATGTCCGACTTCTCCATGAAGCGCGGGTCGATGCCGAGCTTGGCGGCGCGGTTGCGCGTGTAGCTGAGCGCGGCCTGGCACGACTCCTTCATCACGTCGCCGAGCTGGCCGGTGAGCGTGATGTTGCCCTTGCCCGCCATGCGCGTGCACTCGATGAAGAGCAGGTCGCCGCCCGCGGCCGTCCAGGCGAGGCCGGTGGCCACCCCGGGCAGCTCGGTGCGCTCGGCCGTCTCGCTCCAGTGCTTCTCGGGTCCAAGGATGATCTCGAGATCCTCGGCCGAGATCACGCGCCGCACCTGCGAGCCCTTGGCGACATCGACGGCCACCGCGCGGCAGACATCGGCCACCGCGCGCTCGAGGTTTCTCACGCCGGCTTCCCGCGTGTACGAGCCGATCAGCTTGGCCAGCGCGCCCTGGCTGATCTCGATGTTCTGCTCCGAGAGGCCGTGCTCGCGGATCTGCTTCTTCAGCAGGTGGTTGGTGGCGATGTGGACCTTGTCGTCGAAGGTGTAGCCGGGCAGCTCGATGAGCTCCATGCGGTCGCGGAGCGGCGCCGGGATCGGGTCGAGCTGGTTGGCCGTGGCGATGAACATGATCTTCGACAGGTCGTAGGGGACGTCGAGGTAGTGGTCGGAGAAGGTGTTGTTCTGCTCCGGGTCCAGCACTTCGAGCAGCGCCGCGCTCGGGTCGCCGCGGAAGTCGGCGCCGAGCTTGTCGATCTCGTCGAGCATCATCACCGGGTTCGAGGTGCCGGCCTTCTTCATCGACTGGATGATGCGGCCGGGCAGCGCTCCAACGTAGGTGCGCCGATGGCCGCGGATCTCGGCCTCGTCGCGCACGCCGCCCAAGCTGAGGCGGACGAACTTACGGCCGGTGCTGCGCGCGATCGACTGGCCGAGCGAGGTCTTGCCGACGCCGGGCGGACCCACGAGGCAGAGGATCGGGCCCTTCATGTCGTTCTTCAGCTTGCGCACGGCCAGGTACTCGAGGACGCGCTTCTTCACCTTCTCGATGCCGTAGTGGTCCGCCTCGAGCACGGCGCGCGCGTTCTCGATGTCGAGGTTGTCGTAGGTCTTCTTGCTCCAGGTAAGGTCGGCGATCCACTCCAGATACTTGCGCGCGACGGTATATTCGCTCGAGGCGGTCGGTATCGATTTCATTCGATTCAATTCTTTATTGGCCACCTTCTCGACGTCGGGCGGCAGGCCGATCTTCTTCAGCCGCTCGCCGAGCTCGTCGATCTC
>JBBRMA010000086.1:0-19988 GCA_038231075.1 Myxococcales bacterium | reverse complement strand
CTCCTCGCGCAATAGCGCCCATTCCTGCCTCGAAATCTTCTTTCTGCTCATGTGCACCTCCCGCGACAAAATCGGGCGGCGCCGCGCGGAGGTCAGCCGATTTCAAGGGATGCGGCCGAGCGGACGGTCACACGCCTTGCGCAGGCCCATCGCGACCACGCGGGGATCGACGACGGCGATGTCCGCGACGCTTTTGACCAGCACGATCTACGATGAGCGCGGTCGCGTGTCGAAGACCACCGACTCCAGCGCCGGCTCGCGCCAGTACCACTACCTGCCGACAGGGGAGCCCTTTGAGATCGACGTGCTGGGCGGCAGCCAGACCCGACAGCGCCTGTACCACTTCGGGTCGCTGGGACGGGCGACGGATATCCAGGTGATCAGCGACAATTACTTCTGCCGGTCGCCGACAACTAGAAATGCCGGTTGAGGGCCGTACCGACGGGACGTGTGAGGCTGGTGGGCCGGGAGGCCCATGGTCACGGACGGCCAGGTCGGTTTGCTGAGGCAGAAGCTCATGGAAAACAAGACGCAAGAAACGGCAGCGGTGGCGGCGGGCATGTCCGTCCGCAGCGTGCGGAAATGGCAGGCGGGGCCGGTTCCGTCGGAGACGAAGCGGGAGCGCGGCTGGCGCACCCGGCCCGATGCGTTTGCGGCAGTCTGGGCGTCGCTGATCGTGCCCTTGCTCGTCGCCGACACCAAGCGGGTTCTCGAGGCGAAGACGCTGATCGAGGTGCTCCAGGAGAAGCAGCCTGGCGTGTTCGAGGCAGGGCAAGTGCGGACGCTGCAGCGACGGATGCGCGACTGGCGTGCCGTCAATGGTCCCGAGAAGGAGGTGTTCTTCGAGCAGAAGCATTTGATCGGGCGCGAGGCCTCGATCGATTTCACCCACTGCGACGAGCTGGGAGTCACCATCGCTGGCCTGCCGTTCCCACATCTACTGTTCGAGTTCGTGCTCTCGTTCAGCAAGTGGCTCTGGGTTTGCGTGGCGTTCTCCGAGACGTTCGAGGCGCTGATCGGCGGCGTCCAGGGCGCGCTCTGGGAGCTCGACGGCGTCCCGCTCGTCTTGCGCAGCGACAATCTCTCGGCCGCCACACACGAGTTGAAGCTCACCGGCGGCCGCGCGTTGACGCCGCGATTCCGCGGCGTCCTCGACCACTATGGCCTGCGCTCGACGCGCATCCGGCCTGGCGAGTCACACGAAAACGGCGTCGTTGAGCAGCGGCACTATCGGACCAAATCAGCGCTCGCCCAGGCGCTGCTCCTGCGCGGTAGCGCCGACTTTGCCAGCGAGGCGGATTACCGCTCGTTCGTCACCAAGGTCGTCGCCAAGCAGAATCGCGAGGTGGAGACCGCCCTCGACGAGGAGAGGAAGCATCTCCGCCCGCTGCCCTCGTCGGCGGTGCCGGGCTACACCAGCGTGCCGTCGAAAGTGCGCAAGTGGAGCACGATCCGCGTCGGCAAAAGGACCTATTCCGTGCCGTCGCGATTGATCGGTCACGAGGTGGTGGCGCGACTCCACCCCGAGATCGTGGAGGTGTACTTCGGCGCCGAGCTGGTCCTCACCATGCCCCGGCTCCACGGCGAGCGGGACCACCGGATAGACTACCACCACGTCATCTGGTCGCTGGCGAGAAAGCCCGGGGCATTTGCGCGCTATCGATATCGCGAAGACTTGTTTCCATCGCTGATATTCCGCCGCGCTTATGACTCTCTGGTCGCGCGCCGCGGCGACCGCGCCGATATCGAATATGTCCGCATCCTGCATCTGGCGGCGAGCACCATGGAATCGCTGGTCGAAAAAGCTCTCGGCGGACTCCTCGCTGCCGACGCGCACTTCGACTACGCGATAGTAAAACGATTGTGCGCGCCGGAGCCTTCAGCTTTTCCGGTCATCGCCATCGGCGCGCCCGACCTCGGTATCTACGACAGCCTCCTGACCGAGCGTGCCGCTTGAGCGCCGTCGAGAAGAAGGCCATCGCGGCTGCGGCGCTGCTTGCGCGCCTCAGCGCACTGTGCGGCGACTTCAAGCTGCCGACGCTGGCGACCGAGCTGGTGCCGCGCTTCCAGCAGGCAGGCCACGACGCGGTGCTGCCGCTGTTGCTCGAGACCTTCGAGTTGGAGGCGCAAGACCGCCTCGAGCGGCGCATTGACCGGCTCCGCCGCGCCTCGCATTTGCCGCCCGGCAAGACCTTGGCAACGCTCGACCAGGCTCGCCTGCCACGCCCGCTGGTCGAGAAGGTCCGCGCTTTGGCCCGAGCGGACTTTCTCGCAGAAGCGCAGAACGTCCTCGCCTTCGGCCTCCCGGGCACCGGCAAGAGCCACGCCGCCAGCGCCATCGGTCACGCATTGGTCGAGGCCGGGCACTCGGTCCTCTTCGTCCCCACCTACCAGCTCGTCCAGGAGCTCCTGGTCGCGAAGCGCGATCTGGACCTTCCGCGGGCCTTGAGAAAGCTCGACCTCTTCGAGCTGATCATCCTCGACGACATCGGCTACGTCGGGCAGTCCCCCGACGAGGCCGAGGTCCTCTTCACGCTGATGGCCGAGCGCTATGAACGCCGCTCGATGCTGATCACCTCCAACCTGGTCTTCAGCCAGTGGGACCGCATCTTCAAAAACCCGATGGCGACGGCTGCGGCTATCGACCGCCTGGTCCACCACGCCGTCATCCTCGAATTCGACGTCCCCAGCTACCGCACCGAGGATGCCAAGAAACGCAGCACCTCAAAGCCCATCCCCAAGTCCGACGACAACTACCCGAAGCCCGACGTCAACTACCCCACCGTGGCGCAGTCCGAGGAGCAGGCGTAGCGAGGAGAATCTCCACTTGGCCCTGACCGGCAGAAATAGTTGTCGCTGACCGGCAGAAGTAGTTGACGCGGATATCCAGGACATCTCGACGACTGGAGGCAGCTCGACGACCAACGAGCAGAAGTTCCGCTGGGACGCACCCACCCAGAGCGGATTTCTCTACACCGCGGGCCGGCTGGCAGAGGCGCAGTCGTACGCCGAGGGGCAATGGGTCACCGACCAGCACTTCCAGTACGATTCGTTCGGGCACGTGACGGAGAAGATGGCCTGGGCCAGCGGCGTGGCGACTAACTTCTGGGTAAAGGCTAGCTATCGTCCTGACGGGGCGCAGCGGCTCTCTAAATCAGATTGATCGGTGTCTCAAAGTCGTTGACAGGTTCCGCAGACCGGGAACGCGTTCGTAGAGACGCGCGACGTTGGCCCAACGTGCTGATCCGGAATTCAGCAGGAACTTCGACCTGACTTTGGCTAAGGCCGATAGTATGTCATCTACTATTAAAGTGTTGGTTCCAGAGTACGGTCAACCCCCTGGGCGAACCGGGTGACCGCGTACCAGCTCGCGCGACATCCGGCACCAGTCGATTCGAATCCTGGAGCGGAACAAAGGAGAGCGGCTGTGCTATCAACCTTCAACTATGGTAGCCCCCAATGATGGGTCTCTCCAGGGGCCGACCGCACCTCTATTGGTCTGGGAATCGGGCGACCTGAGTGTCTTCGATTCGGTCGAGCACGCGGAGAATTGGTTCGAGGCAATCGATGTCGCAGACGGCATCTTCAAAGCATTCGACGCCACAGGGCGCTTGTTGCAGCTCAAAGTGCGGTCTGAGAAGGAGAGGTGTCTGTTCTTCTCGATCCGGCGCGAGCGCGTGGCGGTCTCACTCGCAGAGGTGACCCCGACGCACCGAGAGGAGCTGACAAAGAGATTGACGGATGTTCTCGCCGCGCGTGGTGCTCTCAGCGGCTTTTCGGAACGCCGGGGCTTTGAAGAACTCGTCGCCCTGGCGAGCCGTGCTCCCAAAGCAAAATAGACATCGACTCCACCTCGCCGCGTGCATCGACACCTCCGCCGTGCGATAAGCACCCGTCCTGTTTCGCTGGAGGCCTCGCATGCGCTTCGCGAAGTGGTCGCTCCTCATCGTCGCCCTGGTCGCCGGCTGCAAAGACAACGCGCCGGAGTCGCCCAAAGAAGGCGCGGCCGCTGCGCCGGCCACGATCAAGATCGGCGCCGCGCTCAGCCTGACCGGCCCCGCGGCGTCCTATGGCCAGCAGCAAAAGGCCGGCCTCGCCGCCGCGCTCGACGAGCTGAACGCCGCCGGAGGACCCAAGATCGAGCTCCTGATCGAGGACGACGCGTCCACCAAGGAGCAGGGCATCACGGTGTTCCAGAAGTTCATCAACCGCGACAAGGTCGCGGCCATCATCGGGCCCACGCTCTCCAACACCGCCAGTGCGGCCGACCCCATCGCGCAGCAGTCGGGCGTGCCGGTGCTGGCCGTCTCGAACACCGCGGCCAAGGGCATCACCGACATCGGCGACCGCATCTGGCGCGACTCGCTGACAGAGGCGCAGGTGATTCCGGGCGCGCTCAAGAAGGCGCAGCAGAAGCTCGGCTTCAAGACGGCCGGCGTGCTCTACGGCAACGACGACGTCTTCACCAAGGCGGGCTACGACGTGATGCAAAAGGCGCTGGTCGATCAGGGCATCAAGGAGATCGGCACCCAGACCTTCGCCAAGGCCGACCGCGACTATCACGCGCAGCTGACGGCCTTGATCGCGCAGAAGCCCGACGCGCTGGTGGTCTCGGCGCTGGCGGACAACGCGGCGGCCATCGTCTCGCAGGCGCGGCAGCAAGGGTGGACCGGGCCCATCCTCGGCGGCAACGGATTCAACAGCCCGGCCTTTATCAAGAACGCGGGCCCCGCGGCCGAGGGCGTGCTGGCCGGCACCTCGTGGGATTCGTCCAGCCAGAGCGCCGTCAACCAGCGCTTCTTGAAAGCGATGGCCAAGAAGGGCGTCAACCCGGACCAGTTCTCGGCGCAGGCATATACCGGGCTATATATCCTCGCCGAGGCAATCAAACAGGCCGGCGGCAAGGGCTCGCGCGACGACATCACCGCGGGGCTCGCCAAGGTGAAGGACCTCGACACCCCGCTCGGCAAGTTCTCGTTCACCGCGGGCCGCGACGCCCAGCACGAGCCGAGCGTGCAGATCGTCAAGGACGGCAAGTTCCAGATCGTCCAGTAGCGCCGCGCCGCCGCCATGGGCCAGCAAGCGCTGAACGGCATCTTCGTCGGCAGCATCTACGCGCTCTTCGCGGTCGGCTACACGCTGGTGTTCGGCGTGCTCGACATCTTGAACCTCGCCCACCAGGCCATCTTCATGCTGGCCGCCTTCCTGGCGCTGGCGCTGGTCGAGGCGCACCTGCCGCTCTTTGTCGCCATGCCCGTCGCCATCGTCGCGGCGGGGCTCATCGGCATCGTGCTCGAGCGGGTCGCCTTCCGGCCGCTGCGCGACCGCGCCGACTCCAACATCTCGGGCCTGATCAGCTCGCTCGCCATGGCCACCGTCTTCGAGGCCATCGCGATGCAGGTCTTCGGCCCCGACATCTCGCGCTTTCCCCTCGGCACGTTTCCCGATCGGGTCATCCGCGTCGGCTCGGCGAGCGCGTCGCTCTTGCAAGTCGTCATCGTCGCCATCGCGCTCCTCTTGATGGCAGTGCTCACCGTGCTGCTCGCGCGCACGCAGCTTGGCCGGCAGATCCGCGCCGTGGCCGAGAGCCCGCGCGCGGCGCGCATCCTCGGCGTCAACGTCAACCGGGTCATCGCGGCCGCGTTCTTCCTCTCGTCGGCGCTGGGCGGCGCGGCCGGCGTGCTCTTTGCGCTGGCCTTCAACTCCATCTCGCCCGACGTCGGCCGCGGCGTCGAGCTGAAGGGCCTCGCCGTCATCATCCTCGGCGGCATGGGCTCGATCCCGGGCGCGGTGGTGGCAGGCTTCGCGCTGGGGCTTCTCGAGACCTTCACCGTCGCGCGCTTCGGCTCGTCGTTCCGCGACGCGGTCTCCTTCGGGGTGCTGATCGCGGTGTTGCTCGCCCGCCCGCGCGGCCTCTTCGGGCAAGCCGCCGTGCGCGAGGGATAGCCGCCCGATGCGCGATCTCTTCCTCGCCTACCAATCGCTCTTCGCCTACGTCGGCATCAACGCGCTGCTCGCGCTCTCGGTGTACGCGACGCTCTCTTGCGGCCAGCTCTCGCTCGCCAACGCGGGGTTCATGGCCATCGGGGCCTATACGGGCGCGCTGCTCACGCTGCACACCGGCACGAGCTGGCCGCTGGTCCTGGTCGCGTCCGCGCTCTTGCCCGCGCTGGTGGCCGTTCCGCTCGGCCTGCCCGTGCTGCGCCTGCGCGGCGTCTTCCTCGCCATCGCGACCATCGGGTTTGGCGAGGTGGTCCGCCTCTTCTTCGTCAACTGGTCCTTCGCCAACGGCGCGCTGGGCCTCGTCGCCATCCCGCAGCGCGCGAGCCTCTGGCTCATCTGGGTCTGCGTGGGCGCGGCGCTCTGGGTGTTCGCGCGGCTGCGCGGGTCGAAGACCGGCCTCGCGCTGCAGGCGATCAGGGAGGACGAGACCGCCGCCCGCAGCATGGGGATCGACACCACCTCTCACAAGCTCGCCATGCTCTCGCTCGGCGCGGGGCTGGCCGGACTCGCCGGCGCGCTCGAGGCCCACCTGACCTTCATGGTCTCGCCCGCCGGCTTCGGCTTTGGCCGCGTGGTCGAGATGCTGGTGCAGGCGGTGGTCGGCGGCGCGTCCATCTTCTTCGGACCGCTGCTCGGCGCCGCCTTCCTCACCACGCTGCCGGAGATCTTGCGCGAGCTCTCCGCGCGCACGGGGCTGCAGCCGGGCGCCTTCCGGCAGATGCTCAACGGGCTCGTCCTGCTCGCGGTCATCCTCTATCTGCCCAATGGCCTCGCCTCCCTGCCGGCGCGGCTGCGCGAGCGGAAGGCGGTCAAATGAGCCTCAGGCTGCGTGAAGTCGCGCGCTCGTTCGGCGGCGTGAAGGCGGTGGACGGCGCCAGCTTCGAGGTGGCGCCGGGCGAGGTGCATGGCCTCATCGGCCCGAACGGCGCCGGCAAGACGACGCTCTTGAACTTGATCTCGGGCCTCTTGCAGCCGACCAGCGGGACCATCGAGCTGCAGGGCCGGCGCATCGACAAGCTGCCCTCCAATCGCATCGCGGCGCTGGGCGTTTCGCGGACCTTCCAGAACATCCGCCTCTTCCCCGAGCTGAGCGCGCTCGGCAACGTCGTGGTCGGGCTGCACCTCAAGCGGCAGGGGCTGATCTGGCAGCGGCTCCTCGCCTTGCCCGCGCCGCGCCGGGAAGCGCTGCAGGCCGAGGCCACTGCGCGCGCGCTGCTCGCCCGGGTCGGCATGCAGGCGCGCGAGGCCGACGCCGCCAAGAACCTCTCCTATGGTGAGCAGCGCCGCGTCGAGATCGCGCGCGCGCTGGCCGCGGATCCGCGCGTGCTGCTCCTCGACGAGCCGACCGCGGGCATGAACCGCCCCGAGGCCGCCGCCATCGGCGAGCTGGTGCGCGCGGTGGCGAGAGAGGGCCGCGCCGTGTTGCTCATCGAGCACAACGTGCCGCTGGTGATGAAGCTCTGCGACCGCATCACGGTGCTCAACTTTGGAAAGGTGATCGCGCGCGGCACGCCCGCCGAGGTGGCGCGCGACCCACAAGTGATCGCGGCGTACCTCGGCGACGAGGAGGCTGCTTGACGGCGCCGCTGCCGCTGCTCTCGGTGCGCGACCTGCACGTCGCCTATGGCCAGGTGCGGGCGCTGAGCGGCCTTTCACTGACGGTGAACCAAGGCGAGATCGTCGCGCTCATCGGCCCGAACGGCGCCGGCAAGAGCAGCACGCTGAACGCCATCGCCGGTCTGCGCGCGCCGGCCAGCGGCTCGGTGCAGCTCGAGGGCCGCGAGCTCGCCGGACTGCCCGCGCATGAAGTGGTCGCTGCCGGCATCGTCCTGGTCCCCGAGGGGCGAGCCGTCTTGCAGCGCATGACCGTCGAGGAAAATCTCGTCTTGGGAGCCGAGAGCCGGGTGCCCCATGCGCCGCGCTCCGCCATCGACGAGCAGCTGCGCCGCTTTCCTTCGCTGGAGCGGCGGCGCTCGCAGCCGGCGGGCGCGCTCTCGGGCGGCGAGCAGCAGATGCTGGCGATCGCGCGGGGCCTGCTCCAGCGGCCGCGCATCCTCTTGCTCGACGAGCCGTCGATGGGCCTCTCGCCGCTTCTGGTGAAGCAGATCTTCGACGCGGTCCGAAGAATCCACAAAGAGGGCGCGACCATCCTGCTGGTGGAGCAGAACGCGCGCATGGCGCTGAAGGTGGCCGAGCGCGCCTATGTCCTCGAGCGCGGCCAGCTCATCGTGGAAGGCGAGGCCGGCAAGCTGGCCGAGGACCCGCGCGTCCGCGCCGCCTACCTGGGCGGCGACGTCGAAGTCAGCTGAGCGCCGCCCGGGTCACGGCGTGCAGAGGTCGATCCGGTTGCCGCTCTGGTCCTGGAAGGTCAGGCAGCCGGTGCCGTAAGGGCAGGTCGAGCCGCCCTGCGGACACTGGATGTAGCACTGCGAGTTGACGCAGATGGCGGCGTAGTTCGACAGGTCTTGCAGGCAGTCGTTGGTCGTGTTGCAACCCGTGGTGCAGAGGTTGCCTGTGTACCCGGCCGAGGCGGGCAAAGTGCTGCCGGCGCAGACGGTGCCTTGAGCGCAGCCATCTCCGGGAGCGCAGGCCTGGTAGGGGCCATCGACCCGACGGTTGGTGCCGCAACCGACGGCGACGAGTGCGGCCAAGAGCGAGCAGCGGAGCAGGTGACGGATCATTTCGGCCCTCGAGCGGAAGTACGGCTGACAAAGGGAACCTGCGCACGCTGACTTGGCCGTGCATTAGGGCGTGTCCGCAAACTCCTCCCGTCGCCTGAGGGACGATGACCTACGCATCGCCGCGTTGCTCGTCGTCACCGTACAGAAAGTACGGTTCCCTCCTCGCGCCTTGCGCTGCGTGGTCCTCGTCCCTCATGCTCGGTCCGGAGTTTGCGGACACGCCCTAGTCGGGCCGCGCGTTGTCCTTCGCTCAACGATCAAGATCCGCGGACATGAAAGCCCGACCGCTGACGCCTATGCAGTCAGGGCGGAAGTCTTCCAACCGATCGAAGTGGGGCGATGCTGCTGGTGGTGGTGGTGGTGGCGGTGGTGGCGCTCGGCCCGGTGGACCGGTTCGCCGTGGAACATGCCGGCAGCAAGCGCCTGCTGGCGGCCGATTCGGCGACGCTGTCGCACGCGAGCGGATTCTTGGCCGACACCGGCGAGCGCGGCGCGGAGACGGCGGCGCGGGCCTTTCTCGCCACGCACGGCGCGGCCTTCGGCGTGCGTCCAGAGCACCTGCTTCTTCGCCAACCAGGTCCCCGCGGCGCGGACGGCGGGCGCCGTGCGCTCCCAGCGGATGATCGACGCCTCCGCCCGCGTCTTCGTCGTCAACGCCGGAGCGGCAGGAAAGCTGACCGGCGCTCGCCACTCGATCGACCAGGCGAGCGCCGAAGCGGCCGCCTTCGCCTCGCTCGCGCAAGGAGTCAAAGCGCGCCCGGCCGCCACCAGCAAGGGCTGGCGCGCCTTCGCGGGCGCGCTCCGGCCAGTCTTCCAGATCGACGTGGTGGTCGAGCGGCCCGCCGGTGAGTTCGCGTCACCGTTGACGCCGAGACCGGCCGCGCGCTCTTCCGCGAGGATCTGCGCTTCACCTGAGTTTACTCATGGCGTGGTCTTCGCCTGGGGTGGAATGAGCCCACCATCGACGCGCTCGGCGGCATGGACGAGCCCGGCGCGGTCAATGAAGGCACGGCTGATTCAATGGCCGCGTCCGAGACGGGCCGGAGCGAGATCGGCGGCTTCAGCGGCGCGACCTCCGCCACGCCGACCAAATCCTTGCGCGACATGGCCGACTCGAGCGCCGGCCGCTCCTGCCATGGCAACGGAACTCAAGTGACTCAGTTCGGCGGCGGCGGAGTCATCAACGGATTCGACGGCGAGGTGCACGACGACGGCGAGATCTGGAACGGCTTCTTCTGGGAGATCTTCGACGGCCTGCGCACCGCGGGCGTCAAAGCGTGCAGCGGCAAGTGCGAGGCCGGACCCGCGATTCAACACAAGGCGCTGGGCGACGCGGACGCGCAGTCAGGCAAGGTGCTCTCGCGCGTAAAGCTGAGGGTGGACGCAACTCCAGGCATTGCCGGACCGGGCGATGCGGCACTGGCGCCAAAATCCAACTAAAGCCTTCCTATTGGGTTGGCTTGAGTTGGCGCGCGACCAAGGCCGCGCCCTCGCCCGCGCAGAACGCCTCGTGGCGCGCGCGCCAATGAGCGCCGAGCGGGCTCAGAAAGATGCCGGGCCAGGCGAGGTGGACGACGACTAGATTCTGCCCGAAGACCTCGCGCGTCTCGGCCGGCGCATAGAGCGAGCGCTGCGCGTCGGACAGGTCAAAGCCGCGCACCAGCGCCGCCGTCTCGGCGCCGATGGTCAGCAATAGAGTTGCCTGGCAGCGCTTGAGTTGATCCGCCAGGCGGTCGAGGTTGCCCGGCAGCGCGCGGCAGGCCTCGGCCATCTTCGAAGGCATGGGCCGCTCCTGCACGTCGTCGGTCTCGCCGCTCTGCGCGCGCCATTTGCGAATCTGCGTCCACGTCGAGCGGTCGCCGCGCCCGAGGTCGCTGGCCAGATAGTAAGGATAGGCGTGCAGCAAGCAGACCTGGTCGTCGCGGAGGCCGAGCGGCAGCAGCACCTTCTCGCGCAGCTCGACGCCCGACGCCGACCCCTCGAACGATCGCGCCTCGACCTCGGCCGGCAAGAGCAGCCGCTCCCTGCCTAGCTTCACCGCCCGCGAGCGCGTCTCGTCGGGCGAGAGACCGAGGATGGCGATGTGCGCCTTGGACGCCCCGCCCGGATCGGTGCGCACGAGCTCGCCGCCGCCGGGAAGGCGTCCGCGGTACCGGGGCAAGAGCTTCTCCCACGCTGCTTCCATCAACGAGTGCTTCCGATCGCAGACGACGGCGCGATGGTAGACCCCATGGACCAGAGGGCCAAGGGGAGCCTGATGCGGCTTCCAGTGACACTGTTTCAGCCCGTGGACGTTTACCCCAGCGAAGGGAGGCCGCCCCGGGCAAAAAGGGGCGCCGCCGGGTTGGGCGCGGGCCGATTCCGGGGGCGGGTCACTTGGAGCGCTTCTTGCTGCATCTCTGCACGAACCCCCTCCCGGAGCGATCGAATGATCCGCAACCTCTGCCTCGGCCTCCTTGCCGCCTTCGCCCTCTCCACTTCGGCTCGCGCCGCCGCCGAGAGTCCCGATGCAGCTCCCGCCGCCGAGGCGCCCGCCGTCTCCGCCGACGCACCGGCTCCCAAGGCGAAGAAGGTCCGCAAGGCCGGCAAGAGCAGCAAGGCCGGCAAGAGCAGCAAGGCCGGCAAGAGCAGCAAGGCCGGCAAGAGCAGCAAGGCCGGCAAGAGCAGCAGGGCCGGCAAGAGCAGCAAGGCCGGCAAGAGCAGCAGGGCCGGCAAGGCGAGCAAGGGGTCTGCGAATTCGAAGCAGGACCGCACCGCCATGAAGCGCGGCAAGAAGGGCGGCTCGACCAGCCACGCGAGCCACTCTCCCGCGCGCGGCGTCAAGCACCCCCCCAAGGGCAGCAGGCCCGCCAAGCCGAGCAAGAAGCACGGCAAGAACGCCGCCCCTGCCGTTGAGGCCCCGGCCGCCGCCGAATAGTCAGCGCAGAAGGCTGTGCAGCAGGCGAGGCCCTGTGCTCTTCGGAGCGCGGGGCCTTTGTCATTTCACAGGCGTTGGAGCGCGGGCGATTTACAGGGCGCCGCGGCCGGATCGGGCCTACACTCGGCGCGCGGAGCCGTTCGCTTCGGATTGCCGATCACCTTCCAATGAGTGCCGGACGCAGCCGTCGGCTCGGCTGCGTGCGCAGGCAGCGCGGCGCTTCGCCCGCGCGTTCATCGGCAGGAGCTTCACCGTGCTCTCCAGCACCATCGCCGCACTGCTCGCAGCCTGGATCGTCGCCTTGCTCTTCTCGGTCACGCTGGGAGGCTTCATCCACCTGCTCCCGCTGGTGGCCGCGCCGCTCTTGTTCGTCAGGCTCACCAGGCGCGCCAAGCCCGAGTCGATCGAGTACCAGCGCTGGATGGCCAAGCGCTCGCAGGCGAGGCCGTAATGGCAAGGGTGCTCCGGTTCGAGCGCAGCGCGCGCGAGAGCATCCTGGCCGGCGTCGCCACGCTGGCCGACGCAGTCAAGGTCACGCTCGGCCCCAAAGGCCGCAACGTCGTCATCGAGAAGGCCTTCGGCGGCCCGGTGCTCACCAAGGATGGCGCCACCGTCGCCAAGGCCATCGAGCTGCAGGACCGCTTCGAGAACATGGGCGCGCAGATGGTCAAGGAGGTCGCGAACCGCACCTCCGACATCGCGGGCGACGGGACCACCACGGCGACCGTGCTCGCCTACGCCATCTATCGCGAAGGGGTGAAGCTGCTCGCCGCCGGCAACAGCCCGGTCGAGCTCAAGCGCGGCATCGAGCTGGCCTCGGCCGCCGCCGTCGCCGATCTGCAGCGCCAGTCGCGGCCGACCACGGGGCGCGAGCAGATGGCCCAGGTCGCGCGCATCTCGGCCAATGGCGACGCGCTCATCGGCGACCTGATCGCGGAGGCGATGGACAAGGTCGGCAAGGAGGGCGTGGTCACCGTCGAGAACGGCGAAGGCATCGAGACCACGCTCAAGATCGTCGAGGGAATGCAGTTCGACCGCGGCTACCTCTCGCCCTACTTCGTCACCAACCAGGAGCGGCTCGAGGCGGTGCTCGAGGAGCCGTACATCCTCCTCGCCGAGCAGAAGATCACGGCGATGAAGGACGTCCTGCCGCTGCTCGAGCAGCTCGCGCGCGCCAAGCGGCCGCTCTTGATCATCGCCAGCGATGTCGAAGGCAACGCGCTCGCCACGCTGGTCGTCAACAAGCTGCGCGGGACGCTGCAGGTCTGCGCCGTGCGCTCGCCCGGCTACGGCGATCGGCAGAAGGCGATGCTCGAGGACCTGGCCGCGCTCACCGGCGCGTCGCTGGTCGCCGATGAGCTCGGGCTCAAGCTGAGCGGCCTCACGCTCGAGACGCTGGGCCGGGCCAAACGCGTCGTCATCGGCAAGGACGCGACCACGATCATCGGCGGCGGCGGCGACAGGCCGAAGCTGGACGCGCGCGTCAAGCAGCTGCGCGCGCAGCTCGAGGAGCTGACCTCGGATTACGATCAAGAGAAGCTGCAGGAGCGGCTGGCGAGGCTGGTCTCGGGCGTGGCCGTGATCAGGGCGGGCGCCGCCACCGAGCTCGAGCTGAAGGAGAAGAAGGCGCGGATCGAGGACGCGCTGCAGGCGACGCGCGCCGCCGTGGAAGAGGGCGTGCTGCCGGGCGGAGGCGTGGCCTACCTGCGCTGCCAGGCCGCGCTCGACGCGCTGGTGGTGACTGACGCCGAGCGCCAGGGAGTGTCGGTGGTGCGCCGCGCGCTCGAGGAGCCGCTCCGCCAGATCGCGGCCAATGGCGGCTGGGAAGGCAGCATCGTCGCCGACAAGGTGCGCGCGGGGCAGGGCGCCTATGGCTTCAACGCCGCCTCCGGTGAGTATGAAGACCTGCTGGCAGCGGGCGTGATCGATCCGACCAAGGTGAGCCGCCACGCGCTGCAGAACGCCTCCAGCGTGGCCGCGCTGATGTTGACCACCGAGGCGATGATCGCCGAGCGGGCAACGAAGTCCTAGGTTGGCGAGAGCGTGTGCGCGTCGTCGTCGGCGTGGCGCATCTTGCGCAGCACCTCCTGGTCGGTGGCGAGCAGCTCGGACGCCGATCCGGTCGCAAGCGAGAGCACCCGCATCTCCGCGGCGCGGGCCTCCATCTCGGTCTTCACCACCTGCAGCCGCGCCGCCGCCTCCGCCTGCGCGACTTGGAGCTGCTGCCGCTTGAGCTCGGTGGCGACCTGCACGCGCCGCTTTCCGGCCAGCTCTTCCTGCTCCCATTCCCACCGGGCCACGCCCATCAGCACCTTGCCCTGGGCAACGAACACGTCGGCGAGGTTGACGCCGTCATTGGCCAAGGTCAGCTCGCGCACCTGGTTCGAGTGCCCGGTGCCGCGCGACTTGACGATGGTCAGCGCGCGGTTGCGCTCGCCGTCCTGCACGACATAGGAGACGTGGATCCAGGTATCGGCGATGGTAGAAATTCCATTGGCCGTCGCCTCGTCGGCATTCATTCGATCCATCAATGAGGTATTCACCACCGTGATTCCCTCGCCCTTGAGGAAGTCGAGGAACTGCTGCACCGCATCGGCCGAAGCCAGGTGCGCGACCTTGGACGCGAGCGCCGAGAGCGGGTCGATGACGAGGCAGCGTGGCTGGTGCGCGCGCACCTTGGCGCGCAGCTCGCCGAGCTGGTCCTCGATGTTGGGCCCGCGCGTGCGCGTCGAGAGCATCTTCAGCAGGCCCGACTTGAGGTGAGGCTCGAGCCGGATCCCGACCGAGGTCAGGTTGCGGGCGATCTGCGCGCCGCCCTCGTCGAAGCTCACATAGAGAGCACGCTCGCCGCGCGCGCAGGCGGCGGTGGCGAACAAGCCGGCCAGCGTGGACTTGGCGGTGCCCGGCGCTCCCGAGATGAGGACGTTGCTGCCCCGGTGATATCCACCGCGCAGCATATTGTCCAAGCGCGGCAGGCCCGAGGAGATGCGCTCGTCGGTGACCGCATATTCGAACTCATGCGGACCGCGGTTGGTGAGCTGCAGGCCTTCTTGCGTCAGGGTGATGGGAAACTCATCTCCCGCGAACCCGGAGCCGCGGTATTTCATTACCCGCAGATTGCGGAAGGCGGACCCGTCCACGACTTCGTGCCTGAGGACGATCACGCAATCAACCATGAATTGAAGATAGTTGAAGCGCTGGTCGCCCTCGTAAGCAAAGGCCTTCAGGGTGATGATTCCGGTCAACCCGGTCTGCAAGAGCCAATCGCGGATGCGGTAGAGCTCGCGGCGCTCGGCCGCCGGGTCATCGAGCAGCGCGAGCAGGACGTCGATGCCGTCGAAGACCACGCGCTTCGCGTGGAGCTCGAGCGCTTTGCGGCTCAAGAACTCGAGGATGCTGACGAGGTCGAACTCGTCAGCCTTGACTCCCTCGGAGGAGAGCCTGGTGTCGAGGAAGAAGAGCTTCTTCTTGGTGAGCTCGGGCAGGTCCCAGCCGAAGGTGGCGGCATTGATGACGATCTGGTGCGTGCTCTCTTCGAAGGCGACGAACAGGCCCGCTTCATTTGCTTGCCGCGCTCCGTTGACGAGTGATTGCAGCGCGAAGATCGTCTTTCCGCAGCCGGGGCCTCCCATGACGAGCGTGGTGCGGCCGCGCGGCAAGCCACCGTCAGTGATCTCGTCGAAGCCGCGGATGCCCGTCAGCAGCTTGGTGACCGCGGCGGGGCTCGCCTGGCTGCTCTCTGCTTCCGGCAGATCGGGGACCGCGTCGAGCCTCGGTGCTGCTGTCCCCCGCGCCTGCGCCTGGGTGCTCGCTTGCTGGATGCCCGCGAGCAAGCCGTCGATTCCGTCGAGCTTGTGGATCACGGCGGCGACATCGGAGAACGACTCCAAGCCAAGCGCTTGCGAGGAGGAAAAGATCAGCACCGGCACCGAGGCGTGAGCGCCCCGGGCTTTCTGCGCGAGGAAGGTGAGGCCGTCCATCACCGGCATCATCAGATCGAGGATGACCAGCTCGACGCCCGGATGCGAGCTCAGCGCCTCCAGGGCGTGCTTGCCGTGCGCGGCCTCCAGGACGGCGTAGCCTTTGGAGATGAGCAGCGTGGCGACGGACTCGCGGAGGTCGGCGTCGTCGTCAACCAGCAGGATGGAGGACGCAGCACTCCCGACGCTTTCAAGCATGATCACCTTGTCTCTCGTGACTCGCGTGTTTCAAGAGGGTCCTTTGCGCGAAGCAAGTCAACGAATCATTGTACGTAGCGTTGCGGGTTCTGCCTCCAGCGCCAGGCGGGCTGATCGGCGACCGTCAGACGGGGTGCATCCTTGACTGCCTGCTCTGCTTCCTTTATTTGATTTTCCAATCACCCTGATTGGAAAACCCATGCTCCCGACCCGATCGCTGGCCGCGCTGGTGCTTTGCTCGAGTGCGGCGCTCGCGGATTCGAAGACCTTCACCAACGGCTGCATGGATGGAAAGGTCTTCGACGCCGGCCTCTGCTATCCGCATTGCAAGGACGGATACAAAGGCGTGGGGCCGGTTTGCTGGTCTGCGTGCTCGGACGGATATCACGACGACGGCGCCACTTGCAGAAAGACCCTTACCACCTCCGCGCGCGCCTCCTATGGTCGCGGGGTCGGCCACGTCTTGTCGTGCGCGCCCGGGCAGGACCTCGACGGCGGCCTCTGCTATCCCGATTGCAAGAGCGGATATCACGGCACGGGCCCCGTCTGCTGGGAGACCTGCGCCAAGGGAAAGCACGACTTCGGCGCCTTCTGCGGCACGCACGCCAAGAAGAGCTACGGCCGCGGCGCGGGCCACGCCGTCTCCGCCTGCCCCGCGGGCTCCGAGAAGAGCGGCGCTCTCTGCTATGCCAATTGCAAAGCCGGATATAGCGGCACGGGCCCCGTCTGCTGGCAGAACTGCGCCGCGGGCATGACCAGCGCCGGCGCGTTCTGCGCCAAGGGCGGAGAGGTGGCCGCCAAGAAGAGCTACGGCCGCGGCGTTGGCACCATTCCTCCGGTGTGCACGGCGTCGAGCTTTGCGCACGAGGCCCCGGCCGACGGTGGGCCGCGCGAGTTCACCCTGCTCTTTGCCTCCGACACGCAATTGACCTGGTGGCGCGGCGGCCACGACGCCACCTGCGGGCCACCCCACTGCGACGCAGGCAAGGGCGACTGCGGCGCCTGCGTGGACGACAAGGGCAAGCAGACCAACCGCGAGCAGCTCCAGGCGATGAACGCGATCGAGTCATTGGCGTTGCCGGGTGGCAAGAAGCCGACCGCGCCCCAGGGGCTGGTCTTGAACGGCGATCTCACCGCTTATTGGCACGACACTCAAGCCGACCTGTTCGAGGCCTATTACAACAACAAGGAGAGCCTGCGCTGGCCGCTCTATCCCGGGCTGGGAAATCACGACTATTCAAACAACAACTCGGAGACCGGCGGAAAAGACCAGGGCTGCTGGTGGACGCGCGACGCCGACAAGGACTTCGCGCTCGGGGCCTTTGGCTGCGCCAACAACTCGACCAACTGGATGCGCGCGGCCATCGCCTGCAACAAGGTGCCGGCCTTGCCGGTCAATCGGGTGCAGTCATTCGACCTGGGCTCGCTCGGGTACTCGTGGAACATCGGCAAGTGGCACTTCGTGCAGCTGCACAACCACCCGACCTTCAAGGTGGACAAGATCGGGCTCAAGAGCTCGATTGCGTGGCTCAAGACCGATCTGGCCGCCGCGACCAAGGCGGGGCGCAACATCGTCCTCGACATGCACGATTGGTGGACCGACGCCTCCGACGCCGGGTTTGCCGATGCGCTCAAGGGCGCGCGGGTGGTGGCGGCCTTCGCCGGCCATACTCATGAGCGCTGGGGCAGGGTCTCGACCGCGACTCAAGGCTTTCCGGTCTATCTCGACGGCGCGTCCGAATATCAGACCTTTCTCGTCGCCGCGTTCTCCGACGACCACCTGACCGTCACCGCCGTCAGCAGCAAGGGTGGAAAGCCGTCGCTCGCCCCGGCTGACGACAGCGGCGACGCGCCCGCCGACTCCATCGCGGTGGCGAAATAGAGCAGCGCTCGAGGCCGTCCCCGACCCCGGCGCAAGCCAGGGCAAACCGCTCTCTCCGAGGAGGTTCGCATGCCGGTTCCACGCAGCGCCTTGATCGTCCTCGCCCTGGTCGCAGGCCTCGAGGGCCGGCCCGCCGCCGCCGCCAATCCGCTCGCTGCCTATGACGTGGACCCAGCGACCGTGTCGGTCTCGGGTCTCTCGTCGGGAGGCTTCATGGCCGCGCAGCTCGGCGTCGCCTACTCGGCGACCTTCAAGGCGGGATTCGGCGTCTTTGCCGGCGGCCCCTATGATTGCGCGCGCAACCAGAACTATACGGCGTGCATGTATAACCAGACGCCGGCCATCAGCACCCCGGTCGCCAACATGAGGAGCTGGAGCGGCAACCAGATCGACGCCACCGGAAACCTCGCCAATCGCAAGATCTTCATCTGGGTGGGCTCGAGCGACACCACGGTCGGGCCGAACCCGGCCAATCAACTCAAGGCGCAGCTCGCCAATTTCGATAGCTCGGGCAATGTCAGCTCGATCGTCACCAGCGGCGCCGCCCACACCTTTCCCACCGACTTCTCCGGCAGCGGCGACAACTCTTGCAGCAGCGCGGCCTCGCCCTATGTCAGCAACTGCAGCTACGACGGCGCCGGCGCGGTGTTGAGCTGGATCTATGGCACGCTCGGCGCGCGCAACGCCGGCACGCTCGGCGGCACCATCGTCGCCTTCGATCAAACAGCGTTCCTTAGCGGCAATGGAATGGACACCACCGGATATCTCTACGTCCCCGCCGCGTGCGCCGCGGGCGGGAGCACCGTCTGCAAGCTGCACGTCGCCCTGCACGGGTGCCTGCAATCGCACAACAACATCTCGATGACCTTCATCAACAACACCGGCTACAACAAGTGGGCCGATACCAACAACATCATCGTGCTGTATCCGCAGGCCATCCCGGACAACACCTCGCACGCCACCTGGGACAGCGGTTCTTTGCCAAATCCGAACGGCTGCTGGGATTGGATCGGCTGGTATGGCTCGAGCGCCGATCAAAAAGGCGGAGCGCAGATGGCGGCGCTGGTCGCCATGGTCAACAAGATCACCAGCGGCTTTGGTGGCGGCGCCGTCCCGCCCGCGCCCACAGGGCTTGCGGCGACCGGCACCACCAGCACCAGCGTCTCGCTGTCGTGGACCGCGGCTCCGGGCGCGACCAGCTATGACCTGTATCGGAACAACACCCGGGTCGCGAGCGGAATCAATGCGACCAGCACCACCGACGGCGGCCTCACCGCCAGCACCACCTATACCTATGCGGTCAGCGGGGTGAACTCTACCGGCGAGGGCGCGAAGTCGGCCAGCGTCAACGCCACCACCGCGGCGAGCGGCGGCGGCACGGTGCCCCCGGCGCCCACGGGCCTCGTGGTCACCGGCACCACCAGCAGCACCATCTCACTCTCGTGGACGGCGGCCGCCGGCGCCACCACCTATGACCTGTACCGGAACAACACCCGCGTCGCGAGCGGCCTCTCGGGCACCAGCGCCACCGACAGCGGCTTGTCCGCCAGCACTACCTATACCTATGCGGTCAGCGGCGTGAACTCTACCGGCGAAGGCGCAAAGTCGGCCAGCGCAAACGGCACCACGGCGAGCGGGTTCGTCAAGACCTGCACCAACGCGAGCAACTATGCCCACCTGCTGGCCGGCCGCGCCCACGACTACTTTGGCTATGCGCTCGCCAACGGCTCGAACCAGAACATGGGGCTCGACAACATCTTCTATACCAACGTCCTGGAGCAGACCTCGCCCGGCTACTACATCATCAACAATGGAGTCTGCCCGTGAGGGCAAGGCTGTCGCTGCAGCGCCGGTGATGCTTTGGCCGGCGCCAGGGAGGGGGACGCCCTCGCCGGCGCAGCGGGACCCGCCCCTACTCAGCGCTCCAGGTTGAGGTCAGTAAGGGGCACCCACGAGCGCCGACGAGGGCGTCCCCCTCCCTGGCGCCTGCTGCAGTGGCAGACCTTGAGTTGGTTGGTAAAAAGCGACGCCACTCAACCATATCGCTCTACGCTCCTTCGCCAATTCAAGGAATCAACGCCTGGCAGGTCAACAGGCCGCCGGCAGGCACAGACCCCCGGCGCGGCTCTAGGAGGCCGTCGGCGTATTCGCCGACGCGAACTGTCCTGATCCCGCGCGCACCGTCGCGCGGATTCAGGGCTAGGTGCTGATGCCGACCATCTGACCATCCGCATTCGGCACGCAAATCCCGGACGGATCCGGAGCGCGACCGCAGGCGGCCGGAGGTCGCGATGGAGTCGAGCAAGAGGCGGAGCTACACGGCGGAG
>JBBRMA010000085.1:0-20242 GCA_038231075.1 Myxococcales bacterium | reverse complement strand
TACATTCGAGCGCCGATGGCCGGCGCGCTGCTTCCTCGCTCCTCGGTTGAATACAGCACGGTATTCGCCCTCGTCGCTCTTCGCATCGCTTGGCCCTCGACGCTCTCGGTGTTTGACGCTATCTCGCGACCGCTGCACTAGAGAACCGATCGGTGCTCTAGAACGGAATCGCCACCATGAACCGCACCGCGTGCGCCACGCCCGCGTCGTGGACGTTGACCACCGACCCCGGCGCGTCGCCCGAGTTCTTCAAGCCGGCCAGGGGCAGGAGGATGCCGTAGCTGAGCCCGGTGTGGAACTTGTCGGCCGTGTCGTAGGTGATGCCGACGTTTGCCTCGAGGCCGAGCGGCGTGGACACCGACGAGGGCGTGTTCTCCGCGTAGAATGCCTGCGAGTAGATCATCGCCACCGTCAGCTCGAACCCCGAGTCGTCGCCGCCGCCGAGCTTGCGCCCGGTGGGCCGGTAGCGCAGCGAAGGCTTGATGTAATAGGCGCTGGTGACGGTGGTGATGAGGTTGCGCCAGAGGATCATGTCGATGTTGAAGGCGCGGTTGAACTGGAAGTTGTTGACGTGGCCGTGCGTGTGCTGCGGGTTCGAGAAGTCGAAGTGCGGGCCGTCGAGGTCGCCAAAGCCCGTCGAGTTGAAGTTGGCGCCGCCGACCGTCGGGCCCTGGGCGCCGCCCGAGCCGCTGCGCCAGGGACGCGCGCCCATGCCGTACACGCCCTTGTCGCCCGAGGCGGCGCCGGCCTCGAGGCCGAGCAGGAAGGCGTCGAACGGGAGCAGCGCGACGCTGGTCTGCAACGCGCCGCCGAACTGCAAGAAGGTCAGCGGCTGGTTCGAGTTGGGGTCGAAGGTGAAGGCCAGATCGCTCGGCGAGCGCGACGCGACGCTGCCGATGGTGGAGGCGATCTCGATGTCGAAGCTGAACTTCTTGCGCTTGACCGAAAAGAAGACGTCGGGCTGGTAGAGCTTGGCCGCCCGGCGCGTCACGTCGGCCCGGAGCTGCGCGAAGCCGCCGAGGACGGACTTGTCAGGCACCGCCGTCATCACCGGCGTGTCCCAGGCCTGGGTCCGGTAGTCGACGACGAGGCCGTAGTTCACCACCCACTCGTTGGCGGCGAGCTTGCGCTTCATGTCCTCGGGCGAGTCCACCTTGCTGATCTGCAAGCCCAGGCGATAGCCGTCGTCGAGCGTGTCGAGGTCGACGCTGCGGCCGAGCTCGCCGTGCTCGCCGGTGGTGCCGGCGCCCTTGTCGAGGATGTCGAACATCAGGGTCAAGCGGTGGCCGCGCCAGTCGCGGGGCGTGAAGGCCAGCCGGTCGTAGGTGTCGCCGAAGTCCTGGTCGAGGCCGTTGCCGTCGTTGTGCAGGATGCCGAGGCCCCAGTGGTAGGGCATGCGGCCAAAGGTGAACTCGCCGACCTGGGTGTTGACCCGGCCCCAGACGCGCTTGATGTTCACGGCGCTCGAGGCCCGCGTGTTGCTCAAGATGGGCAGGGGCGTGAACGGATCGAGGTACGGATCGTTGGACGGGTCCGAGCCGAGCAGGACGTTGTCGAGGATGTCGGCGGTGGCGTGGATCGACAGGTCGTCGCTGATCGACAGCGTCGGATCGAAGCGGAACCGCATGTTGATGTCGGACTGCGAGTGGTTTCCGCCCTGGCCGATGAACGGCGTCGGGAAGAGCGTGTGCCCGGTCTTGTCGGCGCCGCGGCCGAGGTCCATGTTGTTGAAGAACTCGCCGCGCATGCGCAGGTAGCCGTGCGGCTGGAAGAAGTTGACCCGCTGCTTGATGGCCTCGAGGACCTCGCCGTCCTGGGCGCGCGCGTCGGAGTCCTGCTGCACCCAGGCGGTCTCGTCGCGGACTTTTTGCAGCTCCTTGCGCACGTCCTCGAGGATGCGCCGGCGCAGCTCCTCCGGATCGATGACACCGGTGCCCGCCAGGGGCGCCGCGGGGCTGACGGCCTGGGGAGCGGCGACGGGTGCCGCGGTGCCCGCGTCCTGAGCCTGGGCAGCGGACGTCTCGGGCGTGCCTCCGTCCTGCTGCGCTTGCGCAGCTTGCGCGAGCGAGAGCAAGAGAGCGAGGGCGACGAGCGCGAGCGGACGGCGCATGCGGAGAGCTCCTGAGGGCAGATCCTGGTCGAGAGCCGGCGCGAGTAACACCGATCCCAGGGTCGGTCAAGGCGACCATATGTCTTGACCGCAGCTCGAAGCAGGAGATGATCGGACGATCGTGCCTCCCTTCTCTTCACTCACGCGCCGACTCTCTTGCGCGCTGCTCGCCGCGCTCGCGCTGGCGGGCTGCCGCCGCGAATCGTCCGGCCAGACCGCGATCCTGTTGACCCTCACCACCTCGGGCCCGATCGACTGCATCTCGATCAACGAGGCGCAGACGGCCGGCGACGCGGCCACCTCGAGCGGCGCGCAGACCCTCGATTCGTCGAGCGGCCTGCCGCCGGCCTTCACCACCAACGCCGGCTGGCGCACGGCCACCCTGAGCGCGCTCGTCTACTCGGGCGGCACGCTCGGAGACGGGACCTTCTACCTGCTCGCCGAGGGCCACCGGGGCTCGTGCGCGGGGCCCGTGGTGGCGCGCTTCTCGGGCAGCGCGACCTTCAGCTCCGGCAAGGTGCTGCCCGCCAGCGGCAAGCTCCTGCTGCTCGGCGTCGACGCGGACGGCGACGGCTGGCCGGCGGGCGAGGACTGCAACGACAACGACGCCTCCATCTATCCGGGCGCGCCGGACCTGTGCGACGGCAAGGACCACTCGTGCTCGGGCGTGGCCGACAAGGGCTGCCCCTGCACCGCCGGCGCGACGCGGCCCTGCTATCCGACCGCGCTCGGCACCGCCGACCCGCACTACAACGTCGGCACCTGCAAAGCGGGCGCGCAGGCGTGCGGCGCCGACCTCAAGTGGAGCGCCACCTGCACCGGCGCCGTCCTGCCCGCCGCCGAGCAGTGCGACGGCAAGGACCACGACTGCGACGGAACTCCGGTGACCTGCGCCAGCGCGAGCTGCGCGGGCCAGGACTGCGACGGCAACGGCGGCCTCTGCACCAGCGGCGTCTGCGTGGCGGCCTGCTCGGGCCCCGGTCCCGCTGACTGCGCGGACCCTCATTGCAAGGGCAAGCGCTGCGCCGGCAACGGCGCGTGCACCGCGGCCGGCACCTGCGTCGTCGAGCTCTGCACCAACAAGGTGGACGACAACGGCGACGGCCTCATTGACTGCCAGGACGCGCTCGCCTGCCCCGCGCCCGGCACCATGGTCACGCCCAGGTGCTGCAACCTGGTCTGGACCGACGCCAAGACCGACCTGCACAACTGCGGCGCTTGCGGCAATGACTGCAGCGTGGGGCACTCGGCCTCGTGCGGGTCGATCGCCTGCGTGGCGGGCGCGTGCGTC
Organism: Myxococcales bacterium; assembly: GCA_038231075.1. Classification (GTDB taxonomy): domain Bacteria; phylum Myxococcota; class Myxococcia; order Myxococcales; family 40CM-4-68-19; genus JBBRMA01. The sequence goes on along the minus strand of JBBRMA010000085.1, from coordinate 16,841 downwards.
TACGGCAACCAGCCCGACCACTCGAGCTGCCCGAGCGGAGTCTGCTGCCGCGGCAACTGCGTGCCCGATCACGAGACCCAGTGCACCGACGGCATCGACGACAACTGCGACGGCAAGATCGACTGCAAGGACCCGGCGTTCTGCCCTGCGCCGGGCACGCTCACCAAGCCCGGCTGCTGCGGCACCACCCCGCCCCGCTGGGTGGACCTGAACACCGACATCACCAACTGCAAGACCTGCGGCACGAGCTGCCCCGGCGCTGACGGCTGTCACTCTGCCACCTGCACCGGCGGCACGTGTGGCGTCGTCACCAACTGCGCCGCTGCCGGCTGCGACGGCGTGTCCTGTAAAGACGGCGGTGGCGCGAGCGGCCAGTGCTCGAACGGCGTCTGCTGCGCGGGCTGCGTCGCCGCCGACAAAACCTGCAAGCCGGGCGACACCATTCCCTCCTGCGGCACGGCGGTGGCCGGCGCGGCCTGCGTCGATTGCCAGCCCTCCAACAACGAGTGCATCACCGACTCCTGCACCGGCACGGGCTGCGCGCACACGCCGCGCACCGGCCTGACGTGCAGCAGCGGCGCGGGCAAGTGCACCTCGGGCGGCGTCTGCTGCACCGGGTGCATCGACGGCTCCGGCGTCTGCCACCAGACGGTGGACGCGACCAGCTGCGGGCTCGCCGGCGGCGCCTGCATCGTGGGCGGCTGCAACGACTCGAACGCCTGCACCATCGACACCTGCAACGCCGTCGCCGGCACCTGCGTGCACACGCCGAACACCGGCGCCTCGTGCACCAATGGAAAGTGCACCTCGGGAGGCGCCTGCTGCACCGGCTGCATCGACGGCAGCGGCGTCTGTCATGCGACCGGCGACGCGGCCAACTGCGGCATCGCGGGCGGGTCCTGCACCAGCTGCGACGACACCAACGTCTGCACCACCGATACGTGCAACAGCTCGGGCGTCTGCGCGCACGCGGCCAACAGCTTGAGCTGCCCCGGCGGCAAGTGCGCGGCCATGCAGTGCTGCACCGGCTGCATCGACGGCAGCGGCGTCTGCCACGCGACCGGCGACCCCGCCAACTGCGGCGCCGCCGGCGGATCGTGCACGAGCTGCAACGACAGCAACGTCTGCACCACCGACACGTGCAACGGCTCCGGCATCTGCGCGCACGCCGCCAACAGCGGGGCGTGCACCGGCGGCGTCTGCGCCAACTCGTCGTGCTGCACCGGGTGCCTCGACTCGGGCGGCGCCTGTCAGGCGGGCACCTCGCCGAGCATGTGCGGCGCGACCGGGACCAGCTGCATGACCTGCGCGACGCCGGCCAACCCCTGCCAGATCGCCACCTGCAACGGCACCTCCTGCGGGCAGGCGGCGGGAAACGACGGCGCCACCTGCACACTCGGCGGCGGCGGCACCGGCACGTGCGGCAGCGGAGCCTGCCAGCCGCCCTGCGCCGGTGGCTGCAACACCGGCGAGACCTGCATGGCCGGAAGCTGCGTCTGCGACACCAGCGGAACCGCCAGCGATTGCACCAAGAGCGGCTGCTGCAGCCCCGGCAACCGCTGCCTGGCCGCGGACTACGCGAATTGTCAGCAGTGCACGGGCAAGATCTTCTGCTCGAGCAGCGGCAACACGGGCAAGTGCATCGCCACCGGGACCTGCGGGGCCAACTGCGGCGCGCTGACCGTGCAGTGCACGGGCAAGGAGTGTCTCCAGCCCGACACGGTCAACGGCGGCAACGGCCCGAGCGGCAACCTCAATGTCTGCAGCGCCGCGGGCAACGCCCAGGCTTGCCAGCCGATGGGGTCGGCGACGGACACCTGCGGCTGCTCCGAGTTCGGTGGGGCCGGTGGGCTCGGCGACCCATCGACCTGCCCCGGCACGGACCCGAGCACCGTTTGCAGGAACCACAAGACCAGCACGGGCCGGCCGGCAGAATGCTTCCCCTGCACCCTGAACGACGTCGGCACCGACGCCCAGAATTGCAAGAACGGCAAGATCTGCGACAAGGCTTCCGGCACGTGCAAGTGACATGAACGTCGTCTTCGTCCTCCTGCTGGTGGCAGCGCTGGTGGCCGGGGCGCTCACCGGAAAGGTGAAGGAGGTCGGCCAGGGCGCGATGGACGGCGCCGCCCAGGGTGTCTCGCTCGCCATCGGGCTCATCGGGGTGATGGCGCTCTGGCTCGGATTATTGAAAATTGCCGAAAAAGCCGGGTTGGTAGAAAAATTATCGAATCTGGTCAAGCCGCTCTTCCGGCCGCTCTTTCCCGGCGTGCCCGACGGCCACCCGGCGCTCTCGGCGATGGTCTTGAACATCGCCGCCAACATGCTCGGGCTCGGCAACGCGGCCACGCCCTTTGGCCTGAAAGCGATGGAAGAGCTCGACAAGCTGAACCCCGAGAAGGGCACCGCGACCAACGCTCAGGCGCTCTTCCTGGCGATGAACACGGCGTCGATCCAGCTGGTGCCGACCACGGTGATCGCGCTGCGGGTCTCGGCGCACTCGAAGGACCCGGCCGAGATCCTGCTGCCCACCGCGCTCTGCACGCTCTGCGCCTTCCTCGTCGCCATCTTGGTCAGCAAGGTCTCGGAGCGCGTGTGGAAGTAGCCGTCCGCCACGCCTTCGAGGTGGGCTCGCACTGGGCGCTGGCGCTGCTCATCGTCGGCATCCCGCTCTATGGGCTCCTCAAAGGCGTCAAGGTCTACGAGGCCTTCATCGAGGGCGCCAAGGAGGGCTTTCACACCGCGGTGCGCATCATCCCGTTCCTGGTCGCGATCCTGGCGGCGGTCGGAGCCTTTCGCGGCGCGGGCGCCATGGACGCGGTCGCGCGGCTGCTCGCGCCCCTCACCACCCGCATCGGCCTGCCCGCCGAGGTGCTGCCGATGGCGGTGGTGCGGCCCCTCTCGGGAGGCGGATCGCTCGGCATCCTCGCCAGCATCTTCGCCGCGCCGGGCCTGGGTCCAGACAGCTACGCGGGCCGGCTCGGGTCGATCTTGCAGGGCTCGACCGAGACCACCTTCTACGTGCTCAGCGTCTACTGCGGCGCGGTGGGCATCACCAAGTACCGCCACGCGCTCCTGGCCGGGCTGTGCGCGGACGGCACCGGCCTGATCGCCAGCATCGTCGCGGCGCGGCTGCTGTTCGGCTGAGCGGCGCCGAAATGATCAGCGCCGGCCCCAGCGGCAAGGTCGCTCCGTGCGCTAGTGGACGCGAAAAGCGACAGCCGAACGCTTCGGGCCGCGCTCGCGGGCAGCGCTGCTTGCGCCTGGCTGCTTCCGCCCTCGCGGCGCAGAGGCTATGTTTCGCCGCCCATGAAATCGGTCTCTCGGATCGCCCTGGTGTTCGCCGCTCTCGCCTTGCCCCTGGGCTGCAAGCGGCCCGAGGACCAGGCCGCGCGGCAGCGCATCTTCTCGCCGGAGCAGCCGCAGGGAGTGGACGCCAAGGCCAGGGAGCCGCTCGACGCGCGCCGCCTCGCCGATGACCCCAAGCTGGCAGGGCGCGTGCTGCGCATGACCCGCGCCGAGGCCGCGACCCGCCTCGGCGCGCACAAGGCGGCGGGCAAGACGCAGTTCACCTGGAGCATGGGCGTGGCCGCGCCCGACGCGGGGCCCAATGAGGTGGTGCTGAGCGAGGAGTCGTCGCTAGTGCAGGCCGCCGGCGGCGACTACCAGGCCTCGCTGCAGAACGATCGCCACCAGGGGTTCGAGGTGGTCTGGGCCAAGGGCGACATCTACGTGCGCAGCCGCTTCGGACCCTTTCGCAAGCGGCGCACCGACCGCGCCGACGCGCAGCGATTGCGCGAGCAGGCGTCCTCGGGCCTGGCGGCGTTCGATCAGCTGGCGCGCGGGCTCAAGCTGCGCCTCGCGGGCGAGACCACGGTCGAGGGCCGGGGCGCCGTCCGCTACGAGGTCGCCGGAGCTGCCGCGGCCGCGCCCACGGCCGAGCAGAGCGACCTGCCCGCCATCCAGTGGCCGAGCGGCGGGCCCGATCAGGACACCTCGCGCCGGCTCTCGCTCTGGGAGAAGGAGCAGCCGGTGGACGTCGCGGGCTTTGTCACCGTCGACGCCGAGACCGCCGCTCCGCTCAACTGGGACCTGCGCGGCCACTTCCGCGTCGCGCCGGAAAAGAACGGCGACCCCGCCGACCTCGCGCTCACCACCACGTTGAAGACCAGCGGCCTCGGCAAAGCGCTCGCGATCAAGGTGCCCGCCTTCGAGCCCGAGCCCTCGGTGCCGCACGCGGTGAAGGACCCGCTGCGCTTCCTCGGCAAGCAAGCCCCTTCCGCCGAGGCCCCCGCCGCCCCAGCCGACGAGAGCGGCGACGAGGAGCCCGAGGCCGAAGAGGCCCCTCCTCAGGGGGCCGAGTAACGCGTCGACTGCGGGTCGTCTCTTGAACTCTACGAGTCGTCTTCGGCTGCGGCCTGAAGGCCGAGTTTCTTGCAGAGCGCCTCGAGCTGTTGCTGCTCGGCGGCGGTGAGCCCGCTGAACGCCGCCACCAGCTCCTCGACGTGGCCCGGCAGCACGGCGGAGACGAGCGCGCGGCCGGGCTCGGTGAGGCGCACGGTGACGAAGCGGCGGTCGGCGTTCTCGCGCGCGCGGGACACGAGGTCGCGTTTCTCTAGATTGTCGATGACGGTGGTGACGTTGGCCCCGCTGGTCAGGAGCTTGTGGCCAAGCTCGCGCTGGCACATCGGCCCGAGGTGCAGCAGCGCCTCGAGCACGCCGAACTGGCTGTCGGTCAGCCGCTCGCGCGTGAGGCTCCGCTCGATCCGGCTGGTCACCGACTTGGTGGCGCGCGTCAGCTTGATGAAGGCGTTGAGCGCGCGGACCTCGGCGGGCTTTCCTTTGTAGTGCGTCCCCATGAGGCGTCCGCTCCTTGGATCCTACGATGCCGAATCCCCGCGAACGCTTCGACATCGAATCGTCTGCGCGTTGACGATAGACGACGCGCGCACCAACCACCCACGAAGGAGCTCCCCATGATTCGTCTCGCCCTGGCCGCCGCGCTGCTCGCCGCGCCCGCCGCTTTCGCCGCCCAGTACACTATCGACCCCGCGCACTCCTCGGCCAACTTCCAGGTCAAGCACATGATGGTCTCGAAGGTGAACGGCCACTTCAAGTCGGTGAACGGCACCATCAACCTCGACGAGGCCGCGCCCGAGAAGAGCAGCGTCAACGCCGAGATCGACGCCACTTCGATCGAGACCGGCGACGAGAAGCGCGACGGCCACCTCAAGTCGCCCGACTTCTTCGACGTCGCCAACCACCCCAAGATCACCTTCAAGTCCACCAGCGTGAAGGCCGAGGGCGCGGGCAAGTACGCGGTCAGCGGCGATCTGACGATGCGCGGCGTCACCAAGCCCGTGGTGCTCCAGGTCGAGGGCTTCGACACCGAGGTCGCCAACAAGCGCGGCGGCACGGCGACCACCACCATCAACCGCAAGGACTTCGGCGTCTCGTGGAACAAGTCGCTCGACAAGGGCGGCGTGGCGCTCAGCGAAGAGGTCAAGATCACGCTCGAGATCGAAGCCAACAAGGCCAAGTAAGTTGTCCTCGGCGGTCCTGACGGAGCTCTTGCAAGGCCGGGTGCGCGCGCTCAACGACGCGCCCGACGGCAAGGGGTCGTACGTCCTGCTCTGGCTGCAAGGCCAGCGGCGGCTCCGGCAGAACCTCGCGTACGCGCATGCGCAGCGGCGGGCCAACGAGCTTGGCCTGCCGCTGGTCGTTTATGAGGGCCTGCGCGCCGACTATCCGCACGCGAGCGATCGCTTCCACCGCTTCGTCTTGCAGGGCGTGGCCGACACCGCCGCCGACTGCGACAAGCGAGGCCTCGCGTACGGCTTTTTTCTCCAGCGCAAAGGCTCGCCCAAGGGCGTCCTGCTCGAACTCGCCAGCCGGGCCGCGCTCGCCGTCACCGACTGGCTGCCCTCCTTCATCCATCCAGAGCAGACCCGGCGCTTTGCACGGCGAGCTGGCTGCCGCGTCGAGGTCGTCGATTCGGCGGGTGTGGCGCCGCTCTCGGCTTTTCCCGCGCAAGAGCTGGCCGCGCGCACGCTCCGGCCCAAGCTGCACAAGCTCTTGCCGCGGCTCCTGCAAAAGATCCCCGACGTGCAGCCCAAGCTGGGGGCGCAGAAGCGCTTCGAGTGGGGCTTTGACCCGCTCAAGACCGAGGGCGCAAACATAGACGCGCTAGTCGCCGGCTGCGCCATCGACCACTCGGTTCCGCCCGTGCAGGACATCGCCGGAGGAACGCGCGCGGCGCTCGCGCGGCTGCGCCACTTCGTCCAGCACGAGCTGCCCGGCTATGCCGAAGGGCGCAACGAGCCTGGAGCGCAGCACACAAGCGGCCTGTCGCCCTACCTGCACTTTGGCCACCTCGGCGCCCTGGAAATTGCGCTCGCCGCCAAGGAGAGCGACGCTCCCGCGGTGGACAAGGACGCCTTTCTCGAGGAGCTGCTGGTGCGCCGCGAGCTGTCCCTGAACTTCGCCGCGCGCTGCCCGCAGCACCAGGCCTTCGAGGGCGCGCCGGCCTGGGCGCAGAAGACGCTGGCCGAGCACGCGACCGATCCGCGGCCCGCGCTCTACACCGACCGCGAGCTCGAGGAGGCGAGGACCTCTGACGAGGTGTGGAACGCCGCGCAGCGGCAGCTCGTCGGCGAGGGGCGCATCCACGGCTATCTGCGGATGCTCTGGGGCAAGCTGCTCCTCACCTGGTCGAAGGACGCGAAGGACGCGCACCGGCGCATGGCCTGGCTCAACGACAAGTACGCGCTCGACGGGCGCGACGCGGTCTCGGCGACCAACTTTCTCTGGATCATGGGCCTGCACGATCGGCCGTTCCCCGAGCGGGCCATCTACGGGACGGTGCGGTGCATGACCTCGGCCTCGACGCGGCGCAAGCACGACCTGGCCGCGCATTTCGACCGATGGGCGAAAATTTGACGGCCTGTCCAGGGCGGGTACCCTGCAGCGGTCAACTCTTGAGGTGACGAATGGCCAACAAGCCTTCCGCCGGCACGACCACGACCACCGAGGTGCGCGAGCTCCTCCAGACCGCCGCCCAGAAGCTCGGCGCGCGCGAGGAGAAGGCGCTGCGCATGCTGCAAGGGGTCACCGTCGGCCCGCACGAGCCGCTGCCCCGCCGCGGGCAGGACAACCCTGATGCACGCGCCGAGCTGCTCGCTCTCGAGATCGAGCTGGTGGCGAAAGAAAAGGCGCGCGCGGAGGCCGAGAGGCCCAAGGCCGCCGCCGCCAAGGCGCAGCCCTCGCGGGGCAAGGACAAGATCGTCCGCGCCCTCCGCCGCTTGAAGTAACGGTGTTGCATTTGTGGGCGGCCGCGGCGCTGCTCCTGGCCCTGCAAGGCTTCGGGCCTGACCACCTTCCGCCGGTCGCCGACGAGGCCGACCCGCTGGTGGACTCCGCGCTGCACGTGCCAGAGCTGATCGTCCGCCTGGCCTACGCGACTCCCGACAACGTGACTGGAAAGGCGCTCTACCCGGCGGGCGCGCGCTGCTGGCTGCGCAAGAGCGCGGCCGAGCGGCTGGCCCGCGTGCAGGCCGCGCTGCGCAAGAAGAAGCTCCGGCTGGTGGCCTGGGATTGCGCCCGCTCGGCCGCGGCCCAGGAGGCGCTTTGGAAGGCCCATCCCCATCCGGGATCGGTCGCCGACCCGAAGCGCGGGAGCCTGCACGCGCGCGGCGTCGCCATCGATCTGGGCCTGGCGGCGCTCGACGGATCGGCGGTGGCGCTGCCGACGCCCTTCGATGTCTTCGGCCCGGGGGCGGCCGCGCAGGCGCCGCTCACTGATGCAACAGCGTTGCATCATCGCGACGCGCTCCACGCGGCGATGCACGCCAACGGCTGGCGCGTGAACCCGAAAGAGTGGTGGCACTTCAGCCGGCTCTACGGCTGGAGGTGGCCAGTCGCGAGAGTGCCGGACCAGTCAAGTCAGCACCGGTAGAGTACCGGCCGCCGGCAGGCAGAGGCCCGTCGCGCGGAACGGGCGCCCACCCGCGTTTGGTGGCTCGCTGCGCTCGCATCGATCGGATTTTCTGCCGCGGGAGCCCTTGATCCTCGCGACGGGCCTCTGCCTGCCGGCGACCTGTTTGAATCTAAAAATGACTCAAGCTGGTCGCGTTTGAAGACTCAAGCTGACTCACTGGATTTCTTTTTTCCAATTCTCCCAAAGTCTGGCAGATAGGCAGCGGGCAGGCGGGAACCCGCCGCGAGGATCAAGGGCTCCCGACACAAACTCTTAAGATGCGAGCGCAGCGAGCCACCTCAGTCGGGTGGGCGCCCGCCCCGAGCGGCGGGTTCCCGCCTGCCCGCGGCCGGTTCCCAACGGCGCCTGTTTGCCTGGCTTTGGCCTTAACCGCAGGCCTGGATTAGCTCGGCGGCGAGCGCGTCCACCGAGGGCTTGTCTTCGCCCAGCTCGGCCCAGAGCTCCGCCACGGTAGGCCTCCCGCCGCGAGCCCAGAGGCCGCGCAAGACGGGCAGCGCGCGCGGGTTCCTCCACCAGTCCTCGTCGTGCTTTTCGCGCAGGCCCGCGCGCAGCCTGGCCGCGAGCGAAAGGCCGCGCAGCTCCGCCCAGCTTCCCAGCCACGGATCCATGTCGCGCAGGCCGAGCGCTGCCGGCAGCTCGGCGCCGGCGGCGCGCGCGTAGAGGTCGCGGTGCGCGGCTTCCGCCTTGTGCGAGAGGCCGCCGAGCCGGTGGGCCTCGAGCGACGAGAGGGTGGCCGCCGCGGCGAGGCGCGCCTTGACGACCCCCGCGTAGGCCAGGGCGCGCTCGTCGTCGCGGTGCAGATCCGCCTTTGCGCAGCGGCGCAGCCAGATCGGGTCGGAAAGGAAGCCGGCAAAGAGCGCGCCGCTCGCCACGCGCACGCCCGCGTCGCCGAGCCAGAGGTCCTCGGGCGGCGCATCTCCGGGAGGGCCCGCGAGCAGCAAGCCCGTGCCCAGAGCGGCCAGGAGCTCTGCGAGGGGCCGCGGACCCAGGTGGGGAAAGAGCGAGAGGCGCACCTCGCCGGGCGGATCGATCGCCACCGCGAAGGCGCCGCCGGACTTGAGGGGCCGCTCATCGTCGTCGAGCTTGATCGCAGAGTTGGCGTCCAGATCCAGGCGCAGCATCTCGGCCCAGCGGCGGCAGGTGCGCTGAAGCTCGCCGCGGGGAAACGCGCTGGCGCAGTGGGGCGCGTGGAGCAAGTGGAGCACGTCGTGCCGCTCGGCGCCGCGCGGGAAGGGGCGCGCCGTGGTGTGCCGCTCGACCAGCCAGCCGCCGAGGTCCTGGGTGATGGAGTCGGTCGCGCGCAGGAGCCGCTCGGCTTGCGCGGCAGCGTCGGCGCCTTCTCCAAATGTGCCCGCCTGGAGCGCCAGCGCGGCCTGCGCGGGCTCGCCCAGGCGCAGGTCGGCCAGCACGCTCTGGGCCGCGTCCCAAGCGGCCGTGCGCAGCGGGGCCTGCAGGGCGACGGCGTCGGCCAGCGCGCGCTCGAGCTCGCCCCGCTTGTCGCGCGAGACTTCATAGGGCAGCTCGCGCTCGACCTGCACGAGCGGGATGGCGCCGTGCAGCCCCGCGTCGCCGGGCGGCCGCACCGAGGGCCGCTGTTCCAGCTCGAGCAGCTCCTGCGCGGCGCCCGGGTCGAGCGCGAGGGCGCGCACTTCCGCGAGGAAGCCGCGCAGCGCCGCCAGCCGTTGCAGGCGCGCGGGCGACCGCCCGGCAGCCACCGCGTCGCCATGCGCCTCGCACGCCTGCGCCAGCCCATCGGCCGAGGAGGCGAGCTTGTGCGCCTTGATCAGGTCCGGCAGCCCCGCCCGCCTGGGCAGCCCCGCGAGGTGCCGATAGCGCAGCGCGGCCAGCTCCCCTGCCAGCCCCGCCGCCTCCGTCCTCAGCTCGTACAGCTCGCGCACCGCCATGGCGCGCTCTGTACCACTTACTTGAGGAGCCTGACCTCGCACGCCTTCCAGTCGAGGTTCTTGAAGTACGCCTCGATGTATTTGGCCCGCTCGGTCGGTTTGTAGTCGGGCACGAACGCGTGCTCCCAGGCGTCGAGCACGACGATTGGCTTGTGGCCCGCGGGGTGGCCGCCCTGGTGCAGCTCGATCCAGTGGTTCGTGATCCGCCCCGACTCGGGGTCCTGGTAGGCGATGGCCCAGCCGACCCCGCGCATGGCCGCGACCGCCTTGAACTCGGCGAGCCACGCGTCGGTCGAGCCGAACGAGTCGCTGAGCGCCTTCTGCAGCCGCGGCGAGGCAGCGAGGGGATCCGGCTCGGCGCGCAGGTTGCCGAAGTACAGCTCGTGCAGGAGGATCCCGTTCTCCTCGAACCCAAGCCGCCGCGTCAGCTCGGCGTAGGCCAGGTCTTGTGGTTTGACCTTCCCCAGCTCCTCGAGGATGGCGTTGGTGTTCTTCACATAGCCCGCGTAGAGCTCGAGATGGCTCTGCAGGATCTGGTCGCTGATCCCGGAGAGTCCCTTGAGCCGCGGAAACTGCCTGGCCTCGTAGCGCTTGTTCGACATGGGCACCTCGGCCTCGAACGGTGCGCATCGGCCGCGGCGCGCGCAACGTGCTCGACGACGGCGCGGCCTGCGGCTAAGGTGCGCCCGCGTTGCCCTACCCTGGAGCCCGCGCCATGGACTCAACCGTTTCCGAGTGGCTGAACCTCATCTTCCGCTGGATCCACGTGCTGGCCGGCATCATGTGGATCGGCCACCTCTGGTTCTTCAACTTCGTCAACGCGCAGCTCGTCAAGACCTACGACGCCGACTCGAAGAAGAAGGTCCTCCCCGAGCTCATGCCCCGCGCTCTCTACTGGTTCCGCTGGGGCGCCGCGTACACCTTCATCAGCGGCATCGTCCTGCTCTTCATCGTCTATTGGTTCGGCGGCGCCATGGGCCAGCTCTCGGGCGGCCCCCACGCGGCCGGCGGCATCGGCCTGGTCGCCATCATCGTCGGCTTCGCCATCTACGATCAGCTCTGGAAGAACATGAAGAACGAGATGGCGGGCGCCGTCATCTCCTTCGTGCTCACGGCCGCCTTCGCCTTCGGCATGAGCCGCTTGATGGGCGGCCGCGCCGTCTTCGTCCACGTCGGCGGCCTCTTTGGCACCATCATGGCGGCCAACGTCTGGATGCGGATCTGGCCGAACCAGCGCAAGATCATCGGCGGCGTCAAGGGGACCTCCCCTGCGCCGGACCCCTCGGTCGCCGCCACCGCGGGCCTGCGCTCCAAGCACAACACCTATATGAGCATCCCGCTGGTGCTCTTCATGGTGAGCAACCACTTCCCGACCGTCTACGGCAACGACTACGCCTGGGCCATCGCCATGGTCTTCGTGCTCGTCGGCTTTGGCATCTGCAAGTTCCTCTACACGAAGTCGGCCAGCCCGGCGCCCGCGCAGTTCTGACAGGAGCGACAGTGCAGAGCATCAACCTGATCTCGGACGCGCGCTTCACCGACGAGAAGCCGAACGTCGTCCATGCGGTGAAGACCGACCAGCTGCTGGTAGACGGTGTCTACTTGAAGGCCGGGCAGCACATCGGCTGGAAGAAGCAGCTCGACGCCGACCGTGCCTTCGTCTGCATCCAGGGCCAGGGCGAATTGGTGCTGGAGACGGCCGCCGCCGGCAACGAGCTGCGCATCCCGCTGGCGCTGGGCGCGGTCGCGCTCGCTCCGCGCGGGGTGTTCCACGACCTGATCGCGGGGGCGCAGGGCATGGTCTGCTCGGCGCTCAGCCGCTTCCCCGTGCGGGTCGTCGAGAAGGGCTAGCGATGGCAGTGAACCGGCGCCTGCCCGCGCGGCTGCGGCTCACCGCCGAGGTCGCGGACGCGGGCGCCGCGCTCGCCCAGTTCATCTCGCGGCGCGGTGATCTGCCCATGCCCGACGCGCGCGCCGCGGTCGAGCGCGGGGCCGCCTTCGTCGATGGCAAGCGCGTGCGTGACCCGCTGCACCTGCTCCGCGCGCGCGCCCTGGTCGAGGTGGTCCTGCGCGAGCGCGGCCAGGCGCCCGCCGCGCCGGAGCCGATCGGCAGGGAGCGGATCCTGCACCAGGACGAGCAGGTGGTGGCCGTGGACAAGCCCGATGGCGTCCTCGCGCAAGAGGGTCGCGCCGGCGGCCAGGCGCTGCCCGAGCTGGTCTCGCAGCTCCTCGGCAGCAAGCTGCTCCTGGTCCATCGGCTCGATCGCGGCACCACCGGCGCGGCGCTGCTCGCCCGCACCAGATCGGCGCAGGCCGCGCTGCTGGCGGCCTTCCGCGACGGGCTCGTCAAAAAAGAATACCGCGCGCTGGTCGCTGGCCTGCCCGCAGGCGACGAAGGCGTCATCGACCTGGCGCTCGGCGAAGACCTGGCCGCCCCCGGCCGGCGCAAGCCCGACCCGCGCGGAGAGTCAGCTCGCACGCGCTGGAAGGTCCTCGAGCGATTTGCAGCCGCCGGCGGCGCCGCCCTGGTCGCCGCTTTTCCCGAGACGGGCCGCACGCACCAGATCCGCGTGCACCTCGCGGCCATCGGACACCCCCTCCTCGGCGATGGACGCTACGGCGGGCCGAAGGCGCTCACGCGCGCCGATGGGGAGAGGCTCGATGTCCGCCGGCCCCTCTTGCACGCGCTCGCGATCGCGCTGCCACACCCGGCCGGCGGGACGCTGAAGGTCCGCGCGCCCGAGCCTCCCGACCTGCTGTCCGCCTGCGCCTTCCTGCGCTTGAAGTGAGCGCGGAAGTCAGCTAACCCCCGGGCCCACCAACGAGGGAGGGACTGATGAGCGACGAGCTCGAGAATCCGCCGCCGGGCGAGCCCGGGGCCAAGAAGGAGCGCGACCTGCTGATCGTGCAGAGCAAGGTGCGCGAGATCATCCGCGCCCACGACAAGCGCGTGCCCGACGAGTTCATCACCGCGCTCTCGGACCACGTGGTCGAGGTGCTGCAAAAGGCGATCGCGCGGTGCACGGCCAACAACCGCAGCACGCTGCGCCCCTCCGATCTGTAGCTCGCGAGCCGATGTCCGCGCGCGAGCCGTTCGCCCTCGGGCTCTTGCGCAAGCTGGCCGAGGCGCAGGGCCGCTCGGGGTACTTCGACGCTGGCCCCGGCGCCCTCCGCTACACGGTGCGCGGGCCGGAGGGCGCGCCGGAGCTCCTGGTGCTGCACGGCCTCTCGGACTCGATCGCCGGCTGGGCGCGGCCCGCGTCCGCCCTCGCGCGGCGCCATCGGCTGCACTTGCTCGATCTGCCGGGCCATGGGCTCTCGGACCCGCCCGCGGACCATCGGCTGGAGTCCTTGCTCTGCGCGGTCGAGCGCTACGCGCTGCAGCTGCAGCGCCCCTCCCTGGTCGGCCACTCGCTCGGCGGCTGGCTGGCGCTGAAGCTCGCGCTGCGCCATCCGGAGCGCGTGCGCGAGCTGGTGCTCATCAACCCGGGCGGCGCCAGCGTTCCCGAAGATCAGCTCGCGGCCTTCCGCGCGCTGGTGCAGCCAAGGACCGCGGCCGACGCGCGCCGGTACCTGGCCGCCGCGTTCCACCGCCCGCCGCTCGCGCTGCGCCTGTTGCCCGGCGAGATCATCAAGGCCATGCACGCCGACAACGCCCGCGGCTTCCTCGGCGCGCTCGAGGCGGAAGACTTCTTCACCGCCGCCGAGCTGCGCTCTTTGCGCGTGCCGGTCCGGCTGCTCTGGGGCCGCCACGACAAGTTCCTCCCCGAGGCCACGCTCGGCTTCTTCCGCGCCCACTTGCCCGGCGTGCGCGTCGAGCTGATCGAGGACGCGGCGCACTGCCCGCACCTGGAAGTCCCGGCCGCGCTCGCCCGCGCCATCGTTGGAGACTAGGGCGGAAGAAGAGCTCCGTGGTGATTTTGAAACCATGAGTTGCGCTTTCCGGTCACTTGCCTCGCCGCGCTGTTAGGCTGCGTTCGTGCGCACGCGATTGCCGAGCGGATTGACCGTCATCACCGAGGAGAACCACGCCGCGCCGGTGGCCGCGCTGCAGGTCTGGGTCAAGGTCGGCAGCGCCGACGAACGTCCCGACGAGGCCGGGCTCGCGCACCTGCACGAGCACATGCTCTTCAAGGGCACGCCGCGGCGCGCGCCGGGGCAGATCGCGCGCGAGATCGAAGGCGCCGGCGGCGAGATCAACGCCTGGACCAGCTTCGACCAGACCGTCTACCACGTGGTGGTCGCGAGCCGCTTCCTCGAGCAGGGGCTCGATGTCCTCGGCGACGCGCTCACCTCGGCGTCGTTCGACCCCGACGAGCTGGCGCGCGAGATCGAGGTGGTCTGCGAGGAGATCAAGCGCAGCGAGGATTCACCCTCGCGCAAATTATCGAAGGCGCTCTTTGCCGCCGCTTTCCAAAAGCATCCTTATGGAAGGCCGGTCATCGGCACCGAGCAGAGCGTGCGCAGCTTCCGGCGCGACGGCATCTTGCAATTTTATCGACGACATTATCGAGCCGACAACTGCACCCTGGTGGCCGTCGGCGACTTCGAGCCGGCGCGGGTGGTGGCGCTGGCCGAGAAGCTGTTCCGCTTTGCCGCGGCGCCGGCGCTGCTCCCGGAAGTGCGGCAGGGCGAGCCTCCGCGCGCGGGCCCCCAGGCGCGCCTGCTCCGCAGCGATGTGCGCGAGGGCTACCTGACGCTCGCGTGGCCCGCGCCCTCGCTCGCCGACCCTGACGCGCCGGCGATGGACGCGCTCTCCATCGTGCTCGGGCACGGCGAGGCCTCGCGGCTCTACCGCGCCCTCAAGCGCGACCGGCTCCTCTGCACCGAGGCGCACGCGAGCTGCTACACGCCGAACGACCCCGGCCTGACGCTGGTCGGCCTCACCTTGCAGCCGAAGACGCTGCGCGAGGCAGTGGCGGAGGCGCTGCGGCAGACCTATCGGCTGCGCTCCGAAGAGGTGAGCGAGGAAGAGCTGCTCCTCGCCTGCAGCCTGCTCGAGAGCGACGCGGTCTACCAGCGCGAGACGGTGCAGGGCCAGGCGCGCAAGCTCGGCTCGTTCGAGACCGGCGCCGGCGGCCTTGAGTTCGAGGAAGAGTACTTCCGCCGTGTCGCCGCGCTCACGCCCCAGAAGCTGCGCGCGGTCGCCGAGCGGCGCATCGACCCGCGCCAGGTGGTGCTGGCCGCGCTCTTGCCCGAGGGCCAGGACGGCATCGACGTGGACGTCCTGCAGAAGCTCCTCACCGACGCGGCCGAGGCCGAGCGCAACCGCCCGCGCGCGCCCAGGTCCCCGGCGCAGGCGGCCGCCCCGCGCGTCTCGGTGCGCGTGGCCGGCTCGGGCAAGACCTCGCCCATCGTCCGCGAGGTGCTGCCGAACGGTGCAGTCCTGATCGTCAAGGAGGAGCGCGCGGTGCCGCTCTTGGCGATGCGCGCGGTGTGGCCAGGCGGCCAGCGCGCCGAGGACGAGAGCAGCGCGGGCATCAACACCCTGCTCTCGCGGCTGGCGACCACGGCCACCGCGCGGCGCACCGCCGAGCAGATCGCGCGCGAGATGGAGGCGATGGGCGGCGGCTGCTCGGGCAACTCAGGCCGCAACTCATTTGGGTTGCGCGCCGAGCTGTTGTCGAAACACCTTGCCAACGGGCTCTCGCTCTTCCACGAGCTGCTCGCGGCGCCCGCCTTCGACGCACAGGAGGTGGCCCGCGAGACCGAGCTGCAGAAGCAGGAGCTCGCCACCCGCGACGACGACCCGAGCGGCGTGGCCTTCCAGCTCTTCCAAGAGACGCTGTATCAACGACATCCTTATCGATTGGACGTGCTCGGCAACGCCGGGTCGCTCGCGGCGGTCACCGGCGAGCGCCTCGCTGCCTATCGTGCGCGCCACTATCCGCCCGCGGGGGCGGTGCTCTCGGTGGTCGGCGACGTCGACCCGGCCGAGGTGCGCGAGCGCGTCCTTGCGTTGTTCAACTCAACCCCAACTCAAGGCGGCCCGGCAGAGCGGCCCTCGCCCGCGCCGGAGCCGCGCGTGACCGCGCCGCGGAGGGCCGTGCGGCGGCTCGAGAAGGCGCAGGCCCACCTGGTGCTCGGCTTTCCCGGGCTGCGGCTCGACGACGACAAGCGCTTCGCGCTCGAGGTCCTCTCGGCGGTCCTCTCCGGCCAGGGCGGCCGCCTCTTCGTCGAGCTGCGCGACAAGAAGAGCCTCGCGTACACGGTGACGAGCTTCTCCATCGAAGGCGTCGATCCGGGCTACTTCGCGGTCTACATCGCCTGCAGCCCGCACAAGCTGCGCGAGGCGGCGGCCGGCATCCGCGCCGAGCTCGACCAGCTGCGGCAGGCCGCGCCCACCGCGGTCGAGCTGGATCGCGCGCGCACGCACCTGGTCGGCACGCACGCCATCGGCCTGCAGCGCAACGGCGCGCGCGCGGCGGTCTACGCCTTCGACGAGTGCTACGGGCTCGGCGTCGATGCCTCGGCGAGATACCCCGAGCGGATCGCCGCGGTAGGCGCCGAGGAGGTCCTCGCCTGCGCGCGCACCATCCTCGACGCGAACCAGGAAGTGGTGGCGCTGGTCGCTCCCGCCGCCGTCGAGCTGTAGCGCTGCCGCTGGTTTGACGATCGCCGCGCCGTCTGTAATGTTGCAGTACGTTCCCCCAGGCAATCCGAGGTCCGGTATGACCATGTTTCCAATGGCGCGCGCTGCGTTTGCCGCTGCGCTTTCCTCGCTCGCCCTCGTCGCTTGCGGCGGAACCTCCACCACCTCCGAGCAGCTCGGGACGGGGAGCGCGGAGCTGCGCGTGGGACCGGCGGCGAAGCTTGCCTTCACGGTCCAGCCGGCGGCCTCGACGCTGGCGGGCGCGCCGCTGGCGAACATCACGGTCGCGGTGCAGGACGCCTTCGGCACCACGGTGGTCTCGGCGACCAATCAAGTGACGCTGGCAATC
>JBBRMA010000084.1:0-20520 GCA_038231075.1 Myxococcales bacterium | reverse complement strand
GACGGCCGCCAACTTTTCTCTCGAAGATGTGCACATCCTTCATGTATCAGAAATGTGCGATCGTGGCCATGTGTTCTTCGCTGTGCCCAGAAACGATCCTGGGCACCTTGGGATACGATGAAGTTGCGAAGGTAGGGCTAGAGGCTCCAAGGGGATCACGCTGGCCGACCCGTACTTCTCCGGCGGCGAGGTGCTGATGGGAACCCTGCGCTGGGAGAGAGAGAACGAGGATCGGCGGGCGCGGCGCGGCGTGCTGACCGAGTCCGAACTGCGCCACAAGCAGGCCGAGCTGGCGCTGGCGCAGAGCAAGCTGCAGATCGAAACCGCCCGGGCCGAGCACGCGCTGCGCGAGGCGGAGCTGCAGCGGATCAAGGCGGAACGATCGGCCGCCGTCGAGCAGGACCAGGTGGAGCGGGCGGAGCGGACGCTCAGGAGGGGTGGAGAGCCGGGCAAGGCCCCTGCCGAGCCGGCTAATGACCTGCTCGAGGAGGGGCGATGAAGGAGGGGAAGGAGCTCCTGCTGCGGCGCATCGACGAGCTGGAGAAAGAGCTCGGCCTCGCCGAGCAGACGGTGCGCGCGCTGGCGGCCGGTGAGATCGACACGCTCATCCAGCCGAACACGGCGACGCCGGTGCTGCTCCTCGCCGCGCAAGAGAAGCTGCTGTCGAGCGAGAAGCTCCTTCGCGCAGTCTTCGAAGGAGCGACCGACGCGATACTGATCGCCGACGACGCGGGGCGCTACTGCGACGCCAACCCGGCGGCCTGTGCGCTCTTCGGGCTCCCCTTGGCAGAGCTCACCGGACGGCGGATCGAAGAGTTTGCGGTCCCGGAGGCCGCTCCGCACACGGGGATCTGGAAGGCTTTCCTCGACGCTGGGCGCATGAGCGGCGAATTCCCCCTGCTCCGGCCCGACGGCGCGCGGCGCGTCCTCGAGTACAACGCCGTTGCCAATGTCCTGCCGGGGCTGCACCTCTCCGTCCTGCGCGACGTCACCGACGTCAGGGCGGCCGAGCGGGCTCGCGGGAAGGCCGAGGCCGAGCTGCGCCAGAGCGAAGCGCGCTTTCGCGCGATGACCGAGAAGAGCATGGACGGGATCTGGCTGCTCGACGCCAATGTGCGCAGTGTCTACCAAAGCCCGGCGGTCGAGCGGCTCCTCGGCTACACCCTCGAGGAGGCCAAGCAGCTCGCGTGGCAAGACTTCGTCAGCGCCGATGACCTCCCTCGGCTGAAGCCGATCCTCGACGAGCTGATGTCGCGGCCGTCCGCAACCATCTCCCTCGACTTCCAGATCCGCCACCGCCAGGGCGGCTTCCGCTGGCTGGAGCTGTCGGCGACCAACCTCCTGCACGACCCAGACATCGGCGCGCTGGTGGCCAACTTTCGCGACATCACCGAGCGCAGCTGGCCGAAGCGGCGGCGACAGAGAGCTGGCGGCTGCTAGAGTAAGCGCAAGCGGTCGCGCACCTCGGAAGCTGGGCGTCGGGAGCGACGCCCACAGCGCCCATCTCCTGGTCTCCTCGCGGGCGCGGTGCGGTTCGTCCACAAGCCGTGGTCGGAGAGCGAGTTGGTGGAGGCGATGCAACAAGGGCAGGAGCGCAGGAAGAAGAGCGGTTAGTCGCGCTTGCGAACAAATGCCGGGTCTGCGTGATGCACGCCCGGGAGCCCGGCCATGGTCGCGACGCCGACCGCCCGAAGTTCCTTGTCAACTCACCTCGGCCGACTGGAAGTAGCACGGAGCATCCCTTGCCGGCGCTCCGGCGGGCAGAGTTGGAATCCGCCGGGATTCGGCCCCGTGCCTCGACCTCGGCAGATGTTGTCGAACGGGCCGCTACTACACGAAGCTGATACCATCGCGTACCTGTGGAGTGATTGGTTCCTCTTCGCCCATCTTCGGCGGAGGAGGTCGCGATGAGCGGTGAAGCTGCATGGCTGGTGGCCTCCAAATTCTTCTCGCTCGCACTCCTCAGCGGTGCTCCGGTGATGGACCCGGCAGGGGCGACACGAGTCGAGCAGCAGCTCAAGTCGCGCTTCGAGCGGCTCGTGCCGGCTGTTGAGAAGATCGTCGAGGGGATGCGCACCGATCTGGCGCTCGCCGAGGTGGATCCGAAGGCCAGCTCCGCCGACGCTCCCAGTATCGCTGGAATCGTGATCGAAGATCGCGATGGCCCTCCGGTCAGGGACACGGACCCGCACTACTTCAAAGAGGGAAAGAAGCTGCGGGCGCGCCTGTACGTCTCCGCGCGGGACAAATCGTCAGGCGAGGGCTTCAACCTCGTCATCCAAGTCCTGGCGCGGGTGCGCCGCTCGCAGCTTGACGTTCTCGCCAGGCAAATCGCTGGCGTCCTGTACCCGGACTCGCCCGCGGACCAGCTCGTCATCCGGTGACGACGCTCTTCACGGCAGGCAGCCAACCGCCAAGCTGCTCTCGGTGGGCGGAGCCAGGAGGGCCAGGACGGGCTCGGCATCGCCGCCGCCGCGAGTGTTGCACTGCGAGCTGATCCCCGCCGCCGCCGGCGATTGAGCCTGGCGCCGGGCGCGCGGAGTGTTAGCGATCTCGGTCAACACTCACGTAGGAGGCACAACCATGGATTGGAAGAAGCCAAGCTGGTGGACGCCGGGAACGGACGCGTCCTGGCAGAAGGTCCGGGAGGGCGTGGTCGCCGAGCTGCACAAGCTGGGCGGCGAGGCGCAGAAGCTGGAGAAGTCGGTCGCCGAGGCGGCGGCAGCCTTCGGCCACGGCGCGCGCACCAGCTACGCCAATATCGACACCAAGGTCGGCGTGTGGAGCAAAGAAGTCGAGGCCAGGCTGAAGGCCGACTGGGAGCAGACGCACCAGGAGAGCAAAGTCGCCTGGGAGAAAGTGAGCGCGGCAGCGCGGCACGGCTGGGAGCGCGCGCATGCGGCGGTCGGGGGCAAGCCGCCCGAGAGCCGCGCAAAATAAGGGGCCGCGGAGCAGCCGGGTGCCCGGCGGCGGAACGACGCTTGCTCTCGTTGCCGGCTGGCAGCGAAGCCGGTGATCGTCATCGCGCATCCGTAGGCGCGAAGGCGCGGGCGAGGCTGGCCTCGAGGCGGCTGCGGACCAGCGCGATCAAGCTGTCGCACTCGGAGGAGGAGAGAGAGAGCCGCTCGCGCAAGAGCGCACGAGAGCGCGACAGGACCTGGTCGCGCGCTGCCGCCAGCCAGCGAGCCGCCGTCGCGCGGTGCACGCGATTGACGGCCGCCAGCTTCTCCAGCGAGACCTGCTCGACGTAGTGCAGGCGCAAGAGGCCCAGGTCGCGCGGATCGAGCCCCGAGAGCGCGTCTCGCAGCGCCGCCGCCACTGCTCCGCGGTCGCGCAGCTTGATGAAATCGAGCTCGGGGTCAGGTCCTGGTTGCATTAGATCTGGCAGCTCGTCGGTGCCGCCGGGCTTCTCCGCGCGCTGCAAACTGACCGCGGTGCGCATCGCCGCCACTTGCAGAAAGCGCCCCAGCGGTCCGCGGCCCGAGTAGTCCGAGAGCCGCCCCGCGCTGCGCTTGCCGAAGGGCACCAGCAGCGCCGCGCGCAGCTCTTGGAGGACCTCGTCGGCGAAGTCAGGCGAGCGGCCAAAGCGCGCGACCTGGGCGGCCACCTCGGCGCGCAAGCGCAGATCGAAGGCCGAGAGCGCCGCCGCTTCGCCGCGCAGGCAAGCGGATGCGAGGTGCAGATCCTCGAAGTGGATGCCCGCCACCTCGGCCAGCGGGCCCTTCTTGGGCAGGCGGGCCGCCAGATAGGCGAGGAGCGCCGCGGCGTCGAGAGCGGGCTCCGGCGAGGCGGTGCGCGCGCGCGAGAAACCGGCCTGCAGCGCGGCTTGCAACGCCTCGGCATCGTCTCCCGCGGGCAGCTCGCGGCCGAGGGCAGCGCAGAGGGCTCGTGCCAGCTCGAGGTTCGCGACCAAGATGAGGTTGCTCTCCGCTTTCACTGCGTCGGCGCTCTACTATAGGTCAAGGTACCTTGATGGAATGCCCGGGCGAAGAGCAGCTGATCGCGTATCTCGACGGCGCGCTCGCTGGCGACGAGAAGGCGGCGATCGACGCGCACCTCGGCGCCTGCCCGGGCTGCGCGCAGCTCTTTGCCGCCGCCATCGAGGACGCCTTCAAAGGCACGGCGGGCGCTCTGCCAGACTCTGCGCTCGAGAGCGGAGGCCGCGTCGGGCGCTATCTGGTGCTGGCCCCAATCGGCGCGGGCGCGATGGGCGTGGTCTACGCCGCCTATGATCCAGAGCTCGGCAGGCAGGTCGCGCTCAAGCTCTTGCGCCCGGTAAAAGACGAGCGAGGCGAGGCCAGCGCGCGGCTCTTGCGCGAGGCGCAGGCGATGGCGCGCCTCACGCATCCGAACGTGGTCGCGGTCTACGATGCCGGCACCTTCGAGGCGCAGGTGTTCATCGCCATGGAGCTGATCGCCGGCGGGACGCTGGCGAGCTGGCGGACCGCGCAGGGCCGCACCTGGCGCGAGGTCTTGCGCGTCTTCCTCCTCGCCGGCCGGGGCCTCGCGGCGGCGCACAAGGCTGGCCTCGTCCACCGCGACTTCAAGCCCGACAACGTCCTCCTCGGCGACGACGGGCGGGTGCTGGTCACCGACTTCGGCCTCGCCCGCATCGCCGAGCAGCCGCAAGAGACAGGGCCGGCGGGCGCTGTCGCACTTCCTCCGGCGACCCCTCGCACCGCGCTCGCCTCGCCGCTGACCAGGACGGGCACGCTCATCGGCAGCCCCGCGTACATGGCGCCAGAGCAGCTTCGCGGCGAGCCGCCCGGCGTGCGCTCGGACATCTTCAGCTTCTGCGTCGCCCTCCACGAGTGCCTGTGCGGCGAGCGGCCCTTCGCGGGCGGAACGCTCGGCGAGCTGCAGAGCGCGATCGAGCGCGGCGAGCTGCGGGAGCCTCCGCCGGGGCGCGCGGTTCCAGTCTTCTTGCGCCGGGTGCTGGCGCGCGGCCTGCGGGGCAATCCAGTCGATCGCTACCCCTCGATGGAGGCGCTGCTCCACGATCTCGAAGAGGCGCCAAAGCTGCGCACCCGGCGCCGCGTGACCGCAGCCGCCCTGCTCCTGCTTGGCGTCGCGGCAGCGCTGGCGGTGCGCGGAACGCTGCGCGCCCGGGCGCAGCTCTGCTCGGGAGCGCCGGCGCAGCTCGCCAGCACCTGGAACGCCGAAGTCGGCGCGCAGCTCACTCGCACCCTCGCGGCCAAGGGGCCTGCGGTGGCGCAGCCGATGGCGGGGTTCAACGCCGCGCTCGACAGCTACACCGCCGAGTGGGCGCGGATGCGGACCGAGGCGTGCGAGGCGACGAGGCTGCGCGGCGAGCAGTCCGAGGCACTGCTCGACCTGCGCATGGGTTGCCTGGACCGGCGGCTGCAAGACGTCTCAGCGCTGGTCTCGGCGGTTGGCTCGGTCAGCGCCGGTTCGGTGAAGGCAGCCGCGCAGGCCGTCGAGAAGCTCGCGCCGCTCTCCCTCTGCGCCAACGCGCAGGCGCTGCAGGCGGTGGGCCCGACACCTGCCGACCCCGCGCGACATGGACAGGTGCAAGCGCTGCAGAAGCAAGTCTCCGAGCTGCGCGCATCGCGACTCTTGGGGAGCAAGGAAGCAATCGCCCGGGGCCGCGAGCTGGCGGCCGCGGCCGGCGCCCTCGGCTTCCAGCCCCTCACGGGACAGGTGCTCTACGAGCTCGGCGTGGCGCTCGACATCGCCGCGGACCCGACGGCGCGCAGAACCCTCTTGCAAGCCTCGGCCACCGCGCTCGCTGCGCACGACGATGCGACCGCGGCCTCCTCCTTCACCAGGCTGCTGCAGCTCGAGGGCTACGACGGCCACTTCGCCGAGGCGCGCGGCTGGGACGCGCTGGCGGACGCCTGCGTGCAGCGCTTGGGGGGCGACGACGCGCTCGAGGGCGCGCGGCTCGCCGCGCTGGCGACAGTGATCCAGGACGAGGGCAAGTACAGCGAGGCCAGCGCCCTGCGCCGCAAGCTGCTCGAGCGAGCGCGCCGCCGCGAGGGGGCCGTCGAAGGAGCCGGCACCGCGCTGGCGCTGCAGCAGCTCGCCGTCTCGCTTCGGCGCGAGGGCCGTCTGGATGAGGCCAACGACGAGGCCCGCAGGTCGCTGGCCATCTACCAGCGCCTCTACGGCGAGCGGGACGCGAGCACCGCCGACGTCCACAACGTCCTCGGCATCATCGAATCGATCCGCGGCCACCTGCCCGTGGGCGAGGCCGAGCTGCGGCAAGCCCTGGCTGGGTACGAGGTATCGCTCGGCGCCGACCATCCAAACACGGCCGATGCTCTCAACAACCTGGCCGGCAATCTCGCCATGCAGGGTCGCGCCGCCGAGGCAGTGCCTGTGGCCCGCCGCGTGCTCGACATCTACCGGCGCAGCCTGGGTGAGGACCACCTCCGCACCGCCGGCGGCTACCTCGCGGTGGGACGGCTGGCGCGCGAAGCGGGTGACCCGGCCGCCGCGGTGCCGCTGCTCGAGCGGGCCGTGGCCATCACCGCGGCAAAGGACCCTTCGCCGATCCCTCTCGCCGACGCGCGGCTCTCGCTGGCGCAGGCGATCTGGGCCTCCGGTGTCGATCGGCAGCGTGCGCGCGCCCTGGCCCGCGAGGCGCGCGCAGCCTTCGCCGCCTTCGCGGCCAGCTATCCGCAGAAGGCCAACCAAGAAGAGCTGGCCAACGCCGAGCGGGTCGTCGCCTCGATGAACAAGCCCTGATCGCGGCGGGTTGCCAGGGCCCTGCACTTTTGCGTGCGACGCCTGGCCGGGCCGTTGCGTCGGCCTTGAAAGGCACCGGCCCTTCTGGCCGGGCACAACCCTAGGAACTCCACATGAAGACGAAGACCGCAATCAAGGCCGGCTCCCTCTCCTTGAACCACAGCCAGAAGCTCCTCTCGGTGAAGTCGGCAGTGAAGGCCGGCTCCCTCTCCTTGAACCACAGCCAGAAGCTCCTCTCGGTGAAGTCGGCAGTGAAGGCCGGCTCCCTCTCCTTGAACCACAGCCAGAAGCTCCTCTCGGTGAAGTCGGCGGTCAAGGCCGGCTCGCTGACCTGCAACCACAGCCAGAAGCTCATCTCGGTGAAGTCGGCGGTCAAGGCCGGCTCGCTGACCTGCAACCACAGCCAGAAGCTCATCTCGGTGAAGTCGGCGGTCAAGGCAGGCTCCCTCTCCTTGAACCACAGCCAGCGGATGGTCCGCGCTTAGTTGGACCGCCCGCTCCTGTGCGCGCCGCCGGCACTCCCTGGTGCGGCGCGTACAGGTCGAGCGCCTTCTACCGGTGCTCTGAGGCCGCAACGGACGAGGACAATCCGCGCCCGGGTTCGCCAAGCCCCTGCGATTGCGTGCGACAGCCGCCTGACCTGCGGCGTCACCAGATCAGGTGCGAAGGCTTGCGACGCGGACGCCGCAGTGTGCCCGCAATCATCGAGCCGTCGAGCTCCCCGGTTCTGTTCTCGGAAAGGATGACGAGATGCAGCGAGTTCCTGGAGGTTGGGTCGTTCGCCTGGCATCGCTGGCGGCGCTCTGCGCTGCACCCGCGGCGTGGTCGGTCCCGCTGTCCGATCTCTCGCCCGATCGGGCCCACCTGGGCAACTTCCCCGGCGAGCTGGTGGCGGGGAGGATCACCGGCATCGCCATCGACCCGAGCAACCCGTCGAGGGTGCTGGCTGCGGCGAACAACGGCGGCATCTTCGGCTCGGACGACTCGGGCGCCCACTGGGAGACCTGGATCCGCCCCGACGGCACGCCGGGCACCTACGGGATCGGGCTCCAGACCTCGGGCGAGACCCACTTCAGCAGGATAGCGATGGACGGCCAGGGAAACGCCCTGGTGATGGGCTGGCACAAGGTCTACGGCGATAGCGGCCCGGGCAGCATCTATTTCTCGAGCGACAGCGGGCACCACTGGAAGCGCGCCGTCACGCCGGCTCCATTCTCGGGCAACTTCAACGCCCGCTCGGGCATCGCCTTCGGCCCCTCCGGCACTGGCTATGCGGTCGGCGGGGGGCAGTTCGGCGTCTCGACCGATCACGGCGCGAGCTGGAGCTGGAGCAGTGCGCTCGGCGGAAGCACTGCCAATTCACCGTTCTTGACCGGCCTCGACGTCATCCAGGTCAAGGGGACGCAGGGCCCCTTCGGCTCGTTCCCCGGCGCAGACGGCGCCGAGATGATCGGGTTCTGCGCTTTCGATGTCTCCGCGCCCACCGGGGCCCCGCCACCCCCGCTCAAGAAAGGCGAGGCGGATGTGGCGCTGGTGGTTCCGAGCCTGAACATCTGGGGCCGCATCGGCATCCCGGCCGGGAGCGCCACCTCGTTCATTCCGATGACGGTGAGCACTTGCCAGGTCGCCTTCGATCCCAACAACCCGCTCCGCATCTATGTCGCACTACAAGGGACCACGCAGGTAACCAATGCCACCGGGTCCACCTCGGGCGTGTATCAAGTCTCCATCCATCCCGGCCAGGGAGCCACCTGGTTCGCGCTGGGCGCCCCCGCGGGCGGCAACGGCCGGTCAGTGTACGTCCAAGCGGCAGCGGTGGATCAGACCTCTACCTCCGTCTTCTTCGGCAATAGCTTCGATACCTATCAACACTACTATCTCTCCAAGGCCGATCCGCCGCCGGCTGGCTGGACCAGGCTGCCGGCACTGCACTCCGACCCTACCCGTCTGGCCTTCGCGCCTGGGAGCGCTTGCCCTGTCTTCGGTGCCAATGACGGCGGTATCGAGTCAATCTCGAATTGTACCAACTCTACTTCTTCCAATCCCGCCGGTTGGTCCTTCGATCGCAAGCACAGCGGGCTGCACGCGATGCAGGCCTGGGGCGGCGCCTTCGCGCAGGACGGCAACTTCAAGACGCTCGCCATGGGATTGCAAGACAACGGCCTCTTTCACGCCAGCTATACCTATACGCCCATCGACCCGTCGAACGGCTCGCTGACCTGGACGGATGAAGACGTCTGCGGCGATACCTGGTGGGCGATCGCTGATTACACCGACCCCTCGCGCCTGGTCGGGACTTGCGCTGTGGCCAATCCCATGCCGCAGAAGGGCTTCGGCCCCAACGTCCGCAAGTATGAGAACCTGGGCGGACTCAACGAGAGCCCCGGCGTCGTCGATATGACCGGGCCGCTCTCGGGCGGCAGCCCGCTCTATGCCAAGTTCGCGCGCATGGCCACCTGGGCCTGGGGAGCGGCGAGCGATTTCATCGCCCCCGGCCGGCTCGCCGTTCCGACCTACACCACCACCTCGGGCTCGTTGCAGATGTTCGTGGCCGACCTGACGTCGCTGACCTTTACCGCCACGGGCCAGCCCTCCTTTCTCACCCTGAGTGATGTCCCTCCCGCTCTCACGCAATTGCAGGGAGATATCGCCGCCACCGGGCGCGAGTCACTCAATGGCGGCCCCGGGTCTTTTTATGTCTACTTCATTCCCTCGCTGGGAACGGCGGCCAAAGGAGCCCCCCCGGTCAATCTCACCGCGCCGCTCTGGGTCTTTGATGGAGCCAACTGGACGCCGCTCACCAGCATCCCCGCGCCCGTGCGCGTCTTCGGCGACCAACGCACGCCCGGCCGGGCCTATGTCGTGGACAAGAACGGCGTGGTCTGGAAAACGACCAGCCCGCTCGTCTTCGAGCAGGCCCAGGACCTCACCAAGCTGGCGAGATCGAAGGCCGGCGGCAGCAATGAGCTGCCTTGCTATTACTCGGTCTGCAGCGTCGCATTCGATCCAGCCAATCCCGCGCGCATCGCCGTGGGCACGGCCGACAATGGAATCTTCGTCTCCAACGACGACGGGGTGAGCTGGTCGGAAGCGCTCGGCGCGCCGCCCAAGCCGCACAATGGAATCACCGGCCTCTTCTTCGATCCGAGCTCGCCCTTTCCCAACAACGAGAATGGAATCGCGCTCACCTGGGGACGGGGCGCGTGGGCGTTTCAACTGAACGCGATCAAGATGGTGGTCGGTCCGCCGGCCAACGGGCAGAACGGCATCCTTGCGGGGAACATCGCCGGCGTCGAGGGCATCACCCTTGCCGGCCAGGCGCTCGAGGCGGTCGTGACGGACCTGCGCCGTGCGCGGCGGCTGCAGCGGCGCGACGGGCGGGCCGTGGACGCGGCCGAGCCCGCCCCGCTCATCGACGAGAGCAGCGAGCCTGCGCCGCTGCCCTTCTTCGACCCGCTGACCGTCCCGCTCCTCACCGGTCGGCTGGGCCGGGTCATCGCTCCGCCGCCGCCGCGTGAGCCGCCGACGGCGGAGGTTGCGCGCTTTCCCGTCGAGCTCACCGCCGATCTGCAGTTCAGCTTTGCGCTGCCGCCGCTGCCTCCGGGTCAATACCTGGTGCAGGTCATTCTCCCTGGCAGCGCGCAGGTGCCGCGCACCACGGCTGGTACCGAGATCTGCGTGCCGCGCGACGACGACGGTGACCGGTCCGGCTGCACCACCGACGGCGGCGATGGCGAAGACGACGACGATCACGAGTCGGGCGACGGACCCGACTCGGACTGATGGCCCGGCAGAAGCAGCGCCCTGACCGAGCCCAATGAGTGGGTGGCGCCAGCCCCTGGCGCCTTCAACGCCCCAAGAGCCGCACCACCGAGACGTGAAGCTGGCTCTTCACCAGCTCGGCCAGGCTGTTGAGCTCGGCGGTCGAGATGCGGAGCGAGGTGCGCAGGCGCTCCCGGATCTCACTCATGAGCTGCGCACGGCAACCGGCGATGCGTCTGGTGATGGTCGATCGATCGACGCCGAGCAGCCCGGCGATCCGCGAACTGCTCAGGCCTTCGACGAGCTGGAGCCGGAGCAGTTTGCGCTGCCCGTCGTCGAGCGTGGCGAGCGCCGCGCGCACCGCGTCCTGGTAGATGGGACCGTAGCGATCCTTGAGGAAGCGCAGCTCGGGACTCTCGCCTGCGGCCTGTTCACCTGCAGCGCGCCCGTCGTTGTTGTCGGCGTTGGCCGCGCCGCCGGCCCGATGCAGGTCGACCGCGGTGCGAACCAAGACGACGCGCAGCCAGGCAGAGAGCGGCGCCCTGCCCGAATAGCCGGCGATGCGAACCGGCGCGCCCTTGCGTGCGACGAACAGCTTCTCGCGGACGGCCTGGCGGACCTCGTCGGCGAAGATCGGCGAGCGATCGAGGCGGTGGAGGGCGGCCCCGAGAGCGCGCGCGTCGAGGAAAGCGCCGTCGAAGGCCGCGAGCGCCGCCGCCGAGTGCGCTGCGCAGCCGCAGGCGAGGTGCAAGTCGCCCGCGTGGAGCGCCGCCAGCGAGTCGGCGACCTCCTCTGCCTGAAGTGAAGCCGGCAACAGGCGCGCCGCCTGTTCCACCACCGCGACGGGATCGACCCGCACTTTGGGCCACGCTTCCGCTCCGCGCGCGACCAGCTCGTCGAGCGCCGGCGCGAGCGAGCCGGCATCGACGCCACCAGCCGAGGCGGGCGCATGCGTGCGAAAGGAGGCGACGAGGTCGGTCACTTCGCCAGCATAGAGCACCGAGCGGGATCAGCGTCCGTGCCCTTTCATTTACGCCGGGTGAAGCCCATTCTCGAAGGCTTGGACGCCTGCCCGGCAGAGGACGCACTCACGGACCTGGCCGCGGGCCGGCTCGCCGCCGCCGTCACCGAGCGGATCCACGGCCACGCGCGCGGCTGCGAGGCGTGCCGGCGCGCGCTCGCCGCCCTCGAGCAATCGCTGCCCGATGCGGGGGGCGGCGCGCCCGACGATCAGTTCCTGCTCGCGCCGGGCGAGCGCATCGGGCGCTTCGAGGTGCTGCAGTTCCTCGGCATGGGCAGCATGGGCGCGATCTTCTCGGCGCGCGACACCGGGCTGGACCGGACGGTGGCGCTCAAGACGGTCCGTGGCGAGAAGGCGGGCGAGGCGGGTCTGAAGCGCCTCGTGCGCGAGGCCCAGGCGATGGCGCAGCTCGCGCACCCCAATGTCGTCGCGGTGCACGAGCTGGTGGAGCAAGGCGACCGGCTCTTCCTGGCGATGGAGCTGGTCGGCGGTGGCACGCTGCGCGCTTGGCTCTCGGCGAGGACGCGCACCCTCGACGAGATCCTCGACGCGTTCGTGCACGCGGGCCGAGGGCTGGCAGCGGCGCACGCGGCGGGCCTGGTGCACCGCGACTTCAAGCCGGACAATGTGCTCGTCGACGACGCCGGCAGGGTGCGAGTCACCGACTTCGGCCTGGCTCGCCCGACGGGCCAGGCGAAGCCCGCGTTGGGTTCCCCCGAGCTGCCGCCCGGTGGAATCATCCTCACGCGCAGTGGAACGCTGGTCGGAACGCCCGCGTACATGTCGCCCGAGCAGATGCGCGGCGAGCCCACCGACGCTCGCGCCGACATCTTCGCCTTCTGTACCTCGCTCTTCGAGGCGCTCTACGGCGTCCGCCCCTTCGCGGGCACCACGCTGGCCGAGCTGCGGCAGCGCGCCGAGGCGAACGATGTGTCGGCGCCGCCTTCGGGACGCGCGCTCCCCGGGTGGCTTCGCCAGATCTTGCTCAAGGGGCTGAGGGCAGCGCCCGCCGAGCGCTGGGACTCGATGGATGGGCTGCTGGAGACGATCGCCCGGGGACGCGCACGGAGCGCGCGGCGGCGTCTGTTGCCCTGGGCGATCGGCGGCGCGCTGCTCATCGCCACGGCGATGGCCGGTACGGCGTTCGTCGCGCAGCGCCGCGCCCCGCGCTCGACCCAGGGGACCGGCCAGCGCCGCTCGGTCGCGGTGCTCGGCCCGCGCAACGCCAGCTCTCGCCCGGAGGCGGCGTGGCTGTCGGGCGCGCTCGCCGAGATGCTGGTGAGCGAGCTGGCGGCGGGCGAGCAGCTTCGGCTGGTGCCGGGGCGCGCCGTCGCGCTCGCGGTGGCCGACCTTGGCCTTGCGGGCGCGAAGGAGCCCGGCGCCGAAGATCTGCGCCGGCTGCGCGATTCGCTGGGCGTCGATCTCATCGTCGGCGGCTCGTACCTTGCGCCCGCCACAGGGCCCATCCGCCTCGACCTGCGGGTCTACGATGCCCGCTCGGGCGAGATTCTGACTGCGGTTGCGGAGACTGCTCGAGAAGGTCGCCTCTTCGAGCTGGTGGGTCGCGCGGGCACGCGGCTGCGGCAGGAGTTGCGCATCGACGCGAACGTTCCTCCCGAGGCGGCGAGCGGCTCCTTCCCGCGCGATCCCGAGGCGGAGCGCCTCCTCGCCGAGGGCGTCGCGAGCCTGAACGCGAGCCGGCCGAGCGACGCCGTCGGCAGCCTGACGCGAGCAGCGACCATTGCGCCGGGCAGCGCCCGCGTGCACGCCGCGCTCGCCGAGGCATATGCGACGCTCAGAGACCTCGCCAACGCCCGCGCCTCCGCAAAGCGCGCACTGGCGACCGGCGGATTGAATCGCGAAGAGCGCCTGCGCATTGAGCGCATCATGGAGTCTCCAGCCGGCAAGGACTGGCACCGCGCGGTCGAGATCAGCCGCGCGCTCTGGACCTTCTTCCCCGACGACATCGGGTACGCGCTGAAGCTGATCAGCGATCTGGGCGCCGCGCAACGCTACGACGAGGCGCGAGCCGTGGTGGCGCAGATGCGCAAGCTCCCGCCGCCGCTGGGTCAGGACGTGCGCATCGAGATCGCCGAGGCGGCTGTTGCCTTTTCGAGCGGCGACTTGAAGCTCGCGCAGGCCGCTGCCGCGCGCGCCGTGGAGGCAAGCCGGACGAGCGGCAACCTCCGGCAGCTCGCTCAAGCGAAGAGGCTCGAGGGGTCGACTCTGGCCAGGCTCGGCGACCCGGCGGCCGGCACCGCCGCCCTCGTCGAGGCCGAGCGAATCGCGCAGAAAACCGGCGATCGCGACGTGGCCCGAAGGGCGAGCCTCGAGCTGGCGGCCATTGCTGCGGCTGCCGGCGACCACGGCGAAGCGCGCCGGCGATACCAGGAGGCGCTCGCGGACGATCGCGCGCGTGGCGACGTGGGCGGCGAGGCGCTGATCCTGAACAACCTGATCTCCGTCCTGCGGCCCATGCACCTGATCCCCGAAGCCCTGGCGGCGCTGGACCGCTCCCTCTTTTTGTCCCGCCAGCTCGGCCGGCCGCTGAACACGGCCTCCGGGCTGCTGAACCGAGGCCTTCTGCTGATGGATGACGGCCAGCTGGACCAGGCTGCCGCCTCGTTCGAGGAGGCGGAGAAGCTGCTTCGCGCCAACAACGGCAAGCTCATGACCCCCATCGCCGTCGAGGCGCGCGCGGAGGCAGTCCTCTTTCGCGGTGACCTCGTGCGCGCGCGGCCGCTCTGCGAGCAGGCGCTGGCCGA
The DNA here is from genome assembly GCA_038231075.1 of Myxococcales bacterium. Classification (GTDB taxonomy): domain Bacteria; phylum Myxococcota; class Myxococcia; order Myxococcales; family 40CM-4-68-19; genus JBBRMA01. The sequence continues at coordinate 6,261 of JBBRMA010000084.1, read as the reverse complement.
GGCCGGCGATCAGAAGGAGGTCCAGGGCATCGCCTACCTCTGCCTCGCCCGCGTCGAGCTGGCCGCGGACCGCGCGCCCGCCGCCGAGCAGCAAGCAGCACGAGCCGCCGCGTTGTTCGGTGCTTCCGGCAACGTGGACAATGAAGCCGAGTGCCGCTCCGTCCGCGCGCTGGCGCTGCTGGCGCTGGGCAAGCTGGCGGACGCCGCCAAGGAAGCGGGCCAGGCACGTGCAGTGATCGCGCGCAGCCAGGGGCCGACGGTGCGTGCCGAGGTCGGCATCGCCTCCGCCCGAGTGCAGGCCGCGCAGCCAGGACAGCTTCAGGCGGCCATCGCCGCGCTCCGCGAGGTGGCGCGCGAGGCGGAGAAGACCGGCTCGGCGAGCGATCGGCTCGAGGCGCGCCTCGCCCTCGCGCAGCTTCTGGCGAGGGACGGCAAAAGCGATGGTCGCGCGGCGCTAGAGGCGGTGGAGCGCGACGCGAGCGCGCGCGGGTTCGCGCTGATCGCCCGCGACGCGGCCCGCGCGCGGCAGGCGCGGGCCGCCCGCTGAGAGACTGCCCGGCTTTACCGCAGGCCTCCTCTAGCGCTGGCCCGTGGTGAAGCCTGGGGCCGGGCTCGACGCGCCCACCGACGAGAGCGTCTCGCAGAGACCGGTTGCGCGATAGTAGTTATATCCGCCGCAGCTCGGGGTGTGTTGGCAGGCGTATTGGCAGACGCGCTCGGTTCCAGTGAACCACTCGAGCCCATTGCCCGAGAGCGCGCGATCGTAGGCCCAGCCGCTGAGCGGCAAGGAGTAACCGATGGCCGAGAGGACCCAGTCGAGCCGGTGCGGCACGCTGGTGTACGTCGCCCGCCAACACCAGGGAAAGCAATAGCCGGTGACAGTTCCGAGCACGCGGCCGTTGGAATAGAAGGGGCCGCCCGAGTCGCCCGGGTTGACGCGGACATTGCCGGTGTCGAAGCGCCCGCCGCTGTCGTCGCTTGAGACGAGCGTGTCGTCAACGGCGCGGAGATCAATGAACGGATTGTCCGCCGTGCCACTGTGCCACCCCGCGCCCACCTTGGTGCCGACCCAGTTGGCGCCCGGATAAGTCCAGGCAAGCGTCGCCGACGGCGTGTAGTCGAACAGCCAACCGCTGGCGACGATCGGCTGCTGCACGTGGAGGAGGACCATATCGGCCCAATCGCCGTTGCAATCGCTCCAGCTCCCTTTGTCGTTGCCGGTGCAGGGCGCGTGGATGACCTGATCGACCGTATAGGCAAAGTCCTTGTTCAACGACAACGGATCGCCGTTCAAATAGCGGAAAATGGTCGATCCGACCACATAGCCGCAGTGCTTGGCGGAAAGGAAGAAGTTCGGCGCGATGACGGTAGCGGTGCAGGACTCGAGCACGTTCCCCGAGTGCATGGCCGCGCCGGCCTGGTTGGTTTCCGTGAAGCTCGGGGTGTACCAAGGGCCGTTGATGTCCTGTTGCACAACGCCGAGGCGCTCGGCAGCAGGTTGTCGGTCCTGTCCGCAAGCCAGCGCCGCCATCGCCACAGCCGCAGCTGCGATCATCGCTTTGTTTGTCACGAAGTTCTCTCCCCAGCGGAGCATTGGGTCCGCACTTGAGGATACGGACAGGGCGGCGAAATGGTGCGCGAGCCCTGAGATTCAATTCAATTGAATCGTGTAGGTCCCCGTCGAAACCAGCTTGGGGCCGGTGCCGTAGATCTCGATGAGATACGTCCCGCTGGATGGCAAGGTGTGCGTGATGGTCGTGCCCACCGGTGCGGTTCGATCGACCAAGGCGTCGCTGGTGAAGTCGCCGCCCGCGTCCAGGTGGTAGACGACTATCTGACCGACCAGCCCGTTCGAGGCCGAGCTGGTCAGCGTATAGGTCTGCCCTTGAGTGCCGGTGAATTGGTAGTAGTCGCGGTCGCCGCGCACTTCGATGGCGCCGCTCTTGGTATCGCCGACACTGATGGCGACCGGCGGCTGCAAGCTCGCCGCCGCCACCTCGTAGGTGGTGGAAGTGGTGGTGTAGTTGAGGACCTCGAGAGAGTAGCTGCCCGCCGCCAGCCGGGCCGGCGCGCCGATCGCAGTCAAGGCCCCGGCCGAATCGCGCAGGTAGGCATTGGAGGCGATCGTCGGCCCGGTGAAGAGCTGAGTCACGTTGTAATAGCCCGCGGTGGTGATGACGAGCGAATGCCGGCCGAACGAGAAGGGGGCGGCGAGCGAGCCTGACTTGACGGTGTCGAGCGGCAGCGCGGCCGGCGCGGGCAGAAGGAGCGTCCAGGTAAAGGCACCGGTCGCCGTGGCCAGCGGTACCCCTTGAGGAACTATATGGACGATGTATTCGCCGGTCGCCGGGGCCAGATAGACGATGTTGTCGGCGACGTCGTGCCTGGTCGTGGTCGCGGTATCGTCGATTAGATTGGTAAAGCTCACGCTGCTATCGGCGGTGCGCTGGTAGAAGGGCTGTGCAGGCATTGGCGGAAACAGCTCGACGTTGACGCCGAGCGCGGCGCCGTGGAACGCGAGGCGCACCTCGTCGCCCGCCATTAGATTCAGACTATAGTAGCGGTGTTCGCCGACGCCGCCGATGCTGTCGCTGGTGGTGGTCAGAGCGCCCGACGGGCTGACCGGCACGGGAGCATCGACGCTCACCGCGCGCAGGGTGAACGAGGAGACGGTGTTGCCGGTGACGGTATAGACGTCGAGCCGATAGGTGTCGGTCGCGGGCAGCGCCAGCGGGCCCACGCTCGGCGTGCGGCCGTTGAACGGATCGAGCTCCCGGCTCGCCGGGTCGAACAGCCGCAGCCAGGGAAGCGACTGTGTCTGCGTCACGGGGACGTCCGCGCGGACGGCGGCGGAGATCAGGGCCGCGGCGGTGCCGCTGACCAGGTAGCTCTTGACCTCGCCGGTGTCGGGGAGGCCGCCGGTGACGACCGCGCCCAGGGCCAGCGGCTGCGGCTTGGAGAGCGCGACCACGAAGGCCGGCCCGCCGCCTTCGGCAGTCACCTCGAAGGAAAAGGACCGGGCGGTCGTCGCCGTGAAGGTGAGCGCGCCGTAGTCATGGATCGGGAAGTCCGAAGTGGTGCCGTCGTTCAGCGACTTGACGTTGCCGATCACGCCGTTCCCCGGGGGGCTGCGGACGCTGAGGGCGATGATGTCGCCGGCTGCGGCCGCGACGCTGAAGCGTTGGCGATAGGGGGGCCCTATCTGGTAAGCGGTCACGCTCGGTACTGCCAGCTGGGTCGGCGTGTCCAGGGACGCGGTCAGGTGATAGGCGCCGGGCAGGCCATAGAGTCCCGATACCTTGATTGAGTAAGTCCCCGCGGTCGGCAAAGCGATCACCTGCGCCGACGGTTGGCTGGTAAAGGTGGCGCTGCCAAGCCCGTTGCCGCTCGGGTCCGCGACCCCCACGGCGCCGAGCAGCGTCGAGTTGGCAGGCGGCGCGATCGCGAGCGCGAGCACCTGCCCGGCCTGCGCGTCGAAGCTGAAGCAACCCGGCGGGCCGCTCATCACGTAGTCGGCAGAGGCGGGCAGCACCAGCGCGGTGGTGGAGGTGCAAGGCGGCTGCACCACCGGGTTGAGCGTGATCACCGGTTCGTCGCTGACCCCAGCCGCGCCGTGCACCACCAGCTCGCCGCAGGCCGCGACGGCGCCGATCGTGGCGCAGGCGTAGAGTCCGAGGTCGGCGTTGCTCGGAGCGAAGATCGCCACGCCGCCTCGGGCCGGGATCGCGGCCCTGACGGCATAGTTTGGCGGGCGCCGGAAGCCTGGCGGGATGGGGGCTCGGTTGATCGGGGCGCCGACCTGGTATTCGTTGGGCGGCTTGGGACCGAGCGTGCACGCCGTCGGCACCGGCGGGAATTCGGGCCCCGGATTGTAGAAGCACCTCGGCTTGGGCGTGTACGGGGGCATGTCCGGAGTGGCGAAGAAGAGGTCGCTGTTCCACCAAGAAAGGTGGCTGACTTGGGCGCGCAGCGCGAGGCCGCTCGGCGAAGCGGCGGACGCCACCACGACGCCTTCGCCCTCCTGGACCCAGCCTCCGGTCGTCTCCGAGAGCGACCAGAGCGCGGTGGCATCGCCGAGGGCGAAGTCGGCGCCATCGGGCCGCTGGGTCGCGTAGAGCGGGAGCTCGATGGTGGCCGTCTTGCCGGGCGCAAGCTGCAGCCGCTGCCCGGCGCTGGTGATGACGTACTCGACGGTGCCGTAGCTGGCGATGGGCCCTGCGCTGCCGTCGGGCTTGAGGCCGGCGAACTGCCCGGGGAAGGTCGCGAGCATGTGGCCCGAGATGTTCACGGGCGTTTGCGAGATCTGCACCATTCCCGCCGCGGCCGCGCCGGCGCCGTCGATGAGCGCGCCCGCGGGCAGCGTGAGTCGCGCGCCTTCCTTGCCGACCAGGTCGCCGCCGGCGGTCGCGTCGAGCGGCTGCGCGGCCTCGCGGGCGATGAGCGCCACCTTGAAGAAGCCGGACGTCGAGCCGGAAGGCAGCTTCACGACCTGGAACTGGTCGGCATAGCCAACCTTGGAGAGCTTGAGCGTGTGTGGCACCAAGGTCGCGAGCGACAGCGTCACTCCGCCCTGGGCGTCGGAGGTGACCGCCTGGGCCGTGCCCGCCTCCTGCACGGCGACGCCGGCGAGCGGCCCGGCAGCGTCCAGCACGATCCCGGCGACGGTCACGCTCGGCCCGGGCGAGCCGGCGGCGGCGACCAGCACCTGGTGCGAGACGCTCGAGGAGAGGCCGGCCGCATTCGTGACCGTGAGGGTGGTCGTGCGAGCTCCCTCGGCAGCGTAGGCGTGGGCCAGATGTGCGGTGCCGCCGTGCTCGCCGTCGCCGAAATCCCAGCGGTAGGTGAGCGGGCCGCCGCCGGGATCGCTCGAGGCGCTGCCGTCGAAGATCACCGCCGAGAGCGCAACCGCGCCGGTGCTCACGAAGAACGCGGCCAGCGGACCGCGCGCGCCACCGTCTGCCGCGCCACCGTCTGCTGCGCCACCGTCTGCTGCGCCACCGTCTGCTGCGCCACCGTCTGCCGCGCCAGCGTCTGCCGCGCCCGCGTCGATTGGCCCGCCGTCGGTCGCGCTGCCCCCGTCTGGCGCCGAGCTGTCCGGCTGGTGACGAGCGGCGCCGCCGCAGCCCACCAGAACAGCCGCCGCCACCAGCGCCGCGCATGCAACGTCGTGGGTCAAAGGTCCCTCCTCCGCGCCGAGCTGCGCTCTGGCTGGAGTACGGGCGCAGCGGCGAGTTGGTGCACGCCGCTGCGGTCGGGGCGCAGCTCGTCCCTGCTTGGTTCGGCACCGGGTTGCCAGGACAGGCGAGGCAGCCACCGTTGTCCTTGGCTGGGCCCGTCTTGATGACCTGCTACGGGCTGCCGCCGAACAGGATCGTGAACGGCCACGCCAACGGAAAGAGGAGCAGATAGGGGTGCGTCTTGACCCACTCGGCATAGGCGGGCGCGCCGTGGAGGGCCCCCCGCACGCCGGAGCGATCCTTCATGTCGAAGTACGCCAGGAGGCTCTTGGCGCTGGTGCGGATGTCGCGCGTGCTCTTCGGCGTCGGCTTGCCGTCCCAGTTCTCGCTGATGTCCAGGCCAAGCCCGACCTGGCGGTTCACCTGCACGGCCCACGTCGCCAGCCACTCGGCCTTGGTGTCGATGCCGCGGTGCATGAGCTTGTCGAGCATGGAGAGGTGCTTCTTCTCCTTCCACGGCGCCAGATCCAGCTGCGACAGCGCGTCGTGCCATTGCTGGGGCGTCAGAGTGCCCAGGGCGGCCAGGATCGAATAGACCTCGGCCTTGGTGACCGGCCCGGCCAGCGAGTGGAGGATCGACTTCATCACGTCTGCGGGGGCCTTCTCGGTGGGCTTGGCGGCAAAGAAGGCGCCCAGCTTCTGGGAGACGGGGTCCGCGACCGGCGCGGCCTGTACGGGCGCAGCGACGAGGAGTGCGAGCACTGCGAGAGACGTGAGCATGTCGATCCCGGGTTGCAGAGAGAGTGGTCCTGATGCTCGATAGCAAAGGGCCCTCCCCTTGCCCACCGGCACCAATCCCCTTTTGCAGCCCGATCTTCCCGGGTAAAGGCGGAGCCGAGCGAGCGTGGCGAAGGCCCGAGCCCAAGCTTCAATCGATAGACGCTTGCGCTATCGCTGCGGCTTCATCTGACGCCACTCGGAGGAGGAGCCGTCATTGGGATTCGCGCTCGGGTCATCGGTTCCGACCACGTTTCCCTGGCGATCCATCCAATAGTGGCGATAGGTCAACGGAAGCTCCACCGGG
>JBBRMA010000083.1:0-20540 GCA_038231075.1 Myxococcales bacterium | reverse complement strand
GCAGCTATTGCTGAACGGAGGCAACGCCGGGAACAATCAGTATTCGTTCCATCCGCCCTTCGCCCTGCTCGCTTGCGGCGGGTTCTCCCCGGCGGCTTGCGGCTCGATGCAGGCGCAGTGGCTCTTCACCGGCACCGGGATCACCACCGGCGGATATCCCGTCATCCCCGCAAAGCTGCAGGCGCTGCAAATCAACGTCTACTACTACGACAACACCGGCGCGAGGCGCGGCGACCTGCGGCTCACCGTCACCGATGAGTGGCTCGTCGGCGCCCCCGACCCGGGCGGCGCGATGGTCTGGGCGAACGGCTGGAACGCGGCCAGCGTGTACCACGCCAACAGCGTCGTCTCGCGCAACGGCGCCACCTATCTTGCGCTCAGCACCAGCCTCGGCAGCGATCCGGCGTCGCCGGGCAATGCGGATTGGTTTGCCATCTCAGGCGCGCCGGGACCCGCAGGGTCCACTGGTCCCGCTGGAGCAACCGGCGCGATGGGGCTGGCTGGTCCTGCCGGTGCGAATGGCGCGGCGGGGCCCGCTGGAGCGACTGGCGCGATGGGGCTGGCTGGTCCTGCCGGTGCGAATGGCGCGGCGGGGCCCGCTGGAGCAACCGGCGCGATGGGGCTGGCTGGTCCTGCCGGTGCGAATGGCGCGGCGGGGCCCGCTGGAGCAACCGGCGCGATGGGGCTGGCTGGTCCTGCCGGTGCCAATGGCGCGGCGGGGCCCGCTGGAGCGACTGGCGCGATGGGGCTGGCTGGTCCTGCCGGTCCTGCCGGTCCTGCCGGTGCGAATGGCGCGGCGGGGCCCGCTGGAGCAACTGGCGCGATGGGGCTGGCTGGTCCTGCCGGTCCTGCCGGTGCGAATGGCGCGGCGGGGCCCGCTGGAGCGACTGGCGCGATGGGAGCCACGGGTCCCATCGGCCCGACCGGGGCCAAGGGCGCAGACGGGGCGACCCCGGTGAGCGGAAGCGTGCTCTTCGTCTTCCACGGCCTCCCCGGCCCCGGCCCGGGCTATGAGCTGGTCGGCCGCGTCCGGCTCCGCTTCGAGGACGAGGACGAGTTCGCGCACCACGGCGGCGGCCTCGACATCGATTCGCGCTGGCTCGACATGTACAGCAAGAAGTAGCGCGTCTACTTCCACTCGCCCTGCAGGCTGAAACCCGCCCAGTCATGGGCGGTGAAGCGCCGCTGCCGGGACATCGAGAGCTGGGCCTTCCGCAGAGCTGCCGTCGGCGAAAGGCCCTCGGCGAGCACGCCGCGGTAGAACCGCTGCATCAGCTCGCTCGTGGCGCGGTCCGGGACCTTCCAGAGGCTGGCCATCACCCGGGCCGCGCCGGCGTACATGAAGCCGCGCACGAGGCCGACGATGCCCTCGCCCCAGATCTGCTGGCCGAGCGCCGTCTGGCAGCCGCTCAGCACCACTAGATCGGCCGAGAGGCGCAGGTTGTAGACGTCGTGCGTCTGGAGGAATCCGTCCTGCGGCGCGCCCTGCTCGTCGACCAGCGAGAGGACGATGCCGGAGAGCGCCGGGTGGCGGCTGTCGAGCACTCCGTGGCTGGCGAAGTGGACGAAGCGGAAGTCGGCCAGGGCCGGGCTCATGGCAGTCGCGCGGCTGGCCTGGAAGTCGAGCGCGACCAGCGCCCCTTCGCCCGCCAGTGCGGCGATCGCGGCTGCCTCGCGCCTGGTGGCAGGGAGCCGCTCGAAGGTGACGGCTGCATCCCTGCCGGGGCGGACCAGGCTTTCGGCGGCGAGCGCCTGGCCCTTGTGCGCCGGCTCCGCTCCGGAGACGCGCGGGTCCCGCGCCTCGAACACCGGGTCGGCGAGGACGGCGATGGTCCGCCCAGGTCGCGGCCGCCCGGCGAGCTCGCGGCGCAGCACCGCCAGCGTCGAAGCCGAGGGGAGGTTCGCGATCTCGTGCCCTTCCAGCAGCAGGCGACGCCGCCGCGAGCCTCTCACCCGCGGCTCGGGCAGCGCGGCAAAGGGCACGTACTGGAGCGCGCCATCGAGGACCAGCAGGAGCCGCTTGTCAGAGAGCAGCTCCGCGGCCGGACCTAGCACCATCGAGGAGAGCGCCTGCGCGCGCCGCGCCGCCTCGCCGTCTGCGACCGCACCCTCGCTGCTGAAGTCCTGGTAGACCGCGCGCGCCGCGCCTTCGATCTTCGCCCCCGCCGGCAGCTCGAAGGTGTGGAGCTCGGTGCTCGAGAGCACCCAGAGGAAGCTGTGCTCCTCGCCCAGCGAAATCTGGAGGAGGAGCGTGCCTTCATCGACGATCTCGCGCTGGATCTGCTCGACCCCGATCGGCTCGGGCAAGGTCAGCGCTGCATAGCGCGGGCTCTTCGTGCGCAGCTCGGCTTCGAGGGCCTGGTACTCCGCGGCCAGGACCTGGATCTGCCGCGCGAGCGACCCGGCCGCCGAGGCCGCGTGCTCCTTGCCGAGCAGGCGGAGCTGCTCTTGCCCCTTGCGCTCGAGCTGCAGGCTGGCGGCGCGCTCGCGCGCAAGCAGCGCCGGATCGACGCCTTCGCGGATGTCCGCGCGCGATTCGCCGAGCTGCTCGAGCAGGCTGCGCGCTCGCGCCCGCTCGTCGCTGGCCAGCGCTTTGCGATCCCAGCCCTGCTCCGGGTGCGCGCGGTGCAGGGCCATCTGCACGGCGACGAGCAGCTGCCAGGTGCGCCGCTTGGTGGAAAGGAACTGCGCCCGCGGCATGGCGCCGACGATGGTGGCGCGGTGGGATTCGGCGAGGTGCACCGCCTCCTCGACGTGGGCGAGCGCAGCGCTGGAGTCGCCCTCGAGCAGGTCGAGCCGCGCCAGATCGGCGAGCACCTCGGCGGCGCGGACCCAGAACTGCACCGCGCGGGTTTGCGTCAGCGACTCGGTCAGGAGCGCGCGGGCCTTCTCGCGGTGGCCGAGGAGCATCTCGGCCTGGCCCCTCAGCGCCAGCAGCCGGTGCTTCCAGAAGCGCGACCCCACTCTCTGCGGGATCTCCATCACCTGCCCGAAGAGCTCGAGCGCCTTGGCGGGCTCCCCGCTTTGGAGCGCCGCCGTGCCGAGCTTCTCCACTGCCACCGCCTCGAAATATTGGTCGCCCACCTGGCGAAAAATCACCAGCGACTCCTCGATCAGCTTGCGCGCGCGGGCTGTCTCGCCAAGGTCGAGCAGCGTGGACGCAAGCGAGAGCCGCGTCAGCGCCCCTCCCCGCAGGTTCGACTCGGACAGGTCGATCGCGAGCGCCCGCTCCAGGTCGTCGACGGCCCGCTCCGGCTCGCCCTGGGAGCGCATGTCCAGCGCCCGGAAGGCGAGCGCCTGTCCCTCGCGCTTGCGATCGCCGGTCAGCCGCTCCAGCTCGATGACCTGGCTGAGCAGCGCGATCGCCTGCCCCCGCTGACCAAGCTGGACCAACGCGTTCGCGCGGTTGGTGAGGACCATCGCCTCGTCCACGGAGTCGCCCGCCTCTCGGCACAGAGCCAGCGCCGGCCCGAGCACCTCCAGCGCTTGCAGCGACTCGCCGAGCGCCGCAAGCGCACCGCCGAGGTTCGTCATGGCGCCCGCCTGCGCCCGCAGATCGCCGCTCGCCTTTGCCACGGCGAGCGAGCGCTCGAAGTCGTCGCGCATCGCCGGGAGGTCGCCGAGGAGGTAGTGCGAGTCGCCGACGCGGCCGATCGCATCCGCCTCCTCGGCCGCCGCGGACGCCTCCTGAAAAAGGGCTACCGCGCGCTGGTACTGCACGATCGATTCCTGTAGCTGTGCCTTGCCTTCCTTGAGCTTGAGCGCGTCGCCCATGGCCACCGCCCGCTCGCCTTCGATCTGCTTGCCGTCAGCGGCAGTGGCGGGCCGCGGCCCGATCGTGCGCAGCTCGCAGGACCTGGCATTCCCCTGCGCGCGGGAGAGCTCGAGGCGGAGAACGCCGGCGCTCGCGGCCACCAGCGACAGCCGCGGAGCCCGGCCGTCCTCGTCGGCGGCGGCGCGCGCAAGCTCGCGCCCCTCGGCGTCCAGGAGCCGCACGGCGCTGGCGATGCCCTGATCCAGGACGACGACATGGAAGTAGTCGCCCGCGCGCAGCTCGACCGAGAAGACCTGCGGCGCGCCAGCCTCGAGGACGCGGGTCACGCGCGCATCGCGGCCGAGCGGCTCTCCGGGCCCCGGGGCGCTGGCCGCGGCGAAGGCGAAGGCGAAGGCCGACAGCGTGGCAAAGAAGCCCAACCTCGAAACTCCTTTCCGGCGCCCGCGAGCGCGGCACCCACTGTACCCGAGCGACGCCGCCGGTCCGCAGCGTCCCCTGCGGGCACGAACGAGCGGCGAGAAGTTCCCGCGCCGCGGCGGCGAGGGAATATCCGCCGGCCCGTCCGTGCCGTCTTGCGAAGCACCTTCCTCGAGAACCCAGGAGAGACCATGAAGACGAAGACGCGGATCCAGGCCGGCCAGCTCACGCACAATCACAACCAGAGGCTCGTCGGCGTGAGGACTGCCGTGAAGGCCGGCCAGCTCACGCACAATCACAGCCAGAAGCTGGTCGCGGTGAAGTCCGCCGTGAAGGCCGGCCAGCTCACGCACAATCACAACCAGAGGCTCGTCTCGGTGAAGTCCGCCGTGAAGGCCGGCTCGGTGACCCACAACCACAGCCAGAAGCTGGTCGCGGTGAAGTCCGCCGTGAAGGCCGGCCAGCTCACGCACAACCACAACCAGAAGATGATCGCCGTCTAGGGCGAGCTGGTTGATTTTCCTCACCGCTCGCGGCTCGTCGCGTGCGGCGGTGAGGATGGTGGATGCGCCGAGGCTTGAACGCATCCACGCTCGCCGCGCTCCTCTGGGCATGCTCCGGCAGCAGCACCAATCGGGGCTCAGCTACACCTGCTCGTGCCATCGGGTAGACGGGGGGGCGCGGCGTCTTTCACCGGCAGGCCTGGCAGTAAGTTCTGGATCCATATTTCGTAGATCGCTCGGCGCTGCTCCGCGCGCGCGTTCACTGGCAGCATGGAGTGGCACGAGGTGTGCGAATGCGCTCGGCATGATCTCGAGCTGCCCGCGGCCTGCAAAGGTGCGTCGCCTGAGATCGCGGCGGTCGATTTGTTCCCCGCGGCGCTCACCAGCGCGGCGGAGACCGACATCATCGTGCAGGTCCGTCTGCAACAATGTGGCGTGAGGCGCTCGAACGGCACTGCGTTCCTGATGCAGGTGTTGCGGCGCCTGGGCGAGGACCTCTGGTGCAAGCTGGGCGCGGATCTCAGCGACGCAGAGTCGTTCGCCGCGGAACGCGAGCAGCGCCTCGCCGAGCCTGATCGAGGAAGCGGCCAGGACCTCTATGTCGATCCCGACGGTGGAGACGACGGCAGCGAAGCAGAAGGGGCCGAAGTGGAAGCCGGTACGCAAGCCTTCGAGCTGGTCGAATTGCTCGAGCTTGGGCGCGCGGTGATCAAGCTCGAGGACGTCACGCATCCAGAGCCGGGCGAAAAAAGAGTGACCACCAGCTATTGGCTTGCTGAGGCGAGCGCGCTCCGCCGCATCTTCTTCATTGAGACCTTGAGCGTCGATCACTACTTGGCTGCGCACTTCGGACCCACGCTGGAGAGCGAGTCCGCGGAACTCACGATCATCGGCGAAGGACTCCCTAAGAAGCTGCGCGTCGTCGACAGGAGAAACTGCGAGCCCCACGTCGATGGTTGCTGCGAAGAGACGGAGCACGAGCAGTGGGAATTCGTCGACGGCACCTATGTGAAGACGCGCAGCGCGACGCCCACCTGGGAGTTCTAACGGGATCGCCTTCCCCGCCGTCGCACGCTGTGTCGCGGTGCAGGGCCCCACTCCAGCAGTGCGGCGTTGGTGCCGAAGAGATCAGTGGCCCCTCTCTCGCTGGCTCGGCGAAGAAGCGGCGATCGCTTTGGCCACCTTCCCGGGCGTGAGGTCCGACTTCAGCGCGCCGGCCTGGATACGCGCCAGGAGTTCTACCGACAGTGTCAACAGCTGGCCGAACTCGTATCGGTCCACCAAACCGATCGGCGCTCTAGCGGCGCCAGCCCGGCGGCGGCGCGGAGAAATCGCGCTCGACGGTGGGGAAGGGCTCGGCGCTGCGCCGCAGATCTGCTTCGCCGAGGGGCGTGGGATCCACCTCGATGCCGATCGCGGCGAGCCCGGCGCGGTCGTCGTAGCGCGCGCCGATCATCACTTGCGGCTGCGGGCGCGCCCGCTCGAACGGGACCTCGGTGAGCTGCGAGGGGACGGCCTCGCCGAACTCTGTCCCCAGGCCTGGCCGCTGGGCCCGCTTCTGCGCGTGCGGCGCGGAAATGGCCGCGTCCAGCTCTGACTTGCCGGACGGCGATGCCGGCGCGGCTCGTCCTTCGTCGGCCGGTGGCGACGGATCCTGGCGCCCCTGCTGCTCCCGACCGCTGCGGGGAGCGCCATTCCACGGTGCGGGCGGCGCGTAGATCTGCCGGGGCGGTTGCTGCCAGCGCTCGGGGAAGATGGCCACGCCGATGACGCCGACCTCGCGCGCGTTGCCGGTCCGGGCCGCGTACGACTCCGGGACGGTGGAGAAGCGGAACGCTGCCGCCTCTTGCTGCGAGAGGCGCCAGCCGTCGATCTCGGTGCTGCCCCACGCCGGCACGAGGTAGCCGCGCTTGTTGCGCCAGTCGCCGGGCCTGCCGTCGATCACGTCGCGCCCATCTACCGAAACGACGGCCTCGATGCGCCGGCCGCTGTGGTTGACGACGCGCAGCGTGTAGCGGTCGCCGAGGTGGCCGAGCACGAAGGTCTCCCCCGTCTGGTGGAAAGTTCGCGCGGGTGCGCCGTTCACGAGGACCTGCATTTCATAGGGCCCTGAACGGTCGGTCAGCGCCTGCGCGGGCAGGGCGGTGACGAGGGCGAGAACGGCGAGTGCACGAGTCATCTGTGGCCTCCTGTCCTCTTTGAACGCAGGAGTCCCCGCCCCGATCTCATGCCGCTTGGCCACATCGCCGCCTGTCGCCTCGTTCGGCATCCTCGGCGGCTCGAGCGGAGGGCGCCGAGGAGCGGGTCCAGATCTCCGTCGAGGAGGAGCTGGAAGGCGCGCTGGACCGCCTGAAAGCCGGGCTCGACGCGGAGACCTACGAGAAGGTCCTGCTGATCTTCCACTCGATCGCGCCGAGAATTCCGTTCCAGGTCGATCAAGGTTGCGGCTGCGGCGCGCCGGCTCCCAACTCCTGCGGCTGCAACGGCGAGGTCGACCAGGGCTGCGGCTGCGGCGCCGGCGCTCCCAACAAGTGCGGCTGCAGCGGGCCCGTCGACATGGGCTGCAGCTGCGGCGGCGGCAGCCCCAACGAGTGCGGGAGCTGCACCGGCGACCTGTCGTGCCTGGGCGGCGGAGGAGGCGGCGGCGGCGGCGGTGAGTGCGCGAGGACGCAGACTGCGAGCTCTGAGCCACTCGCTAAGCTACAGGCAGTGAGCTCACGAAGTGCGGCGCGAGAGGCCTTGCTCGGGCCTTCCCGCGCCGCGGCTAGCTTTGGACAAAAGCGCAAGGCGGTGACTGCGCCGCTTTGCACCGCCTGCTGGCCCCTTGACGCCGAATCGCCTGGCGACCTTGCCCTTCTCGCATTCATTGCAGACGCGGAATCCCTCGCCTGGTCCCCGTAGAAGGTACGGTCGCGAAGCGTTGACGGTCACGCCATCACGGTGTAGGCAACAAACGAATCCCATGTCGCGCAAACGAGCTGCAATCGTCCTCGGTGCTTCTGGATCAGTAGGCCACGCGCTGATCGCAGAGTTGTTCCGCGATGGCTCGTTCGACCCGGTGATCACGCTCTCCCGACGCTCGCTGCCCGAGGTCCTCGCGATTGCGCGCGAGTCACAGCGCACGGCGCAAGAACAGATCGTGACCGAGATGAACGCGCAGGCACTGGAAGCCGCCACGCTCGTGGCGCTTCGTGGGGTCGACGGCGAGGCGGAAGGCTTCAGCGTGCTCGGCGTCGGCGCGAACACCGCGAAGCTCACGCTCGATGCGCATCGCGCGGTGGACGTAGCGCTGAATGAAGCCTTCGCAAAGGCACTCAAGGCGTCCGGCAAGGTTTTTCACCTCGGATTGATGACCGCGGTGGGTGCCGATCCAAAGGCGAAATCGACGGGGAGCGGCGCCGCGGGCATGTCGCGCTACAACCGCGTGAAGGGCGAAGCGGAGCAAGCGGCGCGCGCAAAGGGCCCCGCGATCGTCAGCATCTTCCGGCCCTCGATGATCATCGGTTCAAAGCACACGCCGTGGCTCTTCGAGAAGACCTTGCCGCTCTTCTCGCTCGTGACGCCTGCGAAGTACAAGGCCATCACCGTCACGCAGATCGCGAAGGCCATGGTCGCCGCGGCAAAGGAACATCCCAAGGCGAGTGCCGTGCACCACTATCCCGAAATGATGGCGTTGATCGATCGAGGCACCCGAGGACCGTGAGGAACAACAGTGATACTCACGGGGCCAACCTAACGGTGAAGATGCGCCTCTGGATCGACGCCGACGCCTGCCCGCGCGAAGTCAAGGAGCTCGTCTATCGCGCCTCCGACCGTTTCGCGGTGGAGACGGTGCTGGTGGCCAACTCGGCGCTGGCGATACCGGCGCAGAAGCACCTCTCGACCGTGCGCGTCCCCAAGGGGCTCGACGTGGCCGACGCGCACATCGCGCAGCAGGCCGAGCCGGGCGATGTGGCTGTGACTGCCGATGTGCCGCTGGCCGCGGCGCTGGTGCGCAAGGGTGTCGAGGTGATCGACCCGCGCGGCGAGATCTATTCGCCCGACAACATCGAGGAGCGGCTGGCCATGCGCGACTTGATGCAGGAGCTGCGCGACTCGGGCCTGCCTACCAAGGGGCCGAAGCCGTTCGACACGCGCGCGCGGCAGCGGTTCGCCAACACGCTCGACCGCGTGCTCACGGCCGCCGCGCGCCGCCGGAAAGCCTAGCCCACCGCTGAATGACGACGAGCTTGTTCTGGCTCGGTATCGCCCCGCTCGCAAACGACGCCCGACCTGCCTGCGCTCAGGCGAGTCCTTTGCGCAGCTCGGCGGAGAGCGCGGGGACCAGGCTGCTCGAGAACAGGCCCATCAGTTGCTCGAGGCCGGTCTGCGACAGCGCCAGCCGGACGCGCAGCCCCTGCCGAAGCCCCTCGGCCAGCGCCTCGCGCGCCAGCACCACCCTCCGGTGCGCGGTGACCCGGCTGGTCTTCAGCACCGCGGCGATCTGATCGCTCGTCAGCTCCTCGCGGTAGCGCAGCTGGAGCAGGAGCCGCTCCTCGCTGGAGAGCGCGCCCGTCGCCTCCCGCAGTGCGTCGGCGAAGTGGATCTCGTAGCGGCCGCGGATGAAGGTCAGCTCGACGTCGCCCGCCATGGCCCCGCTGGCGTAGTGCTGCTGCACGGCGGCGGTGTTGGGGTCGGCCCGCCTGGCGTTGAGGAGCAGGCGGGTCGCGGTCATCCGCAGCCAGACCAGGAGCGGCCCGCGGCCGGTGTACTCGGAGATGCGCGGCAGCTTTCCGGCGCTGGCGGGGACGAAGAGCCGCACCAACAGCGCCTGGCGCAGCTCGGCGACCTTCTCCGGCGCCGACTCCTTGCGCCGCAGGTGGCGCTCGAGGTGCGGCCAGGAGAAGGCGTCGAAGCGATCGACCGCGCCAGACAGCCTCTGCAGGCAGGAGGCGACGAGGAAGAGGTCCTCGGCGCAGACCTGGGCGGCGTCGATGGCCACGAGCGTCGCGAGGTGCGGGCGCACCTGGGCGAGAAAAGCCTCGAATGAGAGGGGCAGCTCCGGCCAGCGGGCGCGTCCCCTCTCGAAGAGGCCGCGCGCTTTCTCCTCGGTCATCGGCGCCAGTATATTCCTGGCCCAGGAGACAGTGTGAAGACGGCCTGCCCGACCGACGACGAGTGGCTGGGGTTCGCGCAGGGGCAGCTCGCCTCGGGCCGCGCCGTGCAGCTCCAGGAGCACCTCTCGACTTGCGAGGTGTGCAGCGGGTCCGTTGCCGAGGCCGCGCGGGCGCTGGTCGGCACCGGAGCCGGCCTCAGCGGAGAGCCCGACGGCGCGCCGGCCATGTTCACGCTGCCTCCCGGCGCGAAGCTCGGCCGCTACTCGATCCTCGAGCTGCTCGGCCATGGCGCGATGGGCACCGTCTA
This sequence comes from Myxococcales bacterium, assembly GCA_038231075.1. GTDB lineage: Bacteria > Myxococcota > Myxococcia > Myxococcales > 40CM-4-68-19 > JBBRMA01. The sequence goes on along the minus strand of JBBRMA010000083.1, from coordinate 10,442 downwards.
TGCCGCCTACGATCCCGACCTCGACCGGCGGGTGGCTCTCAAGGTGCTGCGGCAAGACAGGCTGGTGCCGGCCGGGCAGGCGGAGATGCAGCAGCGGCTCTTGCGCGAGGCGCAGGCGATGGCCCGGCTGCGCCACCCGAACGTGCTCGCCATCCACGATGCGGGGTCCTTCGCGGGCGGCTTCTTTTTGGCCATGGACCTGGTCGCGGGCGGCACTTTGCGCGGCTGGCTGCAGAGGTCGTCGCGATCCCCTGCCGAGGTGCTCGAGGTCTTCTGCCAGGCCGGCGAGGGCCTCGCTGCCGCCCACCGCGCCGGAGTCATCCACCGCGACTTCAAGGCGGACAACGTGCTGGTCGACGAGGCTGGCCACGCCTCGGTGAGCGACTTCGGCGTGGCGCGTTTCGCGGGCGAATTGCCGAGCGGCGAGCCGGCCCGAAGCGCCGCTCCGCTCTCGCTCACCCTCAGCGGTGCGATGGTGGGAACGCCCGCGTACATGTCGCCCGAGCAACTCCGCGGCAAGCCCGCCGACGCGCGCTCCGACATCTTCGCCTTCAGCGTCGCACTCTACGAGGCGCTCTACGGCGCGCACCCGTTTCCTGCGGGGACCTCGCCTCCCTGAAACAGGCCATCGACGAAGGCCGCGTGCAGGAGCCGCCGGCGCGCAAAGGAGTGCCGGCGCGGGTGGCGCGGGCGGTGCTGCGCGGGCTGCGGCCGGATCCGGCGGAGCGATTCCAGACCATGGACGAGCTGCTCGCCGCGCTGCGGGTCGATCCGGGACGGCGCGCGCGGCTGGCCGCGGCCAGTGCGGCGCTGGTGGTCCTGGCGGGCGGCGCGCTCCTCGGGATGCGCGCCCTCGAGCAGCGCAAGATCGCCGCCTGCCGGCTCGGCGACGGGCGCCTGCAGCGGCTCTTCGACGAGGGCCGGCAGAGAGAGGTGCAGGGAGCGTTCGCGAAGTCTGGCGCGCCCGCGGCTCAGGCGGCGTTTCTCTCCACCCGCGATGGGCTCCTGGCTGCGACCCACGCCATCGTCGCCGGCCGTGCCGAGGCCTGCGCCGCGACGCTGCACCGGGGCGAGGCCTCGGCCGACCTGCTCGACCGACGCATGCAGTGCCTGGACGAGCGCACCCAGGACGCGGCGGCGCTGGTGGACGCGCTCGCCCGCGCCGACGCGACCGCGGTGGAGAAGGCGGTGGCCGCCGTGCAGCAGCTTGGGGATGCGGCCGCCTGCGCCGATCGCAAGCGGCTGCTCGAGGCCTGGCCGCTGCCCGAGGAAGCCGGAGCGCGGGCGCGCATCTCCGCGGCGCGTGAACAGGTGGCGCAGGTCGCCGCCTTGCACCGCGCGGGCAGATACCAGGACGGGCTGCAGCGCTCGTCAGAGGTGGTGGAGGCGGCGAGGAGGACGGGCTATGCGCCGCTGGAGGCGGAGGCGCTCTACTGGCGCGGGCGGCTCCTCTTCGACGGGAACGAGCAGCCCAAGGCGCCCGAGGCCCTGGTCGAAGCAGCGGCGGCGGCAGCGCGGGCGCGGCGCGACGACCTGGCGGCGCAGGCGGAGTCGCAGCTCGTCTGGGCCCTCGGGTGGGCGCAGAAGACTGACGATGCGCTCCGCTGGGCGCGGCATGCGCGGGCGGTGGTGGCGCGGAGCGGTGACGATCCCCTCCTGCTCGCCGAGCTGGCTCCTGGCCCGCGGCGCGACGCACGCCAAGGTGCTGCAGGCGGCCGACGCGGTCGCCGACGACGAAGAGGCCCTCGCGCTCCTCGAGGCGCACGCGCAGGCCGCGCCCGCGCGCATCGTGCAGGCGCTGCACGCCCTGGCCAGCGCACTGGCGGGTGCCGGCCGCTCCCGTGACGCCATCGCCGCCGAGGAGCGTGCGCTGCCGCTGGCGGAGAAGACCTTCGGCGCGCTCCACCCGACGACGATCGCGATGCGGGTCAACCTCGGCGTGGCGCTGGCCACCGCCGGTGAGCGGCGCCGGGCGCTGCCCATCCTGCGGCGCGCGCTGGCCGATCGGCGCGCCGCGCTCGGGCCCGATCACCTGGACGTGGCGCGGGCCAGCGGGGGCCTCGGCACGGTGCTGAACGCGCTCGGCGAAGCGGAGGAGGCGGTGGCGGCCTTTGCCGAGGCCATCGCCATCGTCGAGCGAAAGCTGGGCAAGGACCATCCCGAGCTGATCGCCAACACCGCGCTCCTCTCCGAGCCCCTGTCGCGGCTGGGCCGGTTCCGCGAAGCGCAGGCGACCATCGACCGCTCCGAGGCGCTGGCGCGAAAGAGCGGGGGCGAGAAGAGCGGCCTCATCGGCTTCATCGACGAGGCCCGCGCCGGCGCGCTGGAGATGGAGGGCCGCACCGCCGAGGCGATGGGCCTCTACGAGCAGGCCGCAAGCCGGATCAAGGCCGCGGTCCCCACCCATCGCGACGTCGCCGCGTGCCAGGCGGGGGTGGCGCGGCAGCTGCGCCGGCTCGGCCGGGCGGACGAAGCGCTGCCCGTGCACACCGCCTTGCTGGCCGAGACAGAGAAGCTCCAGCCGGCCGGCTCGGCCGAGATCGCCGACCGGCTGGTCGAGGTGGGCGACGACCTCATCGCCTTGCACCGCGAGCCCGAGGCAGCGCGCTACCTCGACCGGGCGCTGAAGATCATCGACCCCCAAGAGGGCGATCCGCTCGAGGTGGCGGAGATCCGCTTCTCCGCCGCGCGCGCCTTCTTTCCCGCGGACCGCAAGCGCGCCCTGGGGCTCGCGAACGAAGCGCTCACGGCCGCGTCCACACCGCGCTCCCGGGGCACGCTGCGCGAGGATCTGCAGCGCTGGCTCGCGGACCGCGCGCCGCAGCCTCGCTGACCCGCCGCGGGGTGGAAAAAAACGAAATTGCGGAAATGGATCCCGGCTGGGCGTGTCCATGGTTTGTCAGGCTCTGGACAGATAAATTCAACGGGGCCTGCCGCTTCTCAAAGGAGAACGCGATGCAGGGAAGATCGCTTTGGCGCCACCTTGCGGTGTGCGCAGGTGCCTTGTTGGTCGCGGGGCCAGCCTCGGCGGACGTCACCATCCAGGTGAACGTCGCGTGGCACGACTTTGCCGCGACGGCGGCGGCGGTGGACGTGACCACCAGCAACGCCAACACCGGCTTCTTCGACAGGCGAAGCTGCACGCTGACGATGAACGGCCCTTACGCCGGGACCTGCACCGTCGTCTTCCCCGACGGCGACGCCGATCCCAACACCGGAGGCGGCGGCACCTTCTTCGCCAGCACGATCAGCCTGATCGCGCCCTGCGACAACAGCGCCTTCAACTTCGCCGCCTCGGGCGCCTACAACCCAAGCTGCGGCACAGGGGCCGGCGGCGATCAAACCATGGCCCCGACCGGCGCCTGGTTCGAGTTCATCGAGGGCAGCGACATCGTCACCGCCCAGGCCGGCCAGTCGGTGGAATACAACCTCGCGCTGACGCCTTCGCGCGGCGTCGGCAACGTCGCCGGCAAGATCAGCCCGCCTCCCGGAGCGACCATCGCCGGCGGGACGGTGTCCACCAGCTCCAACGGATTCGACTCCGACGGCCCCTACTTCATCCAGGCATTCGGAGCGCTGACCGGACCGAACCCCGACGGCAGCTTCAACTACAGCGTTCCGGCGGTGGCGGGCAGCTTCGCATCGCTTGGCTTCAACGTCCGACTCGCCAGCGGGACCGAGTTTTTCTATCACACCGGTACGGCAGCGCCGGCCGCCAGCGGCCTGACCGCCGGCTTCGATGTCGCCGCCTCCAACTTCACCTACGTCTCCGGCAACCTGAGCTGGAACACGCTGCACGCGAAGTCCGCCCAGGTGCAGGGGTTCAGCAGCATCTACAGCCAGGGCGCGGTCCACATCGCTCCCGACGGCCTCTCCGGGACCTACGACCTGGTCGTCGCGCCGGACTCGAGCGTCTTCTCCGCCGCCGCGATCTCCACCTGCGCCAGCACCACCTCGTGCGATCAGGGCACCATCGCCTCGTTCTACTCGCTGGGTTCCTTCGACACCACCGGCGCGGCGGGCCAGGCCATCGGCCACGACATCGCGCTCGCCGCGGCCTTCACCACGCTGTCGGGAACCATCACCGTCAACGGCGTCGTCACCAAGGGGGGCACAGGTGTCGTGGCCGCGTACGATCCCGTCAACGGGCAGTTCACCCAGACGGGCTTCTCCTTCGGCGCCAACGGGGCCATCAACCTCCTGGTCGGCCAGGGCCAGGGCTCGCAGCTGCAGTTCGTCGTGCCGGCCAAGAAATGCCAGACGACGCCGTCCGCCTTCTTCAGCGTCGACCTCGGCGCCGCGCCGGTCCAGCAGTCCTTCGTCTTGAACGTCAACGCGGCGCTGCCCGGCGCGGCAGTCTTGACGCTCGGGCTCGACGCGCTGGCGAAGGCGACGAACGCGACCTACCAGCTCCAGGCGCAGTGGCAGGGCACTTTCGACGGCACGTATTTTTGCAACGCCGGCAGCACCAGCGACTTCCAGGTCTTCACCGGGCCGCAGGCGGCGGTGCCGCTCGCCAACCTGATGCCGGGGCCCTGGAGCTTCCGCTACGTCGGCAACGGCGTGACGCAAGCTGGCCCGTTGAGCCAGGCGCTGGACTTCGTCTCGCCTCCCCTGCTGGCGACGGTGCCCGCCGCGGGGACGGTCACGGTCAAGTTCGCCGCGCGCCAACCAGACTTCGCGGGCGGCCTCGAGACCGGGACCTGGCAGCTCGGTCCGAGCGACACCGCGAACCTCAGCTCCCAGGCGGAATCGTCCAACGGAGACGGCAGCTTCTTCTACGCCAACTCGACCTCGGCCGGACGGCCCGCGCACGATCATCTTCCCGTCGACCTGGTGGTCGCGGCCAACGAGCCGCTCGCGCCGCTCTCGCTGCAGGCGTCCGCGAACTACGCCCTCAGCTCCACCGGCAGCTCGGGCTGGAGCTTGACGGGCACGGCAGCGGTTGGACCGATCGCTTCCGGCACCCAGTCGATGCCGGGGCTCGACCAGCTTCGCGTCCGCGGCGTGGGGAGCTGGACGGTCAACAACCTGCCGGTGCCGGCGGGCGCCCAGTTCGTCAACGCGGGCCTCAACTACCAGGCGGGCAACGTCTCGCTCTACGGCAGCTCCGTCGGTGCCTCGCTTCCCATGAAGCTCCTGGCCGGAAGCTATGGCACCGGTGCGCAGATCACCGTCGCGGGGAGCGATTCGTCGGGCAACTTCTTCGAGAATTCCTACCCGATCGGCGGCGAGATCGCCCCGGGTGACGCGCTGGCCGACACCGTCAGCTCGCCCATTCTCCTCAACCGCTCGCCCAATCCGGGCACGTACTGCGCGACGCCCTGCGAGAACGACCCCGATGGCGGCGGGACGCGGATCGACGTGGCCTTCAACGTGGCCACCTCCGTGAAGCTGCTCAAGAGTGTCTCGGTCGGCGGGCAGGCCGCGCGCCCCGACGCGAGCGGCAACGTCAAGGCAAGCGTGCTGTTGCCGCTCGGCACCTGGCCGAGCACCATCGTGGCGACGCAGAATTCCGGCGACCAGACGAGCTGGGACCGGACCTATACGGTGCCGGTGTCGATGCAGGCCCTGGACCCGCTTGGCGCGCTGGTTCCCGACGGGTCCGCCCACGTGCCGATCCCGAGCGTGGCAGTGAAGCTCGGCAGCACGGTCAAGCTGCAGCTCGCGGTTACTTCCTGTGGGCGCGAGGTGTCGAACGCCAAGGCGTATGCGGTGAAGCCGCGGCTGGTCGACGTGTCGCGGTCGGGGCAGGACCTGTCGCTCGCCACCATCGATCCGGGCGGAGAGGACGCCGATGGCGACATCGACTTCCAGCTCGGCGGCGACGGCGTGTGGAAGCTGAAGCTCAAGACCTCTCTGCTCGGGACCGGCACCTTCGTGATGAGGTTCGAGGCGCCGGACGCCACCCTCTGGGAGGCGATCCTGGTGGTGAAGCGATGAGGCGCGCGGCGGTCGTTGCCGCAGGAATGACGGCGGCAGCGCTCGCTCTTGCTGCCTGGCTGGGCGGCGAAGAGCCGCCGGCTCCGTCGGCTCCGCGGGCTGCGATCGCCGCGGCGGCGCCGGCGGAACTGGCGAGCACGCCTGAGCCGACCGGCGCCAAGGAAGCTCCACCGGCCGCGCGTCCGGCCTGGCCGCCGCTGCGTTCGCAGGCCGCCGTGGCCACCCCGAGCGAGAGACCGCGGAGACTGGCCGATCTGCCGCCTCGCCCCAGCGATCGCCTGGCCCCGCGAGAGGCCACGCTGGCCCGCATGGCGCAGACGGTGGAATCGAACCCGCGGCTTGCGCCATTCCTGCGCGCGGCGCGCGAGATCGGGCTCGAGCAGGACAAGCAAGAGAAGCTCCTCGGCCTGCTCCGCTCCAAGTGCGACGCGCCTTCCGTCGAGCCCTCTGCCGCCACGCCGGCGCAGCCCGACTTGCGGCAGGCGATGCGCTTGCGCGCCCAGACACTGAAAACACTGTGGGCGCCGCTCTTCGACATCGCCGGGTCCGACACGGGCCGCCTGGTCGCCATCGCCATGCGCCCGGGCACTGCCGATGTCGGGCGCTGAGCCGCTCGGCTCTCGCCGGCCGAGCTGATGAGCCTCGAGGTCGCGGTCGGCTGCCAGGCGGCGTGGCTCAAGGGCCGGCTCGACGAGCTGCAGCCGCACGAGAGCGAGCTGGTCTTCATCGACACCCTTGGCCACTCGGCAGCGCGCGCTCAGTGCCGGCGCGACTCAGCACCGTCGAGGAAAAGCCACTGAGCGCGAACCGAAGAGGCGGCGGCAGCGCAGCCGCGCTCCTGCGCGGCGGCGTCGGGACAGGCGCGCTCGAGCGCCAGCAGCAGCGCGTCTGCGTGGTGGACATCCAGATCCTGGTGAAGAGCGAAGAAGGAGAGCGCGGCCGGAGAGGTGACGCCGTAGTGCGCGATCAGGCCTTCGCGCTTGGTGGCGGAGACGCGAGCGGTCTGGTGCTCGTAGGCGAAGAGCGCGGCGAGCGCCTCGACCTCGCCCGATGCGACTAGCGCGCGCAGCGCGTCGGCGGAGGCGCGCGTCTCCGGGTCGGATTCGACCGCGGGCGCGCCGAGCTCTTGCGCGAAGGCGTGCCAGAGGGCGGCGTGGGCGGCGCCGTCCTGGCCCTCCTCCTCGTCGAGGTTGCGCTGCAACTCGGCGCGGGTAAGCCCGTCGCGGGACCCGGCCTTCGCCGCGCGCAAAAGGGATGGGAACGCGTCCACCTGATGTTGGTATTGCGCGGCGTACGCGGCCAGATCGGCGCGCGTCAGCCGGCCCATCGACCAAGCCTTGTAGAATGGATGTTGGAGCAGGTCGTGCGACGACATCGCCTCGAGCAGTTGGGAGCGCAGATCCATCGGGGAAGACTGCCAGCCGGGGGGGGAGATTGCCACTAGATTTGCAGATGGGCTCCCAGCGCCCCGGACGGTTCGCGAGCAGAGTGGGCCACGGCTGCTACGGCTCGACCTGGAGGAGCGCTTCCGCCAGCGCAACTCAACCCGCAAGGTGGAAGTGAGGATTGATCGATAAGCCTCGCTTCCATTCGGCTGCTCCAAGACTGCTACGTAGGGGCCGATGGGGCAACGCCGCAGCGCCGGCCGGCAGGCGCGGTGGGCTCTTCGACATCGTGCTGGTCCCCGACTTCCACGAGCGCTGCAGGGAGTAGAGGCTGCAATAAGAGCAACTACTTGCGTGTGCAAACGGGCGCCAACTCTTTGGACGGCGTTGTCCCGCTCGGACGAGGAGATCATCTCAGGCTGGCGAGACACCCTCTGGGCTGACGGTGTTGCCGAGGCCATACCGATCACCGACGACTGACGGGACCGGGTACCGGTGACTTCGGTGGGAATGGGACCCTACGGGACCGGTGGTGACAATGTGATCTCCAGGGGGGGTCGCATGGTAAGCCTATAAGGACGAGCCCGAACGCTGGCAAGCCGGGCGGCTGATCGAAATCCAGCCCCGAGGCCTACCCCGACAGGAGGGGACCGTGGTCCGTAGACTCGTCAACTTCCTCGCGCTGATCTGCGCCGCCGCGCTGCCGCCCGCAGCGCGCGCGGATCCGCCGCTTCCCGGCTGGACGGTGGCTGCGGCGCCAAATCGGCGAGTGCTGCCGCTCGACCTGTCGCGGCTCGACGAATCGAGGCTGCTCCGCAGCGGCAACCACGCGGCCATCTACGCTATCGCAGCCAGCGCCCGCGACTACCACCGCGAGCGCATTCCGCTGATCCTGGTTCACGGCATCAACGGCGGGCCCCGCGACCTGCAGCCCGTGGCGCAGCGATTCCGCGATTCCCGGACCTATCAGCTTTACGTCCTTTGTTACGCCTCCACGCAGCGCCGCACCCATGAGAACGGTCAGGACTTTGCCGGCGAGCTGCGCGCATTGCAGCACGCGCTCGGCCCGAACCGGGATCTGGTGGTCGTCGCGCACAGCATGGGCGGGCTCGTGTCCCGCTGGGCGCTCAACGAGCTGGCGGAGGGTCCCGGCCGCGGCATCGAGCAGTGGCGCCGCGTGCGATTCATCGCCGCCGACTCACCCTGGCACGGCTACGACGGCCCGAGTGATCGGGACCTGCAGGGGCTCCTCATGGACGTGGCCCGGCCGCTCATCCCCGCGGGGCTCGATGACATGAGATCGACGTCGAACATGTTTCAGGGCTTCCCCGATCAGCAGGGTAGAGACGCTGCCGCCTTTCAGGGTGTCTTGCGCGTCTCCAAGCCGCGCAATGTCGATATCCACCTCATCTTTGCCGGCCAGCGCACCGTCGTGGAGGACTATTCCCAGGGACATCTGCTCCCGCTCGCCGGAAAGATCGCCGATCATTATCGCGATGAGATCCACCACCCCCATGTGGACGGCGAGGCGCGGCTGACCAACTTCTGGCACGCGTTGATAGAGACCAGTGAGTTCTACTCATTCGATAGCGAGTTGCAGCGCCTGGTCGGACAGCGCCGGCTCACTGCCGCCGCGGTGACTGGTGCCCTGCGACGGTGTTATCCGAAGTTCCCGGGAGACCACCTTGGTGTCCTGGCGGAGCACCCGGGGCAGCGCAGCTTCCTCGATTACCTTCAGGAGAGGCTGGGGGCCGGGGCGTCCCCAGCGCACTCGGCGGGCGCGCAAAAGAGCGCGGTTGACCCGGCGGGGCAGGGTCGAGGCAGCGAGGCCGCAAAGCAGGTTCCGCCCGCGAAGAAAGCGGCACCTGCGAGGAGGGCTGCGCCACCGAGGAAGGCGCCGGCCAAGAGTGGGACTGCTGTGAAAAGCGGTGAGTAGCAGTCCGCGGACGGGCATCCCCTCGGCTAAGCTTGTTCGCAGCGGGTGACCGGTTTGCTAGAACCTACCAGCCGGAGTGAATTGAAAGGTCTCCTGCATGCGCATCGCGATCTTGCTCGCCGCGGCTGCCTCGCTGATCAGCTGGCGCGCTCGAGCGCAAACCTGAAGCCCTCCGGCGTTCTCCCGCGACGATGGGGGTCAACGGGAAGGAGCGACGCGTCCGAGTTCCGAGAGTTCCGACCTGCTTCTGCTCAGCGACTCGCCTCGACCTTGATCGCGGCAGGGTCGTCGGCCAGATCGACAAAAGCGCGTAACTTTGGTCCACCGGTGGTCCAATTTGGCCGCAGTCCAGCCTGCAGTAGTCGCCTGACCCGCCACTAATCGCGGACCTGCGTGCTCAGAGCGGACCCCTGGGCACCTGGTTACATTGCCGGGAGCCCCTCGTTTTCGGCGCACGGCATGACCGCAAAGTTCTCGCGGGAACTGCACGATTCTATTGCTACTCGGGATGGCGACGCGCGCTGCCAGCGCACAGGCGCCATCCCAGCGGGTGCCAAGCGGTGCCACGCTTTGCTACTCTAGCCAGGTACCAGATAGGTACCGGACGGGTGCGGGAAGGGTTCGTTTGGGGACGCGGACGGGGATCGGAGTAGCAATTAGGTAGCAATCGCCACGACGCCAGATCGTGGCGCAACGGAGGGGGCGATGAGCGAACCGGAGGCGGCGAGCCTGAACGACCGGGACCATGTTCGGGAAAGGCTTCGGTCCTCCTTCGAAGCCCAGCTTGAAGGGATGATCGACCGGAACCAATGCCTAAGGTTGTCGACTTGGGTCCGCGGGCCATTCCAGCACGAGTCATCGGTCGTCAACTCGTCGCAGAAATCAGGAAGCTGTTGCTCGGTGATGGTTTCGAGGGATGCTTGAAACAGTTCCCGGTCATGCTTGTGGCGGGGATCCTCTCCTGTCACGGCCGGCGGCCTACCTATATCCAACCGAGCCTGCTTCTCGCGGGCGAGTTGTAGCCACGCAGGACCCCTACCTGCTGATGCCGACCATCTGACCATCCGCATTCGGCACGCAAATCCCGGACGGATCCGGAGCGCGACCGCAGGCGGCCGGAGGTCGCGATGGAGTCGAGCAAGAGGCGGAGCTACACGGCGGAGCAGCGCGAGGCGGTG
>JBBRMA010000082.1:0-20725 GCA_038231075.1 Myxococcales bacterium | reverse complement strand
TTCCGGTGGCTATTTCGGAGGGGTTCCACCCGTTCCCATCCCGAACACGGAAGTTAAGCCCTCCAGAGCCGATGGTACTGCACAGTTTCTGTGTGGGAGAGTAGGTCGCTGCCGGAATTCATTAGAAGGCCCCTGCGCGATGACACGCGCGGGGGCCTTCGCTTTTCTACCCCCCCCCTCATCCGCCATCTGCCCGACCTGCCCCGAAGCGGAGCTTTCTCCGCTTTGCCGTCTTCCTCTTGTGGCGAAGCCCTGGCAGGATCCGGCAGCGCCTAAAATTCAGGCTTGAGGCCGCGATGGAGCGGGCCGAGCTTGACCGTGATGCGCAGGAAGCGGCGCTTGCCCACCTTGAGCAGATGGGGGCCTGGAATCAAGACCGCGTTCGGATCGCTGACCCGCTCGCCTTCCACGCTGACGCCTCCCTGTCCGATGAGGCGCCGCCCCTCGGAGCCGCTCGAGACGAGCGAGCTCTTCACCAGGGCCTTGGCCAAGAGGATTCCGTCGATGCGTGGATCGTCGGCCTCGACGTCCACCTCTTCGATCTCCTCCGGCGTTTCGCGACGGGCGTGCAAAGCCTCGAAGGCGTCGGCAGCTGCTTTTGCCGCCGCCTCGCCATGGAAGCGGGCGACGATCTCCTGGGCGAGATCGACCTTGGCCTTGCGCGGGTGCTCGCGCCCCTCGATGACGGCGGCGTGCAGCGACTCGAGATCCCGGTTGTTGCGTCGGCTCAGGAGCTCGAAGTAGCGCCACATCAAGTCGTCGGTGATCGACATCAGCTTGCCGAACTGTTCGCCCGGCGGCTCGTCGACGCCCACGTAGTTGCCGAGCGACTTGCTCATCTTGTCGCCGACGATCCTTCCTTCGACGAGCTTGGCGTCGAGGCCCTCGAGCAGAGGGCCAGTCAGGCACACTTGCGGCGCCTGGCCGTACTCTTTTTGCAAGACGCGGCCGACGAGGAGGTTGAAGAGCTGGTCGCTCGAGCCGAGCTCGACGTCGGACTTGAGGGCGACCGAGTCGTAGCCCTGGGCGAGGGGGTAGAGCAGCTCGTGCAAATTGATGGGCCGCTCCTCGTGCCAGCGCTTCTTGAAGTCATCGCGCTCGAGCATGCGCGCCAGCGTGTACTTGGAGGCGAGCTGGATCAGCCCCACCGCGCCGAGCGGCGTGAACCACTCGCTGTTGAAGCGCACCTCGGTCCGCTCGGGGTCGAGGATCTTGAACACCTGCGTCTTGTAAGTCTCGGCGTTGGCGAGCAGCTGCTCTTGTGTGAGGGGCGGCCGAGCCGAGTTGCGGCCGGTCGGGTCGCCGATGGCGCCTGTAAAGTCACCGATGAGGAAGATGCAGGTGTGGCCGAGATCCTGGAACCGGCGCATGCGCGAGAGCAGCACCGTGTGGCCGAGGTGCAGATCGGGCGCGGTCGGGTCGAACCCGGCCTTTACGCGCATGGGCTTGCCGGTGTCATACGACTTCTGCAGCTTCTTTTTCAGATCCTCGAGCGTGTGGATGTCGACGGCGCCGCGGGTCACCTCGGCGAGCTGCTCGTCGGGAGTCGCTTTGCGCAAGAGCTCGGTCGGGTCGCTCATTCCGGAAGCCTCTCCTGGACGCGCAGGATCGATCGCGCGCGGCCGGTGGCGTCGTCTAGATCGACGATCGCGCCCTGTAGATACACCTCTCGCGTGGCCGGCTCGAAAGGAACGTGACGCTGGGTGAGGAACCGCTCGATGGCTGCTTCCTTCTTGACCCCGATGACGCTGTCCCAGGGCCCGCACATTCCGACGTCGGTCTGGTAGGCGGTGCCGCCGGCGAGCACGCGGCCGTCAGCGGTCTGGATATGCGTGTGCGTCCCCAGCACGGCCGAGACACGGCCGTCGAGGTAGTGGCCCATGGCGTTCTTTTCGCTGGTGGCCTCGCAGTGCATGTCGACCAGGATGCAGGGTGCCTGCTCGCGCAGCTCCTTGACGAGGCGGTCGGCCGCCCGGAACGGACAGTCGAGGCTCTTCATGAAGGTGCGGCCCTCGAGGTTCAAGACGCCGAGCTTCTTGCCGCTGCGCGAGGTGACGACGGCGTGTCCCCGGCCGGGTGCGCCCTCCGGATAGTTGGCCGGGCGGAGCTGCTTTCCGTGTTCGGCGCGCAGGAGCGGGATGGCCTCGCGCTTCGACCAGGCGTGGTTGCCGCTGGTACACAGATCCAGGCCCGCCTCGAAGAGATCGGCCACCGTGTCCGGAGTCATGCCGGCTCCGGCGGCGCAGTTCTCCGAGTTGCCGATGCAGAAATCCAGGCCGTGCTGCTCGCGCAACCTGGGGACGAAGTGGAGCACGGCGCTGCGGCCGGGCTTGCCGACGATGTCGCCGACGAAGAGGACTTTCACCTGGGCAACCTCGGGCAATCGAGCCAGCGCGCGTCTGTGCAGATGGCGTCCATCTGCTCGTCATGCGCGGCGTGGGGCACGGCGTCCACGACCTGCGCGTCGAACACCAGGCAGACCCGCCTGGCGTGCGGAGCCGCCGTGAGCGTCGCATCGTAGTACCCCTTGCCGCGACCCAAGCGGTGCCCGGCGGCATCGACGGCGCGGGCGGGCACCACGAAGAGCTCGATCTCTTCAAAGGGCACTCGCGCCGCGGCCACGTCCTCGTGTTCCTCGATGCCGAGCGCGCTGCGACGAGCGGGGCCGTGGGCGCGCAAGAAGCGCAGCACCGGATCGCCTGGCGCGACCGAGGGAAAGCAGAGGTCCTTCCCCGCGGAGCGGAGCTGCTCTACCAGCGTCGAGGTCGAGCACTCGCCCGGCGTGGCGCGGTAGAGCGCGATGCACCTGGCGCTGGCTGCCAGCGGGCTGCTCAGGAGACGATGCTGCGCCCCTGCGGAGGCCTCGGCGTGTGCGGGGCTGCCAGGAGCGGGGATCCGCTTCGCGATGGTGGCGCGCAGCGACCGCTTGGCCGCCTCTAGCGCCGATGTCACCTGAGCGGAAATTGGCTCACCTCTGGCAGTCCCAAAAAGGAGCAGCAGCGAACCCCGGAGGATTCGCTGCTGCAAAAAGAACCCCGCCTTGGCCGTGTGGGTGAATCGCGATCGAGCCCTGCACTTTACAGGTGGGGTCCCGTATGGCCCGCTTCAGGCTTCCCCATCGGCTCGCGCCGGGGGCTTGCGCACCGCAGACCGGTTGGAACCCCGTCGAAACGCTATCGGGCTCGAGGTCAACAGCCCATCACGTGAACCAGGCAGGGAAGCTTCGAGAAGGTTCCCTCTTCTCCTCTCCCAGTAGTGTTAGGGAGGGACCTTTCGATGTCAACGGCTTGCGGCGCAAACTGGCGAGGTTCGTTTGCTTGCGCCGGGGGTTTCGCTACAGTCGGCGCGTGACGTCGTCGCGGCTGCTCGCCTTCTTGCTCGCGCTGCCGCTCCTCGCACTTGCTGCGTCAGCGCAAGCCAGCGGGACGCGCCGCTCCGCGGAGGCGCTCGGGCACTGGCAAACCGCGGGGGCCACGCTCACGTTTGTCCTGGAAGACGGCGTCGTCGTGGGTCGCCTCGCCACCAGGGGCGGCCCTTGTCCTGTCGCACCCGGCACGGAGCTGCTGCGTGGCACGCTGCTCGACGACAGCTTGAGCGCCCGGGTGCGCTTGTGCCTCGTCTCCAGCGCCTGCGGTGACGATCCGGAATCGGCGCTGGCCGTGCTCCTCTTGACCACAGTGCTGACGGGCGGGGTCCACACGCAGAAGCCCTGCGCCAGAGAGGTGCGATCGCTCGTGCTGCGCCGATCCGATGTGCCTCAAGCGCTGCGCGCCCCACCGCTGCCAGGGGAGCGGCTCTCGAAGAGCGTGGCGCCACGGAGCCCGAGGAAGATCCCGGCGCGAGGCCAGGCCGCTGCCCGTGAGGTCGCGCGCCGGCCTGTGGGCGAGGACCAGGCGGGCCGCTACGATCCTCGCGCGGCCGGGGTGGTCGAGCGGCAGCTTCGGCTCGGGCAGGAGCTGCTGGCCGCGGGCCGATTCGAGCGGGCCCGGCGCGCGTTCCGCAAGGCGCTGAGAGAGGATCCCCAGCGAGTCGAGGCGTACAACGGCGTCGGGGTGTCTTTCTACGCGCGCGGCGATCTCGACGAGGCGCTCGCCTGGTACAAGCGGGCGCTCGAGGTGGACCCGCGCTTCGGCGATGCGTACTACAACCTTGCCTGCGCCTATGCGCTGCGCGGCGACCAGGAGCTGGCCTTGCGCTATCTCCGGCTGGCGGCGCTGAACCACTATGCCGAGGTAGAGCAGCTTCGTGACGACCCTGATCTCCAGCTCCTGCAAGAAACCGCCGAGATGCGCGAGATCGTCGCGCTGATGGACGCAAAGCGGGCGCCAGCCGGGGGCAGGCCTTGAGCGACGAGCCGCTGCCGCCGCAGGCGCGCTTCGGGCCCTTCGAGGTCTTTCAACTCCTCGGCCGCGGGGGCATGGCCGAGGTCTACCGTGCGCGCTTCGTCGACGGGCCGCGCTCGGGGCAGATGGTGGCCCTCAAGCGGCTGATGCCGCGGCTGGTGGCCGACCCGGAAGCGATCGATCTCTTCACCGTCGAGGCCGACGTCTCGCGGCTGCTCAAGCACGCCAACATCGTCCAGGTGCTCGAGGCCGGCGTGGTCGACGACGTCTACTACCTGGCGATGGAGTACGTGGACGGCCGCGACTTCGGCCAGGTGCTCTCGCGTTGCCGCGAGCGGCGCATCCTCCTGCCCACGCAGTTCGCCATCTACATCGTCCGCTCGGCGCTGGCGGCGCTCGGGTACGCGCACGACGCCACCGGGCCCTCGGGCATGCCGCTGAAAGTGGTCCACTGCGACGTCTCGCCGTCGAACCTGTTCATCTCCAGGAACGGCGAGATCAAGCTCGGCGACTTCGGCATCGCCAAGGTGCGCGCGCTCGGGTCCAGCGACGGCGGCACGCTTTGGGGCAAGCTGCCCTATCTGGCGCCCGAGCAGCTCGAGCGCGCGCCGCTGACGCCGCAAGTGGACCTCTGGGGCGCAGCGGCGGTGCTCTACGAGTGCCTCGCGAACCGGCGCGCGCTGCAGGGCGCCAACTCGCAGGCGATGCAGGCCGCGCTGCGCAAGGCCGAGATCGCGCCGCTCGAGGTCCTCCGGCCCGATCTGCCCCCGGGGCTGGTCGCGGTGGTGCGCAAGGCGCTCAGCTTGCGGGCGCAGGACCGGTTCCAGACTGCCGCGGAGCTGAGCGCCGCGCTGGAGCCATTTCATGACGAGATGGTGGGTGGCCCGCTCGGGATCGCGAGCGTCGTGCGGGGATTGT
This sequence comes from Myxococcales bacterium, assembly GCA_038231075.1. Classification (GTDB taxonomy): domain Bacteria; phylum Myxococcota; class Myxococcia; order Myxococcales; family 40CM-4-68-19; genus JBBRMA01. The sequence continues at coordinate 15,464 of JBBRMA010000082.1, read as the reverse complement.
TCAAGGCCTAGAGCACCGATCGGGTTGAAGGACCGAGGAGGACGGCCGAAATGCAAGCAATGCAAGGAACGACGAGGAGCCGTACTTTCTGTACGGCGACGAGGAGAGACGCAGCAGTGCGCAGCAGATCGGCCGAGCGGGTTGCCCGGCAACCCGCGGTCATCCGACGGGATTCAACCCGTTCGGTGCTCTAGGCAAGAGCTTCAAGAGCCTTTGGGGCGCTCCGGCGCTGGCGCGCCTCCGCTTGTGCGGGAAGTATCCCGCAACGCCCTCCGCCTGCTGGGCGAGTTGCAGCGCTGTCCTCCTGCGCGGCGCGTGCGATGGCGGTTCGATTCCTAAAAGCAAACGATCGCCAAATCTCCCTCGATCGCCAGCGAGTCTTCCGCAGGCCAGCGACCGGCGTGTGCGCAGTGCGCGGCGGCCTTCGGGCCATCTTCAAAGCGCGGGTGCTCGAGCCAGGGGCCGCCCGCCTCGGCCACGAGGCCCGCAAAGCCCCAGGTGACGCCCAGGGCGCTGTTGTTCAAGTCGCCGGCGACCGTCGTGTCGCCATACGCCTTCGGCCCACCCACGAGATAGGCGCGGCGCACGCCGGCGGCGCCCGGCAGCCGCTCGAGCCGGGCGATGACCCGGCTCATCGTCAGCTGATCGCGCAGGTTGACGCGCTGCTGGTCCGCGGAGGCGCGGTGGTCGATCCCTGCGTACCCAAGCAAGAGCAGCCCGCCCAGGCCCAGCGCGGCCGCGCGCGCACGCGGCTCGGCGCAGACCGAGGTCAGCGCGAGCACGCCGGCCCAGAAAAAACCAGCCGCGGTGAGCACGCGCGGCGTGGGCCAGAAGACGCGAAGCAGGCCGACGATCCCGACGATGCAGAGGAAGGCGAGGCCGAGCAGCGCGACGATCCAGGCCAGCTTGCGCGCCGAGCGCTCGGCCAGGCCGCGCAGGATCGCGACCGAGAGGGTCAAGGCGAGCAAGGAGATCTGCAGCGCGCCGAGCAGGCCGGTGCCGAGCTGGCGCTCCTTGAACAGCAGCTTGGGGAGCAGCGCGGCGATCTCGCGCAGCCGCCCCGGCAGATCGGCGAGCGAGACGAGGCCCGCGCGCGCCTCGGGCGGGATGCCGGTCGCGAGCAGCACGAGCTTGTTGAAGGCGAGGTAGAGGGCCGTGGAGACCGCCACGCAGGCGAGGAGGACGAGCCACACCTTGAGCACGGTGCGAACCTCGCCAGAGCCGGCCGGTACGCGGGCGAGGTCGAGCGCGGCGCCGAGCAGGATCACCACCAGGAGTGGATTCAGGTTCACCTGGTAGATGGCGAGCGAGGAGGCGATGAGCGCGATGGGCAAGAGAAAGCCCGAGCTGGTGCGCCGGAGCAGCAAGACCGCCACCAGCGCGGGCAAGAGCGCGAGCGCGAAGAAGATAGGCGCGAGGCGGAAGCTCCAGCTGTCGGCGGCGAAAGGGTGGACCAACGCGATGGCGCCGGCCATGAGCGCGGTGCCGGGCGAGCCCTGCAAGTCCCAGATGCGCACGGTGACGACGGCTGCCGCGGCGAGCAGCAACAGCGCCAGAAAGGACAGCAGCGTCGAAGAATGGCTCGGGTCGGCGCCGAGCCGCGACAGGAGCGTGTGCAAGAGGGCCTGACCGAAGCGGCCCTGGCTGACCTCCAGGCGCAGCGTGCCGGCGAGCCCGGCGCCTTCGTGCACCAGCGCGTAGTCGTCGGGCGACCAGGTCCCCGGCAACAGGCGCGGCAGCCAGGCGATGAAGAGCGCGACGACCAAGCCGCCGAAGAGCCACAGGTCGCGGCGCGACGGCGGCCAGAGCGGGGTCATGGGTGGACCGTGACGCCGGGCAGCGACTGGGCGAACTCGGGGCCGAACGCCTGCGAGGGCGTGCGCGCGCCGGGCTTCGCGGAGGCGACCGTGCGCAGGACCGCCGCCAGCGCGGCCTCGGCGGTGAAGCCGTAACCTTCGGGCACCGTCATCGTCAGCTCGACCTCGCGCACGTCGTCGGCCGCGCGGCCCCACAGCTCGACGCGGCTGCTCTTGCGCTGCGCCGGCGTCGGGCCCTGCACCCGCCGCTCGACCTGAGCCTTGAGAAAGCGCTGCACCGCGCCCTGCCGCAGCGCGAACGCAAAGAGGCCGCTGGCGCGGGCGAGCGCGATCATCGACCACGGCGCCGCTATAAAGACGGTGATCTCGGGGATGGCGGTGGTGCGAAAGGCAGACGACAGGTCGCCCCAGGGGATGGCCATCGTCGTCCGCGCCCGGTCCGCGAACTTCACGGTGCGACGCGCGTGGGCCGAGGGGACCGAGACGAGCTTGCCGCCGCGGCGCACGCGGCCGCCGAGAGGGAGCGCCTCGATCGCCGACTTCATCGTGCCGGCGCTCGAGCCGCCGCGCACCATGGCGAAGGCCAGCTCGAGCTCGCGCGCCGAGGGCAGCCGCTGGTGCAAGAGCGCCGCGAGGCAGTCGGTCGGCACCACGTCGAAGCCGACGCCGGGGATGAGCGTGACGCCGCGCGCGCGCGCCTCCTCGTGGCGGGAGTAGATGCCCTCGAAGACGTCCACCTCGCCGGTGACGTCGAGGTAGTGCACGCCCGCGCGCAGGCAAGCGTCCACCATCGGCCGGCTGGTGGCGGAAAACGGACCAGCGCAGTGGAGCACCGCGCCCATGCCGCGCAGGCCCTCGTCGAGCGCCCGCGGGTCGTCCAAGGCGAAGGCGCGAAACGGCAGGCCCAGGCGCTCGGCGAGCGGGCGCAGCTTGCCTTCGCTGCGGCCCGCGAGCACCGGCTTGTGCCCCCGCGAGGCGGCGAGCTCGGCGATCAGGCAGCCCGTGAAGCCATTGGCGCCGTAGAGAAGCCATTCAGTAGATGCGGTCGCCATGTGGGGCGCACTCTAGACCAGCGGGGCGCCAGGGCGGGAGAGAGATCAGCGCGCCAGGCAGCGGGCCACCAGGGGCGGCAGGAGCGCGGCAACCTGGTCGATCTCGGCCTCGGTGTTGTTACTCCAGAGCGAAAAGCGCAGCGCCGCGCGGGCGCGCTCCGCCGGGACGCCCATCGCCAGCAGCACAGGCGATGGCTCAAGCGACCCCGCGCTACAGGCGCTGCCGGTCGAGACGCAGACCCCCGCGAGATCGAGCGCGACCAGGAGCGTCTCGCCCTCGCAGCCGGCGAAGCTGATCGACAGCGTGTTCGGCACGCGCGGGCTGCCAGCGCCATGCACCTGTGCGCCTTCGATCTGTGCCAGCGCGCCCTGCAGCCGGTCGCGGAGCGCCGCGAGGCGTGGGCTGCTCGAGCTCATCTCTGCGGTCGCGACCTCGAGCGCCTCGCCAAGGCCGACCGCGGCGGCGACATTTTCGGTCCCGGCACGGCGGCCTTTTTCCTGGTGGCCGCCTTGCTGAAAAGGCGCGAGAGGCGCGCCGCGCCGCGCCCAGAGGAGCCCTGCGCCCTGCGGCCCCCGCAGCTTGTGGCCGCTCACGGCGGCATAGGTGGCAGGCGAGTCGGACAAGCGCAGCGGGAGTTTCCCCGCGGCCTGCACCGCGTCCACGTGAAGCGCGACCCCCGCGCGCCGGCAGAGCTCGCCGATGCGGTCGATGGGGAAGAGCACGCCGGTCTCGTTGTTCGCGGCCATCGCGGCGCAGAGCAGGGTGCCCGGGTGGGCCAGCTCGGCCTGGAGCGCGGCGAGGTCGAGGCGGCCTTCGCCGTCGACGCCGATGCGCACCGTCTCGACGCCGAGCCTGGCCAATGAAGCGCAAGCGCCGAGCACCGCCGGGTGCTCGACGGAGGTGGTCACGACGCGCGGACCCGCTCTGGGCGCGGCTTTGAGCGCGGCGGCCGCGGCGCCGTGGATGGCGAGCGCATCGGCCTCGGTGCCTCCGCTGGTGAAGATCAGCTCGCGCGCGTCGCACCCGAGCGCGGAGGCGCATTGCTCGCGCGCGGTGTCGAGCAGGGCCCGCGCGCGCTGGCCCACCGAGTGGACGCTGGAGGCGTTGCCAAAGCCTGCCTCGAGCGCGCGGGACATCGCCGCCAGCACCCGGGGATGCGGCGGCGTGGTGGCGTTGGCGTCGAGGTAGATCACCGCTCGGGGACGAGCGGCTCGCCGGGCCCATCGGGCAGCTTGGAGGCGCGCAGGAAAGCCGAAAAGAGCTCGGCCGCGACGTCGTCGTGGTGGCGCCCACCGAGCGGCACGCGCGCGCCCGCCATGGCGCCGTGGCCGCCGGCGCTGCCCCCGAGCGGCGCGCACAGCTCGCGCACCATGCGGCCCGCGTTGATGCGCCGGTCGTTGAGGCGCAGGCTCAGGTAGAGCTCGTTCTGGTAGGCGCCGACGGCGAGGGACCACTTGAGACCCTCGAGGCTGACCAGCCGCTCGGCTACCTCGGGGACGATCTCGGGAACGTAGACCTGGCCCAGATCGACGAGGCACGCCTGGCCACCGCCGTGCAGGCGCGCGCACTCGTAGGCGCGGTGGTAGGCGGCGAAGTAGCTCTTCGGAACCTGCGGGTGCTCGATGCGGCTCAGCGCCGCCTTGGTCATCAGCGGGAAGAGCCAGGCGTAACAGTCGATGTCGTGGCCCTCGACCTCGCGGCCCAGGTCTCGCGTGTCGGTCTTGATGCCGTAGAACAGCGCGGTGGCCAGCGGCGGCGGGGGCACGAGGCGGGCCGCGCGCAGGTACATCGTCACCAGCGTCGAGGTCGCGCCCGCGGGTCCGCCCACGTCGTGGAAGGCCGAGCGCGCCGACTGCGGCCGCGCGGGGTGATGGTCGATGACAAGGTCGGGAAAGGGCGCGCCCGTGAGCGTGTAATTTCCCACCTCGGGCTGGGTGTCGACGAGGCAGACCAGGTCGACCTCGCGCAGGGCTACTTTGGAGAGCGGCACGAGCGGCAGGTCGAGGATCTTGAGCAGCGCCTTGTTCTCGGCGCGGCCGATGACGCCGCCGTAGGCCGCCTGCGCATCGACGCCGTTTTGCTGGAGCAGCCAGGCGAGCCCGCAGGCGCTGGCGATGGCATCAGGGTCCGGGTTGTCGTGGGTCAGGACCAGCGCTTGCCGCCGCGTCCGGGCCACTGCGAGCAGCCGGCGGAGGCGCTCTTTGAAGGGTCCCTCGGACTCGGCGGGCCGGCGGCGCCGCGGCGAGGCGGCTGCGTTCTGTTGGCCCATGGGGAAGCGCACCCTAGTTCAGCCCCTTGCCCTTGGCAACGCGTCCCGGACGCGCCGGCGGCCCCTTCATCTTTCGCTTGTCAGTCCCTGGGTTTGCCTCTCGCCACGAGCGCAGGCGGAGCAGGTCTGCCTTGTTCTCCTCGGGCGGAATTTCGAGGTAGCCCGGTACGGCCGCAAAGCGGGGATCGTTCACCAGCTTGCGAAATGCCAGCTCGCCGATGCAGCCCTTGCCGACGTGCTCGTGCCGATCGACGAGGCAGCCGAGCGGCTTCTTCGAGTCGTTGAGGTGAAACGCGAGAAGATTCTCAATGCCCAATATTGAGTCGAATCCATTGAAGACCGCCTCGTAGCCCGCCTCGGTCGAGAGGTCCATGCCCGCTGCGAAGACGTGGCAGGTGTCGAGGCAGTACGCCACGCGGTCCGGGTGCTTGGTCTGGTCGCGGATGGCGCGCAGCTCCTCGAACGTGCGCCCGAGCGCACTGCCTTGGCCGGCCGCCGTCTCGAGGAGCAGTTTGCAGGGGCCGCGGCTGGCGGCGAACGCCTCGTCGAGCCCCCGCGCGATGGCCGACAACCCTGCCCTCACGTCTTCGCAGGAGCCGGGGTGCAGGACGAGGTAGGGGACGCCGATCAGGTCGCAACGCGAGAGCTCGTCGGCCAGCGCGGCGATGCCCTTGGCGCGGATGGCGTCGTCCATGCTGCCGAGGTTGATGAGGTAGCTCGCGTGAACGCTGGTGCCGCCGAGCCTGGCCTTGGCCGACGCAGAACGAAACAGGGCCGCGTCAGGAGCGGTGATCTCCTTGGCGGCCCACATCCGGCTCGATTTGGTGAAGATCTGCAGGGCCTCGGCGCCGTCGGCCAGGGCACGCTCGAAGGCCAGGTGCAGGCCCCCCGCGGTGGACTCGTGCGCGCCGAGCAGCACGCGGCGCTATTCGCCGGCGACGCGGCGGCGGGCGTTCTCGTCGTAGCCAGGGATGAAGTACTTGAAGGCGTTGTCGAGGCCGTTGTCCATGGCGTCGAGGATCACCTGGCCGAACTGCGTGGCCGGCAGGCGCAGCGCTTCATAATACTTCTGCCGATCGTGGCTGTGGATGATGACCGGCATGTACCCGTTGCGGATCAACATGAGGTTCATCAGCATGCGCCCGACCTTGCCCGACCAGTCCGAGAACGGGAAGATCTCCATGAAGCGGTGGTGCGCGTGCGTGGCCTGCTTGAGCGGGTGGTACTCCTTGAACTCGTTCGAGGCCATGAACTCGAAGAGCTGATCGAGGCCCGGCTGGATGAGGACCGGCTGCACGATGTCGTGGAAGTAGGTGCGGTGCAGCGGCATGTCGCGGCGGAAGGTCATCGGGATGCGGTTGTGGATTCCCGCGTAGATGGTCTCGAAGAGCTTCTTGACGAGCGCCATGGTGTACTTCACCGACTTGCCGCGCGACTCGTGCTTGATGACGTTGATGGCGTCGCGGAGGTTCCTCACTTCGCGGTAGACGCTGACCATCGAGGAGTCGACGATGGCGCCGGGGTCGAAGGCTTGCTGCAGCTCCGAGTGGGTGAGGACGCAGCCTTCGAGGGCCTGCTCATGCCAGATCCACCCGAGCTCAAACCTCTCCATGAACTCGTGGGCGTCGCGGTTGCGCTGGCGCAGCAGCTCGCGGAGGTCTTCGTTGCGGTCGTCGAGGTCCATGTACCTGGTCCGGCTCACGCAGCTCTCCTTTTGCGCTGAAATTCAGGCATGTTGTGCCGGCCTGCAGGGCGGGCAAGCTAGCAACCAGCTGATGGGTCGTCAACAAAAATCCCGTTGGGACGGGCGGATCGCTTTTAGGGACCGCATCCGGCGCGGGCCGGCCACGTTCCCTTCCAGCGATGGCCAAAACCCTGCAGCGCTGCGGGACATTCCGCTGACTGAACGCGCGCTGCGGAGGTTCGATCCAACCTACACCTTATGCAGCCACTCAGTGTATCGCGGCTCGAGCCCGCGGACGGCGCGGAAGAACGTGCGCTGGATCTCTTCGGTGATGGGCCCCATGCCGCCCGCACCGATCTTCCGGTCGTCGACTTCGCGCACGGGCGTAATCTCGGCCGCGGTGCCGCACATGAAGGCCTCGTCGGCGCAGTACAGGTAGTCGCGCGAGAAGCGGCGCTCCTCGACCGGCACGCCCTTGTCCTTGGCGATGCGGAGGATGCTCTCGCGGGTGATGCCCTCGAGGATGCCGCCGGCGACGGGGGGCGTGTAAAGCGTGCCGCCGCGCACCATGAAGACGTTCTCGCCGGTGGCCTCGCCGACGTAACCTTGCTGGTCGAGCAGGATGGCCTCGTCGTACCCGCCCATCAGCGCCTCGCGCTTGGCGAGCACGCTGTTCAGGTAGTGACCGGTCACCTTTGCGCGCGTGGGGTCGCTGTTCATGTGCATGCGCGTGTAGCTCGAGATCTTCACGCGGATGCCCTTCTTCAGCCCCTCGTCGCCGAGGTACGCGCCCCAGTACCAGGTCGCGATCGAGAGCTTGACCGGGTTGACGGCGCCGACGCCCATCAGGCCGTCGGAGAAGTAGGCGATGGGCCGCAGGTAGCCCTCGTTCATCTTGTTGGCGCGCATCACCTCGCCGCAGGCGGCGATCACCTGCTCGAGAGTGAAGGGCATCTCCATCATGCAGATGTGCGCCGACTCGAAGAGCCGCTTGATGTGCTCGCGCAGGCGGAAGATGGCGCCTCCGCCATCGGGCTGCGGGTAGCAGCGGATGCCCTCGAACACGGCCACGCCGTAGTGCAGCGAGTGCGTGAGGATGTGGACCTTGGCGTCGGCCCAGGGGACGAGCTTTCCGTCCATCCAGATGTGCTGCGACTCGCGGAGCTTTTCGGGGGCCTTGGCCATGCGGCTCCTCCAGAGGACGCGCGCCTCTTAGCACGGGCCTCGCGAAAGATGCCAGCGCCCCCTCACGGCACGAGCGGCGGGATGGGCGCCAGCAGCCGCTGCAGCACCGGCAGCTCGCCGAGCAGCTCTTCCTTGGCCGAGTTGATGATGCGCGCGAGCGACGCCTTCTGCGGGAGCAGCTCGAGCGGCGAGAGCGTGCGCCGGAACGCCTTGTAGATGTGCGCGTAGGGCCGGTTGCGCAGCACGTTCTGTGCGGCCACGCTCTGCAGCGGGTACCAGAGCGGCGTCAGCAGGCGGGGCGCGAAGCAGTCGAGCGCGAGGATGACGGTGTTCCTGCTGCCGCTGCCGGGCACTCCCGCGCGCTGCACGAATCGCCAGGCCGTGCGCGAAGGGACGTTGTCGATGACGCCGCCGTCGCAGAGGCGGACGAGGTCGTGCCGCTCCATCAGGCCGCGCAAGAGGTCATGCATCCGCGGGTCGTCGCGAAGGACGTCGTAGTGGATGACGCCGGGCACGCTCGCCGAGAAGCCTGCCGCGTCGATGGCGTCGGCCTGGCGCGTCTCTTCGCTGGCCCCGAAGACCAGCTTGCTCGCGAGCCGAGGCACGCGCACGAGCTCGGCGATGGCCCCCGTCACGCGCAGGACGCCAGCCCGCAGGGCGCGCAGCCCCAGCTTCTCGGGATCGTCGGTCGTCAGCCCGCCGAGCCGCTCGTACTCCTCCAGCGGCCGCGGGAGCCTGCCGCGCCGGATTCCGGTGACGGTGACCAGGAGCGGGATCGAGAGGTCGGCCAGCCGCAGCGGCGAGCCGTCGGGGTGCTGGAACCAGTGGCCGATGGCCGAGCGCAGGTGCAGCCGCAGGGGGCCGGGAAGCCCGTAGCGGCTCGGCTGGGGACCCAGTCGGAAGATTTTCCGATAGCTCAGATCGCCCAGAATCTCGGGGATGCGCGCGAGGTCGAAGCGCCTCTCGCGGGCGCGAAAGAGGCCGAGGATGGCGCCCATCGAGCTGCCGGCGAGCAGCGACGGCTGCAGCCCCGCCGCCTCGAGCAAGGCGAAGGCCGCCAGGTGCACATAGCCAGTGCCACCGCCGCCGCCACACACCAGGACCAGGTGGCGCTCGCGCACCTCGGAGTCGAGCGTCTCCTCGGGCAGGCGATGGCCAAGCCTTGCGACCAGATCCTTGCGGGCGGCCAGCGCGGCTTCCCTGCAGGCGCGGGCCGCGGGGAGCAGCTCGTACGGTTCGGCCGGGTTGCTGCGGGAAGGCCCGAGGAGCGGCAGGAGGACTTCGCGCACGCGCTCGCGCAGCGGGCGGAGCAGCGCGGCCACCGCGACATCGCGCCCGTCGGGCCCGCGCACCTGCCAGCAGTGCGCGAGCGAGAGCGCGTAGCGGAGCGCGCCCTCGTCGTCCGGATGCAGCCGGCCGCGCGCGTGCTGTGCGGCGCGGGCCAGCTGCACTTCCATGTCGGCGAGCGGCCCCAGCTCGGCGAATCGCTCTTTGAGCAACGGCACGGGCGGGCAGGGTACACGAGGCCAGCAGCGCCGCAGCCAATTTCCGCCCTAGCCCTGAATCCGCGCGACGGTGCGCGCGGGATCAGGACAGTTCGCGTCGGCGAATACGCCCGGCCTCCTAGAAGACCGCGTGCAGAGTCACCGTGCCGGTCGCGCCCGAGCCGGCCACCGCCTCGAGCGTCGCGTCGGCCGTGCCGTGGATGTAGTAGCCAGTCGCGCCGCCTCCGCTCGCGTACTGCGTCGAGCTGGTCACGTTGATCGTCATCGCCCCGATCTGCCCGCTGCTCCCATTGGCCGACGCCGCCTCCCACTGGCTGTTGCCGCTCTGCACGATCATCGCCCCTGTCGCGCTGGCGTCGCCGATCGAGTAGCCCCGGCTGCTGATGCCGCCGGTGCTCTTCACCTCGATGGCGCCGTTCACCGGATAGGTGTTGCTGGGCACCGTGGCCAGGCTGACCACGCCCACGTTCTGGGTGGAGTTGTAGGCCGCGACGCCGCCGATGCAGTTCGCCGAGGTGAAGGTGCCGGTCAGGGCGCCCGAGAACGCATAGGTGCAGGTGGTGGTGTTGTTGACCGGGCCGGTGATGGGGCCGACGCTGCCGCCGCACGCTGCCAGGACGACGAGGGCGATGCTCAGGATCTTCGCGTTCATGTGGTGTTCCTCCGAGAGAGTTGCGGCCGGGTTGGCCCGCGGTCTCACCCGGGGTCCACCAGCCTCAGCTCTTTGAGCGCCTCAGTGCAGGCAGGGTTACAGAGCAGCGCTTTTTCGAACTCGGCCTCTGACTGCGCTTTGCGGCCGAGCGCGGCGTGCACGTAGCCGCGGAAGACGTAAGCGCGGTCGATGCGCGGGTTGAGCTGCAGCGCGCGGTCGAGGTGCGCGATGGCGGAGACCTCGGCCGCAGGGCCCGGCGACTGCGCGCACCAGACCGACCAGCCGAGCCACGCCCAGAACTCGGCCTCGTCGGGATAGAGGCGCACCGCGTCCTCGAAGGACTTCTGCGCGGAGGCGAAGTCGCGCTGGCGCATCTGCTCGCCGCCCTCGCGGAAGCGGTGCTCCGCCGAGAGGATGCGCGCCACCTCGTCGCCGTCGCTCCGGTGCACTCCGGCGGCCAGCTGCTGCAAGTACGCGGCGCGCCGGCGCTCGTCGGCCAGCGTCTCGTAGGCGTGGAGCAGCTGCGCGAAGATCTCCTCGGCGAACGCGCGCGCCTCGTGGGTGACGTCGGGCCCCAGGCGGTCCGGGTGGTTCTCCTTGGCGAGCGCGGCGAAGGCTGTGCGGACCTCTGGGATGGTGGCGGTGCGGGGCAGGCCCAGCACCTCGAAGAGGCTGGCGCGGCGCAGGTCCTGGGCGCGCGCGGCCAGCCGCTCGACCAGCTGGCGCACCTGCAGCTCCTGCTCGGGCACCGCCCGCTCCGGCGGCCTGTCGATGGGCGGCGGCGGCGGCTTGCGACCCGCGATCGGCACCTTCGCCAGGGGCGGCTGCAGCGGCAGCGGGCCCGACAGGTCATCCGGCGGCGGCGGCGGCTGATTGGCCTGGGGGCCGGTGCTGGCCGCGAGGGGCGGACCGAACGCCACCATCCCCGAGCAGCGCATGGCATAGAGCAGCTTGAGCGCGTCCCCGGTCGCGAGCGAGGTCTGCGCCAGCAATTCGCCCACGGTGCGCCGGCCGTCGATGCGGGCGAAGATGCGGGCCTCCTCGCTGTCGAGCCCCATGTCCTGGAAGCGGTCGAGCGGGTCATCCGAGAGGCGCACCGTGGCCCGCTCGACGTCGCGGCCGAGCGAGCGCCGCACCCGCTCTTCGTCATAGTGGCGGCGCACGCCTTCGAAGAGGATGCGCGCCGGCGTCAGCTCGATGGCCACCTGCGCGGCCGGGGCCTCCGCGCGCGGGTTGAACTGGTACTCGCCCTCGGGCCAGGTGAAGAGATCGAAGAGCTTGGTCTCGAGCTGCAGCTGGAGCGCGAAGGCCAGGTTCGCCGGCGAGATGCACCCCATCTCGATCAGCGTGGTGCCCTGCTGGCGCCGCGTCTCGGCCATGCGGCGCACCGACTCTTCCTGCTCCTCGAGCGCGATCATCCGCTCGCGCACCAGCACGTGTCCGAGCGTCTCGTTGAGCAGGTTCGAGCGCACGTAGTTCGGGGCACCCTCGCGCAGGTAGACGAGCTTCTTGATGGGCTCCTTGCGCAAGAGCAGCGCGCCCGTGGCACGCCAGCGGTGCAGCTGCGCGAGCACCTCGGCAAAGGGCGTCTCGCGCAGGTTGCCGCGCACGAGCATGGCGCCGCGAAAGCGCACCTGGCTGTCGCTCTCCACCGAGCGCTGCTCTTCGAGATCAGGCAGCGAGGAGAAGTCCTTCAGCTTGGCGGCGACGCGCGCCCGCTCGAGGCGGCTCTGCGCCTCTTCCTCGTTGCCCGGCCGGGGAACGCCGAGCGCCGCGAAGACCGCGTCGACGAGCTTGGAGGGCTCGATCGGCTTCTCCAAGAACCGCACCGGCCCGACCCGGCTGCGCAGCTCGCCCAGGCTGCGCGCGGCCTTGTAGACCCCCGAGGTCAGGATCAGCGGCACCTTCTCGCCGCGCGGCAGCTTGCGCAGCTCTTCGGCGACCTGGAAGCCGGTCAAGCCGGGCAGCGCCGCGTCGAGGACCACCACGTCCACGGTGCGGTTCTGGAAGGTGCGCAGCGCCCACTCGCCGTCGTGCTCGGCGAGCACCGCGAACCCGGCGGTCGAGAGCGCCTCGGCGAAGACGCGCTGGACGCCTCTGTCGTCCTCGACCAGCAGGACCGTGCGCGAATCGCTCACGCGGGCACTATCGCACAGCCCCGCGGTCTGGCGTCTACGACGAGCGGCGGGCCGTTGCTCGGCTCCCCTGCCGTGGGTATCCTTGCAGCAATGGCCATGGGACGCGAAGCGCTTGCACCGGAGACCTTTCGTCCCCGCGTGCTCATCCGCAGCGTGGTCCTGGCGGCGGACTCGCTCTGGGTCGGCGTCTTCTGCGCCCTGATGCTGATGCGCGGCGCGACGGCCAGCTCGTTCCTCTCGGCGGCGTTCTTCATCACGCTCTTCAGCGCCTGCGCCGCCTTCTATCACCGGCTCTCGTTCACGGTCAGCGACCAGGGGCTGATCGTGCGCACCTTTTCACTCGAGCGGACCTACTCGTTCGACGACATCCTCCGCGTCGACGTCCTGCCCGGCGTCATCGGCACGAGCTACGCGGTGCGCACGCGGCTCGGGCCCTTGCAGTTCTCCAGCCTGCTCGGCGGGCACGAGCGGCTCTGCGACCTGATCGTCCGCCGCGCCCGCCTGGGTTAATTGCTAAGGTGCGCGGCCGTGCGTGCGCTCGCCCTCTGGATCGGTGTTCTTCTCTGCGGCTGCAAGAGCGGCTCGCAGGCCCCCGCCATCGCCGCGGGGCAATCCTCGGCCCTGGAGCTGCCGACGTACCTCGTCCATCGCGCGGCGGCGCCGCTTCAGATCGACGGCGTCCTGGCCGAGCGCGCCTGGGACAGCGCCGAGCGCGCGGCGCTGGTGCGCTCGGTGGATGGCAAGGCCGTCACCTGGCAGACCGAGGCGCGCCTGCTCTGGGACGATGACCGCCTCTACGTGGGGTTCCTTGCCGAGGATCGGAACATCTCGACCCCCTTCACCAAGGACGACGACCCGCTCTACACCTCGAATGTCGTCGAGATATTCTTGAACCCGAAGGGCGACCTGTTGCGCTACTTCGAGATCGAGGTCTCGCCCGCCAACAAGCTGTTCGACGCGAGCTTCACGGGGCGGCGGCAGGGCATGCAGCTCGGGTGGTCCTCGGGCGCGCTGCACGCGGTCCACCTCGACGGCACGCTGAACGAGCCGCGCGACGTCGATCGCGGCTGGAGCGCCGAGCTGGCGATCCCCTTCGCTGCGCTCGACGGCGCGCGGCCCAAGGTCGGCGATGAATGGCGGTTCAATCTCTACCGGCTCTTGCAAGGCCCCGGGCAGCCCAACGAGGGCCAGGCCTATAGCGCGCCGCTGGTCGGCGACTTTCACGCGGTGAACCGCTTTGCCCGGCTGAAGTTCGTGCAGTAGCTCAGCCCAGCGCGCGCCGGGCTTCCTGGACCCGCGCGATGGCCTCGTCGGGCGTGGCGCCGATCGCCGAGAGGTGGCCCATCTTCCGGCCGGGCCTCGCGACCCGCTTGCCATAGAGGTGCAGACGGACGCCCGGGAGCGCCAGCGCGGCGTCGAAGGGCGGCGCGTGCGAGAGCCAGAGATCGCCGAGGAGGTTCGCGATGGCCGCCGGCCGCAGCACGGCGGGCGAGCCGAGCGGCAGGTCGCAGACTGCACGAACCTGCTGCTCGAACTGCGAGGTGGCGCAGGCCACCTCGGTGGCGTGGAAGCTGTTGTGCGGCCGCGGCGCGAGCTCGTTGACGAGCAGCTCGCCGGACTTGGTGACGAACATCTCCACCGCGAGCAGGCCCACCACATCGAGCTGCTCGGCGATGCCGCGCGCCAGCTCGGCCGCCAGGGTGGCCATCCGCTCGGGCAGCGGCGCCGGCAGGACCGACCAGGCGAGGATGCGATCCTCGTGGTGGTTGAGCGCCGCCGGATAGACCGCCATCTGTCCGCCGGGCCTGCGGGCCACCATGACGCTGATCTCCGCCTCGAGCTGCAGGCCCTTCTCCACAACCATCGGCGCGTGGCCGAGCTCGTCGCAGGCGCGGGCCGCGTCGGCGTGATCGCGCAGCACCACCTGGCCCTTGCCGTCGTATCCGCCTTGCGTGGCCTTGACGAAGAACGTCCCGGGTCCGAGCGCGCGGATGGCCTCCGCCAGCTCCGCGGAGTTGGTCGCGTCGCGGTAGGGGCCGAGCGGAAAGCCGTGCTTCAGGAGCCAGGCCTTCTGGCGCGCGCGGTCCTGCACCATCTCGAGCACGTGGGGCCCCGGGCGCACCGGCGCGTGCCTCTCGGCCGCGCGCAGGGCGGCGAGCGAAACCTTCTCGATCTCCAGCGTGACCACCTGGCATCCTTTGGCCATCTCGCCGGCGGCCTCGGCGTCGTCGAGCGGCGCGGTGAAGCACCGCTCGACGACGAAGCGCGCGGCGCAGCTCGGGTCGGGATCGAGCGCGTGCAGGTGGTAGCCGAGCGAGCGCGCCGCCATGGCGGTCATGCGCCCGAGCTGGCCGCCGCCGAGGATCCCGATGGTCGCGCCGGGCAAGATGGCCGTCACTCGATCTCCCGGGCGCGCAGGACCTCGTCGGCGCGCGCGATCCGCCAGGCCTCGAGCCGTGCGCGCAGCTCGCCGTCGACGGTGGCGAGGATGCGCGCCGCCAGCAGCGCCGCGTTGGCCGCGCCGGGCTTGCCGATCGCGAGCGTCCCGACCGGCACGCCCTTGGGCATCTGCGCGATCGAGAGCAGCGCGTCCACGCCCTTGAGGCCCGTCGCGTCCACGGGCACGCCCAGCACGGGCAGCGGCGTCAGCGCCGCGACCATGCCGGGCAGGTGCGCCGCTCCGCCGGCCCCCGCGATGATCACGCGCAGCCCCCGGCCCTGGGCCTCGCGCGCGTATTGGAACATCCAGTCGGGCGTGCGATGCGCCGAGACCACGCGCACCTCGTGCGGGATGCGCAGCTCGCAGAGCAGCTCGACCGCGGACCCCATGGTGTCGAGGTCGCTGCGCGAGCCCATGATGACCCCGACCAGCGGGGCGGGGGGCGTTTGCGCGTCCGTCATGGCGGCGCAGTCTAGCCGGCCGTGCCTGACCCGTCGCGAAAAACTCCCCATCCCTGAATCCGCGCCACGGGGCGCGCAGGGTCGCGACAGCGGGCCTCGCCAAATCCGGCGCCGCACTCCTAGAGCACCGATCGGGTTGAAGGACCGAGGAGAACGGTCGAGTCGCAAGCAGCGCAAGGAACGACGAGGAGCCGTACTTTCTGTACGGCGACGAGGAGAGACGCGGCGATGCGCAGCGAATCGGCCGAGCGGGTTGCCCT